>JADHSV010000052.1 GCA_016776725.1 Rhodospirillales bacterium
AATTCAGGCTGAGCTTTATGGGCGAGATGAAAAAATCGCAGGCGCGCGGCATCTGGGTCGAGGGCGAACGGCGTATATTTGTTTTTCGCGAAATCAGCCGATACGGAAGCAAACCCTGGACCATTGGCGCGCATTTCGGCCCTGAAATCGCGCGCGGCGATGTGGTCAGGCTGTTGCTTTCGGCCGCTGCGGGACTCGGCGTTCTTTGCGTCGCCATTTTGTGCGCCATATGGTTGGCCCGAACCACCACACGGCCCGTCCGGCGGCTGGCGGATGCCGCAGGTCAGGTTCGCGAGGGGCATCTCGACGGCCTTGCCCCCCTTCAATCAACGCGGCTGCGCGAGCTGAACGAAGCCACCACATCGTTTAACAGCATGGTCGAGGGCTTGCGCGAACGCGATCTGATCCGGGGACTATTTGGGACCTATGTGCCCGAAGCGGTGGCTACGGCGATTGTCGAGGAACACGGAACCCTCGCTCCGCAATCGGCCCATGCGACGGTATTGTTCTCTGATCTGGCCGGTTTTACGACCATGTCGGAACGCCTGCAGCCCCAGGAAATCGTCGACGTATTGAATGGCTATTTTTCCACCGTCGTTGAAATCATCGAACGCCACGGCGGCGTCATTACCCAGTTCCAGGGCGATGCGGTTTTGGCCATTTTCAATGTTCCGGTGGCCGATGCGAACCACGCGGAAAACGCGGTTCGCGCCGCCATCGAAATACACCGGGCCATCAAAGGCCGCGCGTTCGCCGGTCAGATATTGTCGTGCCGGGTCGGAATTAACACCGGCGACGTCGTGGCCGGAAGTGTCGGCGCCGGAGGGCGTCTCAGCTATACGGTCCACGGCGACGCGGTCAATCTGGCGGCCCGGCTCGAACAATTGAACAAGGAATACGGCACAGGAACGCTCGTATCAGGCGCTACCGCCGAAAGGGTGAGCACCATCGGCCTGCGCCGGATTGGCGAGGTCGAAATTCGCGGAAAAACCGAAAAAGTTTCCCTGTTCGCGGTGGAATAGGGCGGTCCCTATTTCTTGTGACCCATGTGACCCTTGGCGCCGGGTTTCATGATCGGAACATCGAACGTGATTTTTCCGGCCTTTTCAAGAACCAGCGTCAGGGAAAACTTTGCACCTTCCTTAAGCGGCGAATGCAGGCCCATGAACATGACGTGAAGGCCGCCGGGCTTCAGGGGCACCATTTTTCCGGCCGGAACATCGATTGCCTGAACCTGGCGCATTTTCATGACGCCTTTTTCCATCAGGTGGGTATGCAGTTCAGTTTTTTTGGCGATGGTGGATTGTGCTTCGATGACCCGGTCGGCGTTTGCACCATTATTTTTCAGCATCATGAAGGCCGCGCCCGCCTTCATCATTTTCGAGGCCGACGCCCGAGCCCACGGATCGGTGATCACGATATCGCCCGACTTGAACTCAGCCGCCACGGACGCTCCGGCGAATCCGGTGAGAATCGAAAAAAGCGCAATAAGAACAAATTTCCTCATGCCGATTATTCCTCATACTTTCCAATTTTAAACGGTTCCTCGTGGGCCACCGCAATCCACTCTTGAAACAGCGGCCACTCCAAAATTGTTTGCGCGTAATCCTTGGTCGGGCCTTCTAATTGGACCCTGTAGGTTCTAAAGCGGCTGACGACGGGCGCGAAAAACGCATCCGCGATCGACGCCGAGCCAAAAAGAAACGGACCATCCTGACCGAACTTTTCACGGCAGAAAGTCCACAGTTCGCAAATTCGTTCAATGTCTTTTTGTGTTTCCGAACTGAAGGCGCGCCCTTGTTCTTCGCGCCGGATGCTCATCGGAAATTCACCGCGAAGCGCCGAAAAACCCGAATGCATTTCCGCGCAGACCGAACGGGCCACCGCGCGCGCCGCAGGATTTGACGGCCACAGACCGGCTTCGGGATATCGCTCCGCCGACCATTCGGCGATGGCTAGCGAATCCCAAACCACCTCGTCGCCGCATTTCAAAAGGGGAACCAGACCCGTGGGGGAATGCGCGGCGATTGCCGCGCGTGTCTCGGGGCGGTCCAACGGAACCAGGATTTCGTCGAACTGCGCGCCGCTCATGCGCAGCGCCAGCCATCCTCGCAAACTCCACGACGAATAGTTTTTGTTTCCGATAACGAGTTCAATTTTCGTCACGATACCACCCCCTCGCGAATCTCTCGCTTGCTTATACTTGATTGTCGCCGCGTGGTAATTGATTTATGTCCAGTGGCATAGCAAATCTACGCGTTCCGCGAAAAAAGGAGACAACGCAATGGCCGAATGGCTGGTCGAAGACACCGACGCAATGCCCCTGATTGCCTTGACGAAGGAAGACGTGGGCGATTGGCTCACGGGGCAATCGCCAACCATCGAGGCCTGGGTCGCGGCGTCGGGCTTCGAGGGGAAGCCCGCCACATATTGTCTTGTCCCCGACGCGGCTGGTGAACCCGTGTGTGTCGTCTGCGGTTTCGATCCCGATCAACCCTTGTGGAGCTGGGCGGGTATTCGCGCGTTGCTGCCACAGAACACCTATCGTTTCGATGCCGCAACAAGTTCCCCGATTGCCGGTAAGGACATGGAAACGGTGGCGCTGGGGTGGGCTCTCGGCGACTATCGGTTTGCCCGCTACCGGGGTGACGAAGAAAAGGGGCCCGCGCAGCTTGTTTGGCCCGAGCCCTGTGATCGCGGGCGGATCGAACGATTGGCCGAGGCCATATTTCTGACCCGCGATCTGATCAACACGCCCGCCAACGAACTGGGGCCGGAAGAGCTTTACAAAGCGGTCGAAACGGTAGCGAATCGATATGATGCGCAGCTGCGTCAAATTGTTGGCGACGATCTTTTGGACGCCGGATATCCCGCCGTTCACGCCGTTGGCCGCGGAAGCCCGCGCGCACCCCGGTTGATTGACATGGTCTGGGGTAATGCCGACGCACCGCTGATCACGCTGGTCGGCAAAGGGGTTTGTTTCGACACCGGCGGGCTCGACATCAAACCGGCGGCGGGCATGAAGCTCATGAAAAAGGATATGGGCGGGGCGGCCCATGCGCTGGGCCTGGCTTGCGCCATCATGGACGCGCAGTTGCCCGTGCGTCTTCGGTTGTTGATCCCGGCGGTGGAAAACAGCGTGTCCGGCAATTCCTTTCGCCCCCAGGACGTGATTTCAACACGCAAGGGGCTGAGCGTGGAAATCGGAAATACCGATGCCGAAGGGCGCCTGATTTTGGCCGATGCCCTGACCGAGGCGGTATCGCAAACGCCGGTCTTCGTTATTGATTTCGCCACCCTGACGGGCGCGGCACGGATTGCCCTGGGGCCGTCCCTTCCTGCATTGTTCTGCAATCAAAACGAATTTGCCGACGAGCTGTTGCGCCACGGGGAGGCCACCCACGACCCGTTGTGGCGTATGCCGCTTTTCGGGCCCTACCGCAAATTGACCGAGGGCAAGATCACGGATCTGAACAACGCGCCCGACGCGCCCTTTGCCGGTGCGATTACAGCGGCGTTGTTCCTTGAGGCTTTTGTCGAACCCGATATTGCCTGGGCGCACATTGATCTGACAGCCTGGAATCTGGAAAACAGGCCCGGTCGGCCCGAAGGGGGCGAGGCCATGGGCATTCGCGCCGCCTATGCCATGATCGAAAGCCGGTTTGGGAGCACAGGCCGTTAGGTATAGCCTTTTAACCCTTGCTTAACCGTTGTCGCGTAAAAATTACGTAACCGAAACGACATGGGTTAAGTGGCGAAATGGCAATACCTTTATCGGATATGCAGGCGCTCCATCTTTGGCGTCTTGCCGTACTGGCCGGCGTCCGGCGCGAGACACCCGATCTTTCGGCGCGTCAGATGGCTGTTCTTCTGAACGTGTATCTGACCCCGCCGCCCCATACGGTCCGCGGGCTGGCGACCCTGTTGAATGTGTCGAAACCGGCCATCACGCGGGCTCTGGATCGGCTGAGTGAGCTTGAACTTGTTCGCCGAAAGGCCGACGAGAGCGACCGGCGCAACGTGCTTATTCAACGCACCATCAAGGGTTCGGTGTTTCTTCGCGATTGGGGCGGGATTGTCTCAGGGGTGGCGCAGGATATTGCGGCGTAGCTCGCCTTAGGATGCCGAGGGCCCATCGTTGGGGCTTTCCCCCAGCGCTTTGCGGATCATGGCGATCAACATTTCGTCGTTCAGCGGTTTTTCCAGGAAATTTACGGCTCCGGCGGACATGGCGCGCAAGGCCATGTTGCGGTCGCTATGACCCGTAATGATGATGACAGGAAGATCAATGCCCCGGGCCTTGATCTCATGTTGCAATTCAAGGCCGCTCATTCCCGGCATGCGCACGTCGGCGACCAGACATCCCGGTTGCATGGGGTCCAGCGTGTCCAGAAATTCAATGGCTGAAGCAAATGTTCGCACTTCAAACTCGCCGTCGCCCAATAACCATTCAAGGGAATGGCGAACGGCCTGATCGTCATCAACGATATAGACGACCGGATTGCGATCCAGTGCTTTTTCCTGCTTTTCCATCTTCAGTATCGTGTCGCCGGGCAAATTCATAGAAGCGCTCCGGCTTCCCCTCAGCCGTGGATTCTACTCAATCGGTTGGGTTGGTGAATTGGGGATATCCCAGTCGGTCCTCAGGGATTTCCCTTAGCAGAGGACAGAAGGGTCGCCATCTTGATAAGTTCGGCCAGAGAACCGGCGCGGGTCTTGTCCATGACCTTGGCGCGGTGCGCCTCGACGGTTTTTTCACTGAGGCTGAGGTTGAAGGCGATCCGCTTGTTGGGTTCGCCGGCCACGATCAGTTCCAGCACCTCCTGCTCGCGCGGCGACAGCGAACTGAACCGGTTGCGGATTTCGTTCTGTTGCGATTGAACCCGGATGGTTGCCTTGTTTTCCTCGATCGCCTTTTGGACCAGATCGAGCAGGGCCTGATCGTTGAAAGGTTTCTCAATGAAATCGAATGCGCCCGCCTTCATTGCCCGCACGGCCATCTGAACATCACTGTGTCCGGTAATGACAATAACCGGAAGATTGGTTCCGCGGGCGCTAAGCTCTTCCTGCAATTCAAGGCCGCTCATGCCGGGCATACGAACGTCAACCAGCACACACCCCTGTTGATCGGGATCATAGGCGTCTATGAATTCCTGGGCCGAGGAGAAAGTCTCCACGTCGAGGTCAACCGACGACAATAGCCAACTCAACGAATCGCGAACGGCGGGATCGTCATCCACGACACAAACGACTGACTGTTTCTCAGTCATGGTGGGTTCAATTACCATTCAATTTGAAAAAGCTGCAAAAACGCAGCAACCTCCGGCCCCCCCCGGAAGCACAAAAGCAGTTGTAAGATAAAATCTGTTTGGACCCGGCGCAAGACCACACCAAAAAAAAGCTCAACAAAACAATAAGAAAGCAAGGTTCACCGGCCACGATTGAGTGAGCGGTGAACACTTGATCACGGCGTTCAAAGCCTGCGTCACTACAAATACTGGGCAATATCTTGCGCCATTTGGACCGGGTCGGCGCCGTGGGGGAAATGCATTAGAAATTTTCCCTGCCGATCCATCAGATACGTATAAGCGCTGTGATCCATCAGATAATCCTCGGGATCGCTGTCTTTTTCCTGAACCTTGGCGAAAAACACGCGATAGGCGCGGGCCGCCGCCGTGACCTGATCCACCGAACCGCTAAGTCCCACCAGACGCGGGTGAAAAACCTCCACGTAATCGGCCATGGCCTCGGGCGTGTCGCGTTCGGGATCGATGGTAATGAAGATGGGCGTGATCTGGTCGGCGCCGTCGGCAAGCGTTTCAAGGGATTCGGCAATTCCCGACAACGCCGTCGGGCAGACGTCCGGACAATAGGTGTAGCCGAAATAAACCAGCGACAGGTTGCCATGAAAGTCGGCGTTGGTGACTGTCTTTCCGGTGTGATCTACCAGCGTGAACGGCCCGCCAATGTCCGCCACGTTGTTTTCGCCGCCCACGAACATGGCCCAGTAATGACGGCCTGCCAGCCCGCCCGCCACCAGCACGGCAACAATCGAAATCAAAAGGACCAAACGGCTTTTCATGGATTTCCCCCCGGTTTTGTTTTGTTATGCAATGCTGCGAACCGCCATGAGCGACAGGATAAGGGCGTTGAAAATCATCAGCACAGGTGTGGCGCGAGCGACAACACCTTGCCACCTTTCGCCCACAACATGCCCGGCCAAACCGACCGCCAGTAACGACGGCACCGTTCCCAACGCAAACGCGCCCATGACCAGGGCTCCGGCCAGGGCCCCAAAATTGTCCCCCGCGCTGGCTCCGGCGGCGGCCAGCGCGCCATACAGAAAGCCACAGGGAAGGAAACCCAACGTTACCCCCAGCCCATACCCGCGCAGGCCTGTGGGCCGGTCGAATAGCGGTTTGGCCATGTTCGCAGCCACACGCGACAACCAGCCCGTTCCCTTGCCCGACGACCATGGAAGGCGGATGGAAAATTTGCGAATGCCGTATCCCAGAAACAAGATCGCTGCGAGCGCCAGCAAAACGGCGGAAAGCCAGCGAAACCCGCTGGCTGCCGTGACCTCGCCCGCGAGCAGCCCCGCCAGCGCCCCCAGTCCCATATAGGTGGTCAACCGGCCCAGATGATAGGGGATCAGGGCGGCACCGCTCAGGCGGTGAAATTCCCGCATCTCCGAAGCCGGGCGGGCCTCCAGCCGGGACACCGACTGGGCCAGAACGAAAGGTCCGCACATGGCGATGCAATGCGCGCCTCCGCCAACCAGCCCGGCCACAAACAGGCTGCCCAAAAGATCGCCCCGGTTTTCAATGACGTTCTGGCAATGCTCCGCGCCCGAAACCAGAAATTCGACGAAAATGGACAATTCCTCCATCAACGCTCCTCCGGCGGCTCAGGCGCGTCGCCGTTATCGTCGTCCTCGTCGAACAAAATCCGGTTGGCGGCCCCGTCCAGATCATCAAACTGGCCGTCGCGCATGGCCCAAAGGAATGTGCCCAGCGCCACAAGCCCAACCAGCAGGGAAACCGGTA
>JADHSV010000035.1 GCA_016776725.1 Rhodospirillales bacterium
GAATTGATGGAAGTCCTGAAATACCGCTGAGAAGGCTCAATTGATGGAGAACTTAACGTTTCGTGTCGACGGCATGACGTGCGCGGCCTGCGTGGGCCGGGTCGAACGCGTTCTGGCGCGTATTCCCGGAACAAGCAGTGCGGCGGTAAATCTGGCTACCGAGAAAGCCACCCTCGAATTTGATCCGGCTCAGGCGAAAATCGGTGATTTCACCGATGCGGTGACCAAGGCTGGCTTCGCCGCGCCTTCCGAAACCATAGAATTCGGTGTCGACGGCATGACGTGCGCGGCCTGTGTCGGCCGGGTCGAGCGGGTGCTTGGCAAGGTTTCGGGCGTTCTTGAAGCGGGCGTCAATCTGGCCACCGAACGGGCGTCGGTCAGCGTGCTGGCGGGTGCGACGACCGTTGAGGCGCTCATGGGTGCGGTGGAAAAGGCCGGTTTTGCGCCGCGCGAACTGGAAGCGGACACAGCCGCCGATCCGTCGGCAGACAGCCGCGCAGCGGAAATTTCGGAATTGAAAACGGCGGTCGGCTTTGCCGCGATCTTTACGGTGCCGCTGGTGATCGTCGCCATGGGCCGCCACATTCCGGGGCTGAGCGGGGCCTATCATGCGCTGCTGGCCGAGAGCGTCTGGGGCTGGATCGAATTTTTGCTGGCCAGTCCGGTTATGTTTTTTGCCGGGCGGCGGTTCTACCGCGCCGGATGGGCCGAGCTGTCGCACCTCAATCCGGGCATGAACAGCCTGGTGATGATGGGCAGCAACGCCGCCTTTTTCTATTCGCTGCTGGCTTTGCTGGCGCCCGGCATATTTCCCGAAGGTACGGCCAAACTGTATTTCGAGGCCGCCGGCGTGATCGTCACGCTTATTCTGTTGGGGCGCTATCTGGAAGCACTGGCCAAGGGCCGCACGTCGGCCGCCATCAAGCAATTGATGCGCTTGCAGGCCAAAACCGCCCGTGTCAGCCGAAATGGCGTTGAGATGGAAATCCCCATCGGCGAGGTTGTTCCGGGCGACGTGGTGCTGGTGCGCCCCGGCGAACGGGTGCCGGTGGATGGAAGCGTCGCCCATGGGGCCAGTTTCGTCGACGAGTCCATGATTACCGGCGAACCGGTTCCGGTGGAAAAATCCGAAGGCGATGAAGTGGTGGGCGGAACGCTCAACGGAAACGGGGCGTTTTCGTTCACGGCCACGCGGGTGGGCGCGCAGATGGTGCTGAGCCAGATCATCCGTATGGTCGAGGAAGCCCAGGGCTCGAAACCGCCCATTCAGCGCGTGGCCGACCGCATCGCCGGAATTTTCGTGCCCATCGTCATTGTTATCGCCGCGATCACTTTTGCGGGCTGGCTGATTTTTGGGCCGTCACCGGCCCTTGGCTTTGCTTTTGTTGCTGCCGTGTCGGTGCTTTTAATCGCGTGTCCCTGCGCCATGGGGCTGGCGACGCCCACGGCGATTATGGTGGGCACCGGCAAGGGCGCGGAAATGGGGGTTTTGATCCGTCAGGGCGCGGCGCTGGAGACACTGGCGCGCATCGATACCGTGGTGCTGGACAAGACCGGAACGGTGACCCTGGGCCGCCCCGAAATGACCGATTTCGTAAATTTGGGCGACGCCGAGGTTCTGGCGCTTGTGGCGGCGGCGGAAAAACGCAGCGAACATCCCATCGCCGAAGCCATCGTGCGCGCCGCCGAAACCAAGGGATTGGAGCTGCCCGAGGTGGAAAAATTCGCCGCCGAACCGGGTTTCGGCATCGAAGCGATGATCGAAGGCCGCCTTGTGCAGGTGGGGGCGGCCCGATACATGAAGAAAATCGGTATTGATATGGCGGATGCGGGTGATGCCGCCGCCGCGTATGCCGAAGACGGAAAAACGCCCATTCTGGCCGCCATTGACGGGCAGTTGGCGGCGCTGGCCGCGGTCTCCGATCCGGTGAAGGAAGGCAGCGCACAAGCCGTGCAGGCCTTGCACGAACTGGGCCTGGAAGTGGCCATGCTGACCGGGGACGCCGAAAAAACCGCCCAATCCGTGGCCCGTGCGGTGGGAATTGACCGCACCGTCGCCGAGGTGTTGCCCGATCAGAAAGCCGGTGAAATCAAACGCCTTCAGGCGCAGGGACGCCGCGTCGCCTTCGTTGGCGACGGCATCAACGATGCGCCCGCCCTGGCCCAGGCCGATGTGGGGCTGGCTATCGGCACCGGAACCGATGTGGCCATCGAAACCGGCGACGTTATCCTGATGTCGGGCGATCTTCGCGGCATCGTCAACGCGACGGCGCTGGCCCGGCGCACGCTGAAAACGATCCGCTACAACTTCGTGTGGGCGTATGCCTACAATGTGGCGCTGATTCCGGTTGCGGCAGGCGTGTTATTTCCGCTGACAGGGGTTATGCTAAATCCCATGATGGCCGCCGCCGCCATGAGCGTTTCCAGCCTGTTTGTCCTTGGAAATTCATTGCGCTTGCGACGGGTGCGGCCGACTATGACGGCTTAAAGGCGTTGCAAGGCGAGTGCGATGGCGCGGCGACCCAACGAACGAGGACGCAAATCCAAACCGGTGCGCCGAGCGCTTAACCCGGCACGCCAGTTGTGGTTGGCGCTGGCCGCCGTGGCGGCACTGGGGTTGGGGTATCTGGTCGCCGCCGCGCTTGATCTGATTGAAAAACCCGCGCCCGTTCAAAGCGGCGTCGCGCAATCCCTTGCCAGGACTGAGGTTCGCGAACCCTGGTACAAGACCCAATCGCCGCCGCCGGAACTGGTTTCGGGGCCGAACGCGCCCATCCTTCCCGAAGCCAACGGTACACCCGCCACAGAGCGTCCGCGCGCCTACGAAGAGGCTTTGCCCGAAGAAGTTTACCATGCGCCGCCGCCGCCACCGATGCCGGTGTCCAAACCACAGGAACCCGTTACACCGGCAACAACTCCGGCCGATCCGCCAATTCATCCGGCGCCCCGACCCGCGTGGGAACAATTCGCCCTGGCCGCGCCCGAGACTGCCGGGCGTCCCATGATCGCCATCGTCATCGATGATATGGGCATGGACCGCAAACGAACGGCCAAGGCCATCGGATTGCCGGGACCGTTGACCCTTTCGTTTCTGGCCTATGCCGACGAATTGGCCCAACAGACCCGGAATATCCGCGCTGCCGGCCACGAGTTGATGCTGCATGTGAGTATGGAGCCCGCCAGCAAGTCGGTCGATCCCGGCCCCAACGTGCTGCTGGCCACCGATGCACCGGAGGAAATCAGGCGGCGTTTGATCTGGGGCCTGGATCGCCTGAGCGGGGTGGTCGGCATTAACAACCACATGGGAAGCCGTTTTACCGAGGACCGCGCAGGCATGAGCGTGGTTATGAACGAGTTGAAGGAGCGCGGATTATTGTTCCTCGATTCGCGCACCACGCCACGGTCCGTAGGCGCTGTGACCGGGCGCGCGGCGGGGGTTCCGGTGGTCGAGCGCAATGTATTTCTGGATAACGTCAACGAGGTGAAAGCCGTGAATTTGCGCCTTGCCGAGGCCGAGCGGGTGGCCAGGCGCGCAGGCGCTGCCATCGCCATCGGGCATCCGCGTGACGCAACCCTTGCGGCGCTGGCCGAATGGATAGAAAGTCTGGGAACCAAGGGGCTGGTTTTGGTGCCCCTTAGCGCCATCGTGCGTTCAACCAATAACAATCGGGGATGAGAATATGCCGGGAATTGAAAAAGCGCGGTTTGGTGAGTTCGGCGGCCGCGAGGTTTCACTCTATACGCTTACCAACTCGAACGGCCTGATCGCCAAAATCACCGATTACGGCGGCATTCTCACGGAAATGCACATTCCCGACGCCGGCGGCATCAATGCGGATGTCGTTTTGGGGTTCGATACCCTTGGGCCCTATCTGGAACGGCACCCGTTTTTCGGCGCGCTGGTTGGCCGCTACGGCAACCGTATTGCCGCAGCGCGCTTCGATTTGGACGGCGCCCAATACCAGCTTGCCGCCAACCAGGGTCCGGCGTTCGTCAACCATTTGCACGGCGGGACGGCTGGTTTTGATAAGAAGGTATGGGATGCCCAAACCCGCGAAACGGCGGATGGACCTGAACTGATCCTGCGTTACGTGTCGCAAGACTTGGAAGAAGGTTATCCGGGAACGTTGAATGTTGAAGCCGCCTACCGGCTGACCAACGACAACGCGCTGGAACTGGAATTCAGCGCCACCACCGACAAACCCACGGTTATCAATCTGGTCAATCATTCGTATTGGAACCTGACGGGGGCGGGATCGGGGGATATTCTGGGCCATACCCTTCGATTGTGCGCCGATGCCTACACGCCCACCGACGAAGCCGATATCCCCACGGGTGAAATCGCCCCTGTCGAGGGGACGGCTTATGATTTCCGCGAGGAAAAAACGATTGCCCGCGACGTTGCCAAACTGCCCGATGGCCGTGGCGGCTATGACATGAATTATGTGCTCAACGGTAATGCGGGCGAGATGCGTACGGCCGCCGTGGCGCATGACCCGGTATCGGGCCGCGTGATGGAGGTGTGCACGAACGTACCCGGCGTTCAGTTTTATTCCGCCTTCAAACTGGATGGATCGCTTATGGGCAAGGGCGGGGTCAAGTACGGCTCAAGCGCCGGTTTCTGCCTGGAAACGCAGCATTATCCTGACAGCCCCAACAATCCGCAGTTCCCGTCGGTCGTATTGCGCCCGGACGAAACCTATTCCCATCGTACGCTCTACAGGTTTTCGGCCACATGATACGCATTTGCGAAACGGCTGATTTCGACGAAATTTTCGAGATCATCAACGATGCGGCCGAAGCCTATCGCGGTATCATCCCTGCTGATCGGTGGCACGACCCCTATATGCCGAAGGAAGATTTACGCCACGAAATGGATGGCGGCGTTGTCTTCTGGGGGCTGGAAGCAGACGGGCGGCTGTTGGGCGTCATGGGCCTGCAGGACATGGGCGATGTTTATCTGGTTCGTCACGCCTATGTCCGCACGGCTGAGCGGCGCGGCGGAATCGGCGGCGCGCTGGTCAAGGCCTTGTACGAAAAAACCACCAAGCCGACCTTAATCGGAACTTGGGCGGCCGCCGACTGGGCGGTGCGCTTTTACGAAAAATACGGGTTCAGAATGGTCGATACGCAAACCAAGAACCGCCTGCTCAAAACCTACTGGACCATTCCTGAACGGCAGGTGGAAACGTCGGTCGTGCTGGCGGACGAGCGGTGGTGGGCGGCCAACGCTTAGTAAGTCGGAATCTCGACCGATATCTCGACGCGCCGGTTCTGGCTGCGGTTTTCCGCCGTATCGTTGGGCGCCAGGGACCGGGTGTCGGCGAAGCCTTGCGCGGTCAGGCGTGAGCGGTCAACTAATCCGTCCGACAGCACCTGATGAACGACCGATACCGCGCGGGCGGTCGAAAGGTCCCAGTTGGAACGGAACTGTGCGGTGGAAATGGGCGTGCTGTCGGTGTGTCCGGCGATCAGAATATCGCCTTCGGTCTGGGCCAGAACGCTGCTGATTTTTTTCAGCGTCGGCATGAAATCATCGGCCATTTGGGCGGTGCCGGACGGGAACGCGACCCTTCCGGGAAACCGAATAACCACGAAATTGTCGTTCACTTCCAGATTGATGATTCTGGCCGCGATTTCCGGGGCCAGAGCGTTTTCCAGCAGATCGAGTATCTGATCCACATCGCGCACCTCTTCTTGTGGTGTGGGGCGAATATTGGGGATCAGCGCCGTCGCCTTCTGCGGGGAAGGGGTGTCGGGCGACGTTTTGATGATGCCGAACGCCTGGTTAATGGGCCCGGCGTTTTTTCGGAAGCTATCGCTATCGACGTCGGAAAACGACAAAAGCAAAACAAACAGGCACAACAGCAACGCCATTAAATCCGCGTAGGTGACCATCCATCGCGGGGTGGCCTGGCGAAGTTTTCTCTGCCCACTCATGGCTTTTTGTCCGTAGCCCTTCTACTCATTGCCGCTTCGCGTTTGGCTTCACCCTGGCGTTGCTTTTCGGGAAGATACGCTTCCAGCATTTCAATGACGACGGTCGGGTTGGCGCGGGAATGAATCTGCGTGATGCTTTCCATAATGAGGCGGCGGTTCTCACGCTCCTGTCCGGTCTTCATCACCAACTTGTCGGAAAGGGGCAAGGCGATCAGATTGGCGATCAGAACGCCGTATAGGGTCGTCAGCAAGGCAACCGCCATGGCGGCGCCGATTTGGGTTGGGTCGTCCATCTGGCTCAGCATTTGAACCAGTCCGACCAGCGTTCCGAACATGCCGAACGCGGGCGCGGAATCTCCGATGGACTGAAACACCAGGGAACCGATTTCCTGGCGTTGCATGGCCATTTCCATTTCCCGGGTCAGCATTTTGTGAATGAATTCAATCTCGCGTCCGTCGGCGCAAAGCTGAAGGCCCTTGCGAAAGAACGTGTTCTTTACCTTGGCCTTTTCAAGGCGGACGAGACCATGTTTGCGCGCAACCTTGGTCAGGCGGACAGCCTGATTGATAAGTTGGCGCGGGTCGTCGATTTCATTGACGAAAGCGGCGCGGATGCCAACGGTAAAGGCGACGAATACGTTGTGGAGCTGGAATTTTATAAGGGTGGCGGCGAACGTTCCGCCCAGCACGATGAGAATTCCGGGCAGGTTGAGAAAAATCGAAAGATCCGAACCCGTCATGATCGCCAGGGTCACGACGATGATGCCGATGATCAGTCCCAGGATGGTTGTTATGTCCACGAACGCTCTCCAGTTCGTTTGGCGATGCGCAAATAAATGCGCGGCCTAATACAATTCAATAGCGAGGCGCGTAATTGGCGATATCCGGCGCGATTTGCGCCTTGGCCGCATGGGCATGATTAATTAACTCGCTAACGTGCGAGTTCGACGGCGCGCCGCGCATGGTCTCCAACTGCGCTATTTTCGCAATCAGCGCATTGCAGGCTTCCACCGATGGATCTGTCGCAGGCGCATTCAATCGCCTGATCGCATCTTCGGCCAGCCAAGTGATCTGTTCGAAGAATACCACCACCCCTTCATCGACGCCGCCGACCATCAGGTCGGGGCCGACGCGGTTGGTCAAGAGGACGATAAGGGCGCTGTGCCGGTCCAGTTTTTCGCGATTGATGCGGGCCATCATTTCAGCAGTGGCGGCAGCCATTTTTTCGGCGTCGAAAGTTCCTTCCGCCCGCTCGCGCAGTGAATTGGGAACATCAAGCAGGGGAATCAGCGATTCTCCCGTGCCTCCGCCACGGCGATCGGGACCAATGAAATCGCTGGTCGCGACAAATTTGGAGCGCGCCTGACAGGCTTTTCGAATTGCCTCGCCCAGCGCCGCCTTGTCCACCGGGGCAGGCAAAAGGGCCTCGGCTCCGCGGCGCTTGGCGCGCAACGCCGAAACGCTCGAGACATCTTCTGCGCTAACCAGAATGACCTGATACGGGTTCGGTCCCATTTCGCCATGGCGCACGGCGGTGATCATTTCGCCCAGGTTGCCGCCGGACCACTCGGAACTGGCGACAAAAAGGTCAAAGAAATTTTCACGAAGAGCGCTACGCGCCGCTTCAAGAGACTCGACTGACTTGATATTCCCGACGCCGATATCCGTCAGGACGGCCTGCGTGTGTGCAGCGGCCTGGGGAAAGGGATCGGCAACCAGCGCATGAACGTCTTCGAAATTCAGGTGAGTCATATTAATTCCGGCCAAATTCCGTCTCGTTGAAGTTCAACTTGGCGATACAAAAAAAATATACAGGCGGATACCGAAAATGCGCAAGGCAAGGCGCCAATCTAGCATCTGAACGGAGCCCTTGGAGTAGGGGTTTTCCCTAGGGCCGGGAACTATCCGGTTTTCGCGGCAAATCTGACGGCTTCTTCGGCGGCTCTCAGCAAGGCTCTGGCCTTGTTGCAGCTTTCCTGGAATTCGGATTCGGGGTCGCTGTCGGCGACAATACCGCCGCCGGCCTGAACGAACATCGTGCCATCCTTGACCACCGCCGTTCTCAGCGCGATGCAGGTGTCCATCTCGCCGTCCGCCCCGAAATAGCCGATGCACCCGGCGTAGATGCTGCGCCGGTCGGGTTCCAGCTCGTCGATGATTTCCATGGCCCGCACCTTGGGGGCTCCGGAAACCGTGCCGGCCGGGAACCCGGCGAAAAGAGCGTCCATGGCGTCCATTTCGGGATCAAGCTTGCCTTCCACATTGGAAACGATGTGCATGACGTGGGAATAGCGCTCGATGGCCATATGTTCGGTGACCCGCACGGACCCGATTTCCGCTACACGGCCCACGTCGTTGCGCCCCAGATCAAGCAGCATCAGGTGTTCGGCCAATTCCTTGGGGTCGCGCAGCAAATCCTCGGCCAGCGCCTTGTCTTCCTCGCGATCCTTGCCGCGCGGGCGCGTTCCGGCGATGGGGCGGATGGTCACCTTGCCGTCGCGCACGCGGACCAGAATTTCAGGGCTGGAGCCGACCACGGAAAAGTTGCCGAAATCCAGGAAATAGAGGAAAGGCGACGGGTTCAGACGCCGCAACGAGCGATACAGCGCAAAGGGCGGCAGCTCGAACGGCAATTGGAAGCGCTGCGACAAAACCACCTGGAAGATATCGCCGGCCAGGATGTATTCCTTGCCTTTCTCGACCATTGCGTGGAATTCTTCACGCGATACATTAGAAGCCGGTTGCGGAAGTTCGCCGGAACCGGCGCCCGCTTCGCGGCGATAGGGAAGGCCGCGGCCGAAATCGGAAACAATGTCGGCCAGCCGTTCGCGGGCCTGATCGAATGCTGCTTGCGCGCTGGTTTCCGAAACCGGACGCACCGGCGTCACCACGGTCACCACGTCTTCGATGTTGTCGAAAATGGCGATTACCGTCGGACGCACGAAAATGCCGTCGGGCGTGCCCAGGACATCGGGGTTCTGGGCGGGAAGGTGTTCGACCAGACGCACCATGTCGTAAGACATATAGCCGACCAGTCCCGCTGCCATGGGCGGCAGATCCTCGGGCAGGTCGATGCGCGATTCCTGCGCGATGTCGCGCAAGCTGTCGATGGCTCCGGCGGTGCACGGTTCGAACGTATGCGGATCGAAGCGCGCGCGGCGGTTAATCTCGGCCTTATCGCCGAAACATCGCCAGATCAAATCGGGCTTGAGGCCGATAAAGGAATATCGGCCACGCGTCGCGCCGCCCTCGACCGATTCAAGCAGAAAACTGTTGGGCCGGCCCTCGGCCAGCTTCAGCATCGCCGAAACCGGCGTTTCCAGATCGGCGACCAGCGTCGTCCAGACGACCTGAGCCTTCCCGTCCTCGTAGGTCTTCTTGAAACTTTCGAAGGCGGGGAAGGGGGTCATGACTGATATCCGGCCCTATGGTTCAGAAAAGCTGGTCGATGGCCTTTTGATTGATGTTGACCGCGAAGCGATTTTGCAACGACGCCATGTACTGGGCCTGGATATCGTTGCGAATAGCGCCTGACAGATTGGCCTCGACGGCTTTCACGCCGTCGGAATCCGTGCCCGGATTGGCCTTCTCGATCTTCGTCAATTTCGCAACCATGTATCCCTGGCCGCGGCGGCCCAAAACGGCCTCGCCGGATTTGGCCTTGAAGAGATCCTGAACGATTTGCCGGGTAAGCCCCGCCTCGGGATCGCCCTTCGTACGGGTGAACGGCTTCGTCGTCCCGGCAATGGCCCCGGTTTCGGTGGCGAGGTCGGCGACGTTTGCGCCGCTGCGAATGCGTTCGGCGGCGGCTTCGGCGGCTTTCTTGGCCTTGGCGGCGCGCTGATCGGCCTTCCATGCGGCGGCGACCTTTCCGCGCACCTCGTCAAGGGGCTGAACCGCGCTGGGTGTCACCGCATCGACGCGCACGATGAAGTAGCTGTCTGAATCCGCTTCCGTCATCAGGCTGCTTTCGGTTTCCGGTGTTTCAAACACGGTTTTTAGGAACTTTCCGCCGGTCGGCAGTTTGGCGACGGGTTTTTCCGCCTTGTCCAGTCCGCGTCCGTCTACGGCGGCGATCCGCTGAAGCTTGAGGTTATGCTCCCGCGCCGCATCTTCCAGAGTGGCGCCGCCGCCCAGGCTGTCGTCGATGCGGTTGGCCAGATCAAACAGGGCGTCGATGGCCTTTTCGCGGCGGATATCGGCGCTGAGGACGTCGGTGGCCTGCTTGACCGTTTGCTTATGGGCCGGAGTGATGCCGTCGACACGCAGGACATGCCAACCCAACGGACTTTGAACCGGCTGGCTCAGGCCATCTTTCGCCAGTGAAAACGCCTGTTCGGCCAGTTCGGCCAGCAACATGGTCTTGGTGACTTCGCCGACATCGGTGGTTTTTTCGTCCAGTCCGGCCTGTTCCTGGGCGACGGTAGCAAAATCGCCGCCTTCGCTGAGCAGCTTGTGGATTTCCTTGGCCTTGTCTTCCTCGGGCACGATGATCTGGCGCAGCTTGCGCATTTCGGGGCGGTCGAATTCATCCTGCCGCTGCTCGTAAAGATCGGCGATTTCCTCTTCAGTCGCCGAAACCTCGTCTTCCAGATCCTTGGCGCGAAGGTTCAGCACCGTAACTTCGCGGTATTCCGGCGCGGTAAACTGATCGGGGTTGTCCGCATGGAACTTGGTCAGCTCATCGCTTCCCGGTTCGGCGATCCCCGTCATGGTTTCATCGGCGACAAAAAGGGTTTCGGCGGAGCGTTTTTCCTGACGGTGGCGGTAGATGGCGTCGATC
This sequence comes from Rhodospirillales bacterium, assembly GCA_016776725.1. Lineage (GTDB taxonomy): Bacteria > Pseudomonadota > Alphaproteobacteria > Rhodospirillales > Shumkoniaceae > JABGRG01. Next base: position 10,724 of record JADHSV010000035.1, read on the forward strand.
AGGGGTTTCGGCGCGGCAGCCCCGCTGGCGATACTGCTGGCGATCTGGTTGCGCGCCATGCGACCACGCAGACGGGCGACGAAAGCGGGCTCGCTGGCGCCGTTGGCCAGCAAGACCTGCTCGAACTGCAGGCGGCTGAACTTGCCGGTCTGGTCCATGAACGACTTGTCGTTACGAATATTGGTGCGCACCGCGCTGTCGCTGGCCGTGACGCCAAGGGATTTGGCATCGAGATCAAACAGCGTTTCGCTGACCAGCCTGCCAAGCGTCGCCTCCAACAGGCCCATGGCGCGAGCCTGCTCGCGGTCGATGCGGGTTCTGAACAAGGCTTCCATGCGCGTGATTTCACGCAAATAGGCGTTGGACAGGTCCTGCGGCGTTATTTCGACGTCGCCGATTTCGGCTACGTACTGCGCGGTGGCGCGGCCACGGATCAAATCGCCGATACCCCAACTGACGAAGCTGAGAATCAACAATGCGAATAGTATTTTAATAGCGATGGACGCGGAGCGTTTGCGAATGGCTTCGAGCATGGCGAACTCTTGTTAAGGACCGTACTGAATGTTCAGGGATCGGTCTGTGGTTTGAATTTCGGTCTATACAATTTACGTAACGAACGCGCGGCATCATAGAAGCGCCCGATTGCGCCCGCAACATTGGAATGAGCCGGTTGGAAGATAAAGAAGAATCCTTTGATGGGCCGGGAGCCTATGCTAGAAAAAGCCGGTCGGCGCTCGGGATGCGCGTCCGACGTTGTATAACATCAGGAAATCAAGGAATTTTCAAATGGCCAAGGGTCGCCGCTTTCTTATTGCGGGCAACTGGAAAATGAACGGTCTGAAAAAGGACGGCCGCGCGCTCGCCAAGAGCGTCGCCAAATCCTTGAAGAAGGCCAAGGGCAAAAAACAACCGTTCGATTTGTTGGTTTGTCCGCCGTACACGCTGCTTGGCAGCGTTGCGAAGGAGATCAAGGATACTGGCGTTAAGCTCGGCGCACAGGATTGTCATGTGGCTGAAAAGGGCGCCCATACCGGCGACATCAGCCCCTATATGCTCAAGGACGTAGGCTGCCAATACGTTATCGTCGGCCATTCCGAACGCCGCACCGATCACCGCGAAGGTGACGCGGTCGTAAAAGCCAAGGCCGAAGCCGTGCTGGAAGCCGACATGATCGCCATCGTTTGCATCGGCGAAACGCTGGTCCAGCGCGAAGCGGGCCGGGCCATGGCCGTCAATCGGCGGCAGCTAAAGGGATCGTTGCCCACGGGCGCCACGGCCAAGAACACGGTTGTCGCCTATGAGCCCGTGTGGGCCATCGGCACCGGCCTGACGGCAAGCCCCGAGCAGGCGCAGGAAGTTCATGCCGTGATCCGCGCCGAGCTGGTGAAGGCCGTGGGCGAGGACGAAGGCAATGGAATCCGCATTCTTTACGGCGGTTCCATGAACCCGAAAAACGCCAAGGAACTTCTGGGCCAGCCCGACATCGACGGCGGCCTTATTGGCGGCGCGGCCCTCAATGCGGACGATTTCGCGGCCGTGGCTGCGGGTTGCAAGTAGCGGTTCTGTAAAAGTTTGTCGCCGGTGGCTAATTCTGCGCTGGCTATCGGCGGCACAAACTTGTAAAACCCCCGGCGGAAACTCCCGCGCCCAATGTTTGCGCGGGGGGCATTCTTGTTTGGAACGGAATAAAAAATGCTTACGGTCGTTTTGGTCATTCATATCCTTATCGCCATCGCCATGGTCGGCACGGTGCTGTTGCAGCGCAGCGAAGGCGGCGCCCTTGGTATGGGCGGCGGCGGCGGAGGCGGCGGAATGGGCGGCTTCATGACCGGCCGCGCCACAGCCAATATTCTAACCCGGGCCACCGGTATTCTGGCCGCGGGTTTCTTTGTCACCAGCATGACCCTGGCGATCATGAGCGGTTCCGGGCGCGAGGCGAGCTCGATTATGGATTCGCCCGCAGCCACCGCCCCGGCGACGGAAGCGCCCGCCGAGCCCGCGGGGCCCGCGGCGCCCCTGGCGAAATAGGGCGGGCCGGAGATGGCAACGAAATTTTAAAACCGGAGGCGGCGCTAGCCGCCTCTTCTCTTTTTGGCAGAAACAGTTTGGGGTAGATTGTCGGTCCATGGCGCGATTCATCTTTTTCACCGGCGGTGTGGTTTCTTCCTTGGGCAAGGGTCTGGCTTCGGCGGCTCTGGGCTCGGTTCTTCAAACCCGTGGATTCAAGGTTCGGCTGCGCAAGCTCGATCCCTACATCAACGTCGATCCCGGGACCATGAGCCCCTATCAGCACGGCGAGGTCTACGTGACCGACGACGGTGCCGAAACCGATCTTGATCTGGGCCACTACGAACGCTTCACCGCCGTGTCGTCGCGCCAGAGCGACAATGTGACCACCGGGCGCATTTATTCAGACGTGATCGCGCGTGAGCGGCGCGGCGATTACCTGGGCGCGACCATTCAGGTCATTCCCCACATTACCGACGCCATCAAGGAATTCGCCCTGGGCGACGTAACCGACGAAGACTTCATCCTGTGTGAGGTCGGCGGCACCATCGGCGATATTGAAAGCCTGCCGTTTATCGAGGCCATTCGCCAGTTGGGCAACGAGTTGGGCCGTGGCGGCGCCATGTTTATTCATGTCACCTTGCTGCCCTACATTCCGGCGGCGGGCGAGCTGAAAACCAAGCCGACCCAGCATTCGGTCAAGGAATTGCAGGGCGCTGGTATCCAGCCGGACGTGCTGTTGTGCCGGGCGGACCGCGAAATCCCCGAGGCCGAGCGTCGCAAGATCGCACTGTTCTGCAACGTCCGGCGCGATGCGGTCATTCCGGCGCTGGATGTGGACAGCATCTACCGCGTGCCCATCACCTATCACGAGGAAGGCCTGGACAAGCAGGTGCTGGATCATTTCGGGCTGGAGGCTCCGTCCCCCGACCTGTCGCGCTGGGAAAAAGTGGTTGAACGGGTCACCAAGCCGGAAGGCGAGGTCACCATCGCCATTGTCGGCAAGTACACCGGCTTGCAGGATGCCTATAAATCGCTGGGCGAGGCGCTGACCCACGGCGGCATCGCCAACAACGTGAAGGTCAATCTGGACTGGATCGATTCGGAAGTGTTCGAGCGCGAGGACGCCGTCGATTACCTGGAAAAGGTCAACGGCATTCTGGTGCCGGGCGGTTTCGGTGAACGCGGGGCGGAAGGCAAGATCTCCGCCGTCAAATTCGCCCGCGAGCGTAACGTGCCCTATTTCGGCATTTGCTTTGGTATGCAGATGGCCGTGGTGGAAACGGCCCGCCACCTGGCCGGGATCGCGGGCGCGGGCTCGACCGAATTCGGCCCGTGCGACGACGAACTGGTCGGCCTGATGACCGAATGGGAACGCGACGGCGTGGTCGAGAAGCGCTCGGTCGATACCGATATGGGCGGCACCATGCGCCTGGGCGCGTTTGAGGCGCATCTGGCGCCCGAAAGCAAAATCAGCGAGGTCTACGGGACCGACGTCATTTCCGAGCGTCACCGTCACCGCTATGAGGTCAACCCGACGTTTGAAGCGGCGCTGACCGACGCGGGAATGGTCATTTCCGGCAAGTCGCCCGACGGCGTGCTGCCCGAGGTGGTGGAAATTCCGGACCATCCGTGGTTCATCGGCGTGCAGTTCCACCCCGAACTGAAATCGCGCCCCTTCGATCCGCACCCGCTGTTCAGCTCATTCATCGCCGCCGCCGTCGACAAGGCGCGTTTGGTTTAACCCGTATTCGGGAATTACGTTTCATGGCTCAGTCCCGGCACGTTCGTATCGGATCGGTTACCGTCGGCAATGATCTGCCGCTGACCCTGCTTGCGGGGCCTTGCGCCATGGAAAGTCGCGATCATGCCCTGGAAACGGCCGGAACGCTGTGCGAAATGGCGGCCAAACTGGGCGTCGGGCTTGTTTACAAAAGCTCGTTTGACAAGGCCAACCGCACCAGTACCACAAGTCCGCGCGGTATGGGCATGGATGCGGCTTTGCCCATCTTCGCCGAAATACGCGAGACCTTCGGCTGCCCGGTGATTACCGACGTTCACGACGCCGGCCATTGCGCCGCCGTGGCCGAGGCCGTGGATATTTTGCAAATTCCCGCCTTTTTGTGCCGCCAGACTGACCTTCTGGTCGCCGCCGCCCAGACCGGCAAGCCCCTTAACGTGAAAAAAGGCCAGTTCCTGGCGCCGTGGGACATGGCGCAGGTGGTGGCCAAGATTGAAGCGGCCGGAAATTCCGACATCCTGCTGTGCGAACGCGGAGCCAGTTTCGGCTACAATACGCTGGTGTCCGATATGCGGGCCCTGCCCATACTGGCCCAAACCGGATGCCCCGTGGTGTTCGATGCCACGCATTCGGTCCAGCAGCCGGGCGGGAAGGGCGCGTCGTCGGGCGGTCAGCGCGAATTCGCGCCTGTGTTGGCCCGCGCCGCCGTGGCCGTGGGCGTCGCCGCCGTCTTTATTGAAACCCATGACGACCCGGACAACGCACTTAGCGACGGGCCGAACATGATCCCGCTAGAAGAGCTAGCCGAAGTAATTGAAACCCTTCTCGAACTGGACCGGCTGGCGAAAGCCAATCCGATTTCGGTTTAGAGGAAACAACCAAGAGAGAAAGTCCATGACAGCTATTATTGATATCCTCCCCAGGCAAATTCTGGATTCCCGCGGCACCCCGACCGTCGAGGTTGAAGTGACCCTTGAAACCGGCGTCGTCGGCCGCGCCGCCGTTCCGTCGGGCGCCTCCACGGGCGTGCACGAAGCGGTCGAGCTTCGCGATGGCGACAAATCCAAGTACGGCGGGAAGGGCGTGCTGAAAGCCTGCGAAGCCGTTAACGGCGAGATTTACGAAGCGCTGGCGGGAATGGACGCCGAAGACCAGGTGGCCCTTGATGAGGCCATGATCGAGCTTGACGGCACACCCAATAAGGGCCGTTTGGGCGCCAACGCCATTTTGGGCGTCAGCCTGGCCGTGGCCAAGGCCGCGGCGGCCGAAGCGGGTCTGCCGCTTTACCGCTACATCGGCGGAACCTCGGCACGCCTGATGCCGGTTCCCATGATGAACATCATCAACGGCGGCCAGCATGCCGATAACCCCATCGACATCCAGGAATTCATGATCATGCCGGTGGGCGCCGATAGCATCGCCGAAGCCGTGCGCATGGGCGCCGAAATCTTCCAGGCCCTGAAATCCGGCCTCAAGGACGCCGGCCATAACACCAACGTTGGCGACGAAGGCGGTTTCGCGCCGGCGCTTGCCAGCTCGGAAGAAGCCCTTTCCTACATCATGAAGGCCACCGAAGCCGCCGGTTACAAGCCCGGCGAGGACATCGTTCTGGCCCTTGATGCCGCGTCCAGCGAATTCTTCAAGGACGGCAAGTACGAACTGGCCGGCGAAGGCAAGACGCTGGATGCCGAAGGCATGGCCCGCTACTACGAAGCTCTGGTTTCCAAATACCCGATCTTCTCCATCGAAGACGGCCTGTCGGAAGACGACTGGGACGGCTGGAAAGTCCTGACCGAAGTTCTGGGCGGCAAAATCCAGCTGGTCGGCGACGATCTGTTCGTCACCAACCCCGTGCGTCTGGCCGATGGCATCTCGAAAGGCATCGCCAACTCGATTTTAATCAAAGTCAATCAGATCGGCAGCCTGACCGAAACCCTCGCCGCCGTCGAAATGGCCCACAAGGCCGCCTACACCAACGTCATTTCGCACCGCTCGGGCGAAACCGAAGACGCCACCATCGCCGACATCGCGGTGGCGGTGAACGCCGGACAGATCAAAACCGGCTCGCTGTCACGCTCCGACCGCATCGCCAAATACAACCAGCTCATCCGCATCGAAGACGAGCTAGGCCCGGTCGCGCAGTACGCGGGGAAATCGATTTTGCGGTAAACTCCGGTGACATCGCTGATTCGAAAAGGGCGGTCTACGGGCCGCCCTTTTTTCGTGCGTAGCACCTAAGAAGACTGGGCTCCGCCCAGACCCGCAAAGGGCCGCGAGGCCCTTTGATCCCGTGACTTGGCGTCTACCACCCCGGCCCACAACCCTCCTCACCAACTTTCCAAAACTCGCACCCTTCCCTACAATTGCGATTGTGGCGCAGTCGCGAAGCTATCGCATTCAATGCACCGTTACCGAAAGGGGAAGTTAAAAAGTAAACGGTCACCGGAATCCGGAATCCTGATTAGTGCCGCGTCTCTGTAATCTCGCCGAACCGACCACGATGCAGTGGCAATTAGTTATCCGCGGACTTCATCTTAATAATTCAAATGTCCTCAGTTTGAACTTCCTCATATGAGGGCAATTCAATAAGTGTGGAAGTTTTATCTAGTGAAATTTTGTCATCAAGAATTACAATATTATAGCTTCCATTTACCGTTCTTGTGGACGGATACTGAATAGCATCGAACCCAGCAAATTTGGCACAATCACTGATAAACCTTGAAAAGACATACTTTGGCTTATGTTGGCCAATATCGTCTTGCCTAGCGCTCATCAAAGCGGAATAAATTAACGTACTTAGCAAGTTTCTATGTTTGTTGTGGGACTCGTCTGGATTTGTTAAGTCCAAAATTCTTGTTTGATCATTTAATTGTATTTTTGCAACTCTACACGGAGCCTTTCTTAGTTCAAAATAACATGTTTCTAAATCACTAGCTAAATATAAAACGGACATACCAGCATGATTATAACGACCCTCAGAAGCCACTTTATTAGGCGGAAAACCAAATTGGCTTAAGTCATTATTTTTTAGAGAATCTATAGTTCGTCCTCTGTACAACGCGCCATTTGTAAACGCCGGTTCTGTTTCTTTGGCTACATCACCAATTACCTCGTATACCTCTCGTGCAAATGGGTGCTTTAACAACAAAAATGGTGTGCTTTGAGAAATTTCTGCGATCTCACTAATCTTTTTCTCAAAACCATCCACAACATCGAACGGGAACGAATATGCCCAAATATTATGTTTCAGCTCGTTTCCACATCGAGGGCAAGGAACTAACGGGAGAAATTTAAAAAATTGTTCTTCTGTATAAACGTCTTGCAGTCTCGAGCCTGAATAAAAACAACCCAAGCTGATGGAGTTACACTGGAATGCGGCCTCGTCTGCTGAATACGCGTGAGGCCAATGCTCTAAGAATTCATCGTAACAATCATCGCAGCACGCTATATCGCTAGAAAACCATCCATCCAAATCGCGAAAAAAGAATTCCTCAAACCAGTGAGGGTCTTGTTCTTCTAATATCGCTTTTTCTTCGCTCGTGAGCATTGCGTCCCACATCAATCAAATATTTCGAATTACGTCGACAGTTTACTTTTTAGCCGTCGTCGCTGAGGTCGTCGAGGATGGTTTCTAGGTCTCTTGAGCCGTGGACGAAATCTAGGATTTGGATTTCGGTGGGTGTGTCCCGATAAATGATGAAGTGCGCGCCTTCGCGGATGAAATTGAGGTCGGTGATGTCGGCGCTTTCGGGGAAGAGGGCGGTGCAGGGGCGGCCCTTTGGCAAATCGCCTTTGGCAAGGGCATTCAGGCGGTTGATCAGGTCACGTTCGTAGGCGGCGGCTTGTTTGTGACCGAAATTTGTGATGGTCCATTGGGCGATTTCCGACAGGCGTTTGTGGGCTTGCGGGGTGAGGCGGAGGGGCTTCATCGTTTGCGGTCGAGGCCTGCCCGGTCGAAAGCGCTGGAAACCGTTTCTTCAATGCTTCCCTCGATAAATTCGCCCGCTTTGGCTTGGCGGTAGCCTTCCAACACACCGCTTCGGATGTCCGCCAATTCCGCCTCGCGCTGCGCCACGCGGTCTTCCAGCAGGCGCAAGCTGGCGCGCATGACTTCACTGGCGCTTTTGTATTTGCCGTCCTTGATCAGGTTTCCCACAAATTGGTCCTGATTGTCGGTCAACACGATATTTCGCGTCGGCATGATGCGGCCTTTCATCCGGCTTTACAGACAGATTTTAGCACTCATTGGCAATTATTGCCATTGGTTTCACTCCTCTGGCGGCAACTCCACTCCCGTTTATCGGGGGCTTGCATCAGTGCTGCTCGACGGCGCGCTCGAGTTTCTTGCTCAAAAACCAGGAAAGGCCGAGGAACGCAACCAACATTCCGAAGCCCAGTTGCGAAGAGACATCGCCCATGAGCTTTTCCGATACCTGGCCGAAAGCATAGCCGACCGAGAGGATGGTGCCGGACCAGACGCCTGCCGACAAAAAATTGAGCACCAGAAAGGCGGACCACGGGAGTTCCGACATTCCATAGGCAAAGCCCGCGACGCCTCGAATACCATGGGGGTAGCGATGAAACAGGATCATCCAGAAATAATGGCTCTCCGCCAGCCGTGCCGCGACGAGGACGGCGCGCTTGATCCTGGGAAAGGATCCGAGCCAGCGCGTTCCGAAACGCCGGCCGATCCAGAAGCGGATCGCGTCGCCCGTGAAGCTGCCAATCCAGCAAACGATGAAAAGCGTTCCCAGGCTCAACGCGCCCGAATGCGCGGCATAGCCCCCGAATAATGTGAACAAAAGGCTGTGCGAAGCCGCATAGGCAAACGTGACGCTATAGGCTGCATCACCGTGTTGGCTTATGAGATCTAAAAACGAGGCGAGATCCGTTGGAAACAGCATTAGGCACCTTAGTCGAAATAATTGTCTCGGGATTTTGACGATGATTGGGAAGAGGCGCGCAAGCTATCACATATCCGAAAAAAAACACCCGCAAATGACGGTAGACAGTTCCGGTGACAGGTTCCGCCAACAGCGCACGAAATAATGCCGTCACGTGTTCGGGGTGGCGGTTCACTTCTCGATGCAGCGGAACTGCGGCGTGGCCGCGCCTGGTTTTTCACGGATCAAGGCCTTGGCGGGCAGGGAGGCGAGGCATTCCGGATCCGGGATCATGCCGACCAGCACACCGCGCAGCCAGGGGTCCAGTTTGATGGGCCAGATAATGTCCGACTTTCCAAGTTGCGCGGCGACTTGGTCAGCCGTGGCCTTTTGCTGCCATGTGTTGGCGGGGGTCGGATGCCAGCTGAAATGGTGGTGCACCCTGTACAAGCGGTTTGGGCCTTTGCCGTCCGTGTTGATGGAAAAGTATCTCGCGTAGGTAATTGCAGCTTTATCCCGCCCCTGGGCCAGAATGGTGAGAAGCGGCTGGTGGGGCAATTGGTCCGCGCGAAGTTCCTGAATGCGAATTGCCGCCCGTCTGGTCTCGGTTATTTGGGAATCCACGTTTTGCACATTTCGCGTCGACATGTCCTCGACGGACCTGAGAAGGTTACGGCCTTCCCACAAGGTGAGCAGGGCGACGGCAAGAAGACAAACAGCTTGCGGCCATTTGCGGAGCCCGTCTGCATCAACCGTTATCAATAAGTTGGGGGTAAATCGCTTCGAAACGCGGAGCGCGCCGTCCAGAAGCAAGACCAAGCCAACGCCGTGGAAGACCTGTAGCGGAACGCGCGAAAAACGTTCGACGGAGTTCAGATTCTCGAAATCATAGTCGCCAAAACAGCCGAGGTGGTACCAATAGAGGGCTGCGAAGTAGGTTGCGGCAAATGCGGCTACGGCTACGAAGGAGCGGTATTTTCGCCCGGAAATTGCCGAGAAAAAGCCGATTGCCGCAGCGAAGGAAAGAGCAATCTTGTACCCGACAACGTAGTTCCAAATCGCGTGGGCCAGGCGCACGGCCAATCCCTGCCAATCTTTCTGGATGGATAGCGTCTGTTCAGCGGAAAGAATGAATTGCAGCGGTGAGTTGACACACTTGCCGCCAATGGATACCGCCGCCCAAGACGTATGCGCGGCCAATGTCGGTCCCATCAGGAGCACGGCGTTCAATAACGCATGCCTGACCCGAACCGAGAAGGGGAGATTTTGGTCGAAAAGCGGCCAAATCGACACCAGAAAGAGAGCCGGCATCAGGGACAGGGCTGCATTTTTGAACAAATAGGCGGCCAGCAATACCAAGCCGGCGATCCCATAATGCAGCCAGTGATCCTGTTTCCAAATTTCGGCGGCAAAGAGAAGGAGAAATACGGCTGCGTAACCGTAGATCTGAGGCTGCTCGATCAGGATCGTATATATCCAAAGCAGCCCCATTCCCTGGGCCGCCAGAAACAACAGGACGAACAGCCACCCGAGCAGACGCGCGGTTTTCAAGCTTGTGCCGGTCCGGCGGATGATGAGCGCGACGGCCAAATCGAAGATGAGTGCGATGAGCGCCACATGGAAAACAAATGGCGCAGCCGCCGACTGGCCCAAGTGAATAGTCCCGCTCAACTGCCACGGAAGCAGCAGCATTAATTGCCAGCCGGGAAGGTAGCCGGAATGATGAAGGGTATCTTTTACCGCCGCCCAGCCGCCGCCCAGGTGGATCAGTTGAGGGGTCGAAAGCCAGAAAGAGAATTCGTCGTTGGTGTACGGGATATAGTCGATACCGCCATTTACCCAGATTGCGGCCGCACCTCCCGCGATCAGCAACAGAGCGGGATGAGAGAAAAGCCGGATCGTGCCCTCCTTCCAGCCGTCGCGATACAGCCGCCAAAATGCCCCGCCGCCTGCTGCAACGGCAGCAATAGTGAGCGTCAAACCGAGCGGCACGCTTCCCAGGATATGGCATACATAGACGAGGGCAACGAGGCCGGCGTATCCGCCCAGAAAACGAATCCCCACAGCGGCAAAAGCAACGGCACGTGGAGCGGGGAGCCAGCAGCCGATACCGAACGCCAAACCGCTGTAAAGAAATAGCCCTGTCATCACTCCTCCGGCGGCAACTCCACCCCCACTTGTCCCGTAATCCGTCCGTAGTGTTCGGGGCGGCGGTGGCGGGCGAAGTCGAAGATGGTTTTTTTGCCGAATTCGGTGTCGTCCAGATCGCAGGCATGGAAGACGATTTCGTCGTCCTCGGTTTTGGCTTGGGCGACGATGTGGCCCTCGGGATTAACAATCGCGCTGCCGCCGATCATGTGGTTGCCGTCCTCGCTGCCCGCCTTGGCCGTGGCCACCACCCAGGTGCTGTTCTGGTAGGCTCCCGATTGCAACACCAGATCGTTCTGGAAATAGCGTTCGGCCGGTCCTTCGCTGGCGCGCTGTGAGTTGACAGAGGGGGTGTTGTAGCCCAGCAAAAGCATCTCGACGCCTTGCAAACCCATGGTCCGGTAGGTTTCGGGCCAGCGCCGATCGTTACAGATGCACATGCCGAAAATGCCGCCCAGGGCGCGCCACACGGGAAAGCCCAGATCGCCCGGTTCGAAATAGTATTTCTCCAGATGCTGGAAGGCGCGCTCGGGGTCGAAATCCGCGTGGCCGGGCAGGTGCACCTTGCGGTACTTGCCGACGATTTGCGCCTGTTTATCGGTGAGAATGGCGGTATTGAAGCGTTTTCCCTCGGGCGTCAGTTCGGCATAGCCCAGATACATGGCAATGCCGCATTGGCGGGCCAGATCAAACAGCGGTTGCGTCTCAGCACCCGGCATTTCGGTTTCATACCAGCGATTGATCTCGTCGGTGTCGGTGACGTAATAGCGCGGGAAAAAGGTGGTCAGCGTCAGTTCGGGATAGACAATCAGATCGGCGCCCAGATCATGGGCCTGGTGCATGAGGGCCATCAGGCGTTCCGCGACTTGGGCGCGGGTTTCGGCCCTTTGGATAGGGCCCATCTGGGCGGCGGCGACGTTAACCATGCGCATTTGATATATTCTCCGGCCTATTATTTCGATAATTCTAGAAATATAGTTGACACAACGATGCGACAAGCGTATCTCTACCATTATGAAAACCATCAAAGACACAAAAAAACTGGATGACACCCAGGCCGCCGCCTGCATGGAGGCCATGGGCCATCCCAAGCGGCTGGCTGTCTATCGGTTGCTGGTGAAGGCCGGATCCGACGGGCTGGTCATGGGCCGCATTCAGGAAATGTGCTGCATTCCGGCATCCACGTTGAACCACCATGTGCAGGCGCTGGTGCGCGCCGGGTTGGTGGTTCAGGAACGCTCGGGCCGCGAAATCCGCTGCACCAACAACGCACCCGTCATGTGGGGCGTCGTCGACTATCTGACCGCCGAGTGCTGTACGCTCGACACGAGTTGCGAAGAAGGAACGACGAAATGACCGAGATCGCCCTGAAACTGAAGGATTTCGCCGGAAGCGCCAAGCGTATCGACCGGGCGTGGCTGGCCGTTGCGGTCATTTTCGGGTTACTGGGCGCCATTGTTCCGCAGCAGGCAGGCGCCAGCGTTGGCTTCGTTGCCAACAGCCTGATCGACATCATGCCGTTTCTGGCGGTAGCCGTGGGTATGGCGGCCTTTGCGCGGGCCACCGGGGCGGATGGGCTGATTGCCTATGCTTTCCAGGGCAATTTGGTGCTGATGATCGGCGTTGCCGCCCTGTTCGGCGGGCTCTCGCCATTTTGTTCGTGCGGCGTCATTCCACTGATTGCCGCCCTGCTGGCCATGGGCGTGCCGTTACCGGCGGTCATGGCGTTCTGGCTGGCCTCGCCGCTGATGGATCCGTCCATGTTCGTCCTCACCATGGGCACGCTCGGTTTGCAATTCGCGCTCGCCAAAACCCTGTTCGCCATCGGTCTGGGCCTGGCGGGCGGCTACGCCACCATGCTGGTGCAGGCGCGCAACGGCTTTGCTGATCCGCTGCGTGAAGGCGTCGGCGCGGGCGGCTGCGGCGGACAGCGGGTGAGGGAGCCGCAAAAGGCGGTGTGGAGCTTCTGGACCGAGGAAGCGCGCGTCGCCACCTTCCGCAAGGAAATGCTCAAGTCGGGCCTGTTCCTGCTGAAATGGATGACGCTGGCGTTTCTTTTGGAAAGCATCATGCTGGCGTACATTCCGGGTGAAAGCATCGCCGCCATGCTGGGTACGGAAAGCGCCTGGGCCATTCCGCTGGCCGTGGTCGTCGGCGTTCCGGCGTACCTGAACGGATACGCGGCCCTGCCGCTGGTGGCCGGCCTGATCGACATGGGCACGGCACCCGGTGCCGGCATGGCGTTCCTCATTGCCGGCGGCGTCACCAGCATTCCGGCGGCCATCGCCGTATGGGCGTTGGCCAAGCGCCATGTGTTCTTCTGGTATATCGCGCTGTCGCTGGCGGGCGGACTGGCTTCCGGCCTGCTGTATCAGGCTTACGCGGGTTAAAAGACCCGTTCGGCATTGTCCCAGGCGATCATGCGGGCGGCATCAATGCCGAGGCTGCCCAGCGCCTTGCGGACCCCCTTAATTGCCTTGCGGTATTTGCGCGTCGGGCTGCGCGGGCGGCCGAACTTGGCGTCGGTGCCGATCATGAAACGATCGGGCATGGCCTCCATCAATTGCGCCCAGTCTTCATACAACTCGCCTTGTTCGTTGCAGATGGGCTCCAGATTGCGCCATTTGGAATGGTCGGTCACAAGTTTCAGATTGAACATGAGGTTTGGATACGCACGCAGCAGGGCTTCGGCGTTTTTTGGGTTGGTCATGGCCGTGTGCGCCAGGATCAGCTTCAGGTCGGGGTGACGCTGGAACAAAAGATCGACCAGTCCGAACACCTCGTCCTCGCGGGACTTGCCCTTGGGTTCGACCGTTTCGGCATGCAGGTCCAGCCACATGTCATGGTCGGCGACGATCACTGCCATGCGCAGGAACCCTTCGAACCGGGGCGCGTAATCTATGACCGCCTGATGGCCCCATTTCTGAAAATGAAACAACCCGAACTCACCGACACCCCGGCAAATACCGCCGGATAAATCAGCCTCAAGCCGGGCGAACTTCTTGTCCGCGCTGTCCTTTGATGGCTTGGAGTCTTCATCCATCCACACCGACAAATAGTCGCTGGCGCAGCGCACATCGACCTGCACGCCGGAGCCCTGGCTTTTCTCGCGCAATTTTACGCGCTGCTTGGCTCCCGATCCTTCCTTGCCCATGCGGCCTTCGTTGGGCGTGGGCATGACGCTCAGGCGCGTGACATCGTTCTTGAGCGCGACGGCCAGAATTTCATCGAGATCCGTCGCCGGCTCGCCCGGATGCTGCGGGTCCAGATGAACGTGCGTGTCGTGGATTTCCCCTTTGTAGCGCTTGGCATGGGGCCGGGCAGGGCGGTCGGGGTCCGAGCGCGTTCGCTCCACTTCGAACGGCGGCGGTGGCAAAACCAGCTTGTCCGCCGCCATTGCCGGAAACGCCAACAACCCCAATGCGACAACAAGAACGATCCTGCGCATGATCCGATGCTCCGTTTCACGGAGCACTATAACCGATTTTTCCGCACCTGCGGACCCTCGCTAACGATGCGTTAATAACTGCAGCCGTATCGTCATGGTTGGGTTTGGGACTATGGAAAACAAACGTTGGATAAAAGGATTTCCATGGTTCCATGGGGTTAATTGCTGAAATTCGTCTCCGAGCCAAATATGTGATTGGCCCGGTTCTTGGCATTTGTGTGGTGGCGTACTTCGCCTATCACGTGGTGCAGGGGGACCGGGGGATGATTGCGTGGTGGAACCTCAAACAACGGGTTGCCAGCGCGCGCGCCGTTCTGCACGAAATTTCCGAAACGCGCCGCACCATCCAGCACCGCGTCAGTTTGTTGCATCCGGGCAGTCTGGACCGCGACATGCTGGATGAGCGCGCACGCCTGATGCTGAATTACGGCCAAGAAGACGAACTCATCATTTTCCCTAAGCCCACCAAGGCGCCCAGGGAAAACTAAGGGCGGTCCCCGTTTCTCTCCCGGATCGGGGACCGCTCTATTTTCAGATCGGGCTCGCCGCTGAGGCGCAGGATGTGTTCGCGCACCTCGTCGCGCAATGAAATCGCCGCCTTCCACGCATTTTGATCGGCCGTATCGGGTTGGATACCTTCGCCGATGGTGATTTGAACCCGCCCCGTTCGCGGGAACCATGTGCCGTCGCGAAGCACATGGCGCGTTCCCCGAAAGGCCATGGGCACCACCGGCAGGCCCGTGCCAACCGCTGCCATGAAGGCTCCCATCTGAAATGGCAAAAGGCCCGGCATGCGCGTAATCGTCCCTTCGGCGAAATAAAGGACCGGACGGGACTTGGCCACTTCGGCGATGCGTTCGGCATCGGCGGCGCTTTTTTCGGCGTCGAACCGCTGGACGAAAACGGCGCCGATCTTTTTGAGGAATATTCCCGCCACGAATTGGGATTCCAGTTCCCCCTTGGCGACGAAGGCGATGGGGCGGGGCAGGGCGGCCACCAGCATGATGCCGTCCAGATAGCTCATGTGGTTGGACACGACGACACAGCCGCCGCCGTCTTGCGGCAGGTTTTCCGCCCCCCGCACAACCGGCAACAGACCGGTGGCGCGCATCAAAAGCCTTGCCGCCTTGTGGGCGATCGTCCAGCGCAGGCGTGCCGACGGGGCCACCAGAATGATCGGCCAGGTCACCGGCGCCAACACGCCGGCAAACATGAACCAGAACCACGCCGCATAGACCCATTCCGCTATTCGCCCGACGGCACGTTTTATGGCCGGAACCGCCCCTGCCAGCGCCACGCGGGCCATTTGTTGCCAAACCGCGCGGCGCGCCTTGCCGATCAGGCCGGCTTCATAGATCTCGCGGCTGGCGGCGCGCCTGATCTTGCCGCTGGAGGTTTTGGTAACCGTATTCGGCGGGGCCATAACCACCTCGTCGGCGGGCGAGCCGATCAGATCGGTGACAAGGCCGTTGATGTCGGCGCGAAGGGCTTCCTGGGCTTCGGCATCCTTTCTTCTCGTTTCGGCCAATACGACAAGGCGTTCGGTTCCGGTTTGTGCGCCCCTGACGCCGAAAACCGCGACGTTGCCCTTCAATACGCCTTCCAGTTCGCCCACCGCATCCTCGATCTCTGATGGATAGATGTTGCGTCCGGCCCTGATCACGATGTCCTTGATGCGTCCGGTCACGAATAGCTCGCCGTCCGCGATATAGGCCTTGTCGCCGGTGTCCAGCCAGTCGCCGTCGAACATGGCCGCCGTGGCTTCCTGATTGCGGAAATAGCCGCTGGTCGCCGAAGGCCCGGTGAACTGGAGCCGTCCCTCGCGGCGGTCTGGCAGTTCGCGACCGGCCTGGTCGACGACGCGGATTTCATGGCCCGGGATGGGCCTTCCGCAGGCGACGAATTCGATCGCGTCCTGCCCCGACACGCCTTCGTCGGCGGGTTCGGCACGGCCCCTGCCCATCAGGGGTGTACGTATTACGCGGTCGACAAAAGGGCCGCGCTCCAGGGGCGAAATAGTGAGGCCGACGCAATTTTCGGCAAGGCCGAACATGGGCATAAAGGTTGAGCGGGCGAATCCAAAAGCGGCGAACTTCTCGCAAAACCGGCGCAGGGTTTCGGGGCTGACCGGTTCGGCTCCGTTGGCGGCAATGCGCCATGACGACAGGTCCAGGCCTTCGAGGTCCTTCTCGGAAATGCGCCTGAGGCACATTTCATAGGCAAAATTGGGCGCGGCCGAGATGGTTCCCTTGTACCTGTGGATGGCCCAAAGCCAGCGCGAGGGCCGGGCCAGGAAGGAAAGCGGCGGCATGATGACGATCCGGCAGGCGTGATAGAGGCCGCCCAGCCAGATTCCGATCAAACCCATGTCGTGATAAAGCGGCAGCCAGCTTACGATGACGTCGTCCGGGGTGACCTCCAGCGCCACACCCATGGCCCGGATATTGGCCAGAAGATTGGCATGCGTGAGCGTTACACCCTTGGGCGCGCCGGTGCTGCCCGAAGTGTATTGAAGGAAGGCGATGTCACCGGCTGCCACCGTCGGCGGGATGAAGGCCGAAACGCCGGGTTCGCCCGTCTGCCGAAGCTCATTGGGGGTCGTGACATGGCGTATGGACGGCGCGCGGGCTTTCAGCAGCGTTCCCAGCCGTTTCGCTTCGTCAAAGGTGATCATAAGGGCTGCGCCGCAATTCCCGGCGATGCCCGCCAGGCGGTTCAGGTGCTCCTCGATCTGGGTCAGGCGCGCGGGCGGGTAGACCGGAACCGGAATGCCGCCCGCCGCCAGCACGCCGAAAAAGCCGGGGAAATAATCGACGCCGGTGGGCAGCATAATCAGAACGGCTTCGCCGGGCGCAATGTCATGGGCTTGCAGGCCCGCAGCGATCACCAACGCCCGATTCCGAAGGCTGCCATAGCCGAGGGCCTCGCCGCCGCCTTCGTCGGAGTGAATGCGGATATGAGGGCGGTCGGGATGGGTCTGCGCGTGCCACTCCAGAACGTCGAGAAGTGTGGACGCGTTGTGCGGCAGGGTTTCCACGATCTCCAACGGGCCGATTTCTATCTCTTTCGCTTCCGCCCGATGGCCCCGGCTGGACGCCGCCAGAACCGCCCGCAACAGGTCGCGTGGACTTTCGGCGGCGCCCAAAACGTTTTCCGGCAGGGCGGCGTCGAAGGCGGTTTCAATGCGCGCAATCAATTCGACGCGGCTCAGGCTGTCCAGACCCAAATCGCGGTCGAAGGAACTGTCCAGCGTGATGCTCGGACCGGCCACGGCCCCGGGGCGTATCTCGGCAACCACCTCGGCGGTAATCTCCAATAAGCGTGCGGCGCCTGCCCGTTCGTCGAGTCCGCTTCCAACTGGTATGAGCTTTGCCATACGGGATTTTCCGTTTCTCTGCGCCTGTATCGATCATAATGAGATCGCATACCGCAAAAAAGCCGAATCGCTTTGAAAAGCAGAACTATCCAGTTAACCGACAACAAGTTAAGTATTAAAAAAATGTGGAAAAACAAAGCGATATGATATAACTTTTCTTTCATTGAGTGGCTTGAAATTGTACCAACTGCGCCTTATTTTCAATTCAATTCACTTCCCCACTCAATGCAATGCCGGGGGGATCCATGGCAAGAGCACCTAAACGCACGTCGGCCGCCACCAAGGCGCCGGCGAAAACGAAAACCGCGACGCGTCGCCGGACCAGCCAAAAAGCCGGTCTGCCGTTCTCGTCTGAAGACCTTATTCAGAACTACCGCGAGATGCTTCTGATCCGCCGTTTCGAGGAAAAGGCGGGCCAGCTGTACGGCATGGGACTGATTGGCGGATTCTGTCATCTGTATATCGGACAGGAAGCCGTCATCGTCGGCATGCACTCGGCGGCGGGTGAAAACGACACCCTGGTCACCAGCTACCGCGACCACGGCCACATGCTGGCCTGCGGCATGGACCCGGGCGGCGTGATGGCCGAACTGACGGGCCGCGTCGGCGGGTATTCCAAGGGCAAAGGCGGCTCCATGCACATGTTCAGCCGCGAAGCCAATTTCTTCGGCGGCCATGGCATCGTCGGCGCCCAGGTTCCCATCGGAACCGGCCTGGGCTTCGGCCATAAGTACAAGGGAGACGGCGGCGTCGCCTACGCCTACTTCGGCGATGGCGCGGTCAACCAGGGACAGATTTACGAAAGTTTCAACATGGCCGCCCTGTGGAAGCTTCCGGTGGTTTTCGTTATCGAAAACAACCAGTACGGCATGGGCACCGCCATCGCGCGGGCGTCCGCCAGCACCGAGCTTTACCGCCGGGGCGACGCCTACGGAATTCCGGGCATCCAGGTCGACGGCATGGACGTGATCGAGGTCCGCAAGGCAGGCGCCAAGGCCGCCGCCCACTGCCGGGCCGGAAAAGGTCCCATGGTTCTGGAAATGAAAACCTACCGCTATCGCGGCCATTCCATGTCCGATCCGGCCAAGTACCGCAGCAAGGAAGAGGTCAGCAAGGTTCGCCGGGAAAGCGACCCCATCGACAATCTGCGCGCGAAGCTGATCGAGCATAAATTCGCCGACGAAGCCACGCTCAAGGAAATTGACCGCGAGATCAAGGCCGCCGTAACGGCTGCCGCCGATTTCGCGCAGCAAAGTCCCGAGCCCGACCCGTCCGAGCTTTACACCGACGTTTTGGTGGAAGCCTGAGGGCGGAGGAGGAAAGGAAAAGCCATGCCGACCCAAGTATTAATGCCGGCCCTGTCGCCGACAATGACCGATGGAAAACTCTCCAAGTGGCTCAAGAAGGAAGGTGACGAGGTCGCCAGCGGCGACGTCATTGCCGAGATCGAAACCGACAAGGCGACCATGGAACTGGAATCCGTGGATGAGGGCGTGCTCGGCAAAATCCTCATCGCCGAGGGAACCGAAGGCGTTTTGGTCAATGCCCCCATCGCCGTGATCCTGGAAGACGGCGAGGACGCCTCGCAGATCGACGCGGGCGCGCCCGCGCCTGCTGCCGCTCCTGTCGCCCCAGCGGTCCCGGCTCCTGCCGCCGCACCGGCGGCTCCGACGGCGATTGCTGCCGAACCCGAATACACGGGCGAGGTCGTTTCCATGACCGTGCGCGACGCCCTGCGCGACGCCATGGCCGAGGAAATGCGCCGCGACGAGGCGGTCTTCCTTATGGGCGAGGAAGTGGCCCAGTATCAGGGCGCTTACAAAATCAGTCAGGGCCTGCTGGACGAATTCGGCGACAAGCGCGTTATCGACACACCCATTACCGAGCACGGCTTTGCCGGGCTGGGCGTGGGCGCCGCGTTTTCGGGGCTGAAGCCCATTGTCGAGTTCATGACCTTCAACTTCTCCATGCAGGCCATGGATCAGGTCATTAATTCGGCGGCCAAGACGCTTTACATGTCGGGTGGGCAAATGGGATGTCCCATCGTGTTTCGTGGTCCCAACGGGGCGGCGGCACGTGTTGCGGCCCAGCATTCGCAGTGCTTTGCCTCGTGGTTTGCCCATATTCCGGGCCTGAAAGTGGTTTCGCCCTATTCGGGAGCGGACGCCAAGGGGCTTTTGAAAGCCGCCGTGCGCGATCCCAACCCGGTGATTTTCCTGGAAAACGAAATCCTGTATGGGCGCACGTTTGATACGCCCACCGATCCCGATTTCGTGCTGCCCATCGGGCGGGCCAAGATCGAACGGCCGGGTTCGGACGT
>JADHSV010000036.1 GCA_016776725.1 Rhodospirillales bacterium
ACATAGTTGCCGACTTCATCGACCTCGCGGTACTTCACGGCCAGCACGGCTTCGCCGTACTTGGTCGCCATGCCCACCAACGCCGTGACCCACATCCAGAAAACCGCGCCCGGTCCGCCTATGTAAATAGCGGTGGCGACGCCGGCGATGTTACCGGTGCCGATGGTTGCGGCCAATGCCGTTGAAAGAGCGTTGAAAGGCGTGATCTGCCCTTCCGACCCTTCCTCGGCCGTGCGGCCCTTCCACAGAAGTTTGAATGCGTAGATGATCCGCGCGAAGGTCATGCCGCGCAGACCGATGGTCAGATAGAAACCCGTTCCCAGAAGAAGGACCAGCATAACCGGTCCCCACATAAACGAGTCGACTTGATTAACAAGACTTGTAAATGCCGCCATGTGAGGTCCCCCTCAAAGCCGTTGTGAAAAACGGTCCCGTGTGTCCCCAGGAAGCGTGACGGGACATGAAGCGGGTATATGTGAATCCTAAATGCGCCTAAGAAGCAAGAAAAATCGCACGTCCTACCCACAAGATATTGTGTGTCGAAGGGAAAAATGGCGGATTATTGCCGTTAAGCCGGTGTTAAAGCTTGTGGGGCACAATCAGTGACAAATGCGGGAATTGGGCTTTCCCGTTTGGGAAAAAATTGGGACGGGGTCAAGTTTTGTTGGGACGCGAAATAAATTCTATCGGGGGCCGGCGGGGTGGAGAGGCTGTCGCCGACGGTCTGGGCATCACCCACGAAGGACTGAAAGTCGCCCTCGGTATCAAAGAACACTACAAGAAGGGCACGCCCATTTGTGTGCCCGGCGAGGAAACACGGATTCTCGTTCCCGAACATCTTCTGAACAAGAACCTTGATCTTCAGAACCTGGAAGATCCGTTGCCACTGGCCTTGCTGGCGACCCGCGATCCGGATGCGCCTATGGCCGTGGCCGCTGCCGCGCGCCTCAGTCCTTTGGGCAATCGGACCGAACTGGTTTCGGGATTGTTTGAACTGGTCGGCGAGACAACGAAGCATCCGCTGGTGCGCCAGGCCGTCAGCCTGGTAAGCGAAAATGCCTTTGCACCGGACGCCATCGCGCATGTTCGCCGGCACGCGACGCGGTTTATCGTCAAGACGCGATCGCAATACACGGCGGCGTTACGCCAGAATATGAGTGCGCTGATCGAAGGGGTGATCGCGCCGCGAACCTTCGTAAAAGAATTCTTCGAACTGGCCGAGGCCGGAAATCTGCGCCATGACATTCGGCGCAAACTGGTGCTGAGCCTGCTGATTTCGCCCAGTATCCGGCCCAGCATCAAGTTTCTGATGCTTGAAAATTTCCATCGGCTGTCCCGGCCCGTGCGTCTGGAAATTATTTCGGGCGTCCTGCGGGCGGAACCGAACCGGCACTCGGACGTTATTAAAGAGGAATTGCACTGGATTATCGCGCAGGAGCGCAAAAACCGCGAAGTGCATTAAGGCCATGCACCTCAGTTCCCTGGATCATCTGGTTCTGACCGTTGCCGATATCGAGGCGACGTGCGCCTTTTACGTGAACATTCTGGGGATGGAGCGCCACGAATTCGCGGGCGGACGGGTGGCGCTTTCCTTCGGCAATCAAAAAATCAATCTGCACCCGGCATCGGCGCCCTTCAGCCCGCGGGCACGGGTTCCAACGCCGGGTTCAGGCGATCTTTGTTTTCTGACAACGACACCGGTGAGCGATGTCGCCGCCGAACTGCGCAATAGCGGCGTTGCCGTGATCGAAGGTCCGGTCCAAAGAACGGGCGCGGCGGGACCTCTTTTGTCGGTCTATTGTTTAGACCCCGACGGTAATCTGCTCGAAATTTCCAACGAAATCTGACGGCCGCTCACAGAACTTCGAAGTCTGCCCCTTCGGCCCGCCAGGCTTTGAAGCCACCGCCGATATGCTTCACGCCGCCGATGCCCGCGCTATCCATTTCCTTTAACGCCATCGCCGAGCGTTCGCCGAAGGCGCAATAAAGCACGATGGTTTTGCCGGTTTGCTCGGCCATGACGCTCAGCAGGCCGCTGGGCTTGATGAACTGATCGAGCTTAACGTACGGCGCGTGGACCGACCCCGGGATGACCCCTTCACGATGACGTTCGGAAGTCTCGCGCAAATCGATGAAAATGTGGTCGGTTTGCGTCCACAGGGTGCGTGCCGCTTCGACACTAAGGGTTCCTTCCCGAATGACCGGGTCCGCCTGCTTGTACCCGATGCGCAAATTAGCCGGAACCGCCACATCCATCTGTTTGGGATTGGGCAGGTTCAGATTGTTCATGATATCGACGTATTCATCGACCGAACCGACCTGAAGCCGGGGATTATGCGCCTTTTCTTCGGCGATGGTGCTGCAGGTGTCGCCCTTGTAGTCATGGGCCGGATAAACGAGCATTTCGTCGGGCAGTTTCAAAATCTTGCCGAACAGCGAATGATAGGATGCCGCCGGATCGCCGTTCTGGAAGTCCGTGCGTCCGGTTCCGCGGATCAGCAGCGTGTCGCCCGAGAAAATCCGGTCCGGCAGCATGAAACTATAGCTGTCGTCCGTGTGGCCCGGCGTCTCCAGAACATCCAGACTGATGCTTTCAATGTCGATGGTGTCGCCCTCGCACACGCGCATGGAAACCACATCCACCTTGCACCGGTCACCCATGACGGTGACGCACCGCGTAAGATCGCGCAGCGCCGCCAATCCCGTAATGTGATCGGCGTGGGTATGGGTGTCGACCGCCTTGACCAACTTGAGATCAAGCTCTTCAAGAAGCTGGATGTACCGTTCCACCTTTTCCAGCACGGGGTCGATAATAAGGGCCTCGCCGCCCATACGGCTGGCCAGCAAATAGGTGTAGGTGCACGAAACCGGTTCGAATAATTGGCGAAAAATCATCTGTAACCGTCCCCTTGGGCCGCAAACTTACGACCACTATTTAGGGATCGGCAGACGATTTACGAGCTTTCGGAGGCAGGCGGCCCGCAATAAAGGCCGTAAAGGGTTTCGATCACCGAACTGGCCTCGGGACCGACCAGCGAATAGAAAATGGTCTGGGCCGAACGGCGCGTCTGCACGAGATTATCCCGGCGCAGTCTGGCAAGATGCTGCGACAGGGCCGACTGGCTCAGGCCGATTAAACCTTCCAGTTCGCCAACCCGTTTTTCACCGCCGGCCAGTTGGCACAGAATCATCAACCTGTGCTGATTGCTCATGGCTTTCAGCAATGTACTGGCCCGCAATGCATTCTCTTCAAGGGTTTGCAGATCCAAATCCATCGTCTCGTCCCAATTTATTTCTGCGCATGGCCGGATATTTGTCCGATCTTCTGCCCAGTCTAATTTATTCGTAAAATGAAATATATCAGAAATATGCGAAGATCAAGCACGGCTATACTTGTTTCGATACATCGGAATGTATGTAGGTGACGCCAAAAGGCCTATTCGGCGGCAGAAGGTTCGGCCGATGGGTCTTCCGTGCGACGGGTACGCACGCCGATTGTGCGGGCGACCAGGGTCAGCAGGGGCGGGATGATCGCCAGGGTCAGAACGGCGGACAAGGCCAAGCCGCCGACCACCACCGAACCCAGGCCGCGATACAGTTCGGACCCCGCGCCGGGGAACAGAACCAGCGGCAACATTCCGAAGACGCTGGTCAGCGTTGACATGAAAATCGGCCGGATGCGGTTGCGGGTTGCGGCCACGATGGCGTCTTCGATGCTCATACCCTCGTGGCGCACATGGAAAAGGGTCTGATGAACCAGCAAAATGGCATTGTTGACGACGATGCCGACAAGAATGATGAAACCCAGCAGGGTCAGCATATCCAGGCGTTGCGGAACGAACAGGTTGACCAGCGCGAGTCCCAGCGTGCCGCCCGCCGTGGCCAACGGCACGGACAACAGAATAATCAGCGGGAAGACGAAGCTTTCGAACAGGACCGCCATCACCAGATAAACGATCAATACGGCGATCACCAGATCCAGGCGCATGTGGTTCCAGGCGACGGTTAATTTGTCCGCCGTTCCCGACATACGAAGCCCGACGCCGGGTGGCAATCCGGCCTCGCGCAGCTTGGCAATAACCTCGGTCTCGACGATTTCCATCGCCGTTTCCAGCGGTATGCCTTTGGCCGGGCGGATTTGCAGCGTCACCGTACGCTCGCGGTCGATATGGCGAATTTCCGTCGGACCCGACGTAACCACCACCTTGGCCAACTCGCCGACGGGCAGAATTTTGCCCGATTGCGTCACCACCGGAAGGTTGTTGATCCCCTGGGTTCGCAGGATGCGCCGTTGCGGGCCGCGCAATGTCAGGTCGACCCGTTTGCCGCCCAGCGTGATCTCGGCCACGCGCAGGCCATCGTTAAAGGTGTCCACCGTCAGTCCCAGGTCCCGCACCGAAACGCCACTGTCCGCCAGTCTAACGGGATCGGGAATTACCCGTACTTCGGGGGCGCCCAACTCGAGCCCCGGTCGGGGTCTAAGCTGATTTCCCTCTTTGCGCGGCAACACCTTGCCAATCAGGTCAGTCGCATCCAGGGCCACGTCGAGGACCCGTTCGAGGTCGGGACCGGAAACATTCAGGTTGATGGACCTGCTGCTGCCCAGCCCACGGCCGAAAATGGACGGCTGGGTAACGAAACCAAAGGTTCCAGGTTCGCGGAAGACGGCTTTTTGAATGATCGGGACAAGGTCCCCGGCGCGGGTCGGATCAACGGAAGACGCGCCGACGAAGGTTTGTGACGAGCGCGCGATAAAAAAGAAGTGCTCGATCTTTGGCGGCTCGCCCGGCGCCGATTCCGGTCCCGTTTCCGAGGCCCACTGGTGGCGGATTTCGTTTTCGATCTCGCCCGCGATGGCGTTGGCTGTTTTGAGATTGTAGCCGGGCGGCGGAACGGCCAAGCCGAAAATGAAGTTGCGGTTGCCTTCGGGCAGATATTCCAGTTTAGGCAAGAAGAGATACGTGGTGGTCGCCGCCGCGCCGCAAACGATGGCGACAACGGCCAGCGAAACAGAGCGTCTGGCGGCGACAATGCGGGTGAACGCCACGATCATCCTGAAAAACCATTTCGCCAGTCCGTCGATCAGAGGGATTCGCCGTCGTTCGATCTTGCCCGCCACCGTCTTTGCCAACAGGCGGTTTGACAGCGCCGGAATGACCGTCATGGCGACCAGCAGGGAGAGCAGAACGGCCACCGAGATGGCGACCGCGATATCGCGGAATAACTGGCCGACTTCCAGCTTCATCAGCAGAATGGGGACGAAAACCATGACCGTGGTCAGCGCCGAAACCATCACCGCACCCCATACCTGACGCGTGCCCTCCAAGGCCGCCTGGCCTGGCGGTACGCCCTGCTGGCGAAGGCGATAGATATTTTCCAAAACGACAATGGCGGCATCGACCACCATGCCAACGGCGAAGGCCAGTCCGGCCAGCGAGATGACGTTGATCGACCGGCCCATGGCCGCCATGGCCACGAATGACCCGATGACGGAAACGGGAATGGCGATGGATACGATCAGCGTTGCCGCCCCCGAACGCAGGAACATGATAAGGATCAGCGCCGCCAGGGAGCCGCCGACCCAGATATTCTGCTGCACCAGTTTGATCGCAGAATCGATATAGATGGTTTCGTCGTAGACCTGCTCCAGCTTGAGCCCGGCGTCGGGCAGGGATTTCGCGTTCAATTCATCCACGGCCTCGTGGATGCCGGCCATTATCTCGATAACGTTGGTTCCGGTTTCGCGCACGGCCGAGATGGAAATGCCCTCGCGCCCCTTGTGGCGCATGGTTGCTGCGCGTTCCTTGAAGCCGAATTCAACCTCGGCAATGTCGTCCACCGTCACGCGCGCAACCTGCCCGGTGACCGGGTCTTCGATGCTGCGCAGCAGAACGGCTTTGATTTGCTCGGGCGAGGTAAATTCGCCCTCGGTGCGGACCACGTAGCGGCGCTTGCCTTCTTCGACGTCGCCAGCGGAAACAGAGGCGCTGGCGGCCCGCAATGACGCGATCACGCGGGGTACCGTCAGGCCATAACGGGCCATGCGTTCGGGATCGACGGTGACAACCATCTCGCGGGCGTTTCCGCCCCATACGCGGACTTCCGAGACCCCCGGCACCCGTTCGATCCGATCCTGGATAACGTCCTCGACGAAATCGCCGTAGGCCCCCATGGGCTTTTCGTTGCCGGGCAGACGGGTGAGCGAGAGCCGCGCGATGGGATTGTCCTCGCTGCCCGCCGTATCCAAGGTGGGCTCGTTGGCCTCTTCCGGGTATCCGCTGACCCGATCCAGGCGGTTGGCAACCAGCAAAAGCGCCTTGTCCATGTCCTGGTCGATGCGGAATTCCAATGTCACATAGGCGCGCCCGTCGCGTGACGTGCTGCGGATCTCCTCCAGTCCGGGAAGGGCGCGCAGAACGTCTTCCTGACGGTTGACGATTTCACGTTCGACCTCGGCAGGGGCAGCGCCGGGCCAGCTTGTGCGTATGGTGATAACCGGCCGGTTCACGTCGGGCGTCAATTGAATGGGAATGACCTGAAGCGCCACAAGGCCGAACAAAACGCACATCAGAACCGCTGCGAGGACGGCGATGGGACGGTCGATGGCTGCTCGGATCAGGTCCATTCGCGTTACTTCCTCGCCACGACTTTCTGGTCGGGACGCAGACGTTCATTGCCGCGAACGACCGTTAGGTCGCCGGGTTCCAGGCCGCTCAGAACCTCGAACCTGCCGCCAATTCCTTCGCCCAGGCGGACGTTCCGCATCTTGGCGCGGCCGTCTTCGATCACGAAGACCACGTCCCGGCCCTTGCGCACAACGACGGCGTCCTTGTGAACGCTTATGACGTCGCGCGCTTTGCCGATGGGCAATAGCAGGGTCACGCTTTGGTTTTTCGCCAGATTTCGCGTGCCGTTGAATTCCGGCGTGAAGCGGACGATTCGCGTGCGGGTCAATGGGTTTTCATCGGGGACGACGGCGCGCACCGCTGCCGGAAGCGGTTCTTCATTATCAATCTGAAAAGACACCAACGCACCCTCGGCCAGACCTTCCACACGGGACGCCGGGACGTCGGCTTCGATTTCAAGGTTCAGATCGTCAAGCAGGGTGACGACCGGATCGCCGACCCCCAGATGCGAACCCACCTCGGTATGGCGGCGGGTGACCACGCCTGCGTAAGGCGCGCGAATTCGCGCGTCCCCCAGTTCGATGTCGGCCAGCCGCAGGTTGACCCCGGCCCGCAGCAACGAAGCTTCGGCCTCGGCAATGGCGCTTTTTGCCTTGGTCAGTTCCTGGGCCTTGTCGTCATAACGCGCCTGGCTGAAGGCGGCTGATTTGCGCAGGTTTTCAAGGCGTTTCATTTCCTGCAAAACGTAGCCGTGCTGGGCGGTCGCGGTGCCCACTGCGGCCTTTTTCTCGGCCACCTCGGCGGCGCGCAACTGGCGTTGGGCAAGAAGC
This sequence comes from Rhodospirillales bacterium, assembly GCA_016776725.1. Lineage (GTDB taxonomy): Bacteria > Pseudomonadota > Alphaproteobacteria > Rhodospirillales > Shumkoniaceae > JABGRG01. The sequence goes on from JADHSV010000036.1 coordinate 7,457, forward strand.
CTCTCGCGGGCGAGCACGGCAATGAGCGCCCCCTTTTCGACCCGGTCGCCCACGATTACCAGAAGCTCCGCTACCGGCCCCTTGGTGCGCGCGGCGACGACACCGGTCTGTTGCGCCACCAGACGCCCGATGACCGGAACCGTTTGTTCCAGAGGTGAGACACGGACCGCGTCGGCGATGACTTCGGTAACCCCGCCGCCGCCGCGTTGTGCGTTTGCCGTTCCGTCAGGCCCCATCAGAACCGCCGCGCAAACGAATATGGGTGCCAAAACCGAAGCAACGGCGCGAAACAAGTTCAAAACATGGTCTCCTCGGGCGGTATTTCCGTTTCCACCAGCCATATGGCCGCGTATAAGCTTGTTTAATGTAACGAATGGAGCGCGTGGAAAAAAAACGTTATGTCGACAATTTTATACTCACACCCGGTTTGTCAAGAACATACAAATTCGCCCGATCATCCGGAACAGCCTGATCGCCTGCGCTATATATCGAATGTGCTGGATGGTCCGTCCTATTTCATGCTGGATCGGCGCGATGCGCCCATGGGCCAAATCGAGGACATCACGCGCGTCCACGATGCGCGTTACGTGGATGATATTTTGGCTAGCGTTCCCACGCGCGGCAATACGTTGCTTGGCCCGGATACCGGCATGTCGCCAGCATCGGGCGAGGCGGCATTGCGTGCCGTTGGCGCCATATGCGAGGCGGTCGATGTCGTGCTTGAAGGCGGGGCGCGCAACGCATTTTGTTCGGTGCGCCCGCCCGGGCACCACGCCGAATATGCCGAGGCGATGGGATTTTGCCTTTTTAACAACATCGCCATCGGGGCGCAGCGCGCGCGGCAGGTTCATGGCTGCAAAAAAGTCGCGGCAGTTGATTTCGATGTCCACCACGGCAACGGCACACAGGCCGCGTTCCAAACCGAACCCAGCCTGTTCTTCGGGTCCAGCCACCAGATGCCCGCCTTCCCCGGAACCGGGTACGCGGAAGAAACCGGGGTTGGCAATATCGTCAACGTGCCATTGGCTCCGGGGGCGGGAAGCGAGGAGTTTCGCCGCGCCTATAGCGACAAGATTTTACCTGCCCTGCGCGCATTCGAGCCCGATTTCATTTTGATTTCGGCTGGCTTCGATGCCGACGCCCGGGACCCCTTGGCGCAACTGCGCGTGAAAACGCCGGATTTTGCGTGGGTTACCGCCGAAATTTTGAAAGTGGCCGACGAATTTTGCAGCGGCAAGGTCGTTTCCACGCTGGAGGGCGGATACGATCTTGATGCGCTTGCCGCCGGGGTTGCCGTGCATATGCGAGAATTGATGGGAATCTGAGCAAAAGTGGCCGTTTCCCTTGCTCTGGAGGCGACGGCTGCTTAGACTGCCGGTCCCTGAATGAGGGAAGGACATGGGGGAAAAAACCACACACGCCGACGTCGCGAAACTAAGCTTCGAGGAGGCTCTGGCCGAACTCGAAGTTATCGTGCGCCAGCTTGAAGACGGAACGGGAAAACTGGACGAGGCCATCAACGCCTACGAGCGCGGGGCCGTCCTGAAACGCCATTGCGAGGCCAAGCTTCAGGAAGCCCAGACCCGGGTCGAGAAAATTGTGCTGGACGCGGATGGAACGGCCAAGGCAACCCCCGCTGATATTGACTGAGGCATTGCTTGAGCGATTTTAAATCCGATTTGGTTGAGAACGCCCGCGCGGTAGACGAGGTTCTCGACCAGTTATTGAGCGTTGACGACAGCCCCGAAGCCGGGCTCGTGGAGGCCATGCGCTATTCGGCGCTTGGCGGCGGCAAACGGGTTCGCCCGTTTCTCGTTGTTTCTTCCGCCCGGCTTTTCAATGTTGCGGAAAGCTGTGCGCTTAGGGTCGCGGCCGCTGTCGAGATGGTTCATTGCTATTCGCTGATCCACGATGATCTTCCGGCCATGGACAATGACGATCTTCGGCGTGGGCAGCCCACATGCCATATCAAGTTCGATGAGGCGACGGCGATCCTTGCGGGCGACGCCCTGTTGACCCGCGCCTTCGAGGTATTGGTGGGCGAGGCGACCCATTCCGATCCGAAGGTCCGTTGCGACCTGGTCTCGGAAATGGCCAAGTCAATTGGCGTCGGCGGTATGGTCGGCGGACAGGTTCTTGACCTGATGGCCGAGAACAAGGAACTGACCATTCCCGAAATCACCCGGCTGCAAAGGCTCAAAACCGGAATGCTTATCGGGTATTCCTGTGAATGCGGGGCGATATTGGGCAAGGCTCCGCTGGCCGCGCGTCAGGCGCTTCATGCCTATGCCCACGATGTGGGACTGGCTTTCCAGATCGTCGATGATCTGTTGGATGTTGAGGGCGACGCGGAAACCGTTGGCAAGTCCACCCAAAAGGACGGCGCCGCCGGTAAGGCGACGTTTGTTTCCCTGCTGGGCGTGGAGCGTGCGCGCGCGCAGGCCGATATGCTGGCCGATCAGGCTTCGGCACACCTTGAATTGTTCAAGGAAAAGGCCGACCCTTTAAGGGAGCTTGCGCGGTTTGTCGTCAATCGGCGCGCTTGACCCCGGGCCGCAGCCAAAGATTAGACTACGAATAAGGATTTTACGTTGACGGACGAACAAACAACAGCGCTGCTGGATAAAGTCGGCGACCCATCTGATCTACGCGAATTTTCCGCGGATGAAATCAAGGAACTGGCGACCGAACTGCGTGATGAAACGGTGCGGGCCGTTTCCGCCGTGGGTGGCCATCTGGGCGCCAGTCTGGGCGTTATCGAACTAACCGTCGCCTTGCACTACGTCTTCAACACGCCCGAGGACCGCCTGATCTGGGATGTGGGTCATCAGTGCTATCCGCACAAAATTCTGACCGGACGGCGGGAGCGCATGAATTCTTTGCGCCAGGGCGGCGGACTATCCGGATTTACCAAACGCAGCGAAAGCGTCTATGACCCGTTTGGCGCAGGGCACAGTTCCACGTCGATCTCGGCGGGTCTGGGTATGGCCGTGGCCAGTGCGCTGGACGATTCCAACCGGCATGTCATTGCCGTCATCGGTGACGGGTCCATGAGTGCCGGCATGGCCTATGAAGCCATGAACAACGCCGGTTCGTCGGACGCGCGCCTGATTGTCATCCTGAACGACAACGATATGTCGATCGCGCCGCCGGTCGGTGCCATGAGCGCCTATCTTTCGCGGCTGATTTCGTCCAAATCCTATCGCTCGTTCCGTCATTTCGGTATTGAGGTGGCCAAGAAGCTGCCGCGCGGCATCGAGAAAGCAGCCGTCAAGGCCGAGGAATACGCGCGCGGTCTCGTCACCGGCGGAACGTTGTTCGAGGAAATGGGCTTCTACTACGTTGGTCCCGTCGATGGCCATAACCTGGATCATCTGCTGCCAATCTTGCGCAACATCCGCGACGACAAGGAATCGGGTCCGGTTATGTTGCATGTGGTGACCAAAAAGGGCCACGGCTACGGCCCGGCCGAGGCCTCGCCCGACAGGTATCACGGGGTTGGCAAGTTCGATTATGTCACCGGTGAACTGGTCAAAACCAAAAGCAACGCGCCGTCCTATACTAAGGTTTTCGCCAACGCCTTGATCAAGGAAGCGGCGAAAGACGAAAGCATCGTCGCCATCAACGCCGCCATGCCGGCCGGAACGGGACTGGATAAATTCGACGAGGAATACCCCGAGCGGTGTTTCGATGTGGGTATTGCGGAACAGCACGCGGTTACCTTTGCCGCCGGGATGGCGAGCGAGGGCTTCAAACCCTTCGTGGCGATTTATTCCACCTTCCTGCAACGGGCCTATGATCAGGTCGTCCATGACGTAGCGATCCAAAAATTGCCGGTGCGCTTTGCCATCGACAGGGCGGGGTATGTGGGAGCCGACGGGGCAACCCACTGCGGCGCGTTCGATCTGGCTTATCTTTGCTGCCTGCCCGGTATTGTCGTCATGGCGCCCGCCGACGAGGCGGAACTGGTTCATGCGGTCGCCACCGCGGTGTCTATCGATGATCGGCCCAGCGCGGTGCGCTATCCGCGCGGCGAGGGGGTTGGCGTCGATTTGCCCGAAGACGGCGTGGCCATGGAAATTGGCAAGGGGCGGATGCTTCGCGAAGGATCGACCGTGGCGCTTCTTAGCCTTGGAACGCGTCTGACCGAGGCCGAAAAGGCTGCCGACGAACTGGCGGGAATGGGTATATCCGTCAGCCTAGCCGATGCCCGTTTCGCCAAGCCCCTGGATGAAGAAATGATCGCTGCGCTGGCCAAGAACCACGAGGTTCTGATCACCATTGAAGACGGCTCCGCCGGCGGCTTCGGTGCGCACGTGATGCAGTACCTGAGTTCCGCCGGGCTGATGGATAACGGCCTCAAATTCCGCTCGCTGGTCATGGCCGACACGTTCATGGATCAAGACAGCGTCACCAAACAATACGACGCCTCCGGCCTAAACGCCCCGCAGATCGTGGAAACCGTGTTGACGGTCCTGGGCCGCACGGGCGCCAAGTCTTCCGCCAAAAGCGCCTGAGTCGCCCCTATTTTGTAACAAAGATTGATAGCAAAGTTTGACATAACTTCGTTACCGGGAGATAATTATTCTCGGTAATGAGGATATGGCAATGAATTTCAGCTTGACCCCCAGTCTGGAACAGTTCGTGCGCGATTGCGCGGCTTCCGGCGATTACAACAACGCCAGCGAAGTGGTCCGCGAGGCGATCCGCCTTCTAAAGCGTCTGGAAGAACAGCGCGCCCTGAAAATGGAGCATTTGCGCGCCGCCGTCGGCGAGGGCGATGCGGCTTTGGCGCGTGGTGAATTCAGCGAATTGAACTCCGATCAGGAACTGGACGCATTCTTTGCCGAACTTTAAACGGCTGCGAATATCCGACCCCGCCAGGAAAGACCTGCAGCGCATCGGTGAGTACACCCGGCGTGAATGGGGCGTCGCCCAGAAACGAAAATACCTGAGCCAGATCAAAGATGGGTTCAAGGAAATTATCGATACGCCCGGTATAGGCGCTTCCCGCGACGACATAGCCGCCGGCCTGCGCGCGTTTCCCGTTCGCAAACACATTGTCTTTTACCGCGTAACAAGGAACGAGGTGGCTGTTGTTCGTGTTCTTCATGCCAGTATGTCTCCCGACCGGCATATCGGATCGCGTCCGGAGAGAACGTTGGAGAATTAAGGAACTTGAAATCCCTCGCATCCGTCCAACAAAAAACCCCGCCGTTTGTTACGGCGGGGTTTTCGTATTCGCTCCTCAAAGAGGCCATAAGTTCGCTTACCCAAACACCCGCGGCATGCCGTTTTCCGCCATTTGGTTCAGGGTTTCCGCCGGGTTCTGCATCTTGGCCAGGAAGATCATGGCGGCGATGACGTAGGGTTTGTAGCTGGCTTCCTTGTATTGCGGGACGCGGTAGCGCTCGAAGACGCTGGCTTCGACCTCGCCCTCGGCGCAAGAGACGCCGGTGATGTCGGCGGGCAGGCAGTGCATGTAAAGGGCCTTGCCCTGATCGGTCGTGGCCATCAGGTCTTCGGTGCAGGTCCAGTCCTTGTGCTCGGCGTTCTGGGCCAGCAGTTCCTGCTCAAGCGCGTCGATGCCGTCAAAATCGTTCGCGCCATATAAATCGGTGCGCTTTTCCATGGCCGAGAACGAGGCCCAGCTTTTGGGGTAGACGATATGCGCGCCTTCGAAGGCGTCTTGCATGGAATTGGTGCGCGTGAAGCTGCCGCCGCCGGTTTCGGCGTTGGCTTTGGCCACTGCCTCGACCTCGGGCATGATCTCGTAGCCTTCGGGGTGGGCCAGCGTCACGTCCATGCCGAAGCGGGTCATCAGGCCGACCACGCCTTGCGGCACGCTCAACGGCTTGCCGTAGGACGGCGAATAGGCCCACGACATGGCGATCTTTTTGCCCTTCAGGTTTTCGACGCCGCCGAACTGGTTGATCAGGTGCAGCATGTCGGCCATGGACTGGGTCGGATGGTCGATATCGCACTGCAGGTTAACCAGCGTCGGGCGCTGTTCCAGCACGCCGTCGCGGTGGCCTTCGGCGACGGCCTGCGAAACTTCGCGCATATAGGCGTTGCCCTTGCCGATATACATGTCGTCGCGAATGCCGATGACGTCGGCCATGAATGAAATCATGTTGGCGGTTTCACGCACCGTCTCGCCGTGGGAGACTTGCGATTTGCCCTCGTCGAAATCCTGAACGGCAAGGCCCAGCAGGTTACACGCGCTGGCGTAGCTGAAGCGCGTGCGGGTCGACTGGTCGCGGAAGATGGAGATGCCAAGGCCGCTGTCAAAGATGCGGGTGGAAGTGCCCCGTTCACGCAAGGACCGCAAAATTTCGGCAACCGCGAAGGTGGCTAGAATTTCGTCGTCGTTCTTGTCCCAGGTCAACAGGAAATCGTTTTGGTACATCTCGGCGCAGTCAATTCCGCCGAGCGCCTGGATCATGCCTTCAATGTTTTTCGTCGTCATGGTTGTTGCTCCCGTATCAGGCGGAAAAATTACGCCGGGTTGTTTTCAAGATAGATGGTCGGCAGGGCCGCATAGAAGGCGGCGCAGCGAACGAGGTCTTCCTTCCAGGTTTTCTCGTCCGGGGCATGGGCTTCCTTTTCCTTGCCGGGGCCGAAGCCGATGGTCGGAATGCCGTACATGCCGGTGATCGAAACGCCGTTGGTGGAAAACGTCCATTTGTCGACGCGGGGTTCGGCATTGAACAGCTTGCGGTAGGTGTCGGCCGACGCCGCCAAAGCCGCCTCATCCTCATCCACGGTCCAGGACGGGAAGTAGCAATCCGTCGGATAGACCAGTTCGGTGTAGGAAGGCGTATCGTATTTATACATGCTGACCTCGCCCTTGGCCGCCTTGACCGACGGCAGATCGCGGATCTGGTTCAGGGCCAGGTCCATGTCCTCGCCCGCGGTCAAACGGCGGTCGATGGAGATGGAGCAGCCGTCGGCCACGGCGCAGCGCGACGGTGACGTGAAGAAAATTTCCGAAACGGTCAGCGAACCCTTGCCCAGGAAGGCGTCGTCCGCAAGCCGGGTGTGCAGCTCTTCCAACTCGCCCAGGATGCGGCCCATCTTGAAGATGGCGTTGTCGCCGCGCTCCGGCGCGGAGCCGTGCGAGCTGACGCCCTTGACGTCGACGCGGATTTCCATGCGCCCGCGCTGGCCGCGATAGATGCCGCCGTCGGTGGGTTCGGTGGAAACCACGAACTCGGGCTTTAGCCCCAATTCGTTGTGGATGTACTGCCAGCACAGGCCGTCGCAGTCTTCTTCCTGCACGGTGCCGGTGACGACCAAAGTATAGTCGCCTTCCAGGCCCAGATCCTTGATGATCTTGCCGGCGTATACCATGGAAGCCATGCCGCCTTCCTGGTCGCTGGCGCCGCGCCCGCCGATGCATTCGTCGTCTTCATAACCTTCGTAGGGATCAAACGTCCAGTTGTCGATAACGCCGACGCCGACGGTGTCGATATGGGCATCCATGGCAATCAGGCGCTTGCCCGAGCCGATATGGCCCAGCACGTTGCCCATGGGGTCGATCTCGACCTTGTCGAAGCCGACCTTTTCCATTTCCGCCTTAATGCGCAGGATCACTTCGCGCTCGCCGCAGCTTTCGCTGGGCAGGCGGATCATGTCGCGCAGGAAAGCCGTCATCTCGGGCTCATACTTTTTGGCCAGTTCGCGGATTTTCTCGAAGGGAAGGGGGGTGGTCATTTCTGATCGCTCCAATACAGGGTTTATCGTTCAATTCCGGTAAACAGCACGGCGGCCTTCAGGTCCGCATCCGGCTTTTCCCGAAAAGTATTCATCAGGCCGGCAAGTCCGGCCGATCCGGTGTGCGAAACGTCTATTCCGGTGGTCTCACGCGCCACCCGGTTGGCTTCGCGCAAGCTTTCTTCATCGGCGATCAAAGCATCGCCGCCGGTGGCGGTCATGCCCTCGACAAGGGCCAGCCAGTCGTAGGTTTCATCGTCCAGAATGCCGTGGGCGACGCTGTGCGGTTCGGTCGGCCAAGGGGTCATGTAGGCCGAGCGATTGCGCGCGGCGTTTTTGCCATCGGCCCCGAAGGCGTCGAAGGCCTTTTTGAGGGGATAGGCCCCCTTGGTCTGAACCGTGAAAAGCTTGGGCACCCGGTTGATCACGCCCGCCTCAACGGCTTCCACGAGCCCTCGGTAACAGGCCGAACCCAGCGCCCCGCCGCCCACTTGCACGAACAGCATGTCAAGATCGGCGCCGGCCTGGCGCAAGGCGTCGGCCATTTCCCACCCAAGGGTCTGGCCGCCTTCAATGGCGAGACCGGTTTCGTTGCCTTGAACGCCGAAGCTGAGGCTGCCGGCTTCAAGCGCCTTGCGGAACCCCAGATAGCAGGGATCGCCCATTTGGCCGGGCTGGCGTTCACAGATGTGCAGTTGGGCGCCCAATTCGGCAAGCCGTTGCTTGACCGAGTCTTCGGCGTCTGGCGGTATGAAAACGTCCAGCGGCCAATCGGCGGCCCGCGCAATAACGGCGGCGGCCAAAGCCGCGTTGCCGCAACTGGCAATGGCCAGCCGTCGGTCGCGCAATCCATTCGCCGCAGGCAGGTTTGCCGCTTCGAGGACGCGCAGATAGATCATCACACCCATCAGGTGGCGCGCCTTGTGCGATCCACTGACGTTGCCGGTTTCGTTCTTGACCCAAACTTCTCCGCCGCACCTATCCGAAAGGGCAGGAACAGAAGCAAACGGGGTAATGCGAAAACCCTTGCCATCGACCGTGGCGACCGCGTCATCAAGCTCTTTGACAATGCCGACGTACTGGTCATCGGAAAGGCCGTTGGCTCGTGCCAGATGGTATCCCAGCGACAGATGCCGGTAGCGGATGAACGGATTGGGCTCCGCAGAGTCCGGGAACGTCGCGTCCGGGCCGATTAGCGTGCGAACGAGCACATGATCGATATTGTCATTTTCAGCGGCGTTCGGGCAGCGGAACGGCAGATGCGTCGCCGCATCAACGGTTGCCCCGCAACCCGAACACTGAATGCGGAATTCGGCCATGATCAAAGACCTTGCAAGGTTCCGGTGCGGCCGTTGAATTCTTCGATCATCGCATCCCAGGCCGGGACCAGATCAAGCATGCCGTCCCAGAACGACTGATCGCGCCGGGCGTTGAAGTCTTCGAGTTCGACGCCCTGCTGTTCGACCCAGGTGTAGTAGCCCAGGTTGAAGATGCGCTGGCGGTCGATGTGCGAAAGTTCCTGCAGGTGGTCGGTGGTCACGGCGTTCAGTTTTCCGGCCCAGACCTCGGCGGCGTTGATGGCGTCGAAGCTGCCGCCGAAATGCTCGTCGATGGTCTTCTGACGCTCGGTGCCGTACATCTCGGCGCCGTCGGTGGCGACCGTCATGATCACGTCGTCCTCGCCCAGGCCCAGATACTTGGCCGTCTTGATGGCGGCGAGCAGGTTGCAGATGCTGGAAAGGCCGAGATTGGGCAGGGCGTCCAGCAGCTCGGCTGAAATTCCCTGACGGTCGGCAAGATAGTCGCGGCCCGTATCGGTGTTGAACAGAACGCCCAGTTGGTCGGTCGCTTCGTCGCTGATGCCGACGGCGAAGTCGGTGTTCATGACGTTTTGAACGTAGGGGATGTGCTTGTCGCCGATGCCCTGGATGTTGTGCTCGCCGAAGCCGTTATAAAGCATCGTCGGGCATTCCAGCGCTTCCACGGCAACGATCTTGGAGCCGTACTTCTCTTTCAGATGATCGCCCGCGGCAAGCGTTCCGCCGGAACCCGTTGCCGACACAAAGGCGGCGAGGCGGGCCTTGGGCGAACCCTTGGTCGCGGCCTCGTAAACGCTGCTCAGCGCCGAGCCCGTGCAGTAACGGTGCGCGGCGTAGTTCCCGAACTCGCAGAACTGGTTGAAGATGACGTTTTGCGGATCGGCGTCCAGCTCGGCGCAAGTATCGTAGATTTCCTTGACGTTACTCTCGGAACCCGGCGTGCGGATGATGTCGCTTTCGTCGGCGACCCAGTCTTCAAGCCAGGCGAAGCGCTCGCGGCTCATGTTTTCGGGCAGAACGGCGACGCCGCGGCATTCCATGATCCCCGAAATGGCAACACCGCCACGGCAGTAGTTGCCGGTGGACGGCCAGATGGCGCGGTGGCTGCTGGGATCGAACTGGCCGGTGACGATGCGCGGGGCCAAGCAGGCGTATGCCGCCAGAACCTTATGGGCGCGGATCATCGGAAAGCGGTTGCCCAACGCCAGAACGATACGGGCCGGGACGCCCGACAGCGCCTGCGGAATTTCCACATACATGGGCGCGTCGGCGACGCCTTTGCGGTCCATGGCGTTGTACCAGTGAACGCGGAACAGGTTCAGGGGGTCTGCCTTGTCGGGATCGACTGCGCCCAGGCGTTCGCGAATGACGGCCGGAATCTTTTCGGGATCGGCCAGTTGAGAGAATGTCGGAAGAACGACACCGGCGTCCTTGAGGCGATTGACCGAATTTTCATATACGGCTGAATTCACGATCCTGGTATCGAGGCCGAGCGTAGTCATTATCAGTGCTCCTAAGAAAAAATTGGGGGCCGTCGCGTTGGGCGGGATTTTACGGCAAGGACGGGGGGTGGAGTCAACACATTTTGAAAAAAAAATTTTAAAAAGCAAAAAATATCGAGACAACTGTTTTAAAGTGTTCTAACCTTCGCATTGCGCTAACAAAATTTCGAAACGTGATGGGGCAACCTTGAACAAAACCCAGTCTGAATTGGAAAACCGCCTTTCGGGGCATATGGATAAGTTGCCCGGCAGTGAACGGGCCCTGGCCGAACTTCTGTTGAAGTTTCCGGGTGTTGCGGCTGTCTATTCCGCGACCGAACTGGCGGATGAGGCCCAGGTTTCAAAAGCGGCCGTGACCCGGCTTGTGCACCGGCTGGGATACAAGGACTTCCGCGAAATGCGCGAAGAAGTCAGGAACGCCCGCGCGGCGGGGCATCCGTTATTCCTGTCCCTGCCGGAATCGCCGACCCAGACGCCGGGGCGCGGATTACAGGCCCATCTCGAGCAGGACATTGCGTCGCTCAGAAATACGATCGAGAGCGTTCAGCCCGATCTTTTGAACGAGGCGGCGCGGGCCGCTGCCAAGGCGCGCCGCGTCATGGTCATCGGTTTGCGCAACAGTCACTTTTTCGCCGCCTACATGCGCCATCAGTTGACGCTGGTGCGCGATAGCGTCGATCTGGTGCCCATGCCGGGCCAGATCGTCATGGAGGAAGTGGCGAACCTGGACGCCAAGGACCTGGTCATCGCCATCGGATTGCGCCGTCGGCCCGCGACCCTGAAAAAGGTTCTGCAATGGCTGCGCGGCGAGGAAGTGCCGGTCATTCTGTTTTGCGACCGTTTTGCCGGAACCACGGCATCGCTGGCGACATGGGCGTTTCCTTGCGAGACCCGTGGCGTGTCCACTTTCGATTCCTACGTGGGCGTCATGAGCCTGCTGACCCATTTTTGTGAAAAGGTGGTATCGACCCGGCGCGATGCGGGGCGGGACAGGCTGAAGCGGATCGAGGCCCATTTGTCGGAAGCCGACGAATTCGAGGACGAAATCTTTTAATCCATTGCTACGGGCGTTCAATCGTGGTTAGGGTGCGTTCAAACGCAACCCTAATTTAAAGACATTTCCGATGACCATTGAAATTTGGCTGGCCTTTGTTGCCGCGTCTGCATTCGTTTTGGTGATTCCGGGGCCGACCGTGGCCCTGGTTGTCAGCTATGCTTTGGCTGAGGGGCGGCGATCCAGCTGGCACACCGTAGCGGGCGTGACCCTGGGCGTTTTCGTTTCAATGACGCTTTCCCTGCTGGGCTTTGGTGCGTTGCTTGCGGCATCGGCGACGCTTTTCGCCATATTCAAGTGGGTGGGTGCGGCTTATTTGGTTTACCTGGGTATCGGCATGTGGCGGAGCAGCCCGGAAGCTGCCGACGACGGTGTTTCCACTATGCCAAAACGAGGCTCGACGATGTTCGCCCACGCCTTCCTGGTGACAGCTTCCAACCCCAAAACGATTGCGTTTTTTATCGCTTTCCTTCCGCAGTTCATTAATGCGTCCGAGGCGGTGCTGCCGCAGATCATCGTGCTGGAGGCAACTTTCCTTGTGTTGGCGGCCATCGATACGGCTGCTTACGCGTTGCTCGCCAGCCGGGCCCGCGAGGCGATCGGCCGCCCTGCATTTCTGAAACGCCTGAACCGAATCGGCGGCAGCAAGCTAATCGGCGCCGGGATCATGACGGCAGCCATCCGCCGCACTCAATAAAGAAGGGGTTACGCCAATCCCCCATATGGGTTATTGACGGCTCATGACCATCGAAATCTGGCTGGCCTTCGTGGCCGCGTCTGCTTTTTTGCTTGTGTTGCCGGGGCCGACCGTGACCCTGGTTATCAGCTATGCGCTGGCCGAAGGGCGGCGATCGGGCTGGCACACCGTTGCCGGCGTGGTTCTGGGCGACTTCGTTTCCATGACGCTTTCCCTGTTGGGTCTGGGCGCGTTGCTGCTGGCCTCGGCGACGCTGTTTACTGCCTTCAAATGGGTGGGCGCCGCTTATCTGGTGTTTTTGGGTGTGCGCATGTGGCGCAAAAGGCCCGAGATTGCGGCGGAAGGCGTTTCACTTGAGCCGAAACGCGGCGCGGCGATGTTTGGCCACGCTTTTTTAATTACGGCCTCGAACCCTAAAACCATTGCCTTTTTCGTTGCATTTTTGCCGCAGTTTATTAGCGCCTCGGCGCCCGTGTTGCCGCAGATTATTGTGCTGGAGGCAACGTTTCTTATGCTGGCGGCAATCAATACGGCGGGCTACGCGCTGCTTGCCAGCCGCGCCCGCGAGGCCTTCGTCCGCCCCGCTTTTCTGAAGCGCCTTAACCGCATCAGCGGCGGCTTGCTGATTGGCGCCGGGGTCATGACGGCGGCGATCCGCCGCACCCAATAACTTTTTTGGCTTCGCACCGCTTATGACCCGTTTACGCGCCAACCTTCTTTTGCTTGTCACCGCCCTTATCTGGGGCTCGACCTTCACGGTGCAGCAACTGGCCATGGAGCACATCGGCCCCATGCTGTATACGGGCGCGCGGTTTTTGCTGGGTGCGTTGGTGGTGCTTCCGTTCGCCATTTGGCAGGCGCGCAAGCTTTCGGTCGAGAGAGACTGGCGGCTGGACCGCGGTGATCTGATCGGTCTGGCGGTGACCGGCACGGCCCTGTTCGCGGGCGCGTTGTTGCAGCAGATCGGCATAAAATATACGACCGTCGCCAACGCCGGGTTTCTGACCGCTCTTTACGTGCCGCTGACACCCATCATCGCTCTGGTCGCCCTGCGTCAGTTTCCTCACTGGACGGTATGGCCTGCGGCGCTGGGCTGCACGGCGGGGGCATATGTGTTGTCGGGAGGCAACATTGCGGCCATCAGCGCCGGTGATCTGTGGGTCATTGCGGGGTCGGTGTTCTGGGCAGTTCACGTCCTGATGGTCGGGTACATGGCGCGGCGCACCCGCGCGCCCTTCGTTGTCGCCATGGCGCAATTTTCCGTTTGCGCCATTTGGGGGATCACCTGGGGCGTGGCCACCGAACCGGTCAGTTTCGAAATTCTTAGCAACGCGTTCCCCTATACGGTTTATGCAGGGGTCTTCTCGATCGGTATCGGATTCACTTTGCAAGTGATCGCCCAGCAACACACGCCGGGGCCGGACGCCGCCATAATTTTGTCATCGGAAACCGTGTTCGCCGCGATGGCCGGCATGATCTTTCTTGGCGAAGTTCTCAGCGCCGCCGGGTACATCGGCTGCGCCATGATTCTGGCGGGCGTTCTGGCTGTGGAATTATTGCCCGTTGCGTTTCCAAAGAGGGTTCTGCGGTGAAGACCGTCGTCTATCAGTCATACCGGACAACGGACGTTCCAGCGTGGATCGAGACCTGCCTGACCAGCGTTCGCCAGTGGGCGGGCGCGCAAGGCTTCGAGTACCGCTTTTTCGGCGATGAATTTCTGCAATTTGTTCCCAGCTGGTACCGCGAAAAGGCGGACGGGCGAATTCCCATCGTCACCGATTTGGCGCGGCTTCTTACCGCCCGTGGGTTTCTGGAAGAAGGGTTTGAACGTACCATCTGGCTGGATGCCGACGTTCTGGTCTTCGACCCGGATCACTTCGGTATTTCGGTAACAAACGAGTTTGCTTTCGGCGAGGAAGTCTGGGTGCAGCCGTCCGCGTCCGGCGGCCTGCGAGCCTACCGAAACGTTCACAATGCGATCTGCGTTTTCGCCCGCGACAATGCCATGCTGGATTTCTACATCCACGCCTGCAAATCCATCCTGCGCCGCCTGGAAGGCGGCGCGCCGCCGCAAATCGTCGGCCCCAAACTGCTGAGCGCGCTGCATAACATGATCGGCTTCGAGTTGATCGGCGAGGTGGGAATGCTGAGCCCGCTCAGCCTGCGCGATGTGGCCAACGGCGGCGGCCCGGCCCTGGATATGCTGCGCGAGAAGCAATCGGCGCCCCTTTGCGCGCTCAACCTGTGCTCATCCCTGGCCGGAACCGAAACCGATGGCGTTCACATCACCACGGAACTCTTGGAGCAGGCCTGCGAACACCTAATCTGTGACAGTATACTAAACTAGGTCTTGTATTTAATATACTGTCACGAAATGTAGTGTCACCGAGGAACTTCTGAAGCGGGCCTGCCTCAGTCTTCTTTCGGCTTGATTTTTACGCGGTTGGTTACGTCGATGACGTTGTCGATGTCTTCGACGATGACGACGGCTTTTTTCAGTTCGTCTTCGGACAGCGAGCGGCCGAACAGGAATACATGACCGTCCACCGAGCGCCAGCGGAAGTTGGTGACGTTGACGCCGCCCGCATCCAGAAGCAGGGCATTGATTTTGCCTTCGATGACCGAATCGTCAACGAAGCCCTCGGCGGTTCCCTTTTTGCGGTCCACGTCCTTGATCACCAAAATCTCGTTGTAGACTTTCTTTACGTTTTCAACGGCCTTCGTCAGTTTTCCGGCCTGTTCTTTCTGCTCTGCCGCCTCCACGACGCCGGTCAGCATGACGTCCTGTTCGTAAACGTCGGCGCTGATGGAAATTACGTCCGATCCCATTTCATCAATGACGGACACGGCAATCGAGCCCTTGATGGAGGTGTCCTTGGCGATGTCAGCGGTACTTCGGTCTTCGGCGACGGCTTCCACTGCGCTCTTGATCGCGGAAAGGGGATTAAAGTCGAAGGCCGTTGCCGGGCTTGCGATGGCAATGGCGACGAGTACGAAAATGGCCGGGAATAGAATGCGCTGCATGCCGGTGTCCTCCTTGTTGCCCAATCATATACGTTGGCCAAAGTCCGAGCGAAACAATTTCATTGACCCCGGTTTCGCAAGGGAGGAAGGTCACGCATACCCATCGTCGAAGTGGAACCAGGAAAATGACCGCAGTTTTTCATCGTATGCCCGGCTCGAACCTTCCCTTGGCTGTCGGCGGGGAGGGGCCCTACATTTTCGACGCCAGCGGTAAACGATATATCGATGCCAGCGGCGGTGCGGCGGTTTCCTGTCTGGGTCATGGCCATCCGGCGGTGGTCGAGGCGATCAAGCGTCAGGCCGATACAATGGCCTATGCGCATACGTCGTTTTTTACCAACGAACCCGCCGAGCGTCTGGCTTCCCTGCTGGTCGATCATGCGCCAGACGGGATCGAAAAGGTCTATTTCGTGTCGGGCGGGTCCGAGGCGGTGGAGACGACCCTGAAACTGGCGCGCCAGTATTTCACTGAAATCGGCCAGCCCCAGCGCAAACACTTTATTGCCCGGCTGCAAAGCTATCATGGCAATACGCTGGGTGCGCTGTCGGTGGGCGGCAATATGTGGCGGCGCAAGCAGTTCGCCCCGATCCTGATTGACAGCCACCATCTGTCGCCCTGTTACGCCTATCGCGGCCAGGCTGAAGGTGAAAGCGAAGCCGATTACGGCCTGCGGGTGGCCAACGAGTTGGAAGCAAAAATCCTCGAACTTGGTGCGGAAAATGTCATTGGGTTCATCGCCGAACCGGTGGTTGGCGCAACCATGGGCGCGGTTCCGGCCGTTCCGGGATATTTCAAGCGCATCCGCGAAATTTGCGACACATACGGCGTGCTGATGATTTTGGATGAAGTCATGTGCGGCATGGGCCGGACCGGAACCCTGTTCGCCTGCGAACAGGAAGGCGTCAGCCCCGATCTGGTGGCTATTGCGAAGGGTCTGGGCGGCGGCTATCAGCCCATCGGGGCGGCCATGTCGTCGGGCAAAATCTATGATGCGATCGTTGGCGGCACCGGCTTTTTCCAACACGGATTTACCTATATCGGCCACGCCACGGCGTGCGCCGCCGGGCTGGCGGTGCAGGAGACGATATTGGGCGAAAACCTATTGGAAAACGTGATGGCCCGTGGCGAGGATCTGGACCGCGCCCTTCACGAAAAACTGGGCAATCATCCCAATGTGGGGGATATCCGGGGCCGCGGCCTGTTCAGGGGCGTTGAACTGGTCGAGGACCGGGCCACCAAAAAGCCCTTTGATCCGTCGTTGAAGATCAACGGCAAAATTAAGAAGGCGGCCATGGCGGAAGGGTTGTGCTGCTATCCCATGGGCGGCTGTATCGACGGCAGGCTGGGCGACCACGTCCTGCTGGCGCCGCCCTATATTTCGGATGCCGACCTGATGGGCGAGATCGCCGAACGGCTTTCAAGGGCCGTGGAGACGGCGTTGAAGGGGTAATTAAAGGAACCCCATTCGCGTCAGCATCAGGTCGAGGTTTTGCCACGACCATTCTTTCGTTATGTAGCCGACGAGCAGAAGCGTCGAGACGCAGACCGGCGAAATCCACCAGCGCGGGCTGGACTTGCCGAAGCCGAACATGCAGGTATGCGGTTCGTGGCCGGCACGTATGGCAATTCGGCGCAGGCGTCCGCCGTCTTCTTCCGCCAACTGAATAAGATTGAGAGCAATCTCGTCCGAATCGGGCAGTTTCCTGCCGTAGACATTAAACATTGTAAGGCCCCCTTCTGGCCGTTCTCGTGGCAAGACATTCTTGCTTGCCGGCGCGCGCTGGCGCCTGAGGCCGATGATAGGCGGGAGAACCTTACCGAAGAGTTAACCAAACGATTGCATTATGCTCCCGGCCCCAACGCGCGGTCCAGATTAACGGCAGCGCTAATGAGCGCCAGATGGGTGAAGGCTTGCGGGAAATTGCCCAGGGCCTCGCCATGATAACCGGTTTCCTCGGCGTACAGGCGGACATGGTTGGTGAATCCCAGCATGCGCTCAAACATCAGCCGTGCCTCGTCCAGCAGTTCACGTTTGTGGGTTCCGGCGCGCGTTAACGCCTCGACCAGCCAGAAGGTGCAGATGTTGAAGGTGCCTTCGTTGCCTTTTAACCCGTCCGAGGTTTCCTTGTTGTTGTAGCGATACACGAGGCTGTTGGAAACGAGGCCGCCCTTGGCGGGGTTTTTCAGCGTGGCGTCCAGGGTTTTCAACATCCTTGGATCGGTCGGCGAAAGAAAGAAAACCAGGGGCATGGTCAAATTGGCGGCATCCAGGGAATCGCTGTCGTAATGCTGCACGAACGCCTGCCGTTCCCGGTTCCAGCCCTTGGACATGATTTCTTCGTAAATTTCGTCGCGAACCTTCAGCCAGCGCTCCCGGTCGGCTGGGAAGGATCGTTTTTCGGCCAGACGCAGGGCGCGATCCAGTGTGACCCAGCACATCAGCTTGGAATAGACGAAATGCTGGCGTCCGCCGCGGGTTTCCCAAACACCTTCGTCCTCGCGGTGCCAGTTTTCGCAAACCCAGTTGACGAATGTTTTCAGCGATTGCCAGAAATCATAGGAAATGGGCGCCCCGTATTTATTGTAAAGGTACACCGCGTCCAGCAACTCGCCATAAATATCAAGCTGCAGCTGATTGTAGGCGGCATTGCCGACCCGAACCGGCCTTGAGCCCATGTATCCGTCAAGGTGATCCAGTGTTTCTTCGGTAAGTTCGTTGCGGCCGTCGATGCCGTACATGATTTGCAACGGACCGTTCTCGGTGGCCATGTCGGTCAGGCAGTAACGTTGAAGGAAATGCATGAACCGTTCGGCTTCCTTGGTGAAGCCCAGGCGAAGGAAGGCGTAGACGACGAAGGCGGAGTCTCTGATCCACGTGTAGCGGTAATCCCAATTGCGTTCACCGCCGATGCCTTCCGGCAGGCTGCAGGTGGGGGCGGCGACGATGGCGCCGGTCGGCTCGAAGGTCATCAGTTTCAGGGCCAGCGCCGAACGTTTGACGGTCTCGCGCCATCGGCCCTTGTAGGTACACTTGGATATCCAGTTGCGCCAGTATCCGATGGTTTCACGGAACTTCGTTTCGGCCTCGTGGTTTGACAGGATAACGCCTTCGACGTTGTCCTCGTCGGCTTCCGAAAGGACGAACACCGCAGTTTCGCCTTCCGTCAATTCAAACTTGCAGATTGCGTGGTCACCGTCGGCTTCCAGTGGAACATCGGTATCCAGCCTGAGAACCAGATCCCTGGATCTGAAAATCGCACCGTTGTCATCGATTTCCAGGTTGTGATCGTCACGCGCAAAATTGAAGGCGGGGCGGCATTCCATTTGCAGCTCGATGGTCCCGCGCATTGCGGTGACGCGCCGGATAAGGTGGCGGCAGCGGTGCTCGTCGGGCGCCAGTTCGCCTTCTTCCACGGGCATGAAATCGGTGAGCTCGGCGGCGCCCTGCGGACTGAGGAAGCGAGTGACCAGAACGTTGGTGTCCGGCCAGTAGAACTGCTTGCACGTCACGTGGTTCGACTTTGGCGAGATACGGAAGTGGCCGCCCTTTTTGTCGTCCAGAATGGCGGAAAACACACTGGGCGAGTCAAAATGCGGAACGCAGAGCCAATCGACGGAGCCGTTGATGCCGACCAGCGCCACGGTGTGCAGGTCGCCGACCATTCCGTAATTTTCAATGGGGAGATAGGTCATGGTTTTTATTGCTCTTGTCAGCCGTTATCCAGAAACCCTGGGTAAAGCGTTATCCCACCATCTACATACAATGTTGCGCCGGTAATGTAATCAGATTCGTCCGACGCCAGCCAGACGGCGGCCTTGCCGATGTCCGATGGCTCGCCCATGCGGCCATATGGGATAAGCGCCAACAGCTCCGCCTCGGCCTTGGGGTCTTGCCAAACATCGCGGTTAATCGGCGTGCGAATGGCCCCCGGCGAAATGGCGTTTATGCGAATGCGGTTGCCCGCCAGTTCCTGGGCCGCACTTTTCATGAACAGGCTTACGCCGCCCTTCGACGCCGCATAATTGACATGCCCGGCCCAGGGGATCACGTCGTGGACCGACGAGATGCAAATGATTTTCCCGGCGGCCTTGGAAAGTTTGGGTTGGACACCTTAGCGAAGAAACTCGCGGGTCGCTTCGCGGGTGCAAAGAAACTGGCTGCGCAGGTTGACGGCCATGACGGTATCCCAGTCGTCGACCGTCATATCGACCAGGGGCGCGTCGCGCTGCAGGCCTGCGTTGTTGATAAGAATGTCGATGCCGTCCCACTCCACAAGCATGGCGGCCAACATGGACTGGACCTGCTGCTCGTCGCTGACATCGGCCTGAACGGCAAAGGCTTCGCCATCGGCTGCGGCAATATCGGCGACAATGGCTTCCGCGCGGTCCTTGCCTGCGGCGTAGTTGACCGCGACTTTTGCGCCGGCGGCGGCGAGCGCCTTGGCAATGGCTGCGCCGATCCCCGAACTGCCGCCCGTCACCAACGCGCGTTGACCGGCAAGCGGTTTATTGAGACCTTTCTTCATCGCAGGTCCTCCAAGCGACCCTTCGTGAAATATGGGGAGTGCAGGCGTTTACGCCAATGAGCGCGGGTTTAGTTGGCGGCCCGTCCGACGAATGCCGACCACGCGAACCAAAACGCGACGTGGCCGGCAAGGCGGGGGAGCTTTTTGCCAGAGGGGCTCACAAGCGCCGCCTCGGTGATTTTCCATTCCTCGCCGTTTGCGCTCAACGGACCGGTGGGCGTGGCGCGCTCAAACACCAGATCATTGCGCGAATAGGCGCGTGCCGTCCTCGTTATGGCGTTTCCGATTAACACGACATTGGTCGAACCGATGGTATCATTGATCACCGGCTTGGTTCGGAATCCTTCAATGGGCCAGGCTTTGGCGCCGCCAACCGTGCGAACGCCAAAGACATAATCCTTGATTGGCCGGGTTTTGCCATCGGCAAGGGCAGGGAACATCAAATCGGGGCTGCCGAAATAGTGGCCGTAGGGCTGGCCCGGCGAGTAGTCGCGCGCGTAACCGGTATCAAGGGAAAGGACGCGGGTGTCCGGGTGGCGCGCCCGCCATTCACGCCAGCTTGTGATGGTGAGGGGAAGCATCTTCAGTTCAATATTTTGGTCGGCAAGCGGACCGGAAACCGGCCTTCCCGTGAACTGGTTCCACAGACTGTCGGTGCCCAGGTCGAACATCAACTTGTTGGATCGGTACAGCAGTCCGGATGATCCGAACACCAGGGGCTCGTCAAACCCCTCAAGGCGGGTTTCGAACAAAATACCCGATCCGCACAGGGTGCAGTAGGCAAGCGATACCGGAACGCCGCCGATGACATCGTTCAGCATCTCGTGCCAATCCATAATGCGCAGGGGATAGGCGCGCGCGTCTTCGTTGATCTCGACGCCGAACACCAACTCGCCCGGGACCAGGTAATCGGCCTCGTCCGCACCCGTTTGAACCGGGTTGGTCAAGGCGGGAATGCCGTCTACCGCGACGCCGCCCCACACCACTTCTTCGCGCCGGATGCGGGCGTTGCGCGACAGCGGGATGAAGCGGGCAAAGTTGGGATCGAGTTGCATCAACGTTTCCAGCTTGATTTGTTGATAGCTGGGGTGGGGAACGACCGAGGCGTTGCCTTCAAGCCAGAGCATCCAGTCGAACCAGGTCTTTGCACCGGTGTTGCCGGTGATCTTTGATAACGCGATTGAAATTTCAGAGGAAAGCGGGCGGTTGTAGCGCATGGCCAGAATCAGGGCCGGTGTAATATCGGTTTTTCCGCGTATCTCCAGCCACCTGACGGCGGCCAGCATGTCGTCCTCGGCAACTGCCATGGCGTTGCCCAACACGGCGGTTCGGCTGTGTTTCAAGACGTCGTCGGCGGCGAATGCTCCCGCTGGTGCGAGCAACCCGATCAGGACGCAAAACCGAATGATCCATTTCAAATCGAAATTCCCCTACGATGTTTTGGGAAAATCTGGTGATTTCGGGGACGAGAACAACGTATGCTCGCGGCCATGTGATGGAAAAAAGGAAGTGTAAATGATCGATCTGGCGGGCAAGACGGTGCTGGTTACCGGCGGGGCGCGGGGAATTGGCGCGCAAATCGTGCGCACCATGGCGGCAGCCGGGGCCAATGTAATCCTGCATTTCACCAGCGATGCCGGGGTCGCCCAAACGGTGGCTTCGGAAGTTGGTGAGGGACGCTGCCGCGTGCTGCGCGCCGATTTTATGGATGATGGTCAAATCAGGCAGTTGTGGGCCGATGCGCTTGCCTGGAAGGGGCGTATTGATGTGTTGGTCAACAACGCCGGCGTTTTTGAGCCTGCGGCCGTTGATGACGATTTCGGCAAGTGGACGGAAATCTGGCAACGCGCATTGCAAATAAATTTGATCGCCGCCGGGCATTTGTGCCGCGAAGCGATCCCGCATTTC
>JADHSV010000037.1 GCA_016776725.1 Rhodospirillales bacterium
TCCGACATGGCCGATGAATTGCGCAACCTGGGCCTTCTGTAGCCCCTAAACGATGAGTCCGACCGCGGCGACCGCCAGAACGATCTGAACACCGTAACCAAATTGAACGGCGCTGATTTTCTGCAAAAGAAACCTGCCGATGACGGCGACCGTCACGGCGCTTGCGATAAGTCCGGCCATAGGCCATGCCATGTCGGCGGTTAGGATGCCCGCTTGGCTATAGGCGGTGAGCTTGGCGAAGTTCGAGAGTACCGACGTTGCCGCCATTGCGCCGACGAACGCTTCCTTGGTGATGGACATCTCACGGAAAATGATTGCCTTGATCAAATTGCCGCTTCCCAGCAAGCCGGAAACGAAGCCATAGGCGGCGGAACCTGCGACAAGACCCGGCGTTCCGATTTTGAAGCTCGGGCGTAATTTGAAAACGGTCACGATCAGATACGCCAGCACCATGACCCCGAGAAGGCGCTTCAACGCGTCGGCCGGGACGAGGGCCAGCAGCGACGCCCCCAGATACGAGAACGGCAAGCTGCAGATCGCCATAATACCGGCGACTTTCCAGTCAATGTGATTGCGGAAAAGGAGCGTCTTCGTCAGGGTCGACGCGGCGAACAGAATGGTCGCCAGCGCAATCGTTTCCTTCACGGGAAGGATGTGCGATCCGACAGCAAGGACGACGAGAGCGGTGCCAAAGCCAAATACCGAGGAAATGATAGAGGCGGCAAAGCCAAGCGCGACAAACAAGATGTATTCCATCTGGCGCGGCCCCTAATCGAGACCGTAAACCTGGCGCGGGGCCAGAAGATCGGGGTAACGCTCAAGAAGGGCGCGCCGGGTCAGGAAACACAGGTGGCAGGCATCCACGTAACCTTCATCGGATGGGGCGCCGAAAAGCCCCGCAAGGCGGGCGGGGCCGCCCTCTGTCAGGGGGGCACAGATGGCGTGGGTCGTGGCGTCGTACTCCGCAAATATTCGGGCAAGCGGCCTTTCCCACATATTGCCGATAACCAGCCCCTGGCAAACCTGAACGTTGCCGAACGAATCGACGTGAACCCTGTCGGGCGATTGCAGGTCTTCATAGGGGCATTCGCCAAAATGGCTCGCCGGGTGGCGCGGCAGACCGGCTGACAGTTTGTCCACGGCCCGCCCGCGGAACTTCACCTTTTCGCCGTCGACCCGGATTACGCCGAGGGGAAGGCCCATTTTTTCCGCCGCGGCGATGGCCATTTTGACGGGCGCCGTTTCACTGCTTCCATGCAGCGCATCATCACTGAAGCTGATGTCGGCCACATCCAGTTCGGCCAGCGGGCGCAGCCAGATCTCGGCGTCTTCCTCGGATGTCGCCCAATAGCCGTTGGTAACGACGCCGGTTGCAAAGCCCATGTCGCGCGCCATGCGCAGGCCCTCGACCATCTGGGGGTAATAAAGAAACGGCTCGCCGCCCTCGAAATAAATCCACTCGACGCCGCCCATCTCGCACGCCTGATCGAGAACCTTGGCGATGCGCGCCCGCGTAAACGTTCCCTTCGAACGCGGGCTACAGTAAAGAAAGCAGTGGTCGCACTCAAAGGTGCAGCCGTAGGTAAGAAGGATGTGGATTTGTGACAGCACGGCGCTTCTCCGCTGGTATAGTCGTCAGCATAGGCAATGAGAGGAAAACATGCATCAATCGACTTTTCATGGCGTTTTTCCGTATTTGGTGTCGCCCGTTGACGATGACGGCAATGTAAAAACCGGCGTGCTGGCGGATTTGGTCGATCATCTTATTGGCAAAGGGGTTCACGGGCTGACCCCGCTGGGCAGCACCGGTGAGTTCGCCTACCTTAGTTGGGATCAGCGAAAAAGCGTGGTGCAAACGGTAATTGATGCGGCTGCGGGGCGGGTTCCGGTCGTCGCCGGCGTCGCCGCAACCACCACCGCCGAAGCGGTTTTCCAGGCCAAAGCCTTCGAAGAAATGGGCGCGGACGGCATTCTCGCCATTCTTGAAGCGTATTTCCCCGTCGACGATGCGGGGGTGGAAGCCTATTTCCGCGCCGTCGCGGAAGCCGTCTCAAGCCCGGTCGTGCTTTACACCAATCCGAATTTTCAGCGATCAGACCTGTCATTGCCGGTCATCGAGCGCCTGGCCGAGGTTCCCAATATCGGTTACCTCAAGGACGCCTCGACCAATACCGGAAGGCTGCTTTCGATCATGAACCGCGTGGGCGGGAAAATGGAAATATTCGCCGCTTCAGCGCATATCCCCGCGTGTGTGATGTTGCTGGGCGGCGTCGGCTGGATGGCGGGACCGGCCTGTCTGATCCCTGAGGCCAGCGTGCGCCTGTATGACCTTTGCCGGGCCGGGGACTGGGCCGAAGCCATGCAATTCCAACGCAAGCTCTGGGCAATCAATCAGGTGTTTGCGAAATATTCGCTGGCCGCTTGCATCAAGGGCGGTCTGGTGATGATGGGATTTGACGTCGGACGCCCGTTGGCTCCGCAACCGACCTTTTCCGAGCAGGGACAAGCCGAAGTTTACGAGATTTTAAGGGGTGTTGGTGTACTTGCATAAAGGGACCATATAGTTAAATGGTCGCGCTTGCGCGAGATCGGGGGCATCTGGGTAGGTTTGGCGGATGCGCCGATAGAGAAGTGACGAGGCTTTCATGGCTGAAAACGACGAAGTTGAAATTATCGAACGTGAAAACGTTCTCAAGGACAAAGTCGGGACTGAAGGTCCGTCAGAATCCGATCTGCGCGCCATTCAGCGCGCCCAGGCGGCCATTTCCAGCCTGTCCGGAAAATATATCGAAATTGCCGACGAGGATCTCGCCAACCTGACGGCGGCGGCCAAAAAAATGAAAACCGATCCCGCCAATCGCGAAAAGCATTTGAAGCAGGTATTTCTGCTGTCCCACGATATGAAGGGCCAGGGCGGTAGTTTCGGCTTTCCGATGATCTCGCTGGTCTGCAATCTGCTGTGCCGGTTTATCGAAAAAATCGAAGGTGACGCCGGTGAGGCCGAGACCGAGACCGTTTCGCTTTACGTCAACGCGCTCAACGTCGTTGTGCGCGGACGCATAAAAGATGCGGACAACGCACAGGCCCAGGCCCTGTTGAACGGCCTTGATCTCGTTAGCCAGAAAACGCTGAAATAAGAGCCCTAAACTGAACGGGTCTTCTTGAATTCACCCAGCCAGACAAGCCGCGATTGCGCCTGCCCGACCTCGTGGTCCAGCCAATCGACAACGAAGCCGTCGTCGCCCGCATGGTAATGGCGCAGGTCATCCAGACGTGCGAGTTCGTTCTCGCAAAGTTCGATCAATAAATCGACCTGGGCGATCCGGTCCTCGGTATCCAGAAGATGAAGAAAGCGGAACTTCAGGGCGACAAGCAGCTTGTTGAGCTCGGCTGCGCCCGAGCGCAGGCCCGCAGTCAAAAGCGTCCGCAATTCGGTTAGGCCCGACTCGGTGATGCGAATTTGCGCTTCACCCTCGGTATCGCCTGCGTCCACCGCTTCGATCAATCCTTCGTATTTCAGAAGTTCGATGGAAGTTCCCATGAGGTCCAGCGACGGACCCAGCATGTGCCCCGTAAAATGACGCACGGCATTGGCCAGGGCGGCATAATGCCGCGGCCCAAGCGCGAGGGTTCCCAGCGCGCACAGGCGAATGGCTTCTTTCGGCGTCAGTGTGTTGTCGGCATACATGTCGCCTTTAATATAGGCGTAGGGGACCTTCTTGTCCAATGACAACAGGGCTTGCGGTCGGGCGCGATTTCTGGTCAATGGGCGGCAAATCTGCAAAAGGAGAAGGCCCTTGTCCGGCAACGTTACCCTCGACGTCGATTTCGCCCGCTCATTCTTTCCGGCGCTGAACCCATCGTGGTCATTTCTTGAAAATGCAGGCGGAACCCTTGTTCCGACCACGGTGGTCAACCGCGTGGCTTCCTATATGACGGAAACCCAGGTGCAGCCCGGCACCAATTTCGACGCCTCGCGAATTGCCGCCGAACGCATGGACGAAGGCCGCGAAATCATGGCGGCCATCATCAACGCCAAGGCCGACGAAATCGTCATTGGTCCATCGACGACCAATAATGTCTACGTGTTGGCCAACGCCTTGCGGCCATGGTTTGCCGACGGCGACGAGGTCATCGTCACCAATGTCGATCACGAAGCCAACAATGGTGCATGGCGGCGCTATGCCGACGCCGGCTTGGCGGTGCGCGAGTGGCGAATGGATCCGGAAACAGGCGAATTGAATATCGATGATTTGCAGGCCCTGTTGACGGACCGCACCCGGCTGGTCTGTTTTACCGCATGCTCCAATATCACGGGTTCCATCAACGACGTGGCGGCGATTGCGAAGCTCGTTCATGACGCGGGCGCCCTGGTTTGCGTGGACGGCGTCGCCTTCACCCCGCACCGGGCGGTGGACGTCAAGGAACTGGACGTCGATTTCTATCTGTACAGCATTTACAAGGTGTTCGGCCCGCATGCGGCGATTCTGTATGGAAAACCCGAACACTTGGCGCGCCTTGAAAACCAGAACCACTATTTCGTCGAGGGTAATCCGTTCCTGATGCTTAGCCCCGGCGGCCCGAACCATGAGTTAACCGCAGGGGCGGCTGGCGTGGGCGACTATTTCAACGCGCTTTACGACCATCAATTCGGTGATGAGGCCGCGGATACACATACGAAACTGAGCCGGTTGTTCGGCCTGTTCGCCGATCACGAAGCGCGGCTTTCCGCGCCGCTGGTCGACTTTCTTTCCGCCAGATCGAACCTGCGCCTGTTCGGACCGGTATCGGCGGACATGGACAAGCGCGCTGCCGTCTTTTCGTTCGTGGCCGAAGGGCGCGATTCGGCTGAGATTGCAGAACGGCTGCAACAAAAGGGCGCTGGCCTGCGTTCCGGCGACTTCTATGCCGCCCGCTGCATTGACGGGCTGGGGGTGAGGCCTCAGAATGGCGTTATCAGGGCGTCCCTGGTTCATTACAATACGCCCGCCGACGTCGACCGGTTGATTAAATGTCTCGACGAAGAAGTTTAAAAACGGGGGAAACGGCATCGTGAGCGATAAAAAACCGGCCCTGGCGGTTCAGGGAATTCACAAGAGGTTCGGCGAGCTTGAGGTTCTGAAGGGCATCGACCTTTGGGCCAAAGAACACGATGTTATTTCAATTATCGGCGCCAGCGGATCGGGGAAAAGCACGTTTCTTCGCTGCATCAACCTGCTGGAAATTCCCGACGCCGGGCGCATTGAGGTCGATGGTGAACTGATCGAAATGCACACCCTGAAGGACGGACGCTACGTTCCCGCGTCTCAGAAGCAGGTTGACCGCATCCGCGCCAGCGTCGGCATGGTGTTTCAGAATTTCAATCTGTGGGCTCACATGACGATCATTGAAAACGTGACCGAAGCCCCGATTCACGTTCTCAAAATGCCCAAGGATGAGGCCATCGCGAAAGCCGAGGCCCTGTTGGAAAAGGTTGGGATTGCCGAGAAGCGGCACCATTACCCATCGCAGCTTTCCGGCGGCCAGCAACAGCGTTGCGCCATCGCCCGGACCTTGGCCATGGACCCGAAATTGCTGCTTTTCGATGAAGCGACCTCGGCTCTGGACCCCGAACTGGTGGGCGAGGTGCTGAAGGTCATTCGCGATCTGGCCGATGAAGGCCGGACCATGATCATGGTCACCCATGAAATGGGCTTCGCGCGCGAGGTTTCGGACGAGATCGTCTTTCTTCATCAGGGCAAGGTCGAGGAACAGGGGCCGCCGTCGCAGGTATTCGGGAACCCCGGTTCCGAGCGTTGCCGTCAATTCCTGGCCAGCACGCTTTGACGCCCACGCAAGCTTTCGCTTCGGCTTGACTAGACCCTACCACTTCGGTCATCTTAACTACTTGGTTGATTTCGTTTTTTTGGGTGTTCGGTCCAAATTTTTTTTGGATGGGGGGCGCCCTTCATTGGCAGGGAGGAAGTTAATGAGGAAACTTGGTTTATTGGCAGCCTTTGCCGCGGGCGCGACGATTGCTCTCGGCGGAGTGGCGATGGCCGACTGGAAACCGAACAAACCCATTCGCATCATCGTTCCTTGGGGCGCCGGTGGCTCGACGGACCAGCAGGTTCGCGCGATTGCTCCGGTGCTTGAAGAAGGTCTCGGCCAAAAGGTCGTGGTCGTCAATCAGCCCGGCGGCGGCGGCTCCATCGGCACCAAAAGCGCTCTGGAAGCGGCCAAGGACGGCTACACCTGGACCGCCGGCGCGGTCAAGGATCTGGCCACCTATCCGGTCACCGGCAAGCTCGGCACCAAAGTGCAGGACTGGCATCTGTACTTCACCATCGCCAACATGACCCTCGTATCGGTGCATCCGGATGCGCCCTACAAGGACTTCGGCGATTTCCTGAAAGCCATGAAGTCCGATCCGAGCTCCGTTTCCGTGGCGACGGCGGGCGTTCCTTCGTCCGGCCATTCGGCCATCGAAGCCATCAAGACGGCTGCTGGCGGCGATTACAAGCTGGTCAACTATGACGGCGGCAACCCGGCGGTGAAGGCCACCGTTTCCGGCGAAACCGTTGCGGTTCCGCAGCTGCTCAGCGAACAGATCGAATTCATCCGCGCCAAGAGGCTTCGTCCGCTGGCCGTGTTGAAGGGCGACACGCTGAACATCGACGGTTACGGCGAAGTTCCGTCGATCACCAAGTGGATCCCCGACTTCAAGGCCGGCCCGATCCATTTCGGTATCTGGGCTCCCAAGGGAATCCCGGCCGACGTGGTTGCGAAGATGGACCAGGTTTGGGCCAAAGTCGCCACCTCGCAGGTGCTTAAAGACTACGCTTACAAGAAGGGCCTGGCGGTGACGCCGTACTTCGGTAAAGAAGCCCTTGATCGTGCCTGGCCGGTGATTGCCGCCACGGCGTGGGGTTATCAGGCAGCCGGTAAGGCCGTCGTGAGCCCCGACACGGTCGGTATTCCGAAACCGTAAGGCTTATGATTTGGGTGGGCGGGTCCGCTGGTCGGGTCCGCCCCCTTTTTTTGCTTCGTTTAAATCCTGGAGCCAGTCATGCACCCGGAAACCCCGAGCGCGATGACCAAAGCGGATTTCCTTACGGGCATCGCGCTGGTCGCATTTTCGACGATGGTGGCGGTCGAATCATGGCGCATGCCACGTTTCGAGAATACCAACGTCAACCCTTACAGCGTACCCGGTATCGTTCCCGGCCTTCTGGCGATCATAATCATGATTTTGGGCGGGGTTCTGATTGTGCGTTCCATATCCAGGGGCGGACATCGGCTCGGCTGGACCGCAAGGTCGGTTACATCGACCCTGGCCGCGCCGGAGAACAAACGCCTGTTCTTTGCCGTTTTTCTGACTGTCGGCTACGGGGGCGGGCTGATCGGCTCGATTCCCTACTGGTTGGCGACATTTTTATTCGTTTTCGCGTTCGTTTTGATTTTTGACTGGCAGGCCGGAATGGCGCGCGCGCGCATGTTCCGCCTTGGGGCCGTGGCGTTCGCGGTGGCGTCGGTGACCTCGGGATTGGTGACATGGGTGTTCACCGAGGCGTTTTTGGTCACGCTTCCATAAGGGGCCTAGTCACGGTTCCGTAAGGGATATTCGCTTTGCTTCAAAATTTCACTTCGCTCGTTGACGCTATTGCCGGATTTGCTTCTTTCGAAGCCCTGTTTCATGTGACCTGGGCCACGGTTCTGGGAATTGTTATCGGGTCGTTGCCGGGATTGACGGCGACAATGGGCGTCGCCCTGATGACCACGCTGACCTACAAACTGCCGCATGATCTGGCCATCCTGGTGCTTATTTGCATGTATGTGGGGGCCATCTACGGCGGCAGCCGCACGGCTATTTTGCTCAATATTCCGGGGACGCCCGCCAGCGCCGCGACGACGCTCGACGGCTTTCCCCTGGCCCGCGCCGGGCAGGCCGGCCGGGCCATGGGCATCGCCACGTCGGGTTCGGTCCTGGGCAGCATTATCGGCATGATCTTCCTGGCTATTCTGGCCCCTGAACTGGCCGATTATGCGTTGCAGTTCCAATCCTACGAGTTTTTCTGGCTGGCCATTTTCGGTGTCGTCATTTCCGGCCACCTGACCGCGATGGACGATCCGATTAAGGGGTGGATCGCGGGTTTTCTGGGGCTTATGGTGGCCATGGTCGGCCGCGAGGCAATCCATTCCTATGACCGCTTCAGTTATGAGATTGTCGAATTGACCGGCGGCTTCAATCTGATCCCCGCCATGGTCGGCGCGTTCGGCTTCGCCGAAGTTTTGTCGGTGATGCGTAGCCGCGCCGCCAAAATGGTCGGCAAAAGCTCGGACAGCATAATCCCCAAGGTCGGCGAGGTATTGAAACACTGGCGCACCATTTTGCGCAGCGGCGTCATCGGCACGACCATCGGCATTATCCCCGGCGTCGGCGAGGACATCGGCGCGTGGGTTTCCTATGCCGCCGCCCGGCGCGCCAGTAAAAATAAAGAGGAATACGGCAAGGGCTCCATCGAGGGCCTGATGGCCGCCGAAACGGGCAACAGCGCCGCCGTTCCCGGCGCGCTGATTCCGGTTCTGACCCTGGGTATTCCCGGCTCCGCACCGGCGGCCGTTCTTCTGGCTGCCATGCTGATTCACGGCATTATTCCGGGGCCGATGATTATGTTCGAATCGCCCGGCTTCATTCAGGAAGTCGTGGCCATGGTTTTGTTCGCGTCGCTGGCGATTTTGATTTTCGGTTTGTCGCTAACACGCGTTCTGCTGTTCCTGCTGGCGGTGCCGCGCGAAAAGTTGATGCCCATCGTGTTCGTGCTGTGCGCGGTCGGCTCTTATGCCATCACCAACCGTTTGTTCGACATCTGGGTAATGATGGGCTTCGGGCTGGCCGGGTATGTGCTGCGCGAAATGAAGTATCCCATGGCGCCTCTGGTGCTGGGCATCATTCTGGGCAAGATCCTGGACGACAACCTGCGCCGCAGCCTGGTGCTGACTGACGGCGAATTGCTGCCGCTGTTCACCCGGCCCATCTGCGCCGTCATCTGGATCGTTACGTTGGCCACCATTCTGATGAGCATCGAATCGATCCGCGAACCCATCATGGGGGTTGTCCGGCGCTTCATGCCGGGCCGCCGGTCGAACTGATTTGAAATAGGGAAGGGGGCCAATCGATGCGGATCGCGCTTTGCAACGAAGTCATCCGCGAGATGGACTTCGCCGCCCAATGCGAGTTTGCCGCCAAGCTGGGATATGACGGGCTGGAGATCGCGCCCTTCACGCTCGATGAAAACCCGCATCTTTTGCCGGCTAGCCGCCGCGCCGAAATTCGCCGCGCCGCCGAAGATGCCGGGATTGCAGTCACCGGCCTGCACTGGCTTTTGATCACGCCGGAAGGCCTTTCCCTGAATTCACCGGACGACGCGTTGCGTGCCCGCACCAAGGACGTGATGGAACGGCTGGTCGGCTTGTGCGCCGATCTGGGGGGCGAGGTGCTGGTGCACGGATCGCCCAAGCAACGAACCATCCCCGATGGTGAGGACCCCGGTCCATGGTTGGAAAGAACCTATGATACGTTGCGGGCCGTTGCCCATGCCGCCGAGGCGGCGGGGGTCACCTATTGCATCGAACCCCTAAGCAGCAGCGAAACCAATTTTGTCACGACCATTGCCGAAGCCGTGGCGGTGGTCGATGAAATCGGCAGCCCCGCTTTTCGCACCATGATCGACAACAAGGCCGCGACACCCATGGAAGACATGCCGGTGCCGGATTTGATCGACACCTGGCTGCCCACGGGCAAGATCGGCCACATTCATCTGAACGACACGAATTTGCGCGCACCGGGGCAGGGGGAAGACAGGTTCAGGCCGATAATAGAGGCCTTGAAGCGCCAGGAATACGCGGGCGTGGTGGGGATCGAACCCTTTATTTATGAGCCCGACGGCCCGGCCACAGCGGCTTTCGCCATTGGCTATATCCGGGGCGTGATGGAAGGCTAAAAAGTTATCAACCATATGGTTGACAAATAGCCCGGGGCCGCGTATTTGGTCTTTCGGGAATTGTTAAACGTGAAGGGAATCGGGAGATGGCCGAAAAGCGTCTTGGAATTATCATGAACGGTGTCACGGGCCGCATGGGCACCAACCAGCACCTCGTTCGTTCCATTCAGGAAATTCAAAAAGCGGGCGGCGTCGCGCTGAAAGACGGAACCCGTGTCATGCCCGATCCGATCCTGGTGGGGCGCAACGCGGACAAGGTTGCGCGTCTGGCCAAGCAAACAGGGGTCGAGCGCTGGACGACCGATCTTGACGCCGCGCTGGCCGACAAAAACGACGAGCTTTTTTTCGATTCAGCCAGCACCCAACTGCGTGCCGCCCTGGTCAAAAAGGCCATCGCCGCCGGCAAGCATATCTACGTGGAAAAACCGACCGCCGACACCCTGGAAGACGCCCTTGAGATTTACCGTATGGCCGAAAAGGCGGGCATCAAACATGGGGTCGTGCAGGACAAGCTTTATCTGCCGGGTCTGTTGAAGCTGAAGATGCTGCGCGAGGCCGATTACTTCGGGCGCATTCTTTCGTGCCGCATCGATTTCGGGTACTGGGTCTTCGAGGGCGATCTGCAGGACATCCAGCGCCCCAGCTGGAACTACCGCAAGAAAGACGGCGGCGGCATTATCCTGGATATGATCCCGCACTGGCGCTACGTGGTGGACAATCTGTTCGGCCAGATCACCGGCATGTTCTGCATCGGCGCCAACCACATCAAAACCCGCTGGGACGAAGCGGGCGAACCCTATGACGCCGATTGCGATGACGCGGCCTACGCCATTCTGCAATTGAAGGATGGGGCTCTCGCTCAGATCAATTTCGATTGGTGTGTGCGCGTGCGCCGCGACGATCTGGTGACCTTCAAGATCGACGGTACCCACGGTTCCGCCGTTGCCGGTCTGGTCGATTGCTGGATACAGGACCGCGCCATGACGCCGCGCCCGGTGTGGAATCCCGACACCGCCGAACCGACGGACTATTTCAAGGATTGGCAGAAGATGCCGAAGGTGGCCGAGCCGGTAAACGCCTTCAAGGTCGAATGGGAAATGTTCATCCGGCATATGTTTGACGATGCACCGTTCCCGCATGGTCTTTTGGAAGGGGCCAAGGGTCTGCAATTTGTTGAATTGGCGACCAAGAGTTGGCAGGAAAAAGCCTGGGTCGACGTGCCCGAACTAAAAGGCTGATCGAAGGAAAACGGGGGAAGTCATGGCCGCGGAAAATAAGGTCGCTCTGATTACCGGCGGACGGCGGGGCATCGGATTTGGCATCGCCAAATCCCTGGCCGCCGAAGGGTGCGATATTGTGATCTGCGATATCGTCGAAGAGGCCGAGGTCCAACCGGCTTTACAGGAACTGGCTGATCTGGGGGCCCAAACCTTATACGTGAGGGCCGACATATCGGTGGAAGACGACCGGGCGCGCATGGTCGACACCATTCGCGAGAAATTTGGTCGCCTTAACGTGCTGGTCAACAACGCGGGCGTCGGCCCCATTTCGCGCGACGATATTCTGGAAGCGACCGAAGAAAGCTTCGAGCGTGTCATGGGCATCAATCTGCGCGGACCTTATTTCCTGACCCAGCGGGTGGCCAACTATATGGCCGAACAGAAAAAGGCCGACGATGGTTTCGAGGGGTCCATCGTTTTCATTACCTCGGTTTCGTCCACCGTGGCGTCTATCAGCCGTGGCGAGTACTGCATGTCCAAGGCGGGGTTGACCATGGCGGTCAAGCTGTTTGCCGTGCGCATGGCCGAGTTCGGCATTCCGGTTTACGAGATCCGGCCGGGAGTCATTGCCACCGAACTGACGGCGGTGGTGAAGGACAAATACGACAAGATGTTTGCCGAGGGCCTTGCCCTTCAGCCGCGCTGGGGCCTGCCCGAGGACATCGGCAAGGCGGTCGCCGGACTGGTGCGCGGTGACTTGGCCTACTCGACGGGACAGGTCATCATGATTGATGGCGGAATGCAGATACAGACGTTGTAGATGGAGGCGGACGATGGCCAAGGAAAAGGGTTCCAAGATAAAGATTAAGCACGGAAAAAATAAGAAATCCGTGCCGATCACCTGGGTTCACACGCTGGTTATCGGCAGCGGCGCGGCGGGCCTCAACGCGGCCGTGCAGCTCAACAATCAGGGGATCGAGGATATCGTCATCCTGACCGAGGGGCTCAAAATGGGCACCTCCATCAATACCGGCAGCGACAAGCAAACCTATTACAAGCTTTCGCTTTGCGGCGAGGATCAGGACGCGCCCGGCATCATGGCCGAGACCTACTTCGCGGGCGGCAGCATGCACGGCGATCTGGCGCTGGTGGAAGCCAGCATGTCGGCGCGTGGCTTCCTCAATCTGATTAATCTGGGGGTTCCGTTTCCGCTGGACGCCTACGGTCAGGCCATGGGCTACAAGACCGACCACGATCCGCGCCAGCGCGCGACCTCGGTGGGTCCTTATACGTCGCGCGAGATGTGCCGGGCGTTGATCCGCGATGCCGAACGGCGTGGCGTTAAAATCAAGGAAAAGCGCAATGTCGTCTCGGTTTTGACGAGTGGCACCGGCCGCTGGAAACGTGCCTGCGGCGCCATTACGGTGGATGGCAATGGACGGCTGGAAGCCTATGGCGCCGAAAACGTCGTCTTCGGCGTCGGCGGTCCGGGCGGACTTTATAAAACAAGCGTCTATCCGTCGGTCCACACCGGAGCCATCGGTCTGGCCATGATGGCCGGCGCGCGATCGCAAAGCCTGCCCGAGTCCCAGTACGGTATGGCGTCCATCAAGTTCCGCTGGAACGTCTCGGGCACCTTCATGCAGGTGGTGCCGCGCTTCATCAGCACCGATGCCGACGGAAATGACGAGCAGGAATTCCTGCGCCCGTATTTCGACAGTCTGGGCGAAATGAATTCGAGGATTTTCCTGAAGGGTTATCAGTGGCCTTTCGATCCGCGCAAGGTGGTGGGCGGATCGTCCATGGTCGATATCCTGGTGTACGTGGAAACGGTGATTAAGGGGCGCCGGGTGTTCCTTGATTTCCGCACAGATCCCACCGATTTCAACATCGGCGATCTGAGCGAAGAGGCTCATACGTACCTGAAGAATTCCAAGGCCCTGATGGCGACCCCCATCAAGCGCCTGCAAACCATGAACCCCGGAGCCATTCAGCTTTATCTCGATCACAACATTGATATCCGCACCGAGCCCCTGGAAATCGCTGTTTGCGCCCAGCACAACAACGGCGGGCTGGCCGCCAATCACTGGTGGGAATCGCTGAACATCAAGCATCTGTTCCCCATCGGCGAGGTCAACGGCAGCCACGGCGTTTACCGTCCGGGCGGATCGGCGCTGAACGCGGGGCAGGTGGGCAGCCTGCGCGCCGCAGACTTCATCGCCCATCGCTATGCCGATTGGACCATAGACAAAACGCAGGTCAAAGAGGCAGCCCGCGAGGCCATTGCCGATGTATTAGAATACCTGGACAACAGTGCGACTTCCGAAACCACCTGGAAGGAAGCCCGCGAGGAATTCCAGGGGCGCATGACGCAGGCGGGCGCACATATCCGCTCGCTGGATGATCTGAAGGCGGCGGTGATCGCCGCACGCGCCCAGTGGCGGCAAATTTCGGCGCAGGGGTGCGCTTACAAAGGCGTGCGCAGCATGGTCGAGGCCTTGCGCAACCGCCAACTGTGTTTCGCCCATATGGTTTATCTGGAGGCCCTGCGTTTCCAGGTTGCCAGTGGTGTCGGCAGCCGGGGCTCGGCTCTGGTTCTGACGGCGCGTGGCGGCACCAAGGCGCACGCGAAACTGGGATCCGAATGGCGTTTCGCCAAGGAAAACGAGAAATTCCGCAATCAGGTTCTGGAAACGGATGTTCGCGGTGACAAAGTCGTTTCTAAATGGATCGACCGCAGGCCGGTTCCCGAAACCGACCTGTGGTTCGAGACGGCCTGGGCGGCTTTCCGCGAAGGCAAAATCTACCGCTAAGGTAGTTGCTTGAAATTATTGGGAAAACGTCCTCCTGAAATGAATCGGAGGAACGAATAGATGGCGACCTTAAGACTGCCGGTGAAGGACGGGCCGCTGGCGCTCTACACCATGGGCGAGCCCAGGGACTTTGGTCCGGCGCCGGACCAGCCCCTTTGCCGTGCCGCAATGGCCGCGCCGCACATGGTCAGCAATCCCTTGGCTCATACCAATCCGTGGACGGAACCGGTGGTGGCCTGGGACGATACGCTGAAGTACCGGCGCTATCTTTGGGGGCTGGGTTTGGGTGTGGCCGAGGCCATGGATACGGCGCATCGCGGAAGCGGCCTTGATTGGCCGACGGCGCTGAAGTTGATTGAGCTCAGCATCGCCGAATCGAAGGATTTTCCGGGCGCGGTTCTGTTTTCGGGTGCGGGAACGGATCATCTGGACATCGCAAACGCCAAGACCGTCAACGACGTGATCGCCGCTTTCGACGTACAATGTTCGGCAATCGAAAAACTGGGCGGGCGCATCATCCTGATGGCCAGCCGCGCATTGGCGCGGGTCGCCGGGTCTCCGGACGACTACGCCAAAGTCTACGAGAAGGTTCTTTCGCGGGTGCGCAATCCGGTCATCATCCACTGGCTGGGCGAGATGTTCGATTTCCAACTGGCTGGATACTGGGGATCGCGCGACCCGCAGGCGGCCATGGAAAACTGCCTCGACGTGATTGCGGCGAACGTGGACAAAATCGAGGGCGTGAAGATCTCGCTGCTGGACAAGGATCTTGAAATCAAGATGCGCCGCCGGCTTCCCAAACAGGTCAAGATGTACACCGGCGATGATTTCAATTACCCGGAACTGATCGAAGGGGACAGCGAAGGGTTCAGCCATGCGCTTCTGGGTATCTTCGATCCTATTGCGCCCGCGGTGACGGGGGCGCTTTCGGCCCTGACGTCCGGCGATCGCAATGGATACGCCGAAATTATGGCGCCGACCATTCCACTGGCCCGGCACATTTTCCGCGCGCCGACGCAGTATTTCAAAACCGGTGTCGTTTTCATGGCCTATTTGAATGGCCATCAGCCCCATTTCATCATGATGGGTGGTCAGCAGAGCGCGCACTCGCTGCCTTATTTGGCGGATGTATTCCGCCTTGCCGATCAGGCCGGCTTGATCGCCGACCCGGATCGCGCGGTCAACAGAATGAAAACTGTCTTGCGTCTCTACGGAATTGAAGGTTAACGAAAATGAGTAAAATCCGCTATCCGCTTTCCATCAATCAGGCAACGACCAGGAAGCAGTGGACGCTGCGTCAGGCGATCGAAGGCTACGCAAGGCATGATGTGCGCGGCATAGCGGTTTGGCGCGATAAGTTGGACGAATGCGGTGTGGACGAGGCGGCACGGCTTCTGTCCGATCACGGGATGGCGGTTACGGGCTTATGCCGGGGCGGCATGTTCCCTGCGGCCGACAAGGCCGGATTGCAAGCCGCCATCGACGATAATTTGCGTGCCGTCGACGAGGCGGTCGCCATCGGCGCGCAGTGTCTGGTTCTCGTTTGCGGTGGGTTGCCGGACGAATCCAAGGATATTGTCGGCGCGCGCGCCATGATCCGTGACGGCATCGCCGCAATTGCGCCGCACGCTCGGGCGGCCGGAATGCCTTTGGCCATTGAGCCCCTGCATCCCATGTATGCGGCGGACCGGGCCTGCATCAACAGCATGGAGCAGGCCAACGACCTTTGCGACGAACTGGGCGCCGGTGTGGGCATCGCGGTTGATGTCTATCACGTTTGGTGGGATCCGTACCTGAAGCGCGAAATCGACCGCGCCGCCAAGGCCGACCCGCAACGCCTGCTGGCGTTTCATATTTGCGATTGGCTGTCGCCGACCACGGATATCCTGGTGGATCGCGGCATGATGGGTGATGGAGTGATCGATATCACTGAATTCAGGTCCATGATGGAAGATGTTGGTTACGAGGGATATGCCGAGGTCGAGATTTTTTCGACGCGTTGGTGGAACACCGACCCCGATGAAGTTGTCGTCACCTGTATCGAGCGGCATCAATCCGTGTGTTGAAGGCGATGAAACTGCGAGGATTCTGAATTTGCAACTCAGGATGCAAGCCCGGGGCAAAAAAATGGTAAGATTGGGCGTTGAAAATTGTGGGTAACCGCCATATTTCGAAATGGTTACTTTTTCGCTGTGGTGGCACGGAAGTTGCCACTACAATGGTGATATGTTCTTGAGGCCGCTTTTCCGGTTTTCCGGGGGTGGGGAATGGCGGAAATCTTTCCGCCCAAAAAAACTAAATTCAGTGCGGGCATCGGCCCGGGGGATGGGCCGATTCTTTCGCAAGAGAGATTGTGGAAACGAGATTTTGTTACGGAGATTATTCATGACGAATACAGGAAAACTGTTGATTGGCGGCTTGGCGATGGCGTTGCTCGCGGGCTGCGGTGGCCAGCAATTGGGAAATGCGCTTGACGTGGATCCCAAGGGATCGACGTTCCAGGGCCATCTTTACGCCGAATACCTTGAACTGTCGCAATCGGAATACGACGAACACGACTGGGCGGATTCCGATGCCTTCGCTCTTCGTGCGATCGCGGCGGGCACCGGTGGCCCCAGGTCGTTGGAAAAAATCGCGAATCGTGACTTGCCCGAGGACAAGGTCTATGCGCTGAGCGAAGCGCGCAAGCGCCTCGTCAGGGTCTTTGGCAAGGGTGCGGCCGAGAAATATCCGCAAGAAGCTGCGCACGCTCAGGCCATGTATGAGTGCTGGATGCAAGAGCAGGAAGAAAACTTCCAGCCGCCGGACATCGAGCGTTGCCGTGCCGCGCTTTGGGCGGACCTGCGCAAGTTGGAAGCCGCCCTTGCGCCGAAGATGGTAGCCGCGCCTGCGCCGAAGCCGGCACCGGCACCCGCGCCGATGCCTGCGCCGACGATTCCGTCGTCGTTCATCGTCTTCTTCGATTTCGACAAAGCTGCTCTGTCGCAAATGGCCAAGCAGGTCATCGGCGACGCGCTGCTCACCGTTCGCCAAAGCAAGGCCAAATCGGTGGTGATTACCGGCCATGCGGATAAGGCGGGCGCGTCGAAATACAACATGGAACTTTCCAACGAGCGTGTTGCGGCGGTTGTCGCGGCATTCAAGGAAGGTGGACTGGGCTCGGGCGTCAAAGTCGTGAGCGCAGGATACGGCGAAGAATCGCCGCGCATTGCGACTGCGGACGGCCAACGTTCAGCGGCCAACCGCCGGGTCAACATCGACCTGAACCAGTACTAGGATCATATTGGTCCACACCGGGGGGCGGGCAAACCGCCCCCCGAACTGTCTGCGGACAGGAAAAGCGGATGAGTGAGCCGTCGGTTTAGTGCGGCAGGGCATATTCGTCCCTTGGAAGGAGTATTCCATAATGAAACGCGGAATTCTGATCGGTGGCGCCGGCCTGGTGGTCATCATCGTCGTCGGCGTCGTTTTCCTGTGGTCTAACATCGGCGGGATTATCAAGTCGGCGGTCGAAGAATTCGGGACCAAGATTCTTAAAGCCGAAGTCACCCTGAACGAAGTCGATATTTCAACGACGTCGGGCTCGGGTGCGCTCAAGGGCCTGAACATCGGCAACCCGTCCGGCTTCGAAACGGACAAGGCCTTCAGTCTTGGCTTGGTCAGCATCAAGTTGGACACCGGTACGATCACGTCCGACACCATTGTGATCAAGGAAATCGTCGTGCAGGCGCCGGATATCACCTATGAAATCGGCACCGGCGGCAGCAATCTGGACAAGCTCAAGGAAAATGCCGACGCCTACGTCAAGGTGGCCACGGGCGGCGGCGGCAGCAGCAGCGCCGACAGTGCCGACGGCAAGAAGCTGATCATCGAACATCTTTACATTCGCGACGCGAAGATGAACGTCAGCGCCACTTTCCTGGGCGGCAAGAAGTTCGGCGCGACCCTGCCGGAAATTCACCTGACCGACATCGGCAAGGAAGACAATGGCGCAGGACCGGGCGAGATCGCCGATCAGGTCATCTCCGCCATTACCGATTCGGCGACCGGCGCGGTCTCCGGCATCGATTTCGGCGACATGGCCGGCAAGGTTACCGAGCAGCTCGGCGATATTCTGGGCGGCGCCGGTGGCATGGCCGGGGGTGCCGCGGACGCGGTCAAGGAACAGGCCTCCGATCTGATGAAAAAAGCGACCGAGGGAACCGGCGGTGCCGGTGATCTCATGAAAAAGGCGACCGAAGGGGCCGGCGGTGCCGGTGAAGCCCTGAAGGGCCTGTTCGGCGGATCAAAGAAATAGCCTGAACGTCAAAATGTTTCGAACAATGCGGCGGCCTTTGGGTCGCCGTTTTTTTTATCCCCGGAAATGAGCCGGGTTCATGGTTAACGGCGAATTGACCATGGGCGTGAAATCCATGCGGTCCAGAATGTCGCTTTTCAGATCGACACCGGGCGCGATTTCGGTCAGTTCCACGCCGTCCGCCGTCATCCTGAAAACCGCACGTTCAGTCACGTAGACGACCGCTTGTCCCGACTTTCGGGCGCGTTCGGCGCTGAACGTCAAATGCGCTACATCTGAAACCAGCTTGCGCACCGAGCCGCCCTCAATGATCTCGAGCCCGCCATCGCCCAGTTGGGTGCGCAGTCCCTTGGTCTCGAATGTGCCGCAAAAAACGACCTTCTTGGCGTTCTGCGAGATATCGATAAATCCGCCGGTGCCGACCAGACGCCCGTTCAGGTGCGAGACGTTGACGTTGCCGTGACGGTCCATTTCCCCCATGCCCAGGAAGGCGATGTCGATGCCGCCGCCGCTGTAGAAATCAAACTGCTTGATGGACGAAACAATGGCTTCCGGGTTGACGGCCGCGCCAAACAACTCGCCGTCGATGACCGCGCCGTTGTGGCTGCCCTGTTCGATGGTCAGCCAGTAATCGTCCAGTTTGCCCGCGTCCATCATCATATTGGGGATGCCGCCGGGAATACCGAAGCCGAAGTTGACCACGGAGCCGGGCATCAGTTCTTCCGCGGCGCGCCTGGCAATGACCTGGCGAATGCCCGGCTGGACGGCGGCATTGGTCATGGCTTGGGGATTATCGGTGCGGGCCTGACCGCTAAGTTCGGGCTCGAATACGGCGCGGTGGGTCTGGCGCTGGTCGGGATCGACGACAAGCGCATCAACCATAACGCCGGGGATACGGATATCTCGTGGCGGCAGCGTGTTCAGTCCGGCGCATTTGCTCACCTGCGCGATGACCGTTCCGCCGCAATTGTGGGCGGCAAGGGCGACAGCGTGGGCGTCCAGATCGGCCGGTTCGTGACGCATGCTTATGTTGCCCTTGGGGTCGGCGAACGTGCCGCGAACGATACCCACATCAATTTTCATTGGCTTGTAGCGAAGCACTTCGCGGCCGTCGATGGTCATGAGTTCGACGATGTCCTCAGTGGTTCGTGCGTTGCACCGTCTGCCGCTCAGGCGCGGGTCGGCAAAGGT
Source organism: Rhodospirillales bacterium (assembly GCA_016776725.1). GTDB lineage: Bacteria > Pseudomonadota > Alphaproteobacteria > Rhodospirillales > Shumkoniaceae > JABGRG01. The sequence continues at coordinate 19,505 of JADHSV010000037.1, forward strand.
TTCGAGGCCGACATGCGTAAACAGGCCCGGGCGGCCCGCTCCGATCTCGCGAAGAAGCAGCGAAATGACACCGCCGGGAAGGCAGTAGGCTTCGATTTCCTCGTCCTCGACCATTTGCTGCATCTTGGGCGACCAGCTCCACAGCCCGACAATGACGCGCGCAATAAGGCCCTTGTGGGCGAAATGGTTGATGCCCATGGTGTGGGCGGAATTGCCGAAACCCAGGCCGTTGACCAGTGTCAGATCGCGGGGGTGGCCTGTTTCGAGAAAGCGGGCCTCAATGGCCGCGCAAAAGGCCTCGGGTTCCAGCAGGCCGCCGCCCGCGGCGCTTATCGCCACGGTGTCGCCATCGCAGATCATGGCGGCGGCGTCTTCCATTGAAACTGTTTTGTCGATCATGGGTAGGGTCCGATAGAATTCACCAATGCTCCTTGGTATAACAAAGGGACCATGGGGAGGGAAATGGGGATGTTTTTAAACGAACAACACGAAGCCATCCGCGAGATGACACACCAGTTCGCGGAAAACGAAATTCGGCCCGTCGCCAATGAACTGGACGAGACCGAACGGTTCCCGGAAGAAATTTACGATCAGATGGGCCAATTGGGCCTGTTCGGTATCAGCGTGCCCGAGGAATACGGTGGGGCGGGCTGCGACGTGCTGTCCTATTCCATCGTCATGGAGGAGTTGTCGCGCGGTTATGCGGCGGTTGCCGATCAATGCGGATTGGTCGAACTGATCAGCACGCTCTTGGTTCAGTACGGAACCGACGCCCAAAAACAGAAATACCTTCCCGATATGCTCAAGGCCAAGCTGCGTCCGGCTTACGGGTTGACCGAGCCCGAAGCGGGTAGTGACCTTGCCAACGTGCGTACAACGGCGGTACGCGACGGTGACGGCTGGATTTTGAACGGCAGCAAAATCTGGATCAACAACGCACCGATTTGCGATTTTGCGCTTGTATTGGCCCGCACCGACAAGGAAGCAGGTCATCGGGGTATGAGCATTTTCGTCGTCGAGCGTGCGTATGACGGTGTCAAATCAGGCCCGAAGGAACACAAAATGGGCCAGCGCGCATCATTGGTCGGCGAGTTGGAGTTCAACAACGTGCGCCTGCCCGCCGACGCCATGCTAGGCCCGGAAAACCGGGGCTTTCATATTATGATGAGCGTGCTGGAGAAGGGCCGTGTGGGCATCGGCTCATTGGCCACCGGCATCATGCAGGGCGCGCTGGATGCATCGCTGGAATACGCCAGGGTGCGCAAGCAGTTCGGGCAGGCCATCGGCGAATTTCAGGGCGTGCAGTGGATGCTGGCGGACATGGCCAAGGATATCACGGCGGCCCGCCTTTTGGTTCAGAACGCGGCCACGCGCATGGACGCGGGTCAAAGCGCCACGGTCGAAAGTTCCATGGCCAAGTGCTTCGCATCGGACGCCGCCGTTCAGCACACCTGCAATGCGGTGCAGATATTCGGCGGCAGCGGCTATATCCGCGGCTTCGAGGTCGAACGCCTGTACCGAGATGCCAAGATTACGCAAATCTATGAAGGCACCAACCAGATCCAGCGCATGATCATCGCGCGCAATCTGCTGAAAGGGTGAGGGATATGAGCGGCGCAAACGGACGGCCTGTCGCCCTGGTCACGGGGGGGCGGCGTGGCATCGGGCGGGGCTGCGCCTATGCGCTGGCCGAGGCCGGATTTGATGCCGTCATTTGTGATCTCGAACACGACGCCGATGTGGACGAAACCCTGAAAGGCATCAAGGAGCGCGGCGGCGATGGCGAGTTCGTTGCGGCCGATATTTCGGACCTCGATGGGCAGCCCGAACTGGTTGAGGGGGCGTTGGGCGCCTTCGGCAGGATCGATTGTCTGGTCAATAACGCAGGCGTTTCGGTACTCAACCGCGCCGATATTCTGGACATGTCGGTGGAGAGCTATGATCGCTGTCTGAATATCAATCTGCGCGGCACCTTCTTTTTGAGCCAGCGGGTGGCGCGCTGGATGGTCGATCACCCGGCTGCGGCGGATGATCCGTACCGCTCCATCGTCACCATTTCATCGGTCAATGCCGAGATCATGGCGATCACGCGCGGCGAGTACTGCATATCCAAGGCCGGACTGGCCATGATGACCAGGCTGCTTGGCATCCGTCTGGCCGATGAGGGGATCGGTGTGTTCGAGGTGCGCCCCGGCATTATCCGCACGCCAATGACCGCCGTGGTGGCGGATAAGTACGACCGCGAGATCGCTGACGGCATCTCGCCGGTGCGGCGTTGGGGCGAACCCGAAGATGTGGGCAAAACCGTCGCCACCATGGCGACCGGCGGCCTGCCGTTTACGGTGGGCCAGGCGGTCAGTGTTGATGGTGGTCTGGCATGGAGGCATTTTTAGAGATGGCGGAATTGAAACCGGGAATTTACTGGTACGAAGACCTTGAAGTCGGCGGCACTTACATGTCGCCGGGGATTATGGTGACGGAATCCCATATCAACGGTTTTGCCGGGCTTACCGGAGATTTCTTCGAGGTTCATACCGACGACGAGTTTGCCCGAAGCATCGGATTCAAAGGGCGTATCGCACACGGGCTTTTGGGCCTTTCCATGACCGATGGCTTGAAGAACCGGTCCGAAGTGCGCATCAAGGCCATCGCGTCCTTGGGCTGGAACTGGAAGTTTGTTGCGCCCATTCACATTGACGACCGAATCCAGGCCGAAATCACGGTTCTGGCCCTGCGCCCCACGCGCAAACCCGGACGCGGAATTGTGACGCTGGGGTTCCAGGTTCGGAACCAGCATGGCGAAGTGGTCCAGGAAGGTGAAAACATAATGATGATCCGCATGCGCGAAGGCGAAATGATCGAATAAAATGAGGCAAAAGGCCAATCTGCCCTTTTATTCCAGGGGGTGGATTGAGTACTTTGCCGCCGTGCCGCCGGAAAAATGGGAAGGAAATACGATGAGCGACATTTATCAGAAGTTTCATGAATTGGGATGCATCCCGGTCGTTGCAATTAACGACGCCAAGGATGCCGTGCCGTTGGCCAAGGCGCTGACCGCCGGTGGTTTGCCGATTGCCGAGATTACGTTCCGAACGGACGCCGCCGAAGAATCGATCAAACGCATCGCCAAGGAAGTGCCCGATGTTCTGCTGGGCGCCGGAACGGTGCTGACCATCGAGCAGGCCGAACGCGCGGTCGCGGCGGGCGCCGACTATATCATTTCGCCCGGCATCGACCCCAAGGTGGTCGGCTGGTGCGTCGACAACAACGTGCCGGTTACGCCCGGCGTGGCCTGCCCCAGCGATATCGCCATGGCGCTCGATTTCGGGATCAACGTTGTTAAATTCTTCCCGGCCGAAAATCTGGGCGGCCTGTCGACCATGAAGGCGATCAGCGGCCCGTACGGCATGGTCAAATTCATTCCCACCGGCGGCATCAACTCCGGCAACATCAACACCTACCTTTCGTGGAACAAAGTGGTGGCGTGTGGTGGCAGCTGGATGGTCAAGTCCGACATGATCGCCAACCAGCAGTTCGACGAGATAGAAGCATTGACCCGCGAAGCGGTGCTGACAATGCTGGACTTCGGTCTGGCGCATATCGGCATCGACACCGCCGATGATGCGGAATCGCTTTCGGTCACGGAAACCCTGGGCGGGTTGTTCTCGTTGCCGGTCAAAAAGGGCAACAGCTCGAACTTTGCCGGAACCATCGCCGAGGTGATGAAGGGCAAAGGCCCCGGAACCAAAGGCCACTTCGCCATCCACACCAACAGCATCGAGCGCGCGGTGGCCTACATGAGCCGCCAGGGCGTCGAGTTCGATTGGGATTCGGCCAATCCGAAGGACGGCGGACCGCTCAAGGCTCTGTACCTGAAAGAAGAAGTCGCCGGGTTTGGCGTCCATCTTCTGCGCCGGTAGCCTATCCAAGGTACAAATCATAAAGGGAGCGGCCGCTGAAATCAGGCGGTCGCTTCTTTTTTTTGTTTCGCCCGTGCTATCATCGGGCCGAACAAAAAACCGAGTAAACTTAAATCGGGGGAGTTGATGTACAACCGCGTATTGATGACCGGCGCCGACGGCGTTATCGGAAAAATGCTGCGCAAAGAACTGCGCGGGGTCTATCCCGTCCTGCGCCTGTCTCATCGCAGGCCCTTTGGCGATGCTCAACCCGGCGAGGAAATCGTTCTGGCCAACCTCGATAATTACGACGAGGTGGACGCCGCCATGGAAGGCGTGGACGCGGTCATCCATCTGGGCGGTAAGGCCGAGGAAGGAACCTGGGACGTCGTGCTGAAAAGCAACGTCATGGGCGCTTTCAACACATTTGAAGCGGCGCGCCGGCATGGCGTAAAGCGCTTCATTTTTGCCAGCACCAACCATCTTATCGGTTACTACCGACGCGACCGCAAACTGACCGTCGATGATCCGCCGCGCCCCGATTGCCGCTATGCCGCGACCAAGGTGTTTGGCGAGGCCTTGGCCCGTCTGTATGCGGACAAGCATGGCATGAGCGTGATTTGTCAGCGTATCGGATCGTTTCAGCCGCGCCCCTTGAATGTGCGTATGCTGAGCTGCTGGCTGTCGCATCGCGACATGGTTCAGCTTACCCGTGTCTGTCTTGATGCGCCGCTGGACACCCATTTCGAGGTGGTTTGGGGCGTTTCGGGCAATGACCGCAGTTGGTGGGACAACAGCCCGGCAGAACGTCTAGGCTTCAAGCCGCTGGACAATTCAGAGGAATATGCCGAAGAGATTTTTGAAGCCCAGCGAAAGGCGCTTGAAGACGAGGCTGCGCAATCCAAAAGTGGCGGCACCGACGTTGCCGATCAGGCGGCCGTGGTGTCGGCCATCAAGGCGGTGCAGGGGAAAGAACCCCCGGCCGAGGGGTTGTTCCAGGGTGGCCCCTATTGCGCCATGGAATTCAACGGTGATCTGGACAAGATAGATTGAGGAAATGACGATGGATATCAAAGGCACGCAGACTGAAAAAAACATCCTGACCGCCTTCGCCGGCGAATCCCAGGCCCGCAACCGCTACACCTTCTTTGCCGGAAAGGCGCGCAAGGAAGGTTACGTGCAGATCGCCACGGTGTTCGAGGAAACCGCCGATCACGAAAAGGCCCACGCCAGCCGCTTGTTCAAGATGCTGCAGGGTGGCGAGGTGGAAATTTCAGGATCCTTCCCCGCCGGGGGCAACGGCACGACAGAGGAAAATCTGCGCGCCTCGGCCGAAGGCGAGGCGCACGAAGAACTTGAGATGTATCCGGATTTCGCCAGAACCGCCCGTGCGGAAGGTTTTGAAGGCATTGCCAAGACCTTCGAGGCCATTGCCGCGGCTGAACACCAACATGGGAAACGTTTCAGCACGTTGGCTGATAATATCGCAGCCAGCCGCGTGTTTGCGCGTGGTGAAAAGGTTCGTTGGCAGTGCCGCAACTGCGGTTATGTGCATGAAGGTGAAGAAGCGCCGAAAACCTGTGCCGCGTGCGCTCATCCCCAGGCTCATTTCGAACTTTTGGCCGAGAACTGGTAACATCGAGATTGCTGTAAGAGTACGAACGCAGTTTCGAATGCCCAATTGAATGGTTAAGGTAGGGACGGTTTCCGAAGATAAATAGATATCGGTAAAATCAAAATGAACCGACAGACAATCTTTCACCGGTTGTTTTCCCCCGGCGCGGTTTCGTTGATATATGCGGGTATCGGTATTTGTTGGATATTGATTTCGGATCAAGGACCGGAAGCCGTCTCCGCAAATTCTGGTTTTGCGGGGTTGATGCAATCCTTCGGCGATTGGATTTTCGTCGCGGCGACCAGCGTGTTTATTTTCGTGTCTATGCGAATCATGCTCGGGCGCGCCGGTAACGAATTGGCTCTGCTTCGGGCTGTTTTCTACCATTCACCTGCCTCGATTGCCATGACCGACCTACAGGGTCGGTTCGCGATGATAAATCGGGAGTTTGAACGGCGTTACGGAGTCAAGTCGCAAGGCGTGCTCGGCAAAACCGTCGAGCAACTTTTTCCGGCCCACGGTTCCGGCGACGTGGCCGACAGGAGGCGCAGGGTTTTGGAGACGGGCGAGGAGTCCAAACAAAATGTGTCCGTTTCCTTTGCAAACGGAACCGATCACGAGGTGGAAATCACCCGGTTTCCTATTTTTGACGCCGGCGGGGAAACTCTGGGGATTGGATCATTTTCTGTTGATGTGACCGAGCGGACGCATGCCGAGCGCGAGCTTCGCGAAAGTGAAAGCCGTATGCGCGCAATCCTCGACCACGCGCCCGTTCCGTTCTCGACCAAGGGCCGCGACGGGCGGTTTCAGGTTGTAAACAAGAAATTGCTGGCGCTGATTGGCAAGTCGAGCGATGAAGTGCTTGGTCGAACTTCCGACGAAGTGTTTGCGCGGGAAAGCGCCGATACTTTTGTTCGCCTGGACAAAAAAGTCATGGAACAGGGATCGGTCTGCGAAAGCGAGGACGACATCCATTATCCGGATGGATTAACCCGCTCAATGCTGACCGTGAAATTCCCCATATTTGATGAAAGCGGCGATATCAGCGCCATTGGCGGTTTTGGCGTTGATTTGACCGAACAAAAGCGCGCCAGCCTGGCGTTGTCGAAAAGTGAGGGCCTGCTGCGGGCCATCATCGACAATTGCCCGCTGGTCATCGCGCTCAAGGATCTGGACGGGCGCTTTCAACTGATAAATCGGTATGCGAAGGAATCGTCTCATCAGTATTCTGAAGCCGTCTATGGGAAGACGGGCTTTGATTTTCGACCGCGCAAGGAAGCCGAATATTCGGCGGCGCGTGATCGCGAGGTTATCGAAACCGGCAAGCCGATTACCTACGAAGTCTGGAATCACCTTGGCGACGGGTCTGATCACCATTTCCTGGTTACCAAGTTTCCGGTGTTCGATGAAAGCGGCGAAATGACTGGCGTTTGTTTGGCCAGTCTTGAAACCACCGATATGAAAGAGGCGGAGGAGGCGTTGAAGGAGAGCGAAGCCCTGTTCCGCACCGTTATCGACAACTCGCCACTTTCCATCGGACTTAAGGATCTGCAGGGCCGGTATCGATTGATAAACAGGAGGTTTAGAGAATCTCTTGGGGCGGAAGACGAAAACTACCGGGGAAAAACCGTTGCCGACTATCGTTCTGCCAAAGTCGCAAAAGAGGTGCTGGCGCATGAACGTGAGGTAATGGAAAAGAGTTGTCCAACCACTCGTGAGGTAACCAGAATCGGAAGGGGAGGCGAACCCTGTCAATATTTGACCAACAGGTTTCCGGTATTTGATGCCCAAGGCACAATATCTGGGATCGGTTTTACAAGTCTTGACATTACTGAACGAGTTGACGCCGAGCGCCGGCTGCGGGAAATGCAGTCCGAATTTGCGCATGTTTCGCGGCTCAGCACATTGGGTGAACTGGCGGCCGGATTTGCCCATGAACTAAACCAGCCATTAGCGGCAATTCGAAACTATGCCGCTGGTTCGATTCGTCGGATTGACGCGGAACATGGCGATGTCAACGACATTCGCACCGTGATTGAGCATATCGCGCAGCAGGCGGCGCGCGCCGGCGAAATCATCATGAGAATTCGCAAATTCATTCGCAAGGAAGAAGGCGAGAAAAGCGATATCTGTATTGAAGATGTCGTTCGCGATTCCATTGGCCTACTCCATGGCGAGGCCCTTAAACACGATGCCGAAATCACGTTGGACATGCCCGACGATTTGCCGTTGGTGGTTGCCGATGCGGTGCAAATTCAGCAGGTCATTATCAATCTGGCGCGCAACGGAATGGAAGCGATGGACAAATTGGACGGCATCGCACGTTGCGTAACCGTGCGGGCTGCCGAGGTTGCGAATGGTGTCGCCGTGGATATCGAGGATATGGGGTCGGGAATCAGCGACGAAGTTCGGGAACGTTTGTTCGAACCGTTTTTCACGACCAAGGGCGACGGAATGGGCATCGGGCTGTTGATTTGCCAGACGATTATCGAAGAGCACGGGGGAACGCTGAACGTCGCGCAGGCGCCAACGGGCGGCGCCGTCGTTTCGTTCACACTGCCTGTTGCCTCACAAGCTTCCTGAAAAACTTCAGTGCGCTACTGCTGCGCCAGAGCCTCCAGGCCGCCCTCGAAATAGCGGAAGTTATCCATGCCATCGAGAATAACGCCGTCAAAACCCTGGCGAATGGCGCCGTAAACGTATGAATTGGTGTCGCCCGAGATGATCTTGCGCCATTCGGGGTTCCAATATCGCACGAAGAAACGGTCGGGATCACCGGGAACAGGCGCGCCGATCCAACGGGGCGATCCTTCGCGCCAGTGGTCCTTCCAGAAGTAGGCGTAACTGGCCGCCGACGCGATATCGATATAAGCAAAAACCAGCCGTTTTGCGCCTAATTTCTTAAATTTCAGCGTTTCCACCGCTTGGCGTGATAACGGTTTGCCTGGTTTGTGGAAAACATCGACGACGACGAGATCGAAGTTGTTTTCGTGCATCTTGAGAGCGAATTCATCCACCCGCCCGAAGCCAGAAGAATCGCGGATGACCAGAAAATTGCTGATGGATTTTAGGGAGACCACGCTAATGGCGCTTTCGCCGTAAGGGCGGCGGGGAAAGGTCGGAATGGCCGTCATGTCGGCTCCTCGCGTTGGCGAACCGAAGAAGACGAATTTCTCCTTGGCGGACAGGCGCCGCGCGGCGTCCACCGTTTTGGGGGCCTTGGCGAAATCCATGACCAGAACCTTCAGGCCGGCCTTTTTTGCCATGCGGGTCAGTGGCAGCAGCTGCTCGCGGCGTTTTTCCTCGGTCGGTTTGCCGATTTCGGGAATGCCGTAAAACAACCCCTCCTGCACGATCCCGTTGATCGAGCGCATGTAGGTTCGCGCGGGATGTCGCACGTCCGGATC
>JADHSV010000038.1 GCA_016776725.1 Rhodospirillales bacterium
ACCCGCAACCGCAAATCCACGCCAAAACTATGGGACATGTCCGCCTCCTCAAAAAACATCAAGAAGACGGAATCACAGATCAGATTGATAACCCCTTAACGACTCTGATTAAATTAAACCGGCTCTAGCGGATCGTTCCACCGAAGCGCATCAGAATGTTCCAATTCGGGTTGAAGATGCTCTAACCTAGTTGAAGCAGTTGCGGCGCGCGGTCGATAATTTCGTTCAGGATTTTTTCGGCGGAATTTCGACGCTTTATAATCGCGCCGCCGACGAGAGTTTCGTACTTTTCATCCTTCAGGACTTTGTCGGCCTCATAGAGGGTTCGCAATTCATCCACGAAAATGTATTTGGTTCCCATCGGCAGGAAGTCCTTGGCCGCGAGAATGCCCAGAAATTTCAACGCGCCGTCCAGCAAGATCGACCAAACGGCAACGGTCAACTCGTCAAATTTCTCGTGCAACGCGGTTCGCTTGGGTTCCTTGACCCGGGTTAGGTGCCGTTCGATGATAATCAGGAAGGAAAGGCATTCGCCGACGGATTCACGAAATTGTTGATAGTCCTCAAACTGGATTTCGTCGGCGGGCTCCTTGGAAGCGGCTGTCAATTTGTGGACATCCGACAATTTGGCCAGCAGGATATCAAGAAACCTCTCAGCCTCTTCGCCTGAGGTCTTTTTGTCGTCTTTCTTGTTTTTCTCTGGAGTATTCATTTTTGGGTTCACGCCGCCTTGGGTTTTCGCGCCGCCAGTACGCCCAGACCGATTACCGCGAGGGCCAACAACACCCCGAGGATCAGTCGTTGCGTTTCAAGGGATTCGACTGCCGACGCGCTTTGCGTAGCCTGATCCTGCGCTTTTTTCGCGGCGTCGCGGGCGGCGGTCAGTTGAGCTTCGTTGGATTTGGCTACGGCTTGTACCGAGCCGGCCTTGGCCTCCAGGTCGGTGACCTTCTTCAGGGCGGCGGACAGTTTTTCTGATATCCCCCCATGTTCCGACAACTGTTCTTTCAGCGAGGAAAGCAGTCCTTCCTTGTCCGCCAATTGACTTTGCAGCGATCCCAACAATCCGTCCTTGTTCGTCAGCTGGCTTTGCAGTGACCCCAGCAACCCGTCCTTTTCGCCCAACTGGCTTTGCAGAGACCCCAGCAGACCATCTTTTTCACCCAACTGGCTTTGCAGCGATCCCAACAATCCGTCTTTTTCGCTCAATTGACCTTGCAATGATCCCAGTAATCCGTCCTTTTCGGCCAACTGGTTTTGCAGCGAGCCCAGCAGGCCGTCCTTTTGCGCCAATTCGCCTTGCAGATTGCCGATCAGGCCGTCCTTTTGGCCGAGCTGCTTTTGCAGGGCCGAGGCGTCCAGACCGCCCAGCTTCGGCGCAGCCGGCGCAGGCATGGCCTTGGAAGGTGCGGCCGGCACCGAGGGTGCGCTCATGGGGGCTTTCCCCGGTAGAAGGCCCTTAATGTCCCCTAACTGGGCATGGGACAGCGTGGCAGAGCCGATCAACGCAACGGCGATGCTCGCTGCGCAAAACAGTGCGGTCCATCGTTTCATGGCGACTTCTCCCTGTGCTGAGTCGAAAAAGGATGAAACAAAACGCAAAGCCGCGCAATGGAGAACTATACCGCTCCGCCGGCAACCCAACCGCTGGACCAGGCCCATTGGAAATTATAGCCTCCCAGCCAGCCGGTCACGTCCACCGCCTCGCCGATGAAATGCAGGCCCGGCACCGCCGTCGCCTGCATGGTTTTGGATGAAAGTGCGCCGGTATCGATGCCGCCCACGGTTACTTCGGCCTTGGCATACCCTTCCGATCCTTTGGGCGTCAATTTCCAGCCGTTGAGCAAGGCCGCGAGACCGACAAGGGCCTTGTCGGGCAACTCGCCCAATGGCCGTGCAGGTAGATAGGTATCTCCAAGGCTTTGTGCGAGGCGTTGGGGCAAGACCTCGGCGAGAACCGTTTTCGCGGTGACCCTGGGTCGTGATCTCTTTCGGTCCAGCAAATAGTCTGCGGCGTCCGTATCGGGCAGAATATCAATTTCGATTTCCGCGCCTTCACGCCAATAGGACGAAGCCTGTAAAATGGATGGACCAGACAGACCGCGGTGGGTGAACAGCACTGCTTCGCGAAAAGATGTGCCGTCACAGCGCACGTTGGCGTCAACAGCCACTCCGGCGAGTTCGCGCATCATCGTCAATTCGCCATCGGCAAAGGTCAGCGGCGTCAGGCCCGGACGGGTTTCGGTCACGCTCAAGCCAAAACGACGGGCGATGCTGTGGGCGAAACCGCTGGCCCCCATCTTCGGGATGGACAGGCCGCCGGTCGCCACGACGACCACAGGGCCAGTGAAATCTCCGTGATCGGTCTCAACCGTATACTCGTCAGCGCGATTGATCGCTGAAATCCGGTGGCCGAGCCGCAAATCAACCCCGGCAGCCCCGCACTCTGCCAGCAGCATGGCGACGATTTGGCGCGCCGAGCCGTCGCAGAACAACTGCCCGAGGGTTTTTTCGTGATAGGCGATGTGATGCTTTTCGACCAGGGCGATGAAGTCGTGCTGGGTGTAGCGGGCCAGGGCCGATTTGCAGAAATGCGGATTGTCGGAAAGGAAGCATTCCGGTGTGCTGCGCAGATTGGTGAAATTGCATCGACCGCCGCCGGAGATGAGGATTTTCTTTCCCGCCTCATCGGCGTGGTCCAGTAGAAGCACCCGGCGGCCGCGCTGTCCGGCCCGGATGGCGCACATTAAACCGGCGGCGCCAGCGCCGACGATCACCACATCAAAACGGTTCTTTTGCTTGCTTGTCATTGAGCCCATAAGAAAAGCCTCGAACCCGGCGAGAGTCGAGGCTTTTCCGTTTCCGGCGAAAATGTCTTATTCGGGAATGCCGTTCGGATAGATGGCGCTTTTCAGCGCCCCATCCTTGTGTTCGCCCTGACGATCGAAAATCTCAATGGCGTCGTCCAGGGTTCCCCGGTGGGTGATCAGGGCTTCGATATCGATATGGCCGCGCAGAACAAGTTCAATCGCTTCGGGGAAGACCTCACCCATGCGATTGCAGATCTTGACGGTCGGCTCCTTCGAGCGGAACGGCATGGCGTTCATTTCGCTGTAGTTGACGCCCGTTGGAATGCCCACCAAAACGATGCGTCCAGCGGCTTTGACCACGGCGACGGACTCGACGAAGGCGTTGGGTGACGTGGTGGCTTCAATTACCAGATCGCATCCCTTGCCGTCGGTCCATTCGACGATTTCCTCATAGCTCGCGCCAACCTTGTCGGCCCCAAGTTCCTTGGCCTTTTTCGCACGGTACTCAATGGGGTCAACACAATAGATTTTCCCCGCGCCGTGGGCGCGAACCAGTTGCAGCAGGACAAGACCGATGGGGCCCGCGCCGAGGATGGCGACAGAATCTGCCAGTTGCAGATCGGCCTTTTTCAGCGCGTGAACGCCGATTCCGATGGGTTCCAGCGCAGCCGTCATTTCGGGCGTGAAGTGGTCCGGAACCGCGAAGATGGCTTCCTTGGGCGCGGTGATGTATTCGGCAAACGCGCCGGGGTTCGGCGGCGAACCCTGAAACTTGATATTCGTGCACAGGTTCGGGATGCCGGTCTTGCAGTAATGGCATTCCCCGCAAAAACGCGATGGCTCCACAGCCACAAGCTGGCCTTTCTTCAGGCCGAGCTCCGGCGCCCGATCATCCCAAATCCAGGCGGCGATCTCGTGACCCGGAACCTGGGGCTGTTCAACCACCCGTGTCCCCAGTTTTCCTTCCATGTAGTAGTGAAGGTCGCTGCCGCATACCAATACCGAGGCGACCTTAAGCAGGTACTCGTCGGCGGTGGGTTCGGGCTTGGGCTTCTCGCCGATACGAAGGTCTTTTTCTCCGTGAATGAAAAGAGCGCGCATTTTTTTGTTTTCCTGTCTCTGGGGGATGTGGCGACACGATCTTCGTGGGGTTTTATCATCGTTCTTTGCTATAAATAAACCATGGCGTCAATTTTGTGGCGGCAAAGTTGAGGGAGGGGACCATGAATCCTGTCAAATGGGGAGTTATAAGCACCGCAAATATCGGGCGGCAGCGGGTCGTTCCGGCGATGCTGCAAGGCGAAATGACGCAGATGTGCGCCGTTGCGTCGCGCGACATTGGTGCGGCGCGGGCGTATGCCGACGAACTTGGTATCCCGAAAGCCTACGGCAGTTACGAGGAACTTCTCGCCGATTCCGAGATCGAGGCCGTCTATAATCCGCTGCCCAATCATCTTCATGTTCCTCTGACCATCAAGGCGGCTGAGGCTGGCAAGCATGTGTTGTGTGAAAAACCCATAGCCATGACCGCGCAAGAAGCGAAAACGCTGATTGCCGTGCGCGATCGGACCGGCGTACGCATAGAAGAGGCTTTCATGGTGCGCCATCATCCGCAATGGCGGCGCACCCGCGATCTCGTTCGTCAGGGCAAGATCGGCAGGCTGCGGACCATTCATACCATCTTCAGCTACATGAACGTCGATCCCGGCAACGTTAGAAATATCGTCGAGATCGGCGGCGGCGGCATTTACGATATCGGGTGTTATCCGATTGTCGTGTCGCGCTTTCTGTTTGACGATGAACCAACCCGGGCGGTTTCCCTGGTGGAACGTGACCCGGCAATGAAAACCGACCGATTGGCCAGTGCCATCCTTGATTTTCCCGAAGGGCACGCGACGTTTACCTGTTCCACCCAATTGGCCAAATATCAACGGGTCCAAATTTTGGGGACCGAGGGGCGCATCGAAATCCAGATACCCGTTAACGCGCCTGATCAGGAGCCGTGCCGCATATTCCTGGATTCAGGGGTTGAATTGGGCGATTTATCGGCCGAGGCCGAGGTCTTCGACGTGGTCAATCAGTACACGGTGCAGGGCGATGCGTTTTCGCGGGGCATCCGTAACGGAACGGCGCCGGAATTCCCCTTAGAGGACTCCGTCAAGAACATGCGTGTTATTGACGCGGTATTCCGCTCGGCCGAAACGCAAACGTGGGAAAAAGTATGAGCGCGCCCAGTGTCGTCGTCTTTGATTTCGGCGGTGTCCTGATCGAGTGGGACCCGCGTCATCTTTATCGCAAGCTTTTTGTCGATGACGAAGCGGGCATGGAACATTTCCTGACCCATGTGTGTTCGGCCACCTGGAACTGGATGCAGGATGCCGGTCGTAGTTTCGACGAAGCGGTCGCCGAACTGACCGGCCGGTTCCCGGAGCATGCCGATCTAATCGCCGCCTATCACGAACGCTGGGAGGAAATGCAGCCCTTCGCCTTCGACGATACGGTGGCCATACTCAGGGAACTGAAGGCGAAAGGCGTTCCGGTCTATGGAATTACCAATTTTCCGGCCGAGAAATTTGAAATCACGCGGCGGCGTCATTCGTTCTTTGATCTGCTGGACGGCATCGTCGTTTCGGGCGACGTGTGCCTGATGAAACCCGACCCCGGGATTTTTCTACATTTTCTGGATCGGTTCGGATTGGAGGCGTCGCAATGCGCCTTTATCGACGATTCAATGGTAAATACCGACGTCGCCACGCGGCTGGGCTTTTTCGGCGTTCATCATCGCAGCGCGGATGAATTGCGCAAAAAACTGACGGAATGGAGGTTGCTTTAGTCGTCGCCGAGCAAGGTCGTCAGGGCGTCTGACAATTGCTCGTTGGTGTAGGGCTTTCCGATCAGTTCAAAGCCACTGTCGGTTACACCGGATTTTTCAAGCTCGGCGTCCGGGTATCCCGATGTCAGAAGAATTTTGAGACCGCTGTGAAGGCGCGCTGCCTCGCGGGCCAGTTCAAGTCCGTTCATGCCCTTGGGCATCACCACATCGCTAAAAAGGATGTCTATGTCGGTGTCGCGGGCCAAAATCTCCAGCGCCGCCGTCGCGTCCGAGGCCTCGCGAGCATCGAAACCATAAGCGTTCAGAACCATGACGGCACTGCGGCGGACATCCGGATCGTCTTCGACGACGAGGATCGTGCCACTGTTCATATTCCTCGGAGCGATACTCTGTTTCGATGTTTCCGGAGGATTTGCAACGACTTCATCCGCTGCGGGGATCAGGAGTCGCGCGGCGGTTCCGTTTCCGGGTTCGCTTTGCAGACTGACGTGACCGCCCGACTGCCGCAAAAACCCGTATACCATGCTAAGACCGAGGCCGCTTCCCTCACCCACGTCCTTAGTGGTGAAGAACGGCTCGAAAGCGTGAGCAAGAACATCCGGTGCCATGCCGTCGCCTGTATCGGTCATTGTAATCTCGACGTATTTTCCGGCCGGCAATACGCCGTCTTCGGTGACAATCCCCGTATCAATGTCCCGAACGGCGGAGGTGACCAGCAATTTCCCTCCGTCTTTCATTGCGGTTCTTGCGTTAACGGCCAAATTTAGAATGGTGTTTTCAAAGCCGTTAGGGTCGATCTTGATGGAAGGTATGTCCTTTTCCAAAACGGTATCGATTTCAATGTGTTCGCCAAGAGTTCGGCCAAGAAGATTCAGCATGCCCTCAATTGACTCGTTGGGCGCGGTGATTTGCGGATGAAGGGTTTGCTTGCGTGAAAACGCCAACAGCTGCTGCGTAAGGTTGGCGCCGCGGTATCCGGCCTTTAGCGCGCTTTCCACATGAGCCAGTGTGTTTTCGCTGGCTTGCGTATCCCACTTTACGGCCTCCAGATGGCTTTGCACGATCTGCAAAAGGTTGTTGAAATCGTGGGCAATGCCGCCGGTAAGCTGACCCACGGCTTCCATTTTTTGCGCCTGGCGAAGGCGTTCTTCGGTTTGGAGGCGTTCCGTGATGTCCCGGTTCACGCCCACCCTTCCGACAATTTCACCATTGTCGTCGAAAAGAGGCATGATCTGAGCCTCGATCACTCCCTCGCGCCCATCCTTGCGAACAAATGTCGTTTGTCCGATATAGAAGCCGTCCTTTTTGATCGCTTCATTGACGGCGCGTCGCCGCGCACCGGGCTCCTCTTCCTTGAGAAACACATCTGCGTATTTCCCGATCATTTCTTCCTTGGAGTACCCGAACGTCCTTTCGGCGCCGGGGTTCCAGTCGATGATTTCGCCTTCCGCGTTGAGAACGAGAATGGCTTCCGACACCTGTTCCCAAATGATCGCGTATTTACGAAGGCTTTGTTCGGCATTTTTTCGCTCGGTAATATCGACCGCCACGGTGCCGATGGCGCTGATCGAACCATCGGTCGAGTTAACCGGATACTTGATTAATATTCGATGGTGAAGTTCGCCGTTCCGAAAGGCTGAAACTTCCTTTTCAAAAGACCTTCCCGTTTGCAGTACGTGTTGTTCGGAAATCGTCAGATTCGAAAGTTCGGCGTCGTCATCAATCGTGTCAGCCGACGTTTTGCCCAAAATTTCCTCGGCCCGACGCCCAAGCCATTCCTCATAGGGTTTGTTGATCAGAAGGTACCTGCCCTCGGTATCCTTCAGGTTCATGCACACGGGCGTATTGTCCAACACCGCGCGCAGGCGTTGTTCGCTCTCGCGCAACAGGTTTTCGGCATGTTCGCGTTCGGCCAGGCGCGTCTGGCTGGTTTCCAAAAACCGATTGACGGTTCTCGCAAGTACGCCAAGTTCGTCGCTCGTGTGCCCTTGCGGCGATGAAAGACGGGTCGCACCCAGGTTGTCGGGATCAATCCGGGCCAGCCCATCGACGAGCGTGGCCAGAGGTTTGGAGAGCCGCCAATAAAAAATGCCGAACAAAAGCAGGACCAGCAAAGAACTTCTCGCGATTTCGGACGCCATAAGGAAAAGGGCCCGCCCAAAAAAACCGGCCAGAGCGGCATCGTGATCGACCACGACCGCAAGAGTTCCATAATCGATGGGGGCGTCGCCGGAATTGCGAAGCGAAATCGAGTGTTCGCTGAATTCGGCGGTGATTTTCCGGGTGATCCAGCGCGTATCGTTGTTCGGGCGGGTGATTTTTGTGCTCGCCAGCGAGTCACCCAGATCGGTAATGATGCTGGCCGCAACGATGAATTCGTAATCCAGAAGTCCGGAAACGATTTCGGTCGCGAGTTTTTCATCCAGATTGAGAGCCGCAGGCGTGGCGGCCCGCTTGGCCACCTGAAGGATACGCTGCACCGTTGCCGTTAGTTCTTTTTCCTGATCGAAGAAATCAACAGCGACCTGAGCGCCGCCAACGGCAATTCCCAGCAGCAACGCAATTGCAACGCCGATACCGGCCAATGAAAACGAAATCCGCCTATGGATGGAATGTGGCATGATCCTCAATCGTTTCTGGCGTTGGTTCGGCGACGATCCTGCAATACCCCTAAATCAGTTCTGCACGCTCCACCCACAAGCGCATTGTAACGAACCATCGTTCAAATACCAAGGCGCCCGGGAATTCCGGAAAGGTGTCTCGCCCGATCAACCGGGCCGAATGGACGCCAATACCGTATCAATGATATGGGTCCGCCTGACGGCCAAGGCCTCGGCCGAAGCCAAGTCCCTGCCAAAGACAACCGACAGGGTGTGAATGTTGGCGAAGTAGAAATAGCACATTCCGGAAAGGGTAATGTAGAACTGGATGGTGTCGATACCTTCGCGTATGGATCCGTCCTTCTCCCCTGCGCGCAGAATGTCATCGAGAATCCGCATCATTTCCGAGTGCGTGGGATGGACGTGTTGCGACTTTCGGATATGGCGCCCCTTGTGGATGTTCTCGTCGTTTATTAACGCGATGAAATCGCGGTGGTCGGCAATGTAGTCGAACGTGAACCCGACCAGTTTCTCGATGGCTTCGAAGGGTGGAATGTCCTGCAATTGCAGGGAAACCTTGGCCTTGACCATCGCTTCGTAGGTCTGTTCGAGAATACGAAGATACAGGCCGTCCTTGTTGCCGAAGTAATGATAGACAAGTTGTTTGTTGACCCCTGCGCGTCGGGCGATTTCATCAACCCGCGCGCCTTCCAGCCCCCGGGCTGAGAATTCCTCGCGCGCCGCGTCTTCAAGACGGCGACGGCGGGCCTCGGGATCGCGTTTGCGGGTCAGGGGCTTTTCTGAAGTGGCTTTGTGGTTCTTGTTCACGAGAATATTGCCCGCCAGGATTCGATTGCCACAAATCAACTGTGTCGTTGATACATAGCATTCGTAGCGCCGCCGCAGAAACTAATTTTCGCGAAGCCCCGCTAAAGCCCCAACGCCCGTCGCATGGCCGTTGACAGGTGAAGTTCCATGGCGGCGGTAGCCGCCGCCGGATCGTGGTTGCGAAAGGCCGCGATGACCGTCAGGTGTTCCTTCATGGTGTGCGGGAAAGCGGACGGGGTTAGCAATGTCAGCTTGCCGTGAGACAGGCGGATCAGTTTTATGCGCTCGTTATTGAGGGTATGAATTTTGCGGATGATGTCGTTGTCCAGGGCGTTGACAATGGCGTTGTGCAGGCTCCAGTCCACAGTTTGTCCGTCTTTGAACAGGGCATCACTTAGCCCGTCTTTTTCGGCCCGCGCAACGATTTCAAGATGGGCTGTTTCCAGCGCGTCGATTTCTTCGTCGCTGGCGGTCTCCGCGAATTTTGCGGCGGCTTCCTTCTCAACGACCATGCGAAGCTGATAGGTGTCCCGGATTAGGCGAAGGCTGGCTTCAATGACCTGAATGCCCCGTTGCGGAACGATTTGCACCAGGCCTTCGATTTCCAGACGCTGCAACGCCTCGCGCACGGGACCCAGGGGAGTTCCCAGCAACTTGACGAGTTCGCGTTGCGAGACAAACTGGCCGGGGCGAATTTTCCCGCCAAAAAGGTGATCCTTGAAACTTAGATACGCGGCTTCGCTTAGTTTCATGCCGTATCCCTAAATGCGAACCCCGTCCATGGTCTCCTCGAACGCGGCCAACAGCGCTATTTCGGTTGTTGAATCCAGCGCACAAAGCGGAGGACGAATTCTGCGCCAGGAAGGATCATTGCGCAAGTTTGCCGCCAGCGCGCGAATGGCCGGAATGACCGGGTTTTCGACCACGGCGGCCACCAGTCCGGTAATGCCCTGCATCACCGGATGATCGGGATCGGCGGGGCGCGTATCGTACACATGACGTAGCGTCGGCGCGATCACATTGGCCAGGCCTGAAATATTTCCAGCACCACCCGCCGCCAGCAGGCGTGGCAGAAGGGCCTCCCAACCGCTGAAAACGGCCAGCCCCGGAATGGCCAGAAGGGCATCCACGTAATCCCAGTCGCCCGAACTGTCCTTGACCCCGGCGATGGTTCCGGGGAATTTGGCGATCAGGCGTTCAACAACATGTGGGCGTATCCACACCCCGGTAACGGCGGGGAAGTTATAAATGTAGATGCGAAGGTTGGCGTTGTTCACGCCTTCGATAACGCTTTTGTAATGTGCGAACACGCCTTCGTCCGTTGGCTCCTTAAAAAAGAATGGCGGCATCAGCAGAATGTTCGTGCAACCCAATCCAATGGCATGTCGCGTCAGACGGATGGTGTCGGGCAGGGCGACGCACCCGGTTCCCGGCAAAATCGATTGCGCGGCCACGCCATCGCCGATGACGGCTTCAAGCGCGGTCATGCGTTCCTCGGCCGTAAAGGCGGGGCCTTCGCCGGTGGTTCCGAAAAGGCTTACCCCGTGGCAACCCTCGTTTAACAAGGTCCGGCAGTGGGCGGCAAGATGATCGGTGTCAACCGTCAAATCCTCGCGCAGCGGCGTCATAACGGCCGCGAACACACCGCCTAAGGGGTCTTGCATGATCGTTCATCCCAATCTGATGTTATTACTGATATATCAGTAATCGTACAGTGATGCGTTTGGCGTTGCAAGCGCGTTGGGTGGATGGCATCATGGGTCAAAAGCGAACCTTGAGAAGCTGTATCGACCCACGAAGGAGGCAACGAAATGACCGGCAAAATCGCTGTTTACTGGCCCGGAGACTACCGCGAAAAACCGAACGCGCAGGCGTTGCCGCATATCGAGGGGGCCACGGTTCAGCTTGAAAAGGCGCTGGCCAAACTGGGGCGTCAGTCGTACCGCGTGGAGGGCTACCTGACCAAGCCCAACGAATCCATCGAGAAACTTGGTCCCATCGACGATCCCATGATCGGCGTCTATGTGCATTGGGTGTACGGCCCGCACACCACCGACGGCGTTGTCGGAAAGGATAACCCGCTGCTCTTGGCCAGCAATTTTTCGGGCACGTGGCCGGGGTTGGTGGGGCTACTCAATACGGGGGCTTGCCTTGAATCCGTGGGGCGAAAATTCAGCCGCGCCTGGACCGAAGCCGACGATTGGACCGACGACGAAGGCTTTATGGCGCGCCTTGATGAATGGTGCTCGTCCGGCGCGATTGCCTATGACGAGGATGAGATCACCTATCAGGCCGATGTGTCGCCGGCGGCTGCGGCCACGGCTAAGGGCGTCGCCGGGGATATCCGCCGCCGCCGGGTGCTGGCCCTGATGCTGGGCGATACCTCCATGGGCATGATCAACGGATATTTCGGATCGCGCCTTCTGAACAAGGTCGGTTTTACCGAACACAAGGTGGATCAGGCCTGGTTGATCGAACGGGGCCGCAACGTTAGCCAAAAGCGCATCGACGATGCTTACACCTTCGTTTGTGACAAGGGCGTTGAGTTTCATTACGGCGGCGATTTCGATGCCGACGCCACCAAAGAACAGCTTCGCGACTACCTGACGGTTCTGGACCTGATGGATGAATTCAAGGCCGATTGCGTAGGCTGGCAGTATCAGTTGGGCCTGATCGGGTTACGCCCGCCGTCGGATTTTGCGGAAGGCCTGTTGAACTCTGCGTGCCGTCCCGAAACCAACGGCGACACCATTGTCGATTCCACCGAAGCCGATCAGGGCAACCTCGTGCCCATGGAAATGATGAAACGGCTGCTGAAGGCCAAGGGCCTGCATCAGGCGGTCTTTTTCCACGATATCCGTTGGGGCGGTGAACACGACGGGCGCTTCATCTGGGTGTTGCTGAATTCCGGTTCCAGCGGCGCCTACGCCTTCAATCACGACCCCGACAGTCTGCAAGGCGCGCATTCTTACCGCCAGCCTGCCGGGTACTTCCCGGTTCCTGGCGGCACGCTCACCGGGCTTAGCCTGCCCGGCGAAATTACGTGGTCGCGGGCCTACCTGAAAGACGATGAATTGTGGATGGATATCGGGCGCGGTGCGGTGGTCGATCTGCCGGACGAAAAACGCGACGCGTGGTGGAACGGAACGACCCGTGAATGGCCGTTCATGGGCGCGGACCTGGGGATCACGCGCGACACCCTGATGGCCCATTACCTTAGCAATCACATCGCGGTGGCCTACGGCGACGTTTTCGGCGAGATGGTGGCGCTTAGCCGCGAACTGGGCTTCAAGGTCCGCATCCTTCAGGAGGCCTGATATGGCGGCCTATATTGGGATCGACGTCGGCACCGGTAGCGCGCGTGCCGGAGTATTTGACGGTACGGGCAAAATGCTGGGACAGGCCAGCCGCGACATCACCATTTGGCGGCCGCAGCCCGACTTTGTTGAACAGTCCTCGGATGACATCTGGCGGGCCTGCTGTGAAAGCGTGGCCGAGGCCATGGGCAAAGCGGGTGTTGCGCCGGGCGATATCAAGGGGATCGGCTTCGACGCAACCTGTTCGCTGGTAGCGCTGGATGCGGACAATGGCCCCGTTTCGATCAACCCCACGGGCAATGACGAACAGAACGTCATCGTGTGGATGGATCATCGCGCCATTGATCAGGCCGAACGGATAAATGCCGGTGGCCACAAGGTGCTGGACTATGTGGGTGGCGTTATTTCGCCCGAGATGGAAACACCCAAACTGTTGTGGCTGCGCGAAAACAGCCCCGATACCTGGAAACGCACGGCGCGCTTTTTCGATCTGCCCGATTTCCTGACATACCGGGCAACCGGCGTTGATGTGCGATCGCTGTGTTCCACCGTTTGCAAATGGACCTATCTGGGCCACGAAAACCGCTGGGACGCCGATTACTTCAAAGCCATCGGCCTTGGCGATCTTGCCGACGAGGGGTTCGTTCGCATCGGCACAAACGTACGGCCCATGGGCGAAACCATCGGTGATGGCCTTTCACAGCAGGCGGCGGGCGAGTTGGGTCTTTTGCCGGGAACGCCGGTTGGCATTTCCATTATCGACGCCCACGCCGGTGGACTGGGGCTTTTGGGGGCGGCGCTGGATGGCATTGCGCCGGATGCTGCGGCCATGGAGAAACGTCTGGCCCTGATCGGCGGAACGTCAAGCTGTCATATGGCGGTTTCGCGCGAAGCAACGTTCGTTCCCGGCGTTTGGGGGCCGTATTTTTCGGCCATGGTTCCTGGGTTGTGGCTGTCGGAAGGCGGCCAATCGGCGAGCGGCGCGTTGATTGACCACGTTATTTTCAGTCATGCGCGGGCCGCCGAGTTGAAGGATATGGCGGAAGCGTCAGACTGTACGGTTTACGAAATTCTGAACGAACGTCTCGACAAATTGGGCGAGGGAAGTGCGTTCGCGGCGGCGATCACCTCCGATCTTCACGTTTTGCCGTATTTTCACGGCAACCGCTCGCCGCGCGCCGATCCGACGTTGCGCGGCGTGGTCAGCGGGTTGAAGCTGTCCGATTCCCTGGATGACCTGGCTTTATTGTACCTCGCCACCATTCAGGCGGTGGCGCACGGGACCCGGCACATTATCCAATCCATGAACAACGCAGGCTATGCCATCGATACGGTTTTCGCCTGCGGTGGCGGCACCAAAAACCCGGTATTCCTGCGCGAACACGCCGACATCACGGGCTGCAAGATTGTTCTCGCCCAGGAGCCCGAGGCCGTTTTGCTGGGCTCGGCCATTCTGGGCGCGGTGGCGTCAGGCGATTTTGCCGATGCGCTTTCGGCCATGAGCGCCATGAACAGGGCGGGTGCGGTTATTGAACCGGCGGGCGGCGAAATCGCCACGTTCCATGCGGCCAAGCACCGGGTGTTTGCGCGCATGTACGACGACTTCATGGCTTATCGCGAATTAATGGCCTGAACTCCGATCAGATTTTCGGTGCGTATCGCCGGACGGGTCGATATATTCCCGTCGGGTTGAACTCGATCATTCAAGAAAGAAACAAAGAGAGGAAACATGCGAATTCTCATCCCCGATCTCGGGTATCCGGACGCCGATCTCGAACGCGAGGTCGCGGGGTCGGACGTGACGGTCGATTTTTACAAGTGGGAACCCGGTATCGAGGCCCAGATCACCGACGAATCGTGGCGCTCGTGCAACGCCTTGGTTCTGTACGAAAAAATCCCGGTCACGTCCGAAATCATGACCAGGCTCGACAACATCAAGGTCGTGGTGCGCGCCGGCGTCGGCTTCGATAACGTTGATATCCAGGGCTTCGGCGCCATGGGAATTCCCGTTTGCAACGTGCCTGACTACGGCACCATGGATGTTGCCGAACACGCCATCGGCCTGATGCTGGGGTTAACGCGCGGCATCACCGAGCACGATGCGCGGCTCAGTTCCGATCCCATCGGCGAATGGATGTTCCACACGCCGCCCATCAAGCGGCGCATTCTGGGCCTGACCTTCGGCGTCATCGGCCTGGGCCGCATCGGCACCGCTGCCGCCATGCGCGCCAAGGGCATCGGCATGAACGTTTTGTTCTATGATCCCTACTTGCGTCCGGGAATCGAACTGGGCCTCGGCTTTAACCGCGCCGAAACGCTGGAAGAACTGATGGCGAATTCCGATGTCATCAGCCACCACACGCCACTGACCGAAGAAACCCGCGGCATGATCAACGCCGAAAGCCTGTCGCACGTCAAGAAGGGCGCGATCCTGATTAACACGGGCCGTGGCGAAACGGTGAAACTCGACGCGGTCTACGATGCTCTGAAGAGCGGCCAGTTGGACGGTGCCGGTCTGGATGTGATTGAGGTCGAACCCCCGACCATGGAAGAACCCTTGGTCAAGGCGTGGAAAAACAAGGAAGACTGGATTTATGGGCGTGTCACAATGACCCCGCATTCGGCCTTCCACAGCCCGGAAAGCATCGTCACCCTGCGCAGCAAGTCGGTAAAAACGGCGGTGGATTTCCTGCGAGACGGTACGCTCAAGAACTGCATTAACGAGCAATACCTGAAAAGGTAGCGGTCAGATAAACTCGCGCGCCTTGAGGCGATCGACAATTGTTTTGACGATCGCCTCGGGTGTCGCGTCGATGCTCACCGTGATGACGTTTTCGCTGTCATCGGGATCCTCAAGGGTGTCGAACTGGCTTTGCAGCAGGGTTGACGGCATGTATTCGTGCTGGCGTACGCTAAGGCGCGAGGCAATCAGTTCCTTCGATCCCTTGAGGTGAACGGCCAGAACGTCGTCCCGGCCACCCATCAGAATTTCCCGGTACACCTTTTTTAACGCCGAACAGGCCAAAATCATGATCTTTCCGTCGGCGCGCCAGACGTCGATGGCTTCGGCCATGGAGTCCAGCCACGGCCAACGATCCTCATCGGTCAGCGGCGTACCGCCCCGCATTTTTTCGACGTTGGCGTCCGAGTGGAATTCATCACCTTCCGCGTAACCGGACGTGATCGCCTTTGCCAGAAGGTTTCCGACAACGGATTTTCCGGACCCGGAAACACCCATGAGAATGATGACCATGACTTTCTCCCCGATCTTATTTTTTCTCGGCCCTTAGTTTTTCATCCATTCGCGGTGGAACCAGCCTTCACGGTCGGTCCGCTCGAACGTATGGGCGCCGAAATAGTCACGCTGGGCCTGAATCAGATCGGCCCACAAACGCCCGGTGCGATAGGCGTCATAATACGATAGCGCCGATCCCAGCGCCGCGACCGGTATGCCGTTGGCGATGGCGGTGCCAACCACGCGTCGCCACGCGCCGTCGCCCTTTTCCACCACTTCGCGGAAATAGGGGTCGAGCAACAGGTTCTTCAGGCCGGGGTCGCGATCATAGGCTTCCTTGATGCGGTTCAGGAACCGCGCCCGGATGATGCAGCCGCCCCGCCAGATCATGCTGACCTTGCCGAAGTCCGTATCCCAGCCAAACTCGTCCTTGGCCGCCTGCATCAGGGCAAAGCCCTGGGCGTAGGCGCAGATTTTGGAGGCCAGAAGCGCGTCGCGAAGATCGGTCAGGAAAGCCGCCTTGTCGCCGTCGAACGATGGCGAGGCCTTGCCCAGAATCTTCTCGGCAGCGACCCGCTCGTCCTTAAGCGCCGTGATGTTGCGCGCAAAAACGGCTTCAGCGATGGTCGGGGCGGGTACGCCCAACTCAAGAGCCGATACGCTGGTCCACTGCCCGGTTCCCTTTTGCCCGGCACGGTCAAGGATAAGGTCGACAATGTGCTGGCCGGTGTCTTGGTCGATCTGGCCCAGAATGTCCGCGGTGATCTCGATCAGGTACGAATCCAGATCGCCCTCGTTCCAGGCAGTGAAGGCTTCGGCCGTTTCCGCCGTGCTCATGCCCAGAAGGTTTTTCATCAAATGATAGACCTCGGCGATCATCTGCATGTCTGCGTATTCGATGCCGTTGTGGGTCGTTTTGATGAAATGGCCCGCGCCATCGGTGCCGATGTGTACGCAGCACGCTTCACCGTCCACCTTGGCCGAGATCGCCTGGAAGATGGGGCCGACCTTGGAATAGGCCTTGGCCGTGCCGCCCGGCATAATGGACGGGCCGTTACGCGCCCCTTCCTCGCCGCCGGAAATGCCGGTGCCCATGAAATTAAGGCCCGCAGCCGTTAGCGCCTCGTCGCGCCGCCGCGTGTCCATGAACTGCGAGTTGCCGCCGTCGACAATGATGTCGCCTTCTTCCAATAACGGCTGAAGCATGGCGATCTGCTGGTCCACCGGTTCCCCCGCTTTGACCATCAAAATAATGGCGCGCGGTGTTTTCAGATTGGCCACCAGATCTTCCATGGTATCGCAGGCGATGACGGCCTTGCCCTTGGCTTCGTCGCTATCGACGAATTTGTGAGTGGTCGCGGTGGTGCGATTGAACACGGCGATGGAATAGCCGTGATCGGCGATGTTAAGGGCCAGGTTTTGGCCCATAACCGCCAGTCCGACGAGGCCAATATCCGCTTGCGCTGTCATTGTCGTTTCCTTTTGTATTTGCGTCTGGTTCCGAGACGCTATTTCTTTTCAATAAGTTCGATCTTGTAGCCGTCGGGGTCTTCGATGAAGGCGATGACGGTAGTGCCGAATTTCACGGGGCCGGGCTCGCGCGTGATCTTGACGCCATCGGCGCGAAGCGCGTCACAGGTCGCGTAAATATCCGGAACGCCAAGGGCCAGATGCCCGAACCCGTCGCCCAGATCATAAGGCTCGTGATCCCAGTTGTAGGTCAACTCGAGGACGGTGTGTCCCTCGTCTTCGGTGCCGTACCCGACAAAGGCGAGGCTGTACTTGCCATCGGGAACCTCGCGTTCGCGCTGAAGCTTCATGCCCAGAAGGCGCGTATAAAAATCGACGGATTTCTTAAGGTCGTAAACCCGGATCATTGTGTGCAGATAACTGAAATTACCGCTGGAAGCTGCCATTACCGTTTCATCCCTATCAATAAAACACCCAAAAAATTCCGCGCGATTATGGTTGGTTTCGCGGCGGGCTTCAAGCAGGCCCACCGAATTTCCTTTTTTCGTACTTTTGTATTTGTCCAAAAAAGGGAAAAGGTATTTAATGCCGAACGATTTAGAGGGCCAAAGGCTCAGCAATCAGCCTGTATGTTTGGAAGGATAATTAGAATGAACGGTTATCATGATCGCCTGGCTTGGATCGATCTAACGAAGGGAGCCGTCGAGGTTCGCCCCATCGGCAAGGAAGATTTCGAAAACTACATCGGCGGCAGCGCCTTGGGCGCGGCAATCCTTGCCCGTTTGACCGACGGCAACACCAAACCGCTGGATGCCGAGAATCCGCTGATCATGATGACCGGGCCGTTCACGGCCACCAAAATTCCCGCCGGGTCGCGCCACGCCGTTATCGGCCTGTCGCCGCTGACCGGCATTTACTGCGATTCCAGCAGCGGCGGCTCGTTCGGCCGTTCGCTGAAGAATTCGGGCTTCGACGGGCTTGTCTTTACCGGCAAGGCCACCAAGCCGATTGCCCTCCTTATTGACGGCGACAAAATCGAAATCGTCGATGCCGCCAAATACTGGGGCGTCAACGTGTTTGATTGCGCCGATGTCATGACGGCCGACTTCGGCAAACAGATTTCCACTGCCGTTATCGGTCAGGCCGGTGAAAACCTGGTTCCCATGGCCTGCATCGCCCATGACGGACGGCACACCCGGTTTGCCGGGCGTGGCGGCATGGGCGCGCTCATGGGCTCCAAAATGCTCAAAGCGGTGATCATCAAGCGCGGTGAGGAAATCAAGCCTCCCATGGCCGATGAAGCCGCACTTGATGCGGCGGTCAAAGAGTTGCTGGCGCCCATGAAAGAAAAGTTGAAGATGTTCGTGACCTACGGGACGCCGGGCAGCCTTCCCAACTTCAACCGTCTTGGCAATCTGCCCATCAACAACTGGCGCGACGCCCAGGCAGGCGACATCAGCGACAAGATCAACGGCATGGTCATGGCCGAGACCATTCAGGTCAAACGATCCGGTTGCCGTAAATGCCCGCTGTTGTGCGCCCGCGTGGTCGAGGTTCCGGACGGCCCCTACAAGACCGACGGCGTCAGCGAAGCTCCCGAATACGAAACCCTGGGTGCTTTCGGTTCCTTGCAGATGGTCGATAACCTTGAAGCCATCGCCCGGGCCAACGAGCTTTGCAACAACTACGGCATGGACACCATTTCGGTGGGCGCGACCATCGCGTTCGCCAACGAGTGCTATGAAAAGGGTGTCATCACCGCCGAAGACACCGACGGTCTTGAACTTGGCTTTGGGCAGCCCGACACCAACATTGAACTGGTTCGCCGCATGGCCCTTGGCGAAGGCAAGTTCGGCAAATTGCTGGCTCAGGGCTCACGCAAGGCGGCCAAGGCTATTGGCAATGGGGCCGAGGAATACTCGGTTGACGTCAAGGGTCTGGAATTCCCCATGCACGATCCGCGCTTTAGCTGGGGCCACGCCATCGGTTACGCGACGGGTGCGCGCGGGGCTTGCCATCTGACATCGCTGGCCCACGCGTTTGAAATAATCCTGACCTTGCCCGAAGCCGGGCACGACGAGGTTCAGGACGGACGCAAGGCCGAAGGCAAGGCCCAGTTCGTCAACGATGCGCAGAACCTGTGTGTTTTGCGCGACGCCCTGGTTGCCTGCAACTTCGCCATGCTCAATAACGCGGCCAAGCTGACCGACTTCATGAACTGGTACAACATGATCACCGGTCGTGGCATCACCATGGAGGAATTCCTGGAAATCGGCGCCCGTGGCTTTGCGCTGAAACGCATGATCAACAGCCGCTTCGGCATGACCCGCAAGGACGACGACCTGCCGCCGCGCATGCGCACCCTCAAGAAGGTCGGCGACGACATCAATTTCGACGTCCCGCCCCTCTATCCCATGCTCAGCGAATATTACGACATCCGCGGCTGGACCGAAGAAGGCCGCGTGTCCGGCGAAAGGGTCGCCGAGTTGGCGCTGGAAGAATTCGCCTGACGCTTATAACTCGACGGTGTATTCCTTAAGAAAGCCGGGATTGGGGTCCAGCCCCAGTCCCGGTTTTTGCGGAATGGTCAGGTTTCCCACATTCAGCGCGAGGGCGTCCCCATAGGGCCATCCTTCCAGCTCGTCGTAGCCGTGTTCGACAACGATTTCCTGCGCGCTGGCGGCTGCCAGATGAAGCGAGGCCAGCATTCCCGGCCCGTGATAATAGGAATGCGGCGCGAACTGGGCATTGCAGACGTCGGCCAGTGCAGCGACCTTCAGACTTTCCGAAATTCCACCGATCTTGATGACACTGGGCTGCATGAAACGAGCCGCGTTTGCTTCCCACAGATGCCTGAAATCCATAGCGCTGATGCAGTTCTCGCCCGCTGCTAGCGGTATTCCGGATTGGGCTGCGACTTCGGCCAGGCTCCGGTAATCCTCCGGCGGCCAGACCGGTTCTTCAAGCCACACCAGATTGTATTTGCGCAACCGTCGGGCCATGTCGATCGCCTGAACCGGGTTCCATGCCCATGCCGGATCAAGGCGGATGCTGATATCGTCGCCCACCGCCTCGCGCGTGGCGGCGACGGGGGCGATTTCGCATTCGTGAAGTTTCAGGTGCCGGTAGCCGCGCGCCACCGCTTCCGCTGATTTCTCAGCGGCGATTTCAGGGTCTGAATACCGATACAGGCTGGCATAAGCCGGAAGCGATTGCGCCGTGCCACCGAATACTCGGCACAAGGGCAACCCGGCAGCCTTGCCCGCAATGTCCCACAGTGCGATATCAAGGGCCGAAACCGCATACGTCAACGGACCGTTGCGGGTGTTGCCGATTTGCTTGCGAATGGCCAGCGACAACCCCGATATATCTTCTGCCGATTGCCCTATGCACAAAGGCGCCACGGAATTTGCAATCGCCGCCGCCGTCGCTTTGGCCAGATTGAGGCTCCACGCTTCGCCCCAGCCGGAAATCCCCGTATCCGTATCAACCCGGAGCAGAAGCATATTATGCCACGGGTCGGGGCGAGGCCGGTCAAGCACGGGAACGCGCAGGCGAATGACTTCCAGATTGGTAATCTTCATGGGCGCGTTCCCTATTTCCCGCCTACTTATAATACTGCCCGCCGTTCACCTCGATGACCTGGCCGTGGATGTAGCCGGCCAGTTGGTTCGACGCCAGCAGCAGGAAGATGCCGACGCAGTCTTCGGCGGTGCCGAGGCGTTGCAGGGGAATGTTCTTGCGTGCGTTTTCCAGCTTTTCGGGGGTGCTGAAGCGTTCGTGGAACGGGGTCAGGATAACGCCGGGCGAGACGCAATTGACGCGAATGCCTTCGGGGCCCAACTCGATGGCCATGGTTCGGGTCCACGAATGCACGTAGGCTTTCGAGGCTGCGTAAAAGCCAGCGCCTACGGCCCCGCCGGTGTGTCCGGCGATGGAGCCGGTGTTGATGATGCAGCCCTTGTTTTTGCGCAAATAAGGCACGGCGGCGCGGCACGCGGTGACGACGGAACGGATGTTGATGTCGGTCACGTTGTCGAACAACTCGTCGTCCTGATCTTCCAATGACGCGCGCTTATAGAGGCTGCCCGCGTTGTTAACCAGAACGTCCAGCCCGCCAAGGCCCTCGGCGGCCTCATGCACGATGCGCTCCATCTCGGCGCTATCGGCCACGTCGCCCATCACGAGGATGGCCTCGCCACCTGCTTCCTTGATGTCGGACACCACGGCTTCGGCGGCTTCCCGGTTCGCATTGCCGTGCACGGCAACCTTGGCCCCGCAGGCGGCATAGCCCTTGGCCACGGCGACGCCGATACCCGTACTGGAACCGGTGACGAGAATGCGTTTTCCTTGAAGGTCTTCAAACATGGATGTTCCTTTATTTTCCCTTGAAGTCGGGCGGGCGGCGTTCTTTCCATGCGGCGCGCCCTTCCTCGGCATCTTCTGTAAATCCGGTCATGGAACCGGCCAGCGCTTCCAATGATGCGCCCGTATCGCGGCCCAGTCCGGCATTCACCAGTTGCTTGGCCGTCTGCACCGAAATCGGCGCGTTGGCGGCAATCTGTTTGGCCAGTTCGGCGACCCGCTTGCCGACCCGATCAGGTAAAACGCATTCGTTGATCAGGCCCCAGGCGAGGGCGGTTTCGGCGTCGATGCGCTGGCCGGTCAGAACCATTTGTTTGGCGCGCGCCTCACCGATGATTTGCGGCAGGCGCTGGGTTCCGGTCCAGCCCGGAACGGTGGCGATGGTGACTTCGGGCAGGGCAAAAGCGGCCTTGTCCGACGCCACGCGGATGTCGCACGACAAGGCCAGTTCCAGCCCGCCACCAAACGCAATGGCTTGGATGGCGCAAACGGAAGGCTGGCGCAAATCGGCCAATCTCCCGAAAATCTGATGGCCGCGCCGGATCCACGTTTGCCACATGCCAAGGGGGGTAAGTTCGGCCCACGCGTTGATATCGGCGCCTGCGCAAAAAGCCCGCTCGCCTTCGGCCCGCAGGATAACCACGCGAACGTCCGGGTTGCGGTCGATCTGTGCGATTGCGTCTTCGAGGGCGTCCAGCATCCCGGTGTCCAGCGCATTCAGCTTGTCGGGCCGGTTCAGGGTGATCGTGGCGACATGATCGGCAACGTCGAAAAGGATGGTGTCCATGTGTCAGCCTCCTGCCGTCGAGCGAAAACGCGGGGTTGTCCGATCGGGCGGCGTCAAATTCATGGGTTCGGGCTTAAAAAGCCGCGCGTCCATTTCCTTCAAGTCCGGACTGACGGTTAGCCTGGCTTTGGCCTGCCCCAGAACGTCGCGTTCTACATCAATGCCGGGCGCGATTTCGGTCACCACCAAGCCATCGGGTGTCAGTTTGATGACGCAGCGTTCGGTGACGTAGGTGATGTCCTGTCCCAGCGTTTTGGAACGCCGCCCGCTGAAGGTTACGTGCTGGACTTCCTCGACAAACTTCGGGAACTTTCCTTCGTTGAGAATGGTCAGCCTGCCGTCCGTCACGTCCAGCTTCAACCCTGCGGCCGTAAAGTACCCGCTGAAAACCAGTTTCTTGCCGTGCGACGTGATATCGACAAATCCGCCGACGCCTGCCGTCACATGGGGCTTGGCCGCCAGCCGTGAAACGTTGACCGAGCCGTCGTTATCCACTTCCATGAACGACAACAACCCGCAATCCTCGCCGCCGCTCTGGAAATAGGTGAACTGGGTGGGTGACGGGATAATGGCCTGTGCGTTGGCCGCGCAGCCAAAGGCGAAACCGTCCAGCGGTACGCCGCCCACCGCACCTTGCTCGATCACCCAGGTCACGGCCTCTTCCAGCCCTTCCTCAATCAAAATTTGCGGAACCAGCGCCGAAATGCCGAAGCCCAGATTGACCGCGTCATCCATCATCAGTTCCATGGCGGCGCGGCGCGCGATGATCTTGTCGGTGCCGAATTCGACCGGCGGGAACGAGCTGAACGGGCGCCGCACTTCGCCGGAAATGGCTGGGTCATACGGTGTTTCCGTGGTCTGCCACTGGTCGGGATCGACCACCACGAAATCAACCAGGGTCGAGGGGATGTAAACCTGCTGGGGCGGGATCGAACCCGGCGTGGTCACGCGCTTGACCTGCGCAATCACGAAACCGCCGTTGTTGCGCGCGGCCAGCGCCACATCAAGGGTGCCCAAATAGCCGCCCTCGTGCTCCATGGAAATATTACCTTTTTCGTCGGCGGTCGTGCCGCGAATGATGGCCACGTCGGGGTAGATGTTGGGGAAGTGCATCCATTCTTCGCCGCCGAATTCGACGATCTTGACGATGTCTTCCTTGGCCGCCTTGTTCATCTTGCCGCCGTGGCGGCGCGGGTCCATGAAGGTGTCCAGTCCCACCTTGGTCAACACGCCCGCGCGCTTGCCTGCGGCGTTGCGGATCATATCGAACAAAATTCCGCTGGGCACGTTGTAGGCGGGAACTTCGTCATTGCCGATCATCTGCCAGATTTTGGGGGATGGGCGCGAGGACGGGCCGCTGGGGTAGGAACCGCAGATCACGCGCGAAATAAGGCCCGGCTTGGCCACGTTGTCGATGCCGTCAACGCCGTACATGTCGCCCGCCGCGATGGGCAAAAACAGGTCCAAATTGCGCGGATGCCCCTTGGCCTCGAACGCTTCTCCGATGGCCCGCATGGTGGAATTGGGGCAGCCCAACGCGCTGGATGAACTGATTGCCACATGCGCGTCGTCCGGAATAAGCGCGACCGCTTTTTCAACCGAAATAACCTTCGATGACATGATCCGTGTTTCCCCATTTTGTATTGATTTGCACCGAAATGTTTAGCACGCGCGCCGGGGCCGTTCCAAAGGAATTGACGCCCCCTATGGCGGGCCTTACGTTCGGGGCGGATTTAATTGGGTTGAGGGGTTCACGCGTGACGAAACATCGCATGGGAATTGTGGGCCTTGGCATGGCGGTAACGCCGCACGCCAAGAGCCTGATGGATCTGGCCGACCGTGTTGAAGTCGCGGGCGCCTATAACCGGGGCGAGGAACGGCGCAAGGCGTTTGCCGAAAAGTTCCCGCAGTTTCCGGTGACGGATGATCTTGATAGCCTTCTGGCCGACAGTTCCATCGATTGCATGCTGGTTCTGACCACGCCCGACAATCATCTGGAAACCGTTACCAAATGCGCGCAAGCCGGAAAACACGTGCTTCTGGAAAAGCCGTTGGAAATCACCACAAAGCGTTCGGTGGAAATGATCCAGGCGTGCCGCGATGCAGGTGTTACCCTTGGTATCGTGTTGCAGCATCGCAGGCGGCCGGGCGGCATTCGCCTGCGTGAAATCCTTAAATCGGGAAAGCTGGGCCGCGTTGCCGGGGCGTCCGTGTTCGTTCCCAACTGGCGGCCGCAAATCGGGTATTACGACCAGCCAGGGCGCGGTGACAAGTTGCGCGACGGCGGCGGGGTGTTGATTACCCAGGGTATTCATACGATTGACGTGTTTCTGTCGCTGACCGCACAGCCGGTCGAGGTCACGGCCTACGCCCAGACCAGCCCGGTCCATCAAATGGAGACCGAGGATATCGTGGCTGCCTCCGTGCGCTACGAGGACGGCTCTATCGGCGTCGTCGATGCCACGACCACCGCCTATCCGGGCTTTCCCGAACGCATCCAGTTCTATTGCGAAAAGGGCAGCGCGGTCATCACCGGCACCGAATTGAAGGTCGCCTATCATGACGGCGAACGCGAGGTGATCGAAGCCGACCCGGCGGTGGGCGGCACCGGGGCGGACCCCATGGATTTCCCGCATGATCACCACCGAGAAATTATGGCCGATTTTCTGGATGCCTTGGACGAGGGCCGCGATCCACTGATTTCCGGGGAAGAGGCGTTGAAGACGCATCGCTTTGCGGACGCAATCTTGCAATCTGCGGAACAGGGACGGCCCGTGGCGGTCGTGAAAGGATAAGCCATGCGATATCGTCGATTGGGCGGAACCGATCTGGATGTGTCCGCCGTGTGTCTCGGTCCCATGCGGGCCGCCACCAAGGAACCGACCGAGGATGCCAAATCAAAGGCCGGTGAGGATGCGCTGCGCTTCGCCATTGATGCGGGCGTCAACTTCATCCATTCCAGCTACGAGTACCGCACCCGTTGGATGATGGAACGTGTGCTGAAGGATCATCCCAAGCGCCACGACCTTCATCACGTCATTAAAGTGCCGGTGCCCGATTTCAAGGACGGGGGCCGGTTCGATGCGGCGAAGTTCAGGGAACGTATCGAGGAGGCCTTGCGCGACCTGCACGCCGAACGCATTGCCGTTCTGCAATGGATGTGGCGATCCGACCCGAATGATGATGATCTGCGCGTTCCCATGCTTCCCGGCCTTATGGATGACCTGATGGAGGCGTTCGAGCGTGTGCGCGACGAGGGGAAGGCCGGTTACATGATGCCGTTCCCCTATACCGTCGCCAGCACCCGCGCAGCTATGGAAACCGGAAAATTCGACGGCATCATCGCCTATTACAATCCCATCGAAATGGAAATGGCCGAGCTGTTTGAAGAGCTTGAAGAACGCGGCATGGGCTTTTTGTGCATCCGCCCGCTGTATCAGGGAATTCTGACGGATCAGCGCGCCAAACCGGGCGCAGACGATCGTTTCAGCGACCCGAAATTTGCCGACGACTTGGCCAAACGCGCCAAAGTCGCCGAGGTCTTTGCCGAGGAAATCGGCGGGTCGATGACCGGCTTTGCCATTCGGTTTGCGCTGGCCCATCCCGTGGTTGCCAGCGTTATCGTAGGCCTTAATTCGCCAGCGCAGGCGGAAGGAATTATCGCCGCCGCCGAGCAAAAATTGCCGTCGCCGCGCGTTGTCACCAAGGCGTTCGAGCTATGGAAAGCGGGATTCGGAATTTAGAAAAAGCGATCAACCGAGAAAACTTGAACAAGGAAGCGACTAAATGGATACGGTTTTGTTGACCAAGGAAATTCAGCCCCAGATGAAGGCTATTCTGGAAGGCAAATACGAGCTTTACGACATGACGGGGTATGAAAAAGTCGCCGATATTCCGGGACTGGACCCGGCAACTGTGCGCGCCTGCGTCACCAAAGGCGAGACCATTTTCGGCGCGGATTTGATGTCGCAACTTCCGGCGCTGGAAGTCATCTCCAATTATGGGGTCGGGTACGACGGTATTGATGTTGCTGAGGCCATTCGCCGTGGCGTGACCGTCACCAACACGCCGAACGTTTTGACCGACGACACCGCCAATATGTCCCTGTTGCTCACCCTTGCGGTTACCCGGCGTTTGGTCGAACTGCACGAACACGTTCGCGACGGCGAATGGGAAACCGCCGAAGGCGAAATTCTGGCGACCAGCATTGTTGGAAAAGTCTGCGGTGTCGTCGGCCTGGGCCGCATCGGCGGGGCCGTCGCCGAACGACTGGCCGCATGCGGTGCAAAGGTCGCTTATAGCGATCCCATCAAGCAGGACGTTCCCTACGATTATTACGCCGACGCCGCTTCGCTGGCCGCTGCCAGTGATGTTCTCGTCGTTTCCTGCTTTGGCGGCGCCGGGACCTTCCATCTGGTTAACGCCGAGGTGTTGGACGCGCTGGGGCCGCAGGGCTTTTTGGTCAACGCTGCTCGTGGTTCAATCGTCGATGAGGCGGCGCTTGTTTCGGCACTCAAGGACGGCAAGATCGCCGGGGCCGGGCTCGACGTTTTTGAAGACGAGCCCCGCGTTCCGGCTGAACTACGGTCCATGCCCAATGTGGTGCTAACCCCGCATCAGGGGAGCGGCACCCACGAAACAAGGCGGCGCATGGCCGAAGTCTGCCATTCTAATATCGAGGCGTTTTTCGCGGGCAAGCCGGTCGTGACACCGGTTCCCGAACACAGCAAATAAGACTGAAGATGCTTTAGGTCGTCCAGCCACCGTCCAGCGTATACGTCTGGCCGGTGGCGAAGGCGGCCTCATCCGAAGCAAGATAGACGCACAATGCGCCGATTTCCGCAGGCGCCGCAAAGCGGCCCATGGGCTGGCGTTCCAGGAATTTGGCGCGCATTCCCTCGTAATCGCCCGCCGCCGCCATGCGTTCGTTCAGCGAAGGACTATCCACCGTTCCAGGGCACACCGCGTTGCATCTGATGTTTTTGCCCACGAAATCAACGGCAATGGCCTTGGTCAGGCCGATCACGGCGGCTTTGGTTGCGCCGTAGGCGAACCGGTTGGGCGCAGCCGTGATTGAACTGGCCACCGACGAGATGTTGAGGATGCTTCCACCGCCCGCGTCGATCATGGCGGGCAGGAAAGCACGCGTGACGCGGTACATGGATTTGATGTTCACGTCGAAAGACAAATCCCAGTCAGCTTCTTCGCAATCCAGTATCGTTCCGTTGTGAACATATCCGGCGCAATTGAAAACAACATCGACCGCGCCGAGTTCGGACGCGATCTTTTCGATGGCTTTTCCATCGGTCACATCCAGTGTGCGGGTCTGGATGTTGGGGCTTTCGGCTTCCAGCGGGCCAAGCAATTCAGGGTTTTTGTCGGTGGCGATGACGGCTGCCCCTTCATTGGAGAAGGCCAATGCGGCGGCGCGTCCGATACCCAATCCAGACGCCGTTGCGAAGATGGTTTTTCCTGCAAGCCTGCCGCTCATGCCCCACTCCCTTTCGTTACAGCGTTACCATTCCCACCAGGGCCGAAAACGTGACCACCGCCAGCGCCGTTGAAACGATGATGGCAGTGGACGCGCGAACCGCATAGACGCCGAAATTGTGGGCCACGACGAAGATGTTTCCGCCGATGGGAAGGGCCGCGCCCAGCACCGCGATGATCGCCCATTGGGGGTCTATGTCGAACACCATAAACATCATCACCCATGCGATAAACGGATGAAGAAACAGTTTGCATCCGCTCATGAACGCCACTTCGCTGAACTTGTCAGCGATGGGGCGGCCCGCCAACGACGCACCGACCGCGAACAATGCGCAAGGTGCCGTCGCCCCGCTTAAAAGCCCGGTAAAGCTATCTATGGGGCCGGGCAGGGGAAGTTGCAAGGCCGAGACCGTGACACCCAACGCCATTGAAATGATAAACGGATTGCGAAGGAACCCGCCGACGATCTTGAGAATCATCGCCAATCGGGCCGCGCCTGCGTGCCGATTGGCTTCCAGCAGCGCCATGGATGGGCTTTGGATAAAGAACATATCCACCAACATGGCCAGCACGGCGGGAATGG
>JADHSV010000002.1 GCA_016776725.1 Rhodospirillales bacterium
CACCCGTTACATGGCCCGCCATTCGCTTCGTTCGCCGAACGAATGGAGCGATCTGACCGATCCCGCCTATCACCAACACCTGGGGATCACGGCCCCGTCGCGCTCGGGCACCACGCATTTGATGGTGGAAGGCATTCTTCAAAATCACGGCTGGAAGAACGGCTGGGCCCTTTTGATGGAGATCGCCGGTAATCTGGCCACCGTTACGGCACGAAGCTTCAGTGTTGTCGAGGGGGTCAACAGCGGGCGCTTCGGTATCGGCCTGGGGATCGATTTCCTGGGCTTGTCTTCGAAGGCGTCGGGCCTGCCCGTCGATTTTGCCTATTCGGCGACAACGCCCTTCGTTCCGGCCAATGTGGCGATCCTCAAGAATGCGCAAAACCGCGAACTTGCCGAAACCTTCATTAAGTTTCTGCTTTCCGGGCCGGGGCAGCGCGTTCTGTTCGAGCCCGAAATCCATCGCCTGCCGGTGGTGCGCGAGGCTTATGAAAGCGCGCCCGTTGGGTACCCGAACCCGTTTGGCGCCAATTCCCTTGTCCGGGGTGTGGCGTTCGATAGCCGGCGTTCGCGTCTTCGCTATCATCTGGTCAACGCCATGTTCGATACGCTAATCACCTTTAGGGTGCGAAAGCTCAATCGCGTGTGGGCAGCCATTCACCGGGCCGAAGCGCTTCTTCGCGACGCCAATAATCCCGATGCGGCCGCCGCCATCGCCAGGGCGCGACAATTGGCAGTCACGGTTCCGGTTTCGGCTGAGGACTCAACCGATGCGGCCTTCACCTCGATCTTCATTCGCAAGCAACGGGGCCGCTCGGTACCGGCGCGGCAGCTTGATATGGAGAAAAACTGGGATGAAACGGTAACGCAAAACCTTCTCGAAGCTTTGCGAATCGCCGAGGCACAGGCCAGGGCGCTGGAAACCGCCGACGGCGCAAGCAATCCAGGGGCGGTCCGGTGATCCTGTGGACATCCTTCGGGATCAGAACCCGCCTTTTCGTCGCCTTCGGGGCGGTTGCCGCGATGACTGTCGCGGCGAGCATTGCCGCGTGGCTGTCGTTTGCCAATCTCAGCGAGAGCCTGAGCCGCATCGCCAACACTCATGTTCCCGCCATGACCGTTGCCGCGCAATTGGCGGAAAAAGGCGGCGCAATCATCGCCACCGCGCCGGCCCTGATGTCCGCCGGCAACGAAACCGAACAACAGGCAATCTGGACCGATCTCGAAATCCTTCTGATCGATATGTCCGATCTATTGGAAGAGATGGGCGAACAATTGACGGACGAGCCGTCCCGCGCATCGCTTCAGCGATTGACCGAAGGAATTTCCGATAACCTTGGCGCCCTGAACGCCAACGTGGACAACCGCTTCGACCTTAGAAACCGCAATGCCGAATTGACCGACCACCTTCGCTGGCTGCACGCGGATTTTCTGGATGAAGTCGAACCCATGATCGAGGAAGCGCGTTTCAACATCCAGTCGGCCATGGAGGAAGTTGAAGAACCGGTTGGCGAGGAAATCGGCCTTGCCGAGACAAAAACCCTGCGTGCCGAAATGCTCAAACGCGAAGCACTGTTGAAGATTAACGCCGCAGGCAATCTGGCGGTGGGACTGTTGATCCGCGCGTCCAGCGCCGAAAGCGTGGACGAGGTCGACTTCTCGGGCCACCTCATCGGCGACATCACCGACGGACTGGACGAGGATCTCGGCGTTCTGCAGGGTCTGGACAGCAGCGTGTCGTTGCGTCAAGTGGTTGCCGAAATTCTTGTTCTGGCCAGCGGCGGCGGAAGTGTGCTTGACGTTCGCAAACGCGAACTGGGCGTCGTTCAGGAAGGACGGCGATTGCTGGCCGCCAATAATCAATTGGTGGACCATCTTAAATCGGTGATCGGCGGGCAGGTGTCGGCCCTGGAATCGGCAACGACCATGGCAGCGGCCACATCCAACAGATCGATCCAGCGCGGCCGCTACTTTTTGGCCGTGATCGCCATGGTCAGTCTGCTGATTGCCGTGGCCGTCGGCTGGATTTACGTGGGCCGCAACATCGTCGCCCGCATCACCGCGCTGGGCAAAAGCATGCGGGCCATCGCCGATGGCGATTTGAAGACGGCGGTTCCGGTTGAAGGGCGTGACGAAATTTCCGAAATGGCCCAGGCGTTGCTGGTTTTTCGGGATACGGCCATTGAAGTTGAAGAAGCCAACGCCGAAGCCATCATCGACAACACCATGGCCGGCGTGGTCGGCGTGAGCCGAAGCGGTGTCATCGAATTTTTTAACCCGTCCGCCGAAGAATTGTTCGGGCGCGCCGCGGATAAAGTCATCGGGAAAAACCTGACCACGTTGATCGCCCACGAGAACCGGGGCTCGGTCGAGGACATCCTTCGCGGGTCCGGGAAACCGCCCGCTTATGTGGAAACGAACGGCCTGCGCGTCGATGGCGCCACGTTTCCCATGGATATGGCCGTGCGTGAATTCAGACAACGCCGCCGCAAAAGGTTCATGGTGACCTTGCACGACATGACGGAACGAAAACACGCCCAGCAATTGCTTGAACAACGCGTGCTGGAAAAAACGAAGGACCTGCGCTCGGCCAACCGCAAACTCAGAAAAGAAATCACGGAACGCGAAAGAACGGCACTAGAGTTGCGCGAAGCCCAGGACGAACTGGTACAGGCGAGCAAACTGGCGGCGCTTGGGCAAATTTCGGCGGGCATTGCACACGAACTCAACCAGCCCCTGGCCGCCATCAGATCCTATGCCCACAACGGCTCCATCCTGCTTGATCGGGGCCGCGAGAGCGAAACACGGGAAAATCTGGAACGCATCGAAGCCATGACCGAGCGCATGGCCGATATCACGTCGCACCTGAAATCCATTGCCCGGCGGCCGTCGAAACTGGTCGGAACCGTCAATCTGGAAACCGCCGTAACCAATGCGCTTTCGTTTTTCCGAACGCGCATTGAAAAGGAAGCGGTCGACGTCGAGCTTGATTTTTCCCCCAAGGATGTTTTGACGACCGGCGAGGATGTGCGGCTTGAACAGGTGTTTATCAACCTCGTAACCAACGCCCTGGACGCCATGGAAGATGCGCCGGTAAAGAAACTTTGTATCGCGGCAAAAAATGTTGACGGGAAAGCGGTCGTGGAATTCAGGGATACGGGTCACGGTATTTTAGAAGAAGATGTGGGAAAGATTTTTGATCCGTTTTTCACCACCAAGGAAGCCGGAAGCGGCCTGGGCCTCGGTTTGTCGATTTCCAGCAAAATCATTAGAGACTTCGGTGGGGTTATCCAGCTAAGAGAAACTTCAGCCGAAGGAACGCTCATCGCCGTCGAATTATCGGCCGCCGAATAACCGGACCTCACAAGGTGCAGGGAATGAACGAAGCGCAGGCAAAAGTTATTTTAATCGATGACGAGAAGGACGTTCTGCTGTCCAGCCAGCAGACGCTGGAACTGGAAGGAATAACGGTTCTTCCTTTCCGGGCGGCGGAACCCGCGCTGGACACCATCTCGCGCGATTGGGAAGGCGTCATTCTAACGGACGTCAAGATGCCGCGAATGGACGGAATGGAGCTTCTGCGCCGCGTGAAAGAGGTCGATTGCGACCTGCCCGTTATTCTGGTGACCGGTCATGGCGACGTCCCCATGGCGCTTCAGGCCGTGCGCGATGGGGCCTATGACTTCATCGAAAAACCCGCGCCGCCGGAATATCTGGTGGAAGTGGTCGGGCGCGCGCTGGAAACCCGGCGCCTCGTCCTTGAAAACCGTGCACTGCGGCAGGAACTCGCCACCATTTCCGGAATGGACGGCCGCATCGTCGGCGGTTCCGATGGGATCGAGGGGGTCCGCAAGACCATTGCCAATATCGCCGACACCGGCGTCGACGTGTTGATCTCCGGCGAGACGGGAACCGGCAAGGAACTGGTGGCCCGCTGCCTGCACGAATTCAGCGACCGGCGGGACAGGCAGTTCGTCGCCTTGAACTGCGGTGCGCTTCCCGAAACCATTATCGAAAGCGAATTGTTCGGTCACGAAGCGGGAGCCTTTACGGGCGCCGCAAAGAAGCGCATAGGCAAAATGGAATTCGCCGACGGCGGAACCCTGTTTCTTGATGAAATCGAATCCATGCCTTTTGGCCTTCAGGTAAAACTGTTAAGGGTTCTTCAGGAACGCTCCATCGAGCGTTTGGGCGGAAACGAAACCGTTCCCGTCGATGTGCGTGTCGTTGCCGCCACCAAGGTGGATTTGCGCGAGGCGGCGGGAAAGGGTGAGTTCCGCGAAGATCTTTATTACCGGCTGAACGTGGCCAATGTGGATATCCCGCCCTTGCGCGAACGCCGCGCCGACATCCCGCTTCTATTCCAGCACTTCGTTCAACGGGCGTGCAAGAAGTTCGGGCGTGCTTTGCCGCAAACCCAGCCGGCACAGATGGAAGAATTGATGGCGCGGCCATGGCCCGGCAACGTGCGTGAACTGGGAAATAGCGCCGAGCGCTATGTGCTGGGCCTTGCCGACGGTAATGATCAAGCTGCCGCCAAGTCGTTGGCGGAACGCGTCGGTACGTTCGAACGTCAAATCATCGAGGAAACCCTGCGCCGAAACGGCGGGCAGATCACCCTATCAGCGGGCGAACTGGGCATCCCCAGAAAGAAGCTGTATCTGCGCATGCAGAAATTCGGTCTCAGCCGAAAGGATTTTGCCTCCTCCTGACGGGGCGTTTTCTGTGTCCCTTTTTTGACCCAAACGGTTCTTCCGGCTGAGTCGGAAACGACACGCCGAACGGAATGAAAATTCCCTCTCCAAGCCAGTTTTTAAACAAAATCAATGCCTTATGGATCTGGCATACCCCTTGCAAAGGTCATTGACACCCTTCGGGGTGGACAAACGTACGTTTGAGAATTTGGCATGCATATAGGGAGCAACTCATGAAAAAATCCGCATTGGGTTACGGCGTCGCCATTTTTGGCGCAGCGTTGGTAGCCGGCGTCCTCGCCGCGCCCGTCGGCGCGTTCGCGATGGAAGATAAACTGGTCGTGGTGACATCCTATCCGAAGGATCTGACCGGACCGTTCAAAAAGGCGTTCGAGGCGAAACACCCCGGCACCATGGTCGAAGTGTTGCAGAAAAAGACCTCTGCCGGCGTAAAATACATTCAGGAAACCGCGTCGGGTAACACGTCGGACCTGATGTGGGCGTCCGCACCCGATGCCTTCGAGGTCCTCAAGAACGATGGCCTGCTGGCCAAATACACGCCCAAGGCTACCGGCATTCCCAAGAACATCGGCTCCTATCCGGTAAACGATCCTGCCGGTTATTACGTCGGTTTCGCAGGGTCCGGCTACGGCATCATGTGGAACGAGCGGTATGTGAAGGCGAAAAAACTTCCGGTTCCGGCCGAATGGTCCGATCTGGCCAAACCCGTCTATCACGATCACGTCGGCATGTCGGCCCCGTCACGTTCCGGCACCACCCATTTGACGGTTGAGACCGTCCTTCAGGGTGAAGGCTGGGAAAAGGGCTGGGCGACGTGGAAAAACATCGCCGGTAACTTCAAGATGGTCACCGAACGCAGCTTCGGCGTCCCCGAAGGTGTGAACAGCGGCGATTTCGGTCTTGGCATCGTCATCGATTTCTTCGGTTTCTCGTCCAAGGCGACCGGCTTCCCGGTGGATTTCGTTTATCCGACCGTCACCACGCTGGTTCCGGCCAATATCGCCATCGTCAAAAGCGCTCCGCATCCGGGCGCTGCGGCGGCCTTCATCGAATTCCTGCTGTCGGTTGAAGGCCAAGAGCTTCTTCTCGATCCGGCGATCCGGCGACTTCCGGTCAATCCGGCGACTTACGCCAAAGCGCCTGCGGGCTTCCCCAATCCGTTCAAGGACAAGTCCATTGGCGCCGCCGTCAAGTTCGACGTCGCCAAGTCGGGTGCGCGCTACAATCTCGTCAACAGCCTGTTTGACGTGATGATCACCTATCGGCGTGAAGACCTGGCAGCGGCCGCCAAGGCCATCCAGGAAGCCGAAACCGCGCTTTCCGGCAAG
Organism: Rhodospirillales bacterium; assembly: GCA_016776725.1. GTDB lineage: Bacteria > Pseudomonadota > Alphaproteobacteria > Rhodospirillales > Shumkoniaceae > JABGRG01. The sequence goes on from JADHSV010000002.1 coordinate 6,041, forward strand.
TCCAACGCCGAAGCCGCCGGGCTCGTTAAGGAAGCACGTGCGCTGATTGCCGCCATGCCGATAACCGAAGCCGAAGCCGTCGACGCCAAGTACCCCGGCGTGTTTACCTCCGACGTGTTCAAGAAGCGCAAAAAAGCGTCGGTTAAGGTTCCGAAGCGTCAGGCCGAGGTTGAGGAAAAATGGGATTCCTTCTGCCTGAAGAACTACAAGGACGCCCAGGCCAAAGCCGAAAAGGCGCTGGCGCTTCTTAAGTAAGTAACGCCTCAATACCGGTTCGGCTCCGTCAGGGGCCGAACCGGCCCGTTTCCAAATAACCAAATTTCAACAGGGGGAGATCAGGGGTGATTTCCGAGATTAGAAAACATCCGGGACAGATGGCGGTGATGGTGCTCATCACGCTGTTCCTGCTGGCATTCCTGGTCGTGCCCGTGGTGCAGGTCGTGTTCGTTGCGTTCATGGACGCCACGACCGGCGGCTTCACGCTGTTGAATTTCAAGGATTTCTTCAGCACCGCGCTGTTCCGCGAATCCTTCTGGAATTCCATTTACGTGGGCGGGATGTCGGTCCTGCTGGCATCGGCGTTCGCCATGCCGCTGGCCTACTTCACCTCGCGCTTCGAGTTTCGCGGCGGCGTTATCATTCAGGGCCTCGGCATCATTCCATTGATCATGCCGCCCTTCGTCGGCGCCGTGGCCATGATGATGATCTTCGGCCGCAACGGCAGCATCAATCTGCTGCTTGAGGAATTCCTGGGCATCAACATTCCGTTCATGGAAGGCCTGAACGGCGTCATCCTTGTTGAAAGCGTTCATTATTTCCCGTTTATTCTGATTAATCTTTCGGCCGCTTTGCAGAACATCGACCGCGCCATGGAAGAATCGGCGCAGAATCTGGGATGTTCGGGCATGCGCCTGTACCGCCGCATCGTGCTTCCGCTTGCGATGCCGGGGTACGTGGCCGGCGCGTCGCTGGTGTTCCTGAAAGTCTTTGACGACCTGGGAACGCCGCTCTTGCTGAACGTCAACAACATGCTGGCGCCGCAGGCCTACTTGCGCATCGCCTCCATCGGCATCAACGATCCCATGGGCTACGTCATTTCCGTGATCCTGGTGGTTATTGCCATGGCCTCCATGTGGCTGGCCTTCCTGGCCCTGAAGGGCAAGGATTACGCCACCGTGCAAAAAGGCGGCGGCGGTCTGGCCAAACGGCGTATGCGTCCCATTGAAATGTTCTTTGCCTGGATCATCGTCCTGATCATCATGACCCTCGTTCTGGCGCCCCATATCGGCCTTTCCATGCTGTCGCTGGGCACCATCTGGTCCTACAGCGTTTTGCCGGACGCCTTCACCTTGGATCATTTCCGGGCCATTTTCTCGGAAACGCCCGAGTACATGACCAACACCGTATTGTATTCGGCGCTGGCCGGCGGCATCGACGTAATCCTGGGTACGGCCATCGCCTACATCGTGCTTCGCACCAAGCTGGTGGGCCGCCAATGGCTCGACTATATCGCCATGTCGGCGGTGGCTATTCCCGGTCTGGTCATCGGTATCGGATACCTTAGGACGTTCTTCGACGTCGAGGTTCCGGGCATGGATGGGCAGTCCTTCGCCACCTGGTGGGTGGCCATCGTCATCGCGCTGGCCATCCGGCGTCTGCCGTACGCATTGCGGGCCTGCTCGGCGGCGCTGACACAGGTCAGCGTTTCCCTTGAGGAATCGGCCGAAAACCTGGGCGCCAACAAGCTCAAAACGGTTTACCGGATCGTCATTCCGCTGATGGCGGGCGGTATTCTCGCCGGGTTCGTCACCAGCTTTGCGACGGCTGCGGTGGAACTGGGCATGACCCTGATGCTGGTGTCCAAAAACGCCGACGGGCCGCTGGCCTATGGCATCTATGTCTACATGCAAAGCGCTGCGGGACGTGGCCCCGGGGCGGCACTCGGCATCTTCGCGGTGCTGGTCGTCGGGCTTTGCACTTTCATCTCACATGTCTATGTCGATCGCCGTCAGCGTGCGCTCGGCATGAAACGCGACGATTAGAGGCGGGGGAATCAATTAGATGAACCAAAACGTAAATCTGGCCGGACACGGCTCTCCGGTGGGCGTCGATATCAAGGGGGTTAACCTCTCGTTTGGCAGTACGCACGTGCTGAAAGGTATCGATCTTCAGATTAAACCCGGCGAATTCTTCGCTTTCCTCGGACCGTCGGGGTGTGGAAAGACGACCCTGCTGCGGCTGATCGCGGGCTTCGAGTCCTGCCAGTCGGGCGAGGTGCTGATCGGTGATCGGGATGTCGCCCATCTGCCGCCGTGGCGGCGCGACGTGGGCATGGTGTTCCAAAGCTATGCACTCTGGCCCCATATGACCGTCAGAAGAAACGTTGCCTTCGGGCTTGAGGAACGCAAGTTCCCGCGCGCCGAAATCGGCCCCCGGGTCGAGGCGGCCCTCGATCTGGTCGGACTCCTCGAATTGGCCGAACGGCGTCCGTCGCAATTGTCGGGCGGCCAGCAGCAGCGCGTGGCGCTGGCCCGCACCATCGTCGTTGAACCCCAGGTGCTGCTTCTGGACGAACCGCTTTCCAATCTGGATGCAAAGCTGCGTATCCAGATGCGGCGCGAACTGCGGCTGCTTCAACGCAAATTGTCCCTGACCACCATCTTCGTGACCCACGATCAGGAAGAAGCCAACACCACATCGGATCGCATTGCGGTTATCGAACAGGGGATCATTCAGCAGGTAGGCTCGCCCATGGAGCTTTACGACCAACCGGCCAACCTGTTCGTGGCCAACTTCCTGGGCGTCGCCAATGTGGTTGCGGGAACCGTTTCGCAAGAAGGGGACGGGTTGTCGTTCCGTTCGGACGACGGGGCCGTGACGGTGGCGTTAAGCGCCGCCGGACAGGGCCCGCGAAGCATCGTATTCCGGCCGCAGAATTTGACCATTCAACCCGCCGGCCAGCCCGCGCCTGAAGGCCTGACCGAGTTGGCGGGAAAGGTCAGCCATATGGAATTCCTGGGCAGTGTTGTTCGTTATCAGGTGACGGTCGGCCCGCATTTCCTGCTTGTCGATTCAGCGCACCAGAAGGGCGTGGTTCCCATGGAAGAGGGCACCGACGTCAATCTGTTCATTAACAACGAACTGGTCATTGATTTGCCCAACTGAATTGGGCCAAGTTCCATCCACGTAGAAGGACCGTAATCGGAGGGCCGCGTTATGCGGATGGAAAAGGAAAGAAACGACGTCGTCGCGTTTGGAAACAAACTGATCAGCGCGGGGCTGACGACGGGAACCGGCGGCAATGTAAGTGTGTTCAATCGCAAACAGGGCCTGGTGGCCGTCAGTCCCAGCGCCCTTGATTACGCGGATACGCGCCCCCAAGACGTGGTTCTGGTTTCTCCCGAGGGCGAGGTTGTCGAGGGAACTCGCAAACCATCCAGCGAGACGCCTCTTCACCTCGCCCATTATCGGGTTCGTCCGGACGTTTGCGGGATCGCGCACACCCATTCGGTATTCGCCACCACCATCGCCACCCTGCGCTGGGAAATCCCGCCCATGCATTATCTGGTGGCCTTTTCCGGCAAAAAGGTGCCCCTTGCCCCCTATGCGACCCACGGCACGGAAGAGTTGGCGCGCGTGACCAGCGAAGCCATCGGCGACTCGAACGCCGTACTGATGGCCAATCACGGCCTGATTGCGCTCGGCGTGGACCTGGCGGCCGCATTCGCCACCGCCGAAATCGTCGAATTAATGGCGCAGATTTATTATCAGGCCAAATCCATCGGCGAACCGGTCAACCTGACCGACGCCGAAATGGACGATGTGCTTGCCGGGTTCGCCGATTACGGCCAAGGCAAGTAATTCGAACGCTCACCCGCTTTCCCAAAGCTGCTTCTTTCGATAGATGGTCGAGGCGCTGACACCAAGAAAATGGGCTGCCTTGGGAATGTTGCCGTCGCACAGGCGAATGGCGTTGTCGATGGCCTCTTTCTCGACCTCCGCCAGCGGCCGGATGATGTCAGGCCGCCGGGCCGGGGGAGTGTCGCCCGCAGGCGACGGCGGACGGGCGCGCGCCTGGGATATTCCCGTTGCCGTGCTCAGGTTCAGGGGATGGGGCAACATCTCGTGGGTCACCTCGTCACCGTCATTGAGCACGATGATATGGCGCAAAACGTTTTGGACTTCACGCACATTTCCGGGCCAGGCGTAGCTCTGAAAAGTTCCTTTCACCTCGTCCGAAAAACGTGAAAGGCGCTTTCCCTCTTCTCCCGAATATTCGCCAAGCAGTTGCTGCGCGATCAGAACCACGTCCTCGCCGCGTTCGCGCAACGGCGGCAACTGGATGGGAACGACGTGAAGCCTGTAAAACAGGTCTTCGCGAAACCGGCCCTCGGTCACTTCGGTCATGGGATCGCGATTGGTGGCGCAAACAAACCGCACGTCCACTTCTTCGGTCCTGTCGCCGCCGACCCTCTGGTAGGTGCCCGTTTGCACGAAGCGCAGCAATTTGGTTTGCAGGCTGGGGTCAAGTTCGCAAACTTCGTCCAGAAAAAGCGTGCCGCCATTGGCCCGCCGGGCGGCTCCTTCGCGATCGGAAACGGCGCCCGTGAAGGCCCCTTTGACATGCCCGAAAATCTCGCTTTCCATAAGATCCTTCGGAATAGCGCCACAGTTGATCGCCACGAACGGTTTGTCGGCGCGCGGGCTTTTGCGGTGCAGCGCTTCGGCGCAAACTTCCTTGCCGGTGCCGCTTTCACCCGAAATAAACACCGTCGCCTTGCTGCCCGCCGCGCTGTCGATGATCCTGTAGACCGCCTGCATGGGCAGCGAGGCGCCGATGAACCCGAAATAGGTTGAGCGGTCCAGATCCTGATAGGTCTCGACAATGCGGCTCAGGCGTTGCTGTTCCAACGCGTTGCGCACGGTTACCTGCAACCGCGTCACGTTAAACGGTTTGATGATGAAGTCGTAGGCGCCCAGACGCATGGCCTCGACCGCAAGGTTAACCGAGCCGTGGGCGGTAATAACAACGACGGCGCAAGGCAGTTGGCGTTCGGCGATTTGACGAAGAATATCGATCCCGTCCATATCGGGCAGCATCATGTCGAGAAGGACGGCGTCCGGGACGTTTTCGTTAATAACGTCCAGCGCCGCGCCGCCGGTTTCGGCGCGCACGATCGAATATTGCTCGTCCTTCAGAAATTCTTCAACCGCGCGGGCCTGCGCCCGGTCATCCTCAACCAGCAGAACACGGTGTTGCCGGGCAGAACCGTCATCCGCGCCGTTTTCCAAAGCTTCCTCTTCTGGGTCTTCCTGGGCGTCGGCTGCAGTTTTCGCCGGTGCCGCCGCAGCTTCACGAAGGGTCTCGATAAACTCCGACAGTTGCGTCAGATCGGCCGCATCCGGACGGGCATCCGTGGCCAGACGTTCGTCGCATTTGTCCTCTAATTCGCGCGCGTTTTGCGTAACCTCCGGAAACCCGAACGTCGTCCCGGAACCGGCAAGCCGGTGGACGATTTTCCGAACTTCTGCAAGAGCGGACCGGGCCGTCGCATCGTCTTCGGACGCCGACATCCCCTTGGCGGCGTTCTCCAGATCTGCGATCCGCTCGCCAAGACCATTTTGAAACGAAGATCGCAACGCGGCCAGACGATCCTCGAAATCCGACCACCGGTCAGCCATGGCATTGGTTCCAGATTTCCCGGACTTGATCGGCCAGGGCCATCGGATCGAACGGTTTGGCAACGACGCCAGCCGATCCTAAAGCTTCGTATTGTTCCAACTCCGATGGCATCGCCTTGGCCGTGCAGAACACCACGGGCGTGGCTTCAAGGGCCGGATCGTTTCGCAATTCCTTGAGCGTCGTCGGTCCATCCATTTCCGGCATCATGACATCAAGCAAGATTAGATCGGGTTTGAAGACGGGTCCTTTTGACAAGGCCTCCTTTCCCGAATTGCAGGTCTCGACAGTAAATCCGCCAATCGCCTCAAGGGCCATGCGGGCTACCGTTTGAATGTCGGGATCGTCTTCCACGATTAGAATTTTCTGTAGCGACGGAACAGTCATGAAATATCTCCCCGGTTCAGGCCCGCACGCTCGGCGCGGCCCACTAATGCTTGAATTGTTTCCAGAAGTCTCTGATCCGAAGTTCGCGATTTGACCAGCGCCGCATCTATTTTTCTTGTCATATCGTCGTCAATTTCCTCGCCCGAAAATACGATTACCGGAGTCATGCTCCCGTTTTTGTCTTTCACCAGTTCCAACAGATCAAGACCAGATCCATCCGGTAACTTGACATCAAGGATGACCAGATCAAACGACGCGTCCCGCAAATGCCGCCGACCCTCTTCGATAGTCTTCGCGATGGTCGTTTCCGCATATTCGGCGACCAGGGACGAAACCACAGCGACCAGATCGGGATCGTCCTCGACATATAGCAGACGGGGCCGGCCCGGGCGATTACGTTTGGGCCGCATGGACATTGTTATGGCGTGGCTCAACTGGTCCTCGTTGATCGGCTTGTTCAGCCAATCGACGATCCCCAAAGTCGACGCCTTGATTTTATCGCGTGTGTCTTCGGCATGCCCCGAGACGATGATGATCGGAAGATCCCGGGTATCCTTGCGCCTGCGAAGCTCGCGGATCATCGAAATACCGTCCTGATCGGGCAACGCGATATCCACGGTCATGGCGTCATAGCGGTTTTTCTTCAAAAGAGCCTTGGCGGCAGCGGCGTCGTGGGCGACATCCGTCGCCATTCCGGCCTGGCCGAGAATGATCGACAGCAAGTGCGCGATGTCATGATCATCCTCGCAAATCAAAACGCGTCCCGCTGTTGCCCCCGAACCGGACAGATCGAGTGTTGAATTTGCTTTCGACAGCTTCGGCGCCTTGTTGCGTTCCGCGTCGTCCGGGGCCTTCATGACGGGCAAGTCAAAATAGAACGTCGTCCCGGCGCCTTCTTCGGTATCAAAATCGACTTTGCCGCCGTGGCGTTCGACGATGGCTTTTACAATGCTCAGTCCCAGGCCCGTTCCACCGGCTTTTCGCGTATCCGACGAATCGGCCTGACTGAAGCGATCAAAAACGCGGTTGCGGAACTTTTCCGGAATTCCGGGGCCATTGTCGGCAACCGAAATCCTAACCCGTCCGGCTTCTTCCTTCAGCGCAATTTCAACGGCCGCGCCTTTAGGGGAAAATTTGGCGGCATTGGAAAGAAGATTGGCCATAACCTGGGCCACGCGTTCGTCATCGGCGCGGACCGGACTGCTCACATCACTTCCAACGAGATTGAATTGCACTCCGTGCTCGTCGGCAAATCCCTTGTTCGCCACAAGCGCGTTTTCCACCATGAGAACCGCATCGCAGGCATCAAATCGGAAACTCATGCGGCCCGAGCCGATTTTCTCAAGATCAAGAATATCATTCACGATATTGATCAGCCGTTGAGAATTGTTGTGGGCGATTTCCACCAGCCCCCATGACTTCTCGGGAAGGGTCCCGGCCGCGCCGCCGACAATCAGACCAAGCGCGCCGCGGATCGAGGTCAGCGGCGTCCTGAGTTCGTGACTGACACTTGAAACAAACTCGCTTTTCAAACGGTCAATCTGCTTGCGTTCGGTGATATCGCGGATGATCCCCGTGAACATCCGATTTTTGTCCAGAACCATCTCGCTGATCGAAAGTTCCATGGGAAACGTCGATGCGTCCTTGCGACATCCTTCGACCTCTTGGTTGGTGCCGATGATTTTGGCTTCACCGGTTTTCAGGAAGTTGCGGATATAACCGTCGTGAGCCTCCCGATGGGGGCTCGGAACAATTATCTTAACGTTATTGCCAACCAGTTCGCCCGGCAAAAAGCCGAAAATCCGCTCTGCCGCCGGATTGACGGTTTCGATTATTCCGGCGTCGTTTATGGTGATTATTCCGTCGACGATATTCTCGACCAGGGTTCGCATCCGCACTTCGCTGTCGCGCAACGCATCCTCGGCGCGTTTGCGGGCCGTAATGTCGGTATACGTACCAACGGCGCGCATGGGCTTGCCGCTCTTGGATTTCTCGACGACCTTTCCCCTGTCGAGAACCCAGATGTCTTCGCCGCCCTTGGACTTGATCCTGTATTCCATTTCGTAAACGGCCGTTTTGCCCCGCAGGTGCCGCGACTGCGCTTCCAGCACGTCATCCCTGTCGTCTGGATGGATATTCTCCCGCCAGAATGCTAGATCCCACGCCGTCTCGTTGGCTTCGTATCCGAACATCCTTTCCGTGCGCGGACTGACGTAAAGATCACCACTGATCAGGTTCAAATCCCAAAGGCCATCCTCGGTGCCTTCCAGCGCCAATTTCAGGCGCTCCTCATTTTTCTGTAATGCTTCGCTGGAACGCCGGCGGGAAATTTCGTTGCCGATCCATTGGGTAAAAAGCTGGATCAGCGAATATTCGCCGTCGCCGAACGGGTGCTCACGGGCCGTGGAACTGGAAAAATTCAGCGTTCCGTAGTGGTCGCCGTCCACGATCAGCGGCGACCCGATATAGGCTTCAAGCTCGAATTTCCTGTAACACGGGTGTTGGCGGACCTGGCGATCATCACCCGCATGATGGAAGGCCATGGGACCGTTGATTGAAAGAACGGTTTCGCAGAACGTCCCATCGACAAGGAATGTCGTTCCGGGCGGCGGCGCCTCGTCGGGTCCGACAACGTGCTCAATGGTGTACGCGCCCTCGTCGATTTGGCTCACGATGCCGAGCGGAAGTTGGAAAACCTCCGTTCCGAGCTTAAGAATTCGACGGATTTTCTCGTCCAGCCCGATATTCGGGTCGACCATGATTTCGTGCAGGCCCGTCCGCGTGCGTGCGTACTCCACCAGGGTCGCTTCGGCTCTTTTCTGCTCCGAAATATCGGTGATCGTGCCAACGAAGCCCTCGATCTGCCCTCCGGCTCCTTTGTGCGATGTCGCTTGCCCCAGGACCCAGATCTCGGCGTTGTCGGGCCTGAAGAAACGATATTCGGAACGAAACGAACGGTTGGCCGCGACGCTGGCCCGCCATTCTTCGCTGACCCTCTCGTAGTCGTCCGGATGCAAGGAACGGTTCCACCCGAGGCCGATCGCCTCAAGCGGTGTCAGGCCCGAGATCTCGCAGGCTTTTTCGTTGACGTAACGGAAGTTGCCGTCGGGATCGGTATAGTAGACGCCAACCGGCGAAACATCCGCGAGCGCATGAAACCGCCGCTGTGATTCAGCCAGCGCCGCCAAGGTCTCCCGCCGGTCAATAATTTCTTTGCGAAAGGCGCTCAGCGCCACCGCAATGGCACCGATTTCACTGTCGTCGTGCGAGAATTCAAGCGGAACCTCGGTGTTTCCGCGAACCAACTCGCCCAGCGCATTGGTTACATTGGCGATAGGAGCGGTAATGCCGCGTCCGATGGCAAGGGCCAGCAGGACACAAACGGCAACGCCGACGACGGCAACGCTGATGATAATAAGAGTGCCCTGTTGTCGTTGACTATTGGCCGCCTGGGCCGAAATCTGAGTGATGCTCTCGGCGCGATCAATCAAATTCGCAATCTCCGAAACCATCACGCTCCGCAGTTTCTCGTGTTCCGGGATTAATTTCGCCGCATCCGCAAACCTTCCGGTTTTGATCAAACGCAGGGATTCCTTCGCCAGATCGGTCTGTCGAAGCGCGGTGCCGCTGATGTCCCTTATGGATGAAATCGCCGCGCGAAGTTCACGCCGCCCTTCTTCCGTTTTGTTTCCATCCAAGGCCTGCCGTGCGATATCTTCCGCGTCTTGAAGTTTCTCCCGCACGTGTCCCGCATGTTCGTGAAACCTGCCACTCGCATTATCAAATGCGTCCGCAGCGTCCGCATCGCCCGCCTCAAGCGCGTCGCCAATGCGCAGGGCGGTTCCCAGGGTGATCTCTTGTTCCAGTTGTTCAACCACGGCCCCGGTGAGAGTGCGAACGAACGGAATGTCGGTGCGGCCAATGGCGTCAAGATCATCGGCAATCCGCGACGTGATGACCACCCCGACCACGGCGACGGCCAGTGTAACGGCGAACCCAACCAGAACGAGAGCGACAATACGGGCGGAAATCTTCATAAACGCTCTTTTCAGCGAATATCCCAAATAGAGTTGGTATGCGGATGCGGGACTATCGTCACGTTGAAGCCTCTTCCTTATCCCCCATAATGGCCTCTATTTGTGGGACGAAAGTCACCGCAGACAGCGGTTTTGTAACATATCCGTCGGCGCCGGCTTCGTGTGCCCGGTTTTGCCAGTACGGGTGGGTGCGGGCGGAAACGACAATGACCACCGGACTGGGTGAATACGATTTATTCCGAATTTCCTGGCAAAGTTGAAGGCCATCAAGCTCCGCCATCATCAGATCGGTCAGAATGCAATCGGGTTTTTGCGCCAAAATCTTGGGCAACGCTTCCGTGCCCGCCAGACACGAAGATACCTCATATCCCGCCGATTCCATCATCAATGTCATAAACTCGATAATGGTCTCATCATCGTCAACGATGAAAATCTTGCGAGCCATCCTATTTCGTCTCCTCCGCATCGCGGCTGTCACGCCCGTCGGCGACGGCGATCCGTTTGGCGTCTTTCGGGGCGTTCATGGCACGCAGCGCCCCAAGGAAATTACGCCGCGCCTGCCGGACTTTCCCGTGGTTGGGGCCAAGGGTTTTTTGCCTGATTTCCATGACACGGCGTAACAGCGGTCCGGCTTCTTTCATCCCGCCCCGCCGTACCAGCAATTGCGCCAGATTATTCAGGTCCGTCGCCACCGTTGAATGATCTTTTCCGAGGGCTTTTTCGTCGATGGAAATGGCGCGCCGATACAGCCGTTCGGCCGCGTCGTATTGGCCGATGGCAAAACGGACCAATGCCAGACGGTTTAAGGCCTTGGCCAAATTCGGATGTTCCCGGCCGCTCGATTTGCGAACCAGCTTCGCCGCGGTTTCGAAAATTCCGGCGGCGTTCTGGCGATCCCCGGCCTTGAAGGTCGCGGTCCCCTGTTTGGTCAAAAGCCGCGCGACCTCGCTTTCCTCATCGCCGCCCACATTGTCGACGGCCGCCCCGAATTGTTCGGCCGCCGCACCATAATTGCGCCGCGCCAGCTCCAGATCGCCTGCCAGTACGGCCGCGCGCGATGCCGCCTTGGCGCGCCCCCGGGCCGCGCCCTCCAGAGATTTCCGGGCCGATATGAAACGCTCCCGGGCGTCCGTCAATTGCCCGACGGCCTCATCGAAGTCTCCTTCTTCAAGGGAACGTTTGGCGGCGTCGATCAGCGGCGCGGTCTCAGGGTCTTCGGCGTTCAGGACGTCCATTGCCCCGCGCGCCTTTTTCAGGTTTGCTTCGAAGGCGCGAACACGGCGCTCCAAAGCCCGCCCGGAAATTCCCTGGTTCATAAGGTGTTGGCGCATGGCAACCGCTGCGGTGGAGACTTCAGCTACCTCGTGTGACCGGGATGCTGCGCCCTTTCGTTGCCGTCCCCAGGAGAATCCGGCCACGGCTCCCACCAACACTGCCGCCACAATCGTCACGATCAGGACAGAGCCCTGCGCGGAACCTGCGGCTTCAAATGTATCGCGAACAGAGTTCAGGAGCTCGGCCATTGCGCAAACTTTCCCCCCGCAAATCTTACGCACGTGAAACGCACGTGAAACACGCGCGGGAATAATCGCACGGTGAGCTTGCCCGTGGCAACCGGTTGGAAGGTCCATTCAACACACCGCCATTGACGCGGCAACGGGCTTGCCCGCAAACTTGGCCGATGTTCTCTTTCGGCCTCGTTGGCGGCACGCATGCATTCGACCCCCTGGTCCTTCTTCTGACCGCTTTGGGGGTTGAAGCATTGGTGGGCGGGTTTGAAGCCCTGTTTCGATTTATTCCGCATCCCGAACAAGCGCTGGCGCGGACCATCGGGTCGCTGGAAGCCAAGCTAAACCGTGAAAAGCGAAGCCCCATGGATCGCGCGATTCGCGGCCTGTTCTTGGCGGCAGTGATGATCGGCGTGGCGCTGGGCATTGGGGTCGGCGTTGCGTGGCTAAGCCAAAATCACGATTTCGGATGGATCGTCGAGTTCGTTCTTTTGGCCGCCCTTATCAATCAGCGGAGCCTCTACAACCGCATGGGAAGCGTCGCCAGGTCCATGGGCGGCGGCAACCTGGAGTCGGCGCGCGCCGCCCTTCAACCCATGGTCAACCGCGACACGGCATTAATGGACGATCACGGTATTGCGCGCACCACCATTGAAGCCGGCGCCGAGGGGTTCGGCGCAGGGGTCGTGGCTCCGGTGTTCTGGTACGTCCTGTTCGGTTTTCCCGGCCTTGCCGTGTGCCGGACCATCAGCGTAATGGACCGCGTGATCGGTCATCCGACCCCCAGATACCGGGCATTCGGCATGACCGCAGCCCGCCTTAACGATGCCGTTCATCTGATCCCGTCGTGTCTGTCCGGCATCTTTTTGGCGTTCGCCGCCCTGTTTGCGCCGACCGCCCAGCCGGGAAGCGCTTTGCGGATCATGATGCGCGATTCGTCCAAATACCGGTCTCTGGGCGCCGGATGGCCGGTTGCGGCAGTGGCGGGGGCGTTGAATTTGGCATTAGCCGGGCCGCGCCGCTACGCCGAGAAGGCGCTTGGCGATCCCTGGGTCGGTTCCGGAACGGCACAAGTCGAAGGCAATGATATCCGGCGCGCACAATACCTGTTCGCCATCGCCTGCCTGATCGACGCCATGATCGTGGCGGCGCTGGTCATCGTGCGGCTTAATATTTCCGGCTGAGTCTTCAGTTCAGCAAAAGAGAACCGCGCAACCCGTCGGCATGGGGGTTGGCAAAACCCTGCCCGAAAAGAATGGCTTGCGGGGTCGCGCCCGACCCATAAAAAGCTTGATTGTAATCGTTCCTGCGGGCCAGAACCGCGCCTTCCAGCGATCCCCCCGCGTATAATCCGGCCGAATGGGAGAATACGATGATGTCCGCGCCCAGATTACTGGTGACCGCACCCTCGATCCCGCCGCCAACGGTTCCCAGGGTGATTTCTATATCCGCACCCAGCTTGCCCTGGTGTTCGACGATGGCCTCGACCGCGCCGCGCGATCTTACGACCAGAACCGTTTCGGCCACCTGACCGCCGATTTGCAGCCCGATACTGCCCGCGCCCATGGTGTAGAAGGCCGGCGGGCTCCATTCGCCCGACGCGGTGCGCGCAAGCAGCACGCCGTCACCGTATTCGGCGCCCAGAATGAATCCCGCTTTATATGCGCCGGGGAAAATGACGACGCCCTGGGCTTCGTTCAGGAATTTGCGAAACATCTCCATTTGCTGATCCTGGCGCTGCTTGAAGGATTCGACGGTCCAGCGCGCCTTATCAACAAGGACTTCGGCCTTAACAGAAATCGGCGTCGTGCCCGCACAGCCAGACGCAGCCAGCACCCCGGCAACGAGCAAAACAACCGTAGCAATTTTCTTCATAACATCTCCCCCACCACTTGAATATGCGAGCCGTCTCAGCTTCTTTCGATGCGCCGCTTCAGGCGCAAAAGGTCACGCCGCCGGTTGTCCTCGGCGATGAGGTTTTCGACCTGGCGGCCCTGAAAGAACTGAACGCCGACGGATTGTCCGAAGTCGATCGCCTCGCGGTCGTCGCAGCGGCACATAACAACGCGCGACTGGCTGGCGCGGCGCACCATGGCGCGGACACGTTCTTGCAACTCTTCGCCGCCATCGACCATTTCGGGGTCCCACACCAGCTTGATAAAATCTGCGCCCAGGCGCTCGCGATCAAGAAGCGGCATGGTCTGGAAGGTCAGGTTGTCGATGCAGATACGATATCCACGCTGCTGAACGAAGTTACGGGCGAACAGAAATGCGCTGAGATCGGCGAAAATATCGGTCTTCTCGATCTCGACCACCAATGAACCGCGGCGGCTGGCCGTAATGTTATCGTCGAAGGCCAGAAAATCGGGAGACAGGATGGTCGACACATTCAGATTAAAACTGAGATCGCCGGTAATTGTAATTTGGTCGGTTTTCGACAGCATCGCCAGCACGCGCCGATCAAGGCTTTCCGTCAGATGGTGGAACAGCCATCTGTTTCCCGCCAGATTGACGCCGGGCAGAAGCGTTTCGCGCAGATCGTCGATTGAAATGAATAGTTCGCTGAAGGCGGGTTCGGGAACACCCTGTGACGAGACCCCGCAAACGAATTGACGGCGCACCAGATTGGAAAGATCCGCCCGCGCCAATGCCGTCTCGACCCTGGCAAGAACCTCCGGCGTTAGCGGTGTTCCGCGAGATTGGCGGGATTTTAGCGCCGCGCGCCCACCCTTGCGGGAACGCGCCGCGTTTGCGCCCGACTTTTCTTCATCGGCCATGCTTTTGGCCAATTTGAGGATTTTGTCGAACTCCTTTTCAACGTTGTAATGACGCGCAAATTTCGATTGATCACCATCCTCATCCGCCAATAGGGGGTCGTCGCTGAAAAGGTAACGGATCTTCTGCACGGCCGTATCGACGTCATTGCGCGCTTCGGTTTTGAATATGAAGAATAGGTCCGAATTTTTCAGGATGAAAAGCTGGCCCAGCAAATTCTTGATAAGAAGCTCGAAACTATCAGCCGCCACGCGCACGTGGTGTTCGCGCCGGTTGAAGGGCCGCAGACCGGAAAGCCGAATATGCACGGCGAGACGCCCCGCCTGATGCTTTTCCAGACGGCGGACATAGTCCAGAAGCAAATTCTCCTGGCTGGCGGTTCGTTTATGTCCGTTCTGCGGCGCCATTCCTTGGTCCTCGGTATTAAATCAAACCCTTGGCGGCCATCGCGTCCACCAGCTTATCGACAAAATAGCCCTGGAAGCGATGGATACCCAACTCCAGGCCCCATTTCACGGCCTCTTCGGCCTCTACCCGGGCGAGAACGATTTTATCCGCGCCAAGATATCCGACGATGTCGCGCAATTCGTCCATCTGGGCCATATCAACGTCGCGGATCAAATCCGCGCTCCAGGAAATTTTTATGAAGTCCGGCTCGATAATTCCGGGATCGAAGAATTGCAATGTCAATGGGGACAGGCCGTCGATCAAAAGACGGCACCCCTGATCGGCGAGCCATTTCCTGGCGTAGTCGTAGGCGCCCATATCGGCGATCACGTCGATCATCTGGACTTCGATGATTAACTTTTCCCCATGCGGCTTGATCTGATCGATGAACAGCTGGAATTCCGGCGAAAGTATGGTTCCGATATGCAGATTCAAACTCAGCGGATCATCAAGTTTGTCGAAATTCATGCGTCCAACGACGGCCAGAACACGGCGGTCGAGGAAATCGGTGATGAAATGGAAAAGCCAGGGATTGGAAAATAGATCGACATCCGGTGCGATTTTCCTCGCCAGATCCGCCATCGACACGTAGTGCTCGAAAAACATGATCTGCCTGCCGGCTCCCGGACGAACATCGACAGCCGGTTGATGGCGAATGAATTCGCCCAGACGTAATGACCGGAGGCGGCGCTCGATCTGGATCAACGCGGTCGAACTGAGCGGCGCGAGGTTGGCCCGATTGACTGCTTTCGGGCCTCGCCGCTGCTGGATTGAGGCCTCCAAATCAAGGACGGCTTCCTCGAAGGACGCATAATCGGTTGATTCCGCAAGATCGTACCACGAGGCGAAACGATCCTCCGTTTCGCCATACTCGTCCGAAATCAGGGGGTCCTCGGCAAACAACGAACGAAGCTTGAAAACGGCGGTGTCGATGTCCTCGACGCGGACGTTTCGGCAGATCAACGCCATGTCACTGTTGGAAAGCACATATAGCGTGACGTCGTTACTGTTGATCAGATTGTCGAAAACGCGGGCCGCAATGCGCACGAAATTCGACTTTCGGTATGAAGCCTGAAGGTTGGACAGGTGGAAATGAACCGCGCAGCAGCCCGACCGCGAACGTTCGATACGGCGAAGATGGTCCAGAAGAAGGCCTTCTTCGCTGATCTTTCCGTTTCGCGGGACCGCAGCCGATACTTCGCTTTCCGCCATTCGTTACCTATTCGTCCGTCCAAAGAGCCTATCGTGGTCGATCATACGCGAAAAAAGGTTTCCACTAACTAAACACCGCTAACATCTCTACTATGGCGGCGGGCCGTTCGGCAATGCTCGACACAATCAAGTGCGCCGGGGAAGTTTCTCTGACGCAAGCCTTTGTTCGGCATTACGACGGTGATAAGTTCCACGCGATAGCTATTCGGACACAAACCGGGGGAAGCATGCATTCCAAGAAACGTGTTCTGGTTACCGGCGGCGCCGGATTTCTGGGTTCGCATTTGTGCGAGCGTCTGCTGTCGGACGGGCACGATGTCATTTGCCTGGATAATTTCTTTACCGGAACCAAGGAAAACATCGCGCACCTTTTGGGCGATCCCTATTTCGAGTTGATGCGCCATGACGTGACGTTCCCGCTTTATGTGGAAGTCGACGAAATCTACAACCTCGCCTGTCCCGCTTCACCCGTCCATTACCAGTACGACCCCGTGCAAACGACCAAAACCAGCGTCCACGGGGCCATTAATATGCTGGGTCTGGCCAAGCGGACCAAAGCAAAAATCCTGCAGGCCTCGACCAGCGAAGTCTACGGCGACCCCGAAGTTCATCCGCAGACCGAGGATTACCGCGGCAGCGTCAATCCCATTGGTCCGCGGGCCTGTTATGACGAAGGCAAGCGTTGCGCCGAGACGCTTTTTTTCGACTACCGCCGGCAGCACGGATTGAATGTCCGCGTCGCCCGGATTTTCAATACCTATGGCCCGCGCATGCATCCCAACGACGGGCGCGTGGTTTCCAATTTCATCGTTCAGGCGCTTGGCGGAAAACCCATCACCCTCTACGGCGATGGCTCGCAAACCCGATCCTTTTGTTTTGTTGACGACCTGATCGACGGGCTGGTCCGCCTGATGGCCGCACCAGACGAATTTACGGGGCCGGTAAATTTGGGAAATCCGCACGAAATTACCATTCGCACCCTTGCCGAAACGGTTTCGTCGCAAATCGGGTCGAAAGCCGAAATCGAGTATAAACCGCTTCCCGCCGACGATCCTCTTCAGCGGTGCCCGGACATAACCCTTGCGCGCCGTGAGCTCGGCTGGGAACCGGGCGTCCCCCTGGCCGACGGCCTCGCCAAAACAATTGCCTATTTCAGGGGAATCGTGTAGGCGCAACGCCGGGATTTGTGCTTTTCCTTAATTTGTTGATAAACTATTTTTTCTATCCTTGACGGGATGCTTCAGTGGCCTCCGTGGGGTTGCGGAAAGGCCCGTGGTATTGTGGCGTTGCGGGAACGGCAGACTGGCGTGAACCAAAATGGGAAAAAACAAAGATACTTTCGAACGAAAGACGTTTGGAAAAAACGATACCGTTTTTGAAGAAGGACAGACCGGAGACGCGGCCTATCTGATCGTCTCTGGAGAGGTGGATATCGGCATCGGCATGAAGGGGGAAGCCCCGCGCGTTCTGGCCAAGGTCGGAAAGGGCAAAATCATTGGCGAAATGGCGCTATTTGATAAGCACCCGCGCATGGCCTCGGCCATCGCAGCCGAAAAAACCGAAGCCATCCGCATCTCACGGGAAGAATTCCGCGGCCGCTTGAACGGCATGGATCCGGTCATGCGCAGCATCCTGAAGCTCATGGTGAAGCGCACGCGCGAGCTATCGGAACAGGTGGCCGAACTGAAACGCACGGACTGGCGCGCCGGCTGACATAAATTTCCAAATTGTAAATTGATTGGCGCG
Source organism: Rhodospirillales bacterium (assembly GCA_016776725.1). Lineage (GTDB taxonomy): Bacteria > Pseudomonadota > Alphaproteobacteria > Rhodospirillales > Shumkoniaceae > JABGRG01. Next base: position 23,833 of record JADHSV010000002.1, read on the forward strand.
CCCGACAGGATTCGAACCTGTGACCTCATGCTTCGGAGGCATGCGCTCTATCCGACTGAGCTACGGGCGCGCTGCGGGGCGGAACTTACGCCAAGCCCGCGTGTGCGTAAAGAGGTTCCTGAAATTCAACGTGCCCGCACCGCTTTGGCATGGGCGTCCGCTCCCGACGGAAGCGCCGCGTGGCGGTCGCGCATCCAGGAAAGCACGTCACGCCAGACGATTTTACGGTCTAGATCGCGAAACAGCATGTGGAAGCCGTTTTCGTATAAGGCGATGCGCTGTTCGCCCGCCCCTTGCCCCGGCAACCGATCCAGCATGCGAAGGGTCGGCTCACGCGGGATGATTTCGTCCTTTTCGCCATAAAGAACCAGCGCCGGGGTTTTCAGGTGCGGAGCCGCCGCCAGGGCCTTATCCATCAAATCGGTCACGCCGTGCAGCGCATCGACGCGGGTTTTCTTTATAAACAGCGGATCGCGCCCCAGCGCGCGCAGCATTTCAATGTTGTCGGATGCCCGGATGTTCAGGCCTTCCCCGGTCAGTTTCAGCCACGGCACGGTATAGGACGCCACCGCCAGGGCCGCGCGCTGATACCACGGCATGGTTTCGCGCCCCCACACGGCGGGCGCAAACAAAATGGCCGCGTCGGCGGGCGGCGCATCGGACCGGGTCATGGCCACCATAACCACCGCCCCGCCCATGCTTTCGCCCATGATGATCAGCGGGATTTGCGCGTGCTTGTTGCGGATTTCCCTGGCAACGGCCGTCAAATCGCCGATCAGCGCATCCTCGCCCGGCCACATACCGATATGATCCGTTTGGCCGAAACCACGCTGATCGTAGGCGTAGAGCGTAAACCCGTTAGCCGCCAGATAAGCGCCCAGATCGGCATAAGCGTTGGAATAATCGTTGAACCCGTGAACGGCGAGGATAACCGCGGCTGGCGGGGCCTCGCTTTCCCATATTCTAATCGGCAGCCGCGCGCCATCGGCGGCGACGAAGGCGTCGGCCCCAAGGGTCGGCTCGGATATGGCCGGGCCGGGTTCCTGAATGCGGGGCGCGCAGGCGCCTAAAAGCGATAAAGCCACAACAATTGCCCAGCGGATCATTACCGGCCCGCAGTCTCGCGGTGGGTCAAACGCAGGAAAATGTCTTCCAGTTCGGCTTCGCGGGTGTTCAGGTCCGTGATGGTCAGGCCCGCGCCGGTGACCGCGCTTAAAATCTCGCCGCTGTTGACCTTGCTGGGCGGATAGCGAAAGACGAGGCTTCGCCCGTTCACCAATTGCGGCGAATAATCGTCCAGCTCGGGTGGAATTTCCCCGATTTCGGCGTCCACGGTAACCGTCATTTCCTTGGAATCGATGCGCTGCAGCAAAGCTTCGGTGGTTTCGCAGGCGATCAGGTTGCCCTCGTCGATAATGGCCACCCGGTCGCACATGGCTTGCGCTTCTTCCAGATAGTGCGTGGTCAGCAAAATGGTCGTGCCGCGCGCGTTCAATTCGCGCACCGCCACCCACAAGCGCCGCCGCAAGTCGATATCCACCCCGGCGGTTGGTTCGTCAAGAACCAGCACCTCGGGCGAGTGAACCATGGCCTTGGCCACCAGAAGCCGCCGGCGCATGCCGCCCGAAAGGGTGCGGGTATAGGCGTTGGCCTTGTCGCCCAGTTCCACCAGATCGAGAATTTCATCGCTGCGGCGCGCCGCCTTTGGAACCCCGTACAGCCCGGCCTGAACCTCCAGCAGTTCGCGCGGCGTGAAGAACGGATCGATGTTCAATTCCTGCGGCACCACGCCGATGGCGCGGCGCGCGGCCCGCATGCCGGTGACGATATCGTGGCCGCAGATGCTCGCTTCGCCCGCCGTCTTGTTGACCAGCCCCGCCAGCACGTTGATGAACGTAGACTTGCCCGCGCCATTGGGCCCCAGCAGGCCGAAGAACGACCCGCGCGGAATGGCAAGCGAGATATCGCGCAGCGCCTCATTGGGCGGCTGGCGCGAATTGCCCCGGTAGGTCTTGCTGAGGCCTTTGGTTTCTACGGCGTACTCTGGCGCATATTCAACTGAACTGGATGACATGATCGTTCCGGGCGTAAAAGCCGACTTTGATTGTCGCTGCGCCTTCGGTATCATCCGAGCGACGCTGGGGTCAAGTTAATGGAAAGGGGATTCGTCGATGAAGCATGTGTTCCTGATCGACGGATCGGGCTTTATTTTCAGGGCTTTTCATGGATTGCCGCCCATGACCCGGCCCGACGGCACGCCCGTAAACGCCGTTTACGGCTTTACCAACATGCTTTTGAAAACCATCGAGGACACGGACGCCGACTATGTGGCCGTCATCTTCGACAAGGCCCGGCGCACCTTCCGCAACGACATCTACCCCGAATACAAGGCCCACCGGCCGCCGCCGCCCGACGAGTTGATCCCGCAGTTCGCCCTGGTGCGCGAAGCCACCCGTGCCATGAACGTGGCCGCCGTGGATATGGACGGGTATGAGGCCGACGATCTGATCGCCACCTATACCAAACAGGCGCTGGAACGCGGCGCCGACGTCACCATCGTGTCGTCCGACAAGGATTTGATGCAACTGGTGGGCCCGCGCGTCACCATGCTGGACGCCATGAAAGGCCGCACCATCGGCGCCGAGCAGGTACGCGAGAAATTCGGCGTCGGCCCGGAACAGGTGGTGGAAGTGCAGGCGCTGGCCGGCGACAGTTCCGACAACGTGCCCGGCGTCGCCGGCATCGGCGTTAAAACCGCCGCCCAGTTGCTGGCCGAATACGGCGATCTGGAAACCCTGCTGGCCCGCGCGGGCGAGATCAAGCAGCCCAAGCGCCGCCAAAACCTGCTGGAACAGGCCGACGCCGCGCGCATTTCGCGCGATCTGGTCACCTTGCGCGACGACGCCCCCGTCACCGTGCCGCTGGACGACTTCGCCGTGCGCGAGGTTGACGGGCAAAAGCTGGGGGCCTTCCTGCGCGAACAGGCGTTCAAGTCCCTGGTCGCCAAAATCGAAAACCGTTTCGGCAGCGTTGCCCCCGTCGCCGAAGAGGCTGCCGCGCCCGAACCCGTACCCGCCAAGGCCGAATACGAACTGGTGCAGAACACCGGCCGCCTTCAGGCGTGGATAGACGAGGCCACAGCCAAAGGCGTCGTCGCCGTCGATACCGAGACCACCTCGCTGAACGCCATGAGCGCCAAACTGGTCGGCGTGTCGCTGGCCGTTGAGCCGGGCCGGGCGTGCTACATCCCGCTGGCCCACCGTGCGCCGGCTGCGCAAGGCATGTTTGATCTGGGCGACGGCGGATCGGATGCCGGTGGCGATGATCCGGTCCAGATACCCACCGACACCGCACTTTCCATGCTGGGCAAACTGCTCACCGATGATGCCGTTCTCAAGGTCGGGCATAACATCAAGTATGACGCGCAAATATTTGCAAACGTTGGGATTTTCGTTGCTCCGGTGGACGACACCATGGTTCTCAGCCATGTGCTGGAGGGGGCCAAACACGGCCATGGCCTGGACGAACTCGCCCAACTTCATTTCGATTACGAAACGATTAAGTTCAAGGACGTGGCGGGCAGCGGAAAAAATCAGGTGACGTTTGATCTGGTGCCGCTTGAGGCCGCGCTCGATTACGCCGCCGAGGACGCCGATATCACGCTTCGCCTGCACCGGCACCTTAAACCCCGGCTGGCCCGCGAGCGCATGGTCACGCTGTACGAGACCATCGAACGCCCGCTCATTGCCGTCATCGAACGCATGGAACGCTGGGGTATCCGTGTCGACGCCGCCGAACTCAAACGCCTCAGCGACGACTTCACCGTGCGCCTCGGCGACCTGCAAGGCCAAATCCACGAACTGGCGGGACGCGAGTTTAACGTCGCCTCGCCCAAACAGCTTGGCGAAATCCTGTTCGACGAAATGAGCCTGCCCGGCGGCAAGAAAGGCAAGACCGGAGCCTACGCCACCGGCGCCGCCGTGCTCGACGATCTGGCCGCCGAGGGCCACGATCTGCCCGCCCGCGTGCTCGACTGGCGGCAATTGGCAAAACTTAAAAGCACTTACACGGACGCCCTGACCAAACAGATCAACCCGGTGACCGGGCGCGTGCACACGTCTTTCTCGCTGGCGGCAACGTCCACCGGCAGACTGGCCTCCACCGACCCCAACCTGCAAAACATCCCGATACGCACCGAAGAGGGCCGCAAAATCCGCCGCGCCTTCATCGCCGAGGACGGGTTCACCCTGCTGGCCGCCGACTATTCGCAAATCGAGTTGCGCCTGCTGGCCCACGTCGCCGGGATCGACACGCTAAAGGAGGCCTTCCGCGAAGGCCTCGACATCCACGCCATGACCGCAAGCCAGGTGTTCGGCGTACCCGTCGACGGCATGGACCCCATGATCCGCCGCCAGGCCAAGGCCATCAACTTCGGCATCATCTACGGCATCTCAGCCTTCGGCCTCGCCCGCCAACTGGGCATCCCGCGCGGCGAAGCCAGCAACTACATCAAAGCCTACTTCGAACGCTACCCCGGCATCCGCAACTACATGGAAGAAACCAAAGCCCAGGCCCGCGAGCAGGGCTTCGTCACCACGCTCATGGGCCGCAAATGCTTCACGCAGGGCATCGAAGACAAAAACGGCGCCATCAAAAGCTTCGCCGAACGCGCCGCCATCAACGCCCCCATCCAAGGCGGCGCCGCCGACATCATAAAAAGAGCCATGCTCCGCGTCCCGCCAGCCCTCGAAGCGGCAGGCTTGTCCGCCCGAATGCTCCTCCAAGTCCACGACGAACTCGTCCTCGAAGTCCCCACCCCCGAACTCGACCAAACCACCGCCCTGGTCAAACAAGTAATGGAAACCGCAGCAGAACTGAGCGTCCCGCTGGTGGTAGACACGGGAACCGGAGCGACCTGGGCCGAGGCGCACTAACCCCCCGTCATTCCCGCGAAAGCGGGAATCCAGAGCCCCCAAAAGAACCGGGCTCCGCCCAGACCCGCAAAGGGCGGGGCCCTTTTAACCCGTTTATTTGTGCGATGGCATAGAATAACGGGGACATGACCTTTGGAACAAAGGATCGTGTACCCGCTATTCGCCCTCTCCAAACCGTTCCCGCGCGCGACCCCGCCAGACTGGCGGAAATGCCCATAATTAAGTAAGGTGTCCCCCGAACTTGCATAATTAAGTAAGGTGTCCCCCGAACTTGATTAAGTAAGGTGTCCCCCGAACTTGCCTAGATGGTTGTCCCCGGAATTCTCAGCATCGACTAATTATCATCACCAGCGAACCAAACCTCTGGCCTTCTTAACTTCTTATGCTCTTCGAAGAAGCGAATGTCAGCGACCTCTTCTTTGTGTTCGTCGAGCAACTCGTTTATCTCATCCTCTGACAGCAACTCACACTTCTGCGTTGCTTCAATCACGCCATCAAAACCACGTTCTGAAATATTCTCTAATGACAACGCCTCCTTAACTATGTCTGCACGTGATCTTGCGTCATTCCACTCTTTGCTTGCCGCATTGTGTCCCTCCAAATCAGTTACGGGCGATCCTAATTGTTTTAACCGTTCATGATAAAGGTTAACTTTCGTTTCTAAACATTTTGTTAGAGGTTGCCCAACCCCCCTAACCATATCAAACAGCGTGTACCGATAGTATTCAGCTCTTGCGAGTTCGGCATCTTCACTCGGTGTTTCTGTAGCAACCAACAATTCTTCAAATCGGTCAACGAGATCGTTTGCCTCACGCCTCGAAATTCCACTAGCCCAACGTCCTGTCCTCATTACCAACATCATGGATGGCTCCACCACTAATTGGGCTAGGTTTCGCATATTGTTTGTAATGCGCTTTGCGTCCTCCATTTCCCTTTCCCATGATTCTGCTTCAATCCCAAAGCCCTTGAATTTCTTAAATTGTGTCAAGAAAAAGAAGATTAAACAAAAGCCCCCTCCAGCAATTGCGACACCTGCAAGGGGAGCATTATCAACATTGCCACCGAATATCAACTTGGTTGCAAGACTAAAGAGGACAATCGCAAACACCCCCATAATCATTCGAACAGAAGCACGAACAATATTTCCAGAAAGCCATTGGAAGTGCCACCATCTTTTATTTTCCTTTTCAGCCATTCGCATACACCCTCTGTATTTTATTCTGGATTGAATTTCGGTGACAATTTACTAATGACGGGCAGCTCCAATAATTCCCTATGGTCAAAACGATACACGCCTTAATAACGTTCGCATATGTCACCATAGCTTTCGGAGGTATTTTTTCAGAACCCAACCTATATGGGTTTGAGCTGACAACGCATCGTATGCGACCACTCTGATCCACTTACCACGTCGCTCTATCAATTCAACTTCGTCGCCTGGGAAAAGGCAAAGCATTGCCGGGCCTGTTAGCTTTTGACCCTCATTCAACGGTACCGGACGCAAAACTAAATAGAACGTTCCTGCCTCCGATTCTTCAAGACGCTGGCCCATCCTCTCGACCAGTTCATCCAAACGAGAAGTGATTCGATCATCACTTTCCTCTATTTGTCCGGCCATATTTCCGATCATATCTTGAATCTCAGAGGACTGAGATTGCGTTTCTTCTCGAAACGCTTCCATCTCCTGTGACGAAGCGTAGTAAATAGCTAGGGTGAGAATTATGGGAAACAGCTGCCAAATGAATTTTGCAACCTGCCTAATCTCAATCTTCTGAGTAGCTTCGTTGATCGCGTCTAGCAGAAATTGGAAAAGGTCACCGAAAAGTCTCTCGACGTCAGCGGGAACAACGACAATATCCGTTTCGTCTGTGTCAGTGATCGCGTCTTGCAAAGCCGCAATCTTCTCGGCAGTTAAATTGGCGAAAGCAGGTTGAACACCTAACCTATTGAGGGTGTTGAGTACGGCAAATGCGGAACTTTTCTCGAATTCCCGTGCGATCTGCGCCATCGGGCCATTTGCATAAGCCTCAGCCGCCTTCGTCATTGAGTTGGCGCGCGCGATGAACGCTGCGTTTTTTTCGGCGTCCCGCAAAATCCGCGCCATCGGACCATTTGCATAAGCCTCAGCCGCCTTCGTCATTGAGTTGCCGAGCGCCATGAACGCTGTTTTTTTTTCGGCGTCACGCAAAATCCGCGCCATCGGACCATTTGCATAAGCCTCAGCTGCCTTCGTCATTGAGTTGCCGAGCGCCATGAACGTTGCGTTTTTTTCGGCGTCCCGCAAAATCCGCGCCATCGGACCATTTGCATAAGCCTCAGCCGCCTTCGTCATTGAGTTGCCGAGTGCGATGAAGGTTGCGTTTTTTTCGGCGTCCCGCAAAATCCGCGCCATCGGACCATTTGCATAAGCCTCAGCCGCCTTCGTCATTGAGTTGGCGCGCGCGATGAACGCTGCGTTTTTTTCGGCATCCCTTGCCATCTGCATAAACGGGCTGTTTTCGTAGTCTTGCGCCAGTCGCGCTATTGAGCTGCCGCTGGTTTTTTCAATCTCAGCGAACGGTGAATTTGCAACTCGGCCTGCAAGCTTCGCCAAATCTAAGTTTCCTTTTCGCTTCGGCCCATTCGGCATCACAATTTTCCTTTAACCGGCAAAAAGGTGGATTCGACATTGATATACGTGAGCCCCGTCCAGTATGAAAGTCAGAGCACTGTGCTCTGATTAACTGTCCGCAATTACCAGGTTAGCTCACGTTACTAAACTATCACTCTGAAATTCTTTCATCACCAAAACGATACACGCCTGAGTAACGTTCGCAAGGATTTTCTCTTCTCGGTGAAACCTCTGTGTTCTCTGTGTTCTCTGTGCTCTCTGTGTTCTCGGTGGTTCGTCTTAAACAGCGCCTAATGCCGGAAAGGCCGGGGGATTGGGCGGGCTTAAGAAGGGGAACCACAGAGAACACAGGGAACACAGAGAAAGCCACAGAGAAGAAAGACCTGGGCTTGGGTGCTTGGCGCCTCGCGCGCCGCCCCCGCCACATCCCCCACGACGACACCCCTCTCTCCCGCATACACATACCATTGAGAATGCGCCGCACTCGCAATCATTGGGGAAGGACGGCCGGCGGAAGGAGTTGCGAGGATCGGGGGGATCGAGGGCGGGGAGGCTTGCGAAGATTGATGGGATCGGGAGCGGGGTGTATTTATTATCAGGGTTCACAGGGACGTGTCGTCCCTGTGCCCAGCCGGAGGCGGCGGGGCGGGCGGAGCCCGCCGGATTTGGATCCCCGGGTTCACCCATCCCCCATATCAAACTTTTGCCGGTCCAGCTCGGTTGTTTGTTTGAGCTTCGCGGCGTCGGCGGTGATGTCGCCCAGGGCGACGCGGGCGGCCTGGCCGATGTTATGGATGATGGCGTCGATTTCGTCTTGGTCGTGGTCGGGGTGGGTCGGCACCATGATGGTTCGGTTGAGGATTTCCAGCGAAGGGGCGCACATGTCCTTGTGGTATTCGCGGCGGCATTCCTTGTTGTCCGGGTGGTTGTAGGGGTTCATGGCCGGGTGCGACGCGCCAGCGCCCATAAGCACCTGGTCCCATTCGGTGTAATTGTGGCGGCCGGTCTTTCCGGCAATGACGGTCGGATAGATGTCCGTGAACCGCTTTGCCGCCTCGGATGACGGCAGAAGATACATCACATGGGTGGCGCAATCGTGATCGGCGCTGTTCATGGGGGACGGTTTCAGGCCGAGATTTCCGAGGCGCTCCGTCCCGGCGAGAATTTGCTTCCGCTCGGCGCGCATACTCACCACCATGCCGTCGATGCGGTCCAGTTGAACGTTCAACATGGCGCCCTGCAACTCGGAAGCGCGGCCGCCGTTTCCGGCGAAGGGCTTCTCGCCGTCCGACCGTCCGGTCCAATAGAAATGGCACGGGTCGATGGCGCAGCGGGCCCGCTCGGCGATTTTTTCGTCCGACGTGGCCACCGCGCCGCCCTCGCCGCAGGTCATGTTTTTGAAGTAGTTGAAACTGAACGCGCCCACATGGCCGATGGAGCCGAAACGCCGTCCCTCATAGCTGCCGCCAACGCCCTGGCAGGCGTCTTCGATGACCCACAAATTGCGCCGTTTGGCGATCTCCATGATGGCGTCCATGTTGCAGGCCGCGCCCCACATATGAACCGGCACGACGGCTCTGGTCCGCGGGCCGATGGCCGCTTCCAGCGCATCGGGGTCGATGGTGATGCTTTCGTCCACATCAACGATCACCGGGATGGCCCCGGTGGTCAGCACGGCGGTGGCGCTGGCCATGTAGGTATGCGCCGGAACCAGCACTTCATCCCCCGGCCCGAGGCCAAGGGCCGTCATTCCGGCGGATAACGCATAGGTGCCGCTGGCGGCCATGGCCACGTGCGGCACGCCGAGATGTTCAGCGTAACGTTCCTCAAACCGCTCGCACTCGCTGCCAACTCCGTAGCGGAACAATGCGCTATCGCGAATGGCCCTGGCGACGGCCTCAATTTCTTCCTCACCAACTTTATACATGGCGTTCTCCGGAATTTAGGTGGAGTTACAGTGAATTAAGCCGACTGCTCACGCTTTCCCGCGCGGGCAACCGTCGTCAAACCAACCCGAACCCCTTCACCGACAAAAACACACCCAGCGCCAGCGCGCCCGTGGCCGAGACCCTCATGGTGGCGGGTTTCAGGACGAGTTTGGTGAAGCCGACGAGGATGTTGGGTGCGATCATCAGCACCGTTCCCTTGAGCGTGCCCAGCCAGCCGATGATGGTGATGACGACCATCCAGTCCGCGCTCCATGCGTCGTGGAAGGCTAAGATAAGCAGGCTCAGGGCCAGCGTGATAAAGCCCCACAGGAAGCTTTGCGCGGCGTTGTCGCTGATTTCGTCAACCAATTTGTGCATGGCGTTCGGGTTGTTGAAGAGCGCGATGCCGGCAACGAAATAGACCGGCCCCAGAACCTGGGCGATGATGTGTGCAGCGGTCATTTTTTATCCCTCCTGGCGTGTCCTCTATGATACCTCTTATGCACGGAATTCGGCAATTCGGGAAGGAACGAAAACAATGTCCGCCAAACAGCTTGAACCCCTGCGCATTACTTCGGTTGTGGCCGCACCCTTGTGCGGGGAAAGCCCCAAGGGCGGGTGGTCCGAGGAGATCAAGCCGGAAGATTCCATCCATACCCTGATCGCCGTTCACACCGACGGCGGCATCACGGGGTTTGGCAGCGTGTTTTCCAACGGCGATCTGGTGCAGGCGGGGCTTGGCGTTTTGGAGCCCTTGTTCATGGGCGAGAACGCGCTGGAGCCCGAGCGGGTGGCCGAAAAGATGCATCAGCACACCTTCTGGATGGGGCGCGGCGGCACCCTGACCCACACCATATCCGGCATCGACATCGCCATGTGGGACATTCTGGGCAAGGCGACCGCAATGCCGGTGGGCCAGCTTCTGGGCGGATGCTACCGCACAAAGGTGCAGCCCTATTGTTCGCTGCTGATGGAAGAACCCGGCCTGATGGGCGACGTCATCGCCGAATACAAGGATCTGGGGTTCAGCGCCTTCAAGATCGGCTGGGGGCCCTTTGGGCGGCGCAACGATGAGAAACTGGACGAAGCCATTGTCGCCGCCGCGCGCAAAGCCGCCGGCGACGACGCGCGCCTCATGGTGGACGCAGGCGCCAGCGACGGCCACTGGCCCAACGGCCTGAAATGGGCCATGCGGGCCGCCGATATGCTGGACAATTACGCCGTCGAGTGGTTCGAGGAAGCGCTGCGCCCCGACGATCTGGAAGGCCATCAGCAGCTCAGGGCATCCAGTTCCGTTCCAATCGCGGGCGGCGAGGTTCTAACCCGCAGGCAGGCCTTCCAACCGTGGCTGGCGGGCGGGGCGCTGGATATCGTGCAGCCCGACGTGACCAAGGTCGGCGGCATTTCCGAGCAGCGGCGCATCGCCTGGATGGCTGATGACTTCGGCGTCAAATACATCGGCCACGGCTGGAACACCGCACTGGGCCTGGCCGCCGACTTGCAGCTGGCCGCGGCTATGCCGGGCTGCGATCTGGTGGAATACATCGGCGGCAGCCCGTATGTGGACGGCATTCTGGCCACACCGTTCGAGCTGGATGCCGAGGGGTTCCTCGATATTCCGGCAAAACCGGGCCTGGGAGTGGAACTCGATCCCGACAAACTGGCCCGCTACACACCCGTCAACCTGTTTTGATATTTTGGGGGCGACATGTCCGACCAATCCGTGAGTTCCGTATCGACCACGCCCTTTGAGGGCCAAAGGCCGGGCACCTCGGGCCTGCGCAAAAAGGTAACTGTCTTTCAGCAGGCGGGATATTTGGAGAACTTCGTTCAGGCCATTTTTGACGGGCTGGACGGGTTCGCCGGCCACACCCTGGTGGTGGGCGGCGACGGGCGGTTTTATAACCGCGAAGCCGTGCAGATCATTCTGAAAATGGCGGCGGCCAACGGGTTCGGGCGGGTCCTGGTGGGGCGCGGCGGGCTCATGTCCACGCCCGCCGTCTCGTGCGTCATTCGCAAGCATCAGGCGTTCGGCGGGCTGATCCTGTCGGCCAGCCACAATCCGGGCGGGCCGGACGGCGATTTCGGCGTCAAGTACAACGCGGGCAACGGCGGCCCGGCGCCCGAGAACCTGACCGAAGCCTTTTACGCCCGGGCCTGCGAAATCGACGCCTACAAAATCCTCGAGTGCGCCGACGCCGATATCGACACGCTCGGCACCTCGTCAATTGGCGGCATGACTGTTGAAGTGGTCGACCCCGTGGCCGACTACGCCGAGCTGATGCAGACGCTCTTTGATTTCGACGCCATTCGCAAAATGTTCGCCGGCGGCTTCCGGATCGCGTTTGACGCCATGCACGCCATCGCCGGTCCCTACGCCACCGAAATTCTCGAACGCCGGTTGGGAGCAGCACCCGGCAGCGTCATGAACGGCACGCCCTTGCCCGATTTCGGCGGCGGCCACCCGGACCCCAACCTGGTTCACGCCCACGATCTGGTGGACATCATGAACGGCGCGGACGCTCCCGATTTCGGCGCGGCGTCGGACGGCGACGCCGATCGCAACATGATTTTGGGCCGGAACTTTTTCGTCACGCCCAGCGACAGTCTGGCCGTCATGGCCGCCAATGCGGGGCACGTGATGGGCTACGCGGGCGGCATCGCCGGGGTCGCGCGCTCCATGCCCACCAGCCAGGCCGCCGACCGGGTGGCGGCTGGTCTGGGCGTGGAATGCTTCGAGACGCCCACCGGCTGGAAGTTCTTCGGCAACCTGCTGGACGCCGGGCGCATCACCCTTTGCGGCGAGGAAAGCTTCGGCACCGGTTCCGACCACGTGCGCGAAAAGGACGGCCTGTGGACGGTCCTTTTTTGGCTCAACATCCTGGCCAGCCGCAAACAATCGGTGGCCGATATCGTGCGCGAACATTGGGGCGAATTCGGCCGCAACTATTATTCGCGGCACGACTATGAAGCCATCGACACGGCGGCCGCCGAAGGCCTGATGGATCACCTGCGCCAAAGCACGCCGGATCTGAAGGGGCGCACGTTCGGATCATACGAAATCGACTGGTGCGATGATTTCGCCTACACCGACCCCACCGACGGCGGCGTGACCACGGGCCAGGGCATTCGCATTTCCTTCACCGACGGCTCGCGCATCGTCTACCGCCTGTCAGGCACCGGCACCGAGGGGGCGACCCTGCGGGTCTATCTGGAACGCTTCGAGCCCGATCCGGCACGCCACGATCTGGCCACCCAGGAAACCCTGGCCGAAATGATCGGGATCGCCCGCGATCTGGCCGAAATCGAAACCCGTACGGGCCGCGGCGCGCCAACGGTTATTACCTGAATAATACCGGAAGGAAGCCCCATGTTTACCCGCAGCGCCATTTTCGAAGGCGTCATCCACCCCGGCAAGGAAGATGCGTTTTTTGATATTATCGAAAACAGCCTGCTGCCCATCTGGCGGCGCATGCCCAACGTGACCGATGTCCGCCTGTTTCGCCCCGTGGCGCAGGACGACGGAACGCCCGACATCATTCTCGTTCAGCAGATCGACTACCCGACCCGCGCAGCCATTGACGAGGCCCTGTCCTCGCACATACGCGACGAAGCGGTGGCGGCCTCGGAACCCTTGGGCGATTTGTACGATGGCCGCCACTACCACTTCGTCTACGAAAAACTGACCACGTGACGCGCCGCCGAACAAGTTCGCGCTGAGGGACCATCTTGGAAAGTTATCTAGGCCTCTTTCTCAGTGCGCTTCTGGCCGCAACCCTGGTTCCGTTCTCGTCCGAGGCCCTTCTCGGCGGCATGGCCGCATCCGCGCATTTCAACACGGCCGGCCTGTTGGTCGCCGCCAGCGCCGGCAACATTCTTGGCGCCGTCGTCAACTGGGGGCTGGGGCGTTATTGCCTGCACTGGCAGGACCGAAAGTGGTTCCCGGTATCGCCCGCGCAACTGGATCGCGCCAGCCGCTGGTTCAAGCGCTACGGGGTGTGGTCGCTGTTGTTTGCCTGGGTGCCGATCATCGGCGACCCGCTGACCTTTGCCGCCGGTGTCCTGCGCATACGCTTCGCAATTTTCCTGATACTCGTCACCATCAGCAAAACCGTCCGCTACCTGATGGTGCTGGAGATCGTCCGCTGGGCGTGGACATGATTTTCAGGAATTTTCGGGCGCGGCTCGGCGCTAGGGTTGGGGCACGAATAACAGATCGCCGTGTTCTTGCCGATCGGGCGCAAGCAGGGTGCCGGTGTGCAACTCGGCTTGCCGGTATCGGTGATCGTCCATGAGTTGGAAAAGCTCCCGGGCGCTGCCGCCGGCGCGGCGAAGGTGCTCGTCGACGACTTCGACGTAGACGACAGGGCGCAGGCGCTCAAGGGTTTGGCGCGCACCTTTCAACATTTCCAGCTCGAACCCCTCGATGTCGGCTTTAATGAAGTCCAGCCGGTCCAGGCCGCGTTCGCTAACAACCTCGTCAATGGTCCGAATGGTAACCGTTTCGCTTATCACCGGGCGCCCGGCGGCAGCGGCGTCGCCAACGAAGCTGAGACCGAAACCCAGCGAGCCGGATTTCTTGACCGGAACGTTCAAAACGAACGATGCCGATTGACTGCCAAGCCCGAACGGCTCGATCGTAACATTGTTCTTGGCCCTGAATTTCACCGCCTGGCTGAGGATCGAGCGGGCGTAACTGCCGGGTTCAAATGAAAAAACTCGGCCCTGCGGCGTTAATCCGGAAAACAGTTTTGCAAACTGGCCCGAATGCGCCCCCACATCAAACACCACGGCGCCTTCCGGAAGATAGCGGGCGAACAGCGGCGCCAACTCCTTATGATGCTGCTTCGTGCAGGCCTTCCAAAGGTGCGCAACCCAGGTCAGTCGTTGGCGAAAAGTCAGCTGATCAATGATCATATTCGGGTTCCCGCGTGGCGCCTTCAGATCGTTCAACACTACCCGAAAGCAGGGGGTGCAGAAATGACGATCTTCCACGAAACCGGACGCGGCCCGAACCTTCCCGACGTTGCGAAGAGAAAGAATGGCCGGGCTCCGCCCAGACCCGCAAAGGGCCGCGGGCCCTTTGATCCCGTTTAAGGGCGGTAAAAGCGCACCTGAGACGGATTAACCCATTGAAAACAAACAAAAATACCCTATCCGGCGACGAAAAATGTAAGCATTCGTCATCAAATGTAGGCATTTGTCATCATTTCAAACCCGGACAACACCCGCCCCACCCGCAAAAAACAGCGCCACTTTCCTATTTACCATTTAAAATATCCAAATTAGGACTTAACACCTTTTTCACCGAATGTCAAGGCCCCCAGCCTGCGTGGCGCCTGAACGTGTTCCACAACACACAAACGGCCCCACACCCCGCGTCGCCGACAATAAGCCCGGAGCGAAGCGACTAACGAGCAAGCGCGAGTGCAGGCTGCGTGCCGCCTGAACGCAATGCTTAAGAACAGCAACAAGCGAGGCCTACGCGGACAAGCCCGGAGGGAAGCGCAGCGCACCGACTAGGGCCATTGAGGCCCGCAGGCTGCGTGCCGCTTGAACGCGATTATGATGGAAGGACCGGGCTCCGCCCCTGCCCGCAAAGGAACTTGCGTCCCTTTGATCCCTAATTAGTGCGCTGTCACCGGAACCTGTCACCGTAACCGTAATTCTTATCGTCGACGTAATTCTTATCCCTGGTCGAACTGGTGGATTTCTTCGACTTATCCTTTGTCGTCTGTCGCCGCTTTTGAGGCAGCCTTAACGATCTCGATGACTTTTGATCCGGTATTGGGACTGCTGTCGGACTCGCCTAAGTAACCTGACGGCGTGATAGTAAAGATGGAGCGGGTGGTTTCCATGAGAACTGCGTCTCGCACTGCTGGGTCCGTCGTAGCCTCAACAAACGCCTGGAAAGTTTGAAGAGCATCGGCCCGGTGCTTGTTGACGGACTGCTGGTGTTTGTTAGTCTTGTACATGCGGGCGCACCAGATAGTGCCGGTGAAGAGCAGGCTAAGGATGACAACTCTCATGGTTGTGTATTGGAGCAACGCTGGAATAGCCTCTGGAATCTTTGAAGCGGAGCCGAAAACAAACGCGACCAATCCCGTCGCTATAGCGAAGACCGCTGTGGCTCCCAGCCACATATCGGCAGAGGTGCTTCGATTCGTTGCCTCTTTAGCAAAGTCTTTGGTGAAGAGACCGACGCCCGCCGTGCCCGCTGCTTCCTTTGCGGCGGCGACGGCATTCTTAATCTGCGCTTGTCCGTAATCTGCATGTTCAAGGAATTTTTCAAGCGCGTCGTCAACATGCCCTTGCGACGCGGCAATCTTCTTGAGACCTTCTGAAACATCGCCAGCCTGAAAAAACAGGTACCCAATCCACGGTGCGATCCGTTCCCATGCCGCTTTGGCCTGCTCGGTCAAGGCGCTAGCCAACTGGTTCCTAATTTGCTCAGAAGTGTCCTGCATGACGGTGAATTCCATCACATTATTGATGGCGTCTCGCAACATGGTTAGGTTGTTAACAATATTCTGGGCATGGGCTTGCGAAAGAGAGGCCATGGGAAGTTCCGGAAGGGGGCGAATGACAGAATACGCGACCTCCAAATCTTCCCGGCAATCATCAAAGTTGTACTCGCCCCATTTGCTGTTTCTGAGGACATCGTCGGCGTTGCGCCCCATGATCTCACCGACAAGTTCGAAAATCTCGTTGACGGTTGCCTCTGTTGCCATCGGAGCCCCCCAATAATCCGTTCAAATACGTCGTTGGTTGCGTCAATCGGAAAAATTCTAATATTTATTGAACGAGTTGTAAAATATTGGGGGCTGTCCTGGGTGAACAGACAAGTCCCCAGAACTTCCATTCCGGGGTCACAACCGGCCCTTTGATGCCGTGAAAGACTGGATGGGGGCAAAGGTGGTGACGTTCGACGATTATGTGATTGAGGCGGACGAGGGGGAGGGCAAGGACGGGGGGTAGATGGTGCCCTCTAGAAAGGTATTTCATCGTCAAATAATGGCGGTTCCGTTCGCTCAACCGCCTCCAAGCGCATCAACAGGTTCTCAACAACAATACTTCTTTTCTCTTCGGAGAATCCCATTAACAAATCGAGGAAGCTGCGAAGTGTGGCAACCTCGAAGCGAGCATTTTTCCAATATCGAAAAGAGCCCAACACAAAAATCAGCGCTAGTTGGTTTGGTGCCGCCAAATATTCTTCGAGCATGGTGCGCCTGTAGAGAGCCTCAAGGCGACCAACCAACTTAGAAGTATCGCGTTCAAAACGTGCATCTAGTTGAATTGAAGAAACGATGCCCGCAACGCCGCTTGAGAATTTTCGATATACCTCAATCTCGGTATTAGAGAAGGCAAGTTCTAAAAATTTCCCCTCAATTATTGCGCGTTGAATGTCCGAGAACGACTGTGCTCTCGATTCTCTATCTGGTTCGTTCATGTCGCGAAGCAGTGGCATGTACTTGAAGTCGCTCAGGTTGCAGTCTTCGACAGCCTTCTGGAAGAGCTTTCCCACAAAATACACTTCGGTCTGGAAGTCATAGATTCCATCTTGGAATTCTGGCGGAGTGTCGCACCACCAATTTAGTGAAATACTCTTTTCAATCTGGCTCTCTTCAAAATCCATTCTTTTCCCAAACCCAAAGTCGATGATCTTCGGCACACTGTTCTCACCGACCAGAATGTTCATTGGCCGAATATCTCGATGGAGAATTTTTCTCTGCTGCAAGTGCGCGAATCCGTCGACAACGCCTTCAAAAACTTTGTCGGCATTCGCCGGGTTGTGGCTCAGATACTCTAATATATCCGGGCCTGAGATGAACTCCATTATGATATAGGATGTCTTGTGTTCCCTATAGTCAAAGAAATTGAATACTCTAACGACATTGGGGTGGTTTAGTTGAAACAGTATTCGGGCTTCATCCCTAAATCTGTCAAGTAAATCCTCAAAAATACTCGGCACATCATCCTCTGATACGAATGGATGGTACTTCTTCGCAACAAAGTCGCACCCCATATCATGATCTCTAATTTGAACGGTTTCGCCACAAGCGCCTCGTCCCAATACCTTGACAACTTTGTATTTAGCGGGGCGATCGAACTCGATTTGTTCTGGCATTGCCATGTTTCGACCCTTCAAGTTCAGTTAGTTTTCTTGCTGCGACGACGCAACGTCAACGTTACCCGATTAGGCTTGAGAATAAAATTCGGAAAGTTAACGCTCGCTAAGGTTCATGGGCTAGTCTGACACGCCCGTTGTGGGCTCAATTCTGCCGGTAACTGATTGATCGGAATGGGCAGCACAGGGTCCCACCCGGCCCTAGGCGTTGGTGAAGGTTCCCAAGTAGGCGTTGGTGGCCTCCCGCGCCAAGCCGACGCTTTCGCCGTCCGGCCAGGGGAGATCGAATTCGCGCTGGATCGCAGCCACAATCTTTTCGCGTTCATGATCGAGCGTATGGCGGGCGGTTATTTGCCATGCCGTCGCGGTGTGTGAATGGGCCAGCACCGGGCCTATGAACCTTTCGGCCAGCGCCGTGGCTTCTTCGATTGAATGATATTTCTGGTAGGTCCATGAGCCTTCCGAAACCCCGCCATGGAAGAGCGCCATGATGCCGTCATCGTCGAGCATGGCATCGGTGTAATACTGTTTGGCGTTGCTTTGGATGGTGTGGCGTTTGATTTCGTCCAGCCGTTCCTTGCGCCGCCCGGAAAAATGGACGATAGCGCCGGGGTTACGGTGACAGTGCACAAATTAGGGATCAAAGGGCTCCGGCCCTTTGCGGGTACGGGCGGAGCCCGGTCTTTTTCATCTTTTTATAAAATCGCGTTCAAGCGCCACGCAGGCTGCGGGCCTCAATGGCCCTAGTCGGTGCGCTTCGCTTCCCTCCGGGCTTGTCCGCGTAGGCCTCGCTTGTTGGTGTTCTTAAGCATTGCGTTCAGGCGGCACGCAGCCTGCACTCCCGCTTGGTCGTTAGTCGGTTCGCTGCGCTTCCCTCCGGGCTTGTTGTCGGGGGTTGGGGGGTGGGGCTTTTTGTTTAATGGCGTTCAGGCGTCGATGGGAACAATCTTGTTTTAGGGGGCGAAATCTTGGGTTAATTGGGGGGGGCTCCGACGGCGGACCTTATCCTTTTCTCAAGTGCTGCCGGCGAAAAGGGCTTCACAAGATAACCCTGAATACCCAATTCCACCGCTTTTTTGACATTATCCGCGTCGGAATGGCCGGTTAAGACGATAACGGGCGTTTTCTTTTGGCTTTGGCCGGCGACCCCTTCGCGCAAGCCTTGAATAAATTTGAGGCCATCTATGACGGGCATTTCCAGATCGCAGAGAATCAGGTCCAGCTTTCCCTCAAGGGATTTGACCTGGGACAGCCCAACAGCACCGTTCTCCGCCTCAAAAACACTCAGTATCCCGAGTTCTTGAAGCACCCGAACAATCAATTTGCGCATGAATTTTTCATCCTCGACAACGAGGACATCGAGTTTGGTGATATCGAACGTATCGCTCATCTCCGCGATCCTTTCAAGGAGCCGGAGTTTACACCCTTACGGTGCAAGTGAAAAGCCAGTGCCCCAGCGGAAACGGCTCCGGGAAGTCGGGGGCCGAGCTCTAGAGGCCGTAGGCGAAGCCCAGGAGGATGCCGCCTAGGATGATGCGGTAGATAACGAACGGCGTAAAAGTGGCGTGGCGGAGCCAGGCCATTAGGGCGGCGATGGCGATGAGCGCGGTTATGAAGGCCATGAAGGCGGCGAGGATGGCGGCGCCGGTTAGGTCGGCGTTGCCGGATTGGTAGAGCTCAAAGCCTTTCAGGGTTCCCGCACCCAGAATGGTGGGGATTGAGAGGAGCATGGAGAAGCGGGCGGCGTCGGCGCGTTCGAAGCCCAGGATACGGGCGGCCGACATGGTGATGCCGGAGCGGCTGGTTCCGGGAATAAGGGCCAGGATTTGCGCCATGCCGATGACGAAGGCGTCGCTGAAGCCCAGGTGTTCGATGCGCCTGATGGTCATGCCGGCCTTGTCGGTAACGAAAAGCACGATACCGAACCCGAGCGTCGCCCAGGCGACGACCGTAAGGCTGCGAATTCCCTGCGGCATAAAATGATTAAGCGCGTATCCGGCGGCGATGACCGGCACGGTGGCCAGCACGATTTGCACGGCCAGGCGCGCGGCCGGGTCCTTGCGCCCGGTGAGCGCGCGCCAGATGCCCGCCGCCATTGCCAAAAGATCGCGCCAGAAATAAACGATGACCGCGCCCAGGGTTCCCACATGCACGGCGACGTCGATGATGAGGCCCTGATCGGGCCAGCCCATCAGCGGCGAAACGATCACCAGATGGCCGGACGAGCTGACGGGCAGGAATTCGGTAATTCCCTGTATTATCGCCAATACGGCTATATGTAGGAGATTCACGGCAACCCTACCCCAAATGTGGATTTGTTATAGCATTTGGGAAGCAGTCGCCCAAGCCCCTTTCGACTGATTAACGCGGCAGGCCGGTTTCGCCCATGAGGAAGGCGTCCACCGAGCGGGCGCACTGGCGGCCCTCGCGAATGGCCCACACCACCAACGACTGGCCGCGCCGCATGTCACCGGCGGAAAAGACCTTTTCGACCGAGGTTTGGTAATCGCCGGTTTCGGCGGCGACGTTGCCGCGCCCGTCAAGATCGACACCGAACTGCGCCAGCATCCCCTCGTGCACCGGATGAACGAAACCCATGGCCAGCAGCACCAGATCGGCCTTCACCTCGAACGCGCTGTCGGGAATTTCGCTCATTGTCATGCGGCCGTCGGCATCGGTGTGCCATTCCACACGCACGGCTTCCAGCCCGGTCACGACACCGTCTTCGCCCAAAAAGCGTTTGGTCGCCACGGTCCATTCGCGGCGGCAGCCTTCTTCCTGCGAGGAAGTCGTCATCAGTTTGTCGGGCCAGTCGGGCCAGGTCATCGCTGAATCTTCGCGTTCGGGCGGCTGGGGCAGAATTTCAAACTGCGTCACCCAGCGGGCTTCCTGGCGGATGGATGTGCCGATGCAGTCCGATCCCGTGTCGCCGCCGCCGATAACGATGACGCGCTTGCCCTGAGCGTTGATTCTTTTGGCGTTGCCAAGTTTTTCCCCGGCCAGACGCCGGTTCTGCTGGGTCAGAAAATCCATGGCGAAGTGAATGCCGTCCAGCTCGCGGCCCGGTACGGGCAAATCGCGCGGCTGCTCGGAACCGCCGGCCAGCACCACGGCGTCGAAATCCTCCAGCAGCGTTTCAGCCGTGACATCGACACCCACGTTAACGCCGGGCAGGAACTTCACGCCCTCGGCCTGCATCTGGCCCATGCGGCGGTCGATCATCAGCTTGTTCATTTTAAAATCGGGAATGCCGTAGCGCAGCAAGCCGCCGATGCGCGCGTTCTTTTCGCACACCACCACATGATGACCGGCCCGCGCCAACTGCTGGGCGCACGCCAGACCCGCCGGTCCCGAACCGACCACGGCAACCCGCTTGCTGGTGCGGTGGGCCGGGATTTGCGGACGGACCCAGCCTTCTTCCCAGGCCTTGTCGACGATGGCGCACTCGATGTTTTTGATGGTCACCGGTTCGTGCTGCAGATTGAGCGTGCACGACTGCTCGCAAGGCGCCGGGCAGACACGGCCCGTGAATTCCGGGAAGTTGTTGGTGGAATGCAGAACGTCCAGGGCTTCGCGCCAGCGTTTGCGGTACACAAGATCGTTCCAGTCGGGGATGATGTTGCTGACCGGGCATCCGCTATGACAGAACGGAATTCCGCAGTCCATGCAACGCGCGCCCTGCCGCCTGAGATCGCCGTCCTCCATGGGAAGGACGAACTCGTCAAAATGCCGAATACGGTCGCTGACCGGCTCGTACGCATGCCCCTGTCGCTGAATTTCGACAAATCCGGTTGGCTTACCCATGGATAATCATCCCTCCCGCGGGGCGTCACCGGCCCGCTCTCGCGGCCGCAGTCCGCCCGTTTTTGTTTTTTCCAGCGCCTTTCGGTAATCGACCGGCAGAACCTTGACGAACTTGGGCAGGGTATCTTCCCAATCGTCCAGAATTCGCCGGGCGACCTCGCTGCCCGTATAATGAAGATGCCGCTCGATCAGCCATTTCAGCCGTGGCGCGTCATCGCTGAGCATGTCGCTGAACAGAAAATCCTTCTCGATGGCGTCGGGCATCATTTCGTCTTCGGGAATGTCCTCCAACGTCACCATTTCCATGTTGCAGCGCTTGGCGAAGCCGCCGTCCTCGTCCAGCACGTAGGCGATGCCGCCGCTCATGCCCGCCGCGAAGTTGCGCCCCGTTTTGCCGAGAACCACGGCGACGCCGCCGGTCATGTATTCGCATCCGTGATCGCCCACACCTTCAACCACCGTCATGGCGCCCGAGTTGCGAACGCAGAAGCGTTCGCCGGCGACGCCGCGGAAGTAACACTCGCCCGCGATGGCGCCGTACAGCACGGTGTTTCCGATGACGATGTTTTCTTCGGCCACAAGCGGGCTTTCGGCGGGCGGACGAACGACGATGCGCCCACCACTGAGGCCCTTGCCCACGTAATCGTTGGCGTCGCCCTCAAGATCGAGGGTGATGCCATGGGCGAGCCATCCGCCAAACGTCTGACCGGCGTTGCCCTTGGCCTTGATGTAGATGGTGTCCTCGGGCAGGCCCTTATGGCCATAGCGCTTGGCCACCTGACCCGACAACATGGCCCCGGCGGTGCGGTTAACGTTGCGGATTGTGGTTTCGATTTTGACCGGCGTGCGCTCTTCCAGGGCCGGTTTGGCCTGCTCGATCAGGTCGTAATCCAGCGCGCCTTCAAGATCGTGATCCTGTTCTTCGCACTTGAAGCGGGCCACCGTGTCGGGCGCTTCGGGGTAATGGAGAACGCTGCTCAGATCCAGGCCATGGGCCTTCCAGTGCTCGGTCGCCTCTCGCGCATCCAGGCGATCGACCCGGCCGATCATCTCGTTGATCGTCGCAAAACCCATCATGGCCATGATTTCGCGCACTTCCTCGGCCATGAACGTCAGGTAATTGACAATGTGTTCCGGTTCGCCGGTGAAGCGCTTGCGAAGTTCCGGATTTTGCGTGGCGATGCCGGCGGGACACGTGTTCAGATGACACTTGCGCATCATCAGACACCCTTCGGAAATCAGCGCCGCCGTGGCGATGCCGAATTCGTCGGCGCCCAGGAGTGCGCCCACGGCGATGTCGCGCCCCGTGCGCATGCCGCCGTCCACCTGCACCGTGATGCGGCCGCGAAGATCGTTGGTGACCAGCGTCTGATGGGTTTCGGCCAGGCCGATTTCCCAGGGCGAACCGGCATGCATGATGGAGGTCAGCGGGCTGGCCCCGGTGCCGCCGTCGAAGCCCGAAATCAACACCCCGTCGGCGCGCGCCTTGGCGACGCCGGCAGCCACCGTTCCCACACCAACCTCGGACACCAGCTTGACGCTGACATTACCCGCCGGATTGACGTTTTTCAGATCGAAAATAAGCTGCTTCAAATCCTCGATGGAATAGATGTCGTGGTGCGGCGGCGGCGAAATCAGGCCGACGCCGGGGGTCGAATGGCGCACGTGCGCGATGGTCGGATCAACCTTGTGACCCGGAAGCTGACCGCCCTCGCCGGGTTTGGCGCCCTGCGCCATCTTGATCTGCATTTCGTCGGAGTTGGCCAGGTATTCGGCGGTGACGCCGAAACGCCCCGAGGCCACCTGCTTGATGGCCGAGCGCATGGAATCGCCGTTTTCCATGGGTTGGAAGCGTTCCGCTTCCTCGCCGCCCTCGCCCGTGTTGGACTTGCCGCCCAGACGGTTCATGGCGATGGCCAGCGTGGTGTGCGCTTCGTACGAGATGGAACCGAACGACATGGCCCCGGTGCAGAACCGCTTGACGATCTCGCTGGCCGGTTCGACGTCATCCAACGCCAACGGCGCATCAGCGGGCTTGAATTCGAAAAGTCCGCGCAAATTCATCAACTGGCGGCTTTTCTCGTCGACCAGGGTGGAAAACTCGTCGTACAGCTTGCGCTCGCCCGCACGCACGGCGCGCTGCAGGGCCGAGATGGTTTCAGACGTCCAGATGTGTTCTTCGCCGCGCAGGCGGAAGGCCAGCTCGCCGCCAACGTCCAGCGCATCGCTATAGATGCTGCCGTCGCCGAACGCGTCGCGATGGCGCTGCACGGTTTCTTCGGCGATTTCGGCCAGCCCGATACCCTCGATCTTGCTGGCGGTGCCGGTGAAATATTGGTCGACGAAACCGGACGAAAGGCCGACGGCATCGAAAATTTGCGCCCCGCAATAAGACTGGAAAGTGGAGATGCCCATCTTCGACATGACCTTGAGAACGCCCTTGTTCACCGCCTTAACGTAGTTGGCGTGGACTTTCTCTTCGTTTGGACTGTCCTTCAGGGTTGAGCGAATGGCCGACAGGGTCTCAAACGCGAGATAGGGATTGATCGCCTCGGCGCCGTAACCGCCCAGCAGGCAGAAATCGTGAACCTGCCGCGCTTCGCCGGTTTCGATCACGATGCCCACTTCGGTGCGCAGCCCTTCGCGGATCAGGTGGTGATGCACCGCCGCGGTCGCCAGAAGCGACGGTATGGCAATATGGTCGGCGTCCATGGCGCGGTCCGACAGCACAATAATGTTGTAGCCCGCCAGCACGCGTTCCTTGGCGATCAGGCAAACCCGGTCAAGAGCCGTCTCAAGCCCGGCCGCGCCCAAATCCGCAGCAAAGCAGATGTTCAGCGTGTAGGTGCGGAACGCGTTGTCCACCTTTTCGTGGATATGGCGGATTTTTTCGAGATCGACGTTGCTCAGGATCGGCGACTTCACTTCAAGCCGCTTGTGCGAGCCGCCGGTTTCCAGATCCAAAAGGTTCGGCCGCGGCCCGATCAGCGACACCAGCGACATCACCAACTGTTCGCGAATGGGATCGATGGGCGGGTTGGTCACCTGGGCGAAGTTCTGCTTGAAGTAATCGAACAGAACCTTGGGGCGGCGCGACAGCACGGCTAGCGGAATATCGCGGCCCATGGACCCGATGGGATCCTGTCCGCTTTCGGCCATGGGCGCCAGAAAGAACTTGGCGTCTTCCTGGGTGTAGCCGAAGGCCTGCTGGCGATCGAGCAGGACCGATTTGTCCGGCGCCATGGCGGCGACTTCGGGCGGCAGTTCCTCGACCCGGATCTGAGTTTCGCCCAGCCATTGCCGGTAAGGGTGCGCCGTGGCCAGTTGATCCTTGATCTCGTCGTCGCCGACGATGCGCCCTTCCTCAAGGTCGATCAGGAACATCTTGCCCGGCTGCAAGCGCCATTTTTCAACGATCTTTTCCTCGGGAATGGGCAGCACGCCCACTTCCGAGGCCATGATGACCTTATCGTCATCGGTCACGATATAGCGCGCCGGGCGCAGTCCGTTGCGGTCCAGCGTCGCGCCGATCTGGCGGCCGTCGGTAAAGGCCACCGCCGCCGGGCCGTCCCACGGCTCCATCAGGGCGGCGTGATATTCGTAGAATGCGCGGCGCTTTTTCGCCATCAGCGGGTTGTCATCCCACGCTTCGGGGACCATCAGCATCATGGCGTGGGCCAGCGAATAGCCGCCCGTCACCAACAGTTCCAGCGCGTTATCGAAGGTCGCGGAATCCGAATTGCCGTCACCGATCAGCGGCCACAGCTTCTCTAAGTCGTCGCCGAAAATATCGGATTTCATGTTGTGGCGGCGGGCCAGCATCCAGTTGATGTTGCCGCGCAGCGTGTTGATTTCACCGTTGTGGCACAAATAACGGAACGGCTGGGCCAGTTCCCACGACGGGAACGTATTGGTGGAAAACCGCTGATGAACCAGGGCAAGGGCCGATTCGAAACGCGGGTCGTTCAAATCCAGATAAAAGGCATCCAGATTTCCGGCCAGCACCATTCCCTTGTACAAAACGGTGCGCGACGAGAAGCTGGGCATGTAAAAGCGCGATTCGGTGCGGCTTTCCTCGTGATCCCAGATCGCATGGTGCGCCTGCTTGCGCGCCACGAACAGCTTGCGCTCAAACGCATCCTGATCGGGAACGTCCTTACCGCGCCCGACAAACATCTGGCGAATAACCGGCAAGTCAGGCTTTACGCTGTAGCCCAGGCAGGAAGGATCGACCGGAACATCACGCCATCCAAGGAAATCGTGGCCTTCCTCGATGAAAACCCGCTTGATCGTCGACTCGTGACGGGTGCGGGTTTCGGTATCCTGCGACAGGAACAGCATGCCGACGGCGTAGTCACCGACGGCCGGCAGCTCGATGCCGAGGCTTACGCATTTGGCGCGGAAAAACGCGTCCGGAATCTGCGTCAGGATCCCGGCGCCGTCACCGGCGAGCGGATCGGCGCCGACCGCGCCGCGGTGGTCCAGGTTGACCAGGATTTGCAGCCCTTCGCGGACGATTTCATGACTTTTTCGGTTTTTGATGTCGACGACAAATCCGACGCCGCAAGAATCATGTTCGTTCCGGGGATCGTATAAACCCTGTTGTTCCGGTAAGCCCGTATAGCTCATCTTACGCTTCTTCCCTTCCAGCACCGACGCGAAATTGGTGCAGAGTCATATAGCCGGGAGGCCTTTTTTTCCACCATTTACTGGTTGAACGTTTCCAAATCGCGAAATAGGGAGGCCGGAGCATTGCCTGTTCCGGCCTCCCGGAGTGCGCGTCTTATCCGTCGGCAGGCTGAATGGCGGCCTTGCGAACGCCCTCGTCGACCTTATCCTCGAACTGCACGAAATTCCGCGCGAACCGCCGTGTCAGATCGCGTGCAATCTCGTCATAGGCGGCCTTGTCCGCCCACGTGTTGCGTGGGATCAGAACCTCGTCGGGAACGCCGGGGCACGATTGCGGCACCAGCAACCCGAAATTCGGATCGGTGGCAACCGGCACGTCGTCCAACCCGCCTGAAAGCACGGCGTTGATCATGGCGCGGGTATGCGCGATCTTCATGCGTGCGCCGACGCCCACGCCGCCACCGCTCCAGCCGGTATTCACCAGCCAGCATTTGGTATCGTGCTTGGCCAGCAATTGGCCCAACATTTCCGAGTAAACGATGGGATTGCGCGGCAGGAACGGCGCACCGAAGCAGGCCGAGAACACGGCCTGAGGTTCTTTAACCCCCGCTTCCGTGCCCGCCAGTTTGGCGGTATAGCCCGACAGGAAATGATACATCGCCTGATCGTTGGTCAGCCGGCTGACCGGCGGCATCACGCCGAAGGCGTCGCACGTCAGCATAATCACGTTTTTGGGGTGGCCGCCGCAGCCCGTGGTTGATGCGTTGGGAATATGCGACAGCGGATAAGACGCCCGCGTGTTTTCGGTCAGGGCGTCGTCGTCCAGATCAAGACGGCGATCATCCATGTGCATCATGACGTTTTCCAGGATGGTGCCGAATTTCTTGGTTGTCGCGTAGATTTCCGGTTCGGCTTTTTCGTTCAGTTTGATGACCTTGGCATAGCAGCCATCTTCGAAATTAAAAACGCCGTCCGGCCCCCAGCCGTGTTCGTCATCGCCGATCAGGGTGCGCGAACTGTCCGCAGACAGGGTCGTTTTGCCGGTCCCCGACAGCCCGAAAAAAACCGCCGTATCGCCATTTTTGCCGATATTGGCCGAACAGTGCATGGGCAGGATGCCTTTTTCGGGCATCATGTAGTTGAGAATGCTGAAAATGGACTTCTTGATTTCGCCTGCGTAACTGGTGCCGCCGACCAGGATCGTCCGCTTGGCAAAGTTAACGACCACGAAGACGCCCGAGCGGGTTCCGTCCGTTTCCGGTTCGGCGTGGAAACGCGCGGCTTGAATGACCGTGAATTCCGGCTTGAAATCGGCAACGTCGTCGCGGGTCGCCCAGAAAAACATGTTGCGGGCAAACAGGCTGTGCATGGCCGATTCGGTAATCACGCGGATGGGAAAGCGATGTTTGGGGTCGGCAACGGCGAAGCAGTCCTGAATAAAAATGTCGCGGCCCTGCAAATAGGCCAGCATGCGCCTGTGAAGGCCGTCGAACTGCTCTTCGCTCATGGGCCGGTTGATGTCGCCCCACCACACCGAATCGTGGCTGGAAGGCTCGTCGACGATGAATTTATCGTTGGCCGAACGGCCGGTGTGGTGGCCGGTGCGCGTGACCAGCGCGCCGCCATGCGCCAACGTGGCCTCGCCGCGGCGAACGGCTTGCTCGTACAAGGCGGGGGTCGGGAAGTTCCAATGGGCCAATCCGACGTTCTTGATGCCGTGATTGTCCAAACCATAAGGGCTTACAAAGGGGCCGTATTCCTGCACGTCTTTTTCTCCTGGCAATTTGCCGGGGCCGCGTGCACGCACACAAACCCCAAGCACTTCGGTTTGCGCCGAAGGTCATACGACTTCAGCGGCGCGTTCAGCCCGGACGTTGTGTTTTTTGCGTTATTGATGAGCGAAGACCCGTTTTCGGGTCGCCGACAACGGCCCGATCAAGCGAACCGTCAGGCGGTTATTTAATTCCAACGGGACCAAAATGCACGGGAAAAAAACGATGCGGCCCCAAGGAAAGCGACTTTTCGCCATGATTCGTTATAATTTCGCCACAAACAGGCGCTTCATTGGCGATCGTCTGCGGTCTAAAGAGGAAACGATCCATGCCCCACACCATTGCGCTGGTCGATGACGACAAGAATATTTTGACGTCGGTATCCATGGCGCTCGAATCCGAAGGGTTTGAAGTTCACACCTATCGTGACGGTTACGAGGCCCTCGACGGACTTGAACGGCATCCCGTGGACATGGCCGTGCTGGACATCAAAATGCCGCGCATGAACGGTATGGAGCTTCTGGAGCGCATTCGCCAAAAGGGATCCCTGCCGGTCATCTTCCTGACCTCGAAGGACGATGAAATAGATGAAATGATGGGCCTGCGCATGGGGGCCGACGATTATATCAAGAAGCCGTTTTCCCAACGCCTGCTGATCGAACGTATCCGGGCGGTGCTTCGCCGCAAGGACCTGGCGGGCGCCGGAGCGGACGAAACGCAAGGCGAAGTTATCCAGCGCGGCGCCATGATGATGGACACGGCCCGCCATATTTGTTCGTGGAAAGACCAGGAGGTTAACCTGACGGTTACCGAATTCCTTCTCGTTCAGGCGCTGGCCCTGCACCCGGGCCACGTAAAAACACGCGATCAGTTGATCGACGCGGCCTACGGCGAAAATATCTATGTGGACGACCGCACCATCGACAGCCACGTCAAACGGCTGCGCCGCAAATTCAAGCAGGTCGATGCCGAGTTTTCGGGCATCGAAACCTTATACGGAGTTGGCTACCGCTACCGGCAGAACTGATTATGCCCGACCCCAACGCCGCTCGTTCCAAACCCATTCGCCCCAAACCGATTCGGCTTAGGCGGCGCTCCATATCGCCGATCACGTGGCGAATTCTTGCGGTCAACCTGTTCGCACTGGGCGTTCTGGTGGCCGGCTTGCTCTATCTGGGGGAATACCGGCGAAACCTGATTTCGACCGAACTGACGTCTTTGCAAAAAAGAACCGATATGTTCGCCGCCGCCCTTGGCGAAGGGGCCGTGGCAACCGACAGTTCGGGTAATTTCATCCGCTACCAGTTGCTGGTTCCCAATGCGGCCCGCAACATGATCCACCGGCTGGTCGAACCGACCGGCACGCGGGCGCGTCTGTTCGGCGCCGACGGGGTGCTGATCGTTGACAGCCGTCTGTTGTTTGGGCCGGGCGGTTTCGTGCAGATTGAAGATCTTCCGCCGCCGGGGGGCGGCGAAAGCGCCGCCGGTTGGCTGCTGGAGACGTACGATTCCCTGGTCAAACTGATCCCCGGTTTCGACGAACTCCCGGAATACCGGGAAAACGCGGTCCAGCGGGCGTTGGATTATGCCGAAGTCGTCCATGCGTTGGGCGGCGAGGACGCCGCCGCCGTGCGCGGGCTTGGCAACGCCATGGTCCTTAGCGTGGCGGCGCCGGTGCAGCGCTACAAACAGGTGCTGGGCGCGTTGATGTTGTCCAAGGATTCGCGCGAAATCGACGCCGCCATGTACGATGTGCGCATCAATATCCTGAAGGTTTTCGGCGTCGCCCTGACCATCACCGTGTTGCTGTCGTTTTATCTGGCCGGAACCATCGCGCGGCCGATCCGCAGGCTGGCCGCCGCCGCCGAGCAGGTCCGCTTTTCCCATAGCCGCCAGGTCAGGATACCGACCTTTCCCGGCAGAAATGACGAAATCGGCGAGCTGGCCCATATTCTCAGCGAAATGACGGAGGCGCTTTGGGCGCGCATGGACGCCATCGAAGGGTTCGCCGCCGACGTCGCCCACGAAATCAAGAACCCGCTCACCAGCCTTCATTCAGCCGTCGAAACCATTGCCCGGGTCAAGGATCCCGATCAGCAACGCAAGTTGATGGGCATCATTCAGGAAGACGTGCGCAGGCTGGACCGTCTGATCAGCGATATTTCAGACGCCTCGCGCCTGGATGCCGAACTTTCGCGGGCCGAAACAGATGAGGTCGATCTGGCCGGCATGCTGGGCGTGGTCGTTGATATTCAGAATTCCACGAGGATGGACGGCGGCCCGCAGATCAACCTGCGGCTTCCCGAGCATCGGAAATTGACGGTTCAGGGAATGGAAGGACGTCTGGTTCAGGTTTTTCGCAATATCATCACCAACGCGGCCTCGTTCTCGCCACCTGACGGCGAAATTGAAGTACGCGCCATCCGCGGAGTCGATACGATCGAAATCGAGATAATCGACGACGGCCCCGGAATTCCCGCCGGAAAGGAAGCCGATATTTTCGAGCGCTTTTATTCCGAGCGGCCCGAATCCGAGGCGTTCGGCACCCATTCCGGATTGGGGCTCAACATATCGAAGCAAATTGTCGAGGCGCACGGCGGTAATATATGGGCCGAAAACCGCATGGACGACACCGACAAGGTTATCGGTGCGCGCTTTGTCGTGCGTTTACCTGCTTCCGGTCATTGACTTCCGGGCGCTGCGGTTTCACGGTGGCGAGCCATGGAACAAATTCACGCCAGTTGCGTCGAAATGGACGGCGTCGGCGTCCTGATCCGGGGTGGCTCGGGATCGGGCAAGTCGGATCTGGCTCTGCGCCTGATTGATGCGGGCGCGTCGCTTGTCGCCGACGACCGGGTGGACCTTCAACGCATCGGCCCGGATGTTTCGGCCTCTTCCCCGCACGAAATTGCCGGAATGATGGAAGTCCGCGGCGTCGGCATCGTGAAAATGGATTACACGGCAAACGCGACCGTTCGCCTGGTTGTCGATCTGGTTGCGGCGGCCAAGGTTGAACGTCTTCCGGAACCCGCCCCGTGCCACTATATGGATGTTCCGCTTCGTCTCATTTGCCTGGCCCCCTTCGAAGCGTCGGCCCCGGCAAAGGTCCGTTCGGCCGCCGCCCTGGTCGCCGGGCGAACATCGCTTGTTTCTTAAAAACGGATTTTTTATGCAGACTTCATCATCGTCGCCCGAAGCCGATAAACTGGATGTTCTGCTGCTGACGGGCATGTCGGGCGCGGGCAAAACGTCCGCCCTCAAGGCATTGGAAGACCTGGGCTTCGAGGCCATCGACAACATCCCGCTGTCGCTGCTGGGAACACTGGTCATGCCGGGGCAATCCCTCCCTGATGCGGAGGATTTCTCGCAACCCATCGCCATCGGCGTCGATATCCGCACGCGGGATTTCGGGACCGAGGCCTTTTTGCAGGCACTTGAAAGACTGAAGTCCGAAGAAGGGGTGAACGTCCGTGTTCTTTTCCTGGATTGCGACGACGATTTGCTGCGCCGCCGTTACGACGAGACGCGGCATCGGCATCCGCTGGCCGTGGACCGTCCGGTACGCGATGGCATCGCGCATGAAAGGCTGCTTCTGACGCCGTTGCGCGATTTGGCGGATATCGTGATCGATTCCAGTGAATTATCGTTGGGCGAATTGAAACAGGCGCTGGACGGGCACTGCGGGCATATGCGCCGGCGCGGTTTGTCGGTTTTCGTCAAGTCGTTTGCTTTCAGGCGCGGCATTCCCCGCGAGGCCGATCTCGTATTCGATGTTCGTTTTTTGACCAATCCCTATTATGATCCGGCGTTGCGGCCGTTAACGGGACGCCACGAAGCGGTTGCGGCGTGCGTGGCGGCGGATAAGGATTTTGCGCATTTTTTCGAAACCTTGTGCGATCTGCTGAAACCGTTGTTGCCGCGATATGTTGAAGAAGGGAAGAGCTATCTGACCATTGCGGTGGGCTGTTCGGGCGGTCAGCACCGATCTGTTTTTATCGCCGAGAAGCTTGCCGACTGGCTGGAAAAGGCGGGAACAACGGTTCACGTGAAGCACAGGGAACTGGACGGATCGAAGCAGCCGTAATATGAAGCTCTCCCAATCGTAGGAAATTGCAAGGATCGACAATCAAATGATCGGAATGGTGCTGGTAACCCACGGCAGACTGGCCGAGGAATTCGTCGCGGCGCTCGAGCACGTCGTGGGGCCGCAGGCCAATGTGGTTGCCATCGGAATTGGCCCCGATGACGATATGGAGGAACGGCGCGCCCAGATTATGGAAAGTGCGCGCAAGGCCGACGAAGGCGAAGGCGTCGTTGTATTGACGGATATGTTCGGCGGCACGCCGTCCAATCTGGCAATCTCGATCATGGACAGGGCCAATGTCGAAGTGATCGCCGGTGTCAACCTGCCGATGCTGATCAAGCTGGCCAGCGTTCGCGGCGCACAGGCGTTGCCCGACGCGGTTGATAGTGCGCGCGAAGCGGGGCGGAAGTACATCAACATCGCGTCCCAATTACTGACCCGGGATAAATAATGAGTTCGGCGAAAGGCACCTCGGCGAAGAAATCGGCCGGCACGATTACGAACAGCGTGACCATTTGCAACGAACGCGGTCTGCACGCCCGCGCGGCTAGCAAGTTTGTGAAACTTGTTGCGGAATTTAGCGCCGAGGTGACCGTCAGTAAGGGAACGCAGAGCGTCGCGGGCAGTTCCATTCTGGGGCTCATGATGCTGGCGGCGGGACCGGGAACCGAGATCAACATCGCGACAAGCGGAGCGCAGGCTGCCGAAGCCGCGGCCGCCCTTTGCGGGCTGGTCGAAGCGCGGTTCGAGGAATGACGGCGAAAAAGCCCAAAGAAAGACACATCAAGGGACTGGGCATCGCCTCAGGTATCGGTATCGGCGTCGCCTATGTGCGCGACAGCGGAAACTTTACAGTTCCGCGCTACAAAATTCCGACGCGCGACATCAAAATGGAAACCGCGCGTTTCGATAATGCGGTGGGGCGCGCGCGCCGCCAGATCCGGCAGCTTCAAGTCAAAGCTCAATCCATGCCCGGCACGGCCGAAGAGGAGCTGACCCTTCTTCTGGACGCCTATTTAAGTATGCTTGGCAAATCACGCCTGATCAGGGGGGTCGAAGAACGCATCCTCGCCGGCCGCATAAATGCCGAGGCTGCCGTCGAGGATGAGATCGCCGGTATTGCCGAGGATTTCGCCGCCATAGACGACGCCTATATCGCCGCGCGCATGGCCGATATCCGCGAGGTTGGAAACCGCCTGATCCGCAACCTGACGCGAACCCCGGTCAAGCCGCTCTCACGGCTGCCCAAGGGAAGCGTCATAATTACCGACGAGTTGACGCCCGCCGACACCGCGCGTCTCAATCCGAACCGCATCAGCGGGGCGCTCGCCATTGCCGGCGGCGCCGAAGGCCACACGGCGATCATGGCCCGCGCGCTGGGAATCCCGACCGTGCTGGGGGCGCAATTTACCATCCAGAGCGTGCGCACCGGCGAAAGCGTTATCGTGGACGGCGATACCGGGGTCGTCATTATCAATCCGGCGCCGGCGACCCTGGCCATCTATGAGAAACGGCGCGAAACACGCATACAGGAAAAACGCGCGCTAAGCCGTTTGCGCAGGCAGCCTGCCATAACCCGCAACGGAACGGAAATCGGCCTGCAGGCCAATGTGGAACTTCCCATCGAAATGAACATGGTCAAGCAGGCGGGCGCCGCGGGCATCGGGCTGTTACGCACCGAGTTCATGTTCATGAACCGCGATGACTTTCCAGGCGAGGAGGATCAATACCGGGATTTGCGGGGCATGGTCGAGGCCATGAACGGCCGCCCGGTCACCATCCGAACCCTGGACATCGGCGGCGAGAAGGTCTCCGAAGCACTGATTGACGGCCTCGGACACAGCATTTCTTCGCCCCTGGGCTTGCGCGGAATTCGCTTGGCGCTGGCCCGCACCGACCTTTTGGAAACACAGTTTCGCGCCATATTGCGCGCGGCTTTTCATGGCCCTGTGCGCATCCTTCTTCCCATGGTGACGACACCCCCCGAAGTCAGGCGGACGCGAAAAATCCTGGCCCGCGCGTTCCGCCGCCTGAAGCGTGAAGGGGTTCAGGTTCCCGATGCTTTGCCGCCATGCGGGATTATGATCGAAGTCCCGGCGGCAGCGCTGGCAGCCGACGCGCTGGCCAAGGTCAGTGACTTTTTCGCCGTCGGATCAAACGATCTGACCATGTACACGCTGGCCACCGACCGCGCCGACGAACAGGTGGCGAAGATGTTCGACCAGCTTAACCCCGCCGTGTTGAAGCTGATTCAAGCCACCGTTGACGCCGCGGCGCGCGCCAAACTTCCCATCAGCATTTGCGGCGAAATGGCGGGTGACCCGCGCAATACGGCGCTTCTCCTGGGTTTGGGCTTCCGCGAATTTTCCATGGCGGCGGCCAACATTCCCCGGGTCAAAAAACGGATTCGCGCCCTGGATATGAGCGCCGCCGACCAACGCGCCAAAATTATCATGGAACAGACCGACGGCGGGCGCATCGCCATGCTGCTCGAAGACTTCAACGCCCTGGCCGGATGACACCAAAAAAGGACCTGCGGGCATTTCTTTGCTTGATTAACATATAAAGTTTTCTTTATGTAGTGGCCAACGAGGCTCGTTGAGCCTCTCGAACCTTTTTTTCTGGAGTAAACCAATGAGTTCCGCCGAATACAAAGTCGCCGACATTTCGCAGGCCGAATGGGGCCACAAGGAAATCGACATTGCCGAAACGGAAATGCCGGGCCTGATGGCGGTGCGCGAGGAAAATGCAGGCAGCCAGCCCCTGAAGGGCGCGCGCATTGCCGGATCGCTGCACATGACCATTCAGACGGCGGTTTTGATCGAGACCCTCGAAGCCCTTGGCGCGGAAGTCCGCTGGGCATCGTGCAACATCTATTCGACCCAGGATCACGCGGCCGCCGCCATCGCCGACAACGGCACCCCGGTCTTCGCCTTCAAAGGCGAATCCCTGGAAGAATACTGGAACTTCACCCACAGGATTTTCGAGTGGTCCGACGGCGGAACGCCGAACATGATCCTCGATGACGGCGGCGACGCCACCCTCATGATTCACCTGGGAATTCGTGCCGAGAAGGATATCTCGGTTCTGGATAACCCGGGCAGCGAAGAAGAAGAGGTTCTGTTCGCCGCCATCAAAAAGCGGGTCGCGGAAAAACCCGGCTGGTATTCAGAAATCGCCAAGAACATCCGCGGCGTCACCGAGGAAACCACCACCGGCGTGCACCGGCTGTATCAGATGGAAGAAGACGGCCGCCTGCTGTTCCCCGCCTTCAACGTCAACGATTCGGTGACCAAGTCCAAGTTCGACAACCTGTACGGCTGCCGCGAAAGCCTGGTTGATGGCATCAAGCGCGCCACCGACGTGATGGTTGCCGGCAAGGTCGGCGTGGTGTGCGGTTATGGCGACGTGGGCAAGGGCTCGGCCGCCAGCATGCGCAGCCAGGGCGCGCGCGTGCTCGTCACCGAAATTGATCCCATCTGCGCCCTGCAGGCGTCCATGGAAGGCTACGAGGTGGTGACCATGGAGCAGGCCGCGCCCCAGGGCGACATATTCGTGACCACCACCGGCAACAAGGACGTGATTACGCTGGAGCACATGCGCGAAATGAAGGATCGGGCCATTGTCTGCAATATCGGCCACTTCGACTCGGAAATTCAGATCGCGGCCCTGCGCAATTACAAATGGACCAACGTCAAACCGCAGGTCGATGAAATTGAATTCCCCGACGGCAAGCGCATCATCGTGCTGGCCGAGGGCCGCCTTGTTAACCTGGGCTGCGCCACGGGCCACCCCAGCTTTGTTATGAGCGCATCCTTCACCAACCAGGTGCTGGCCCAGATCGAACTGTGGGCCAACCCCGGAAAGTACGAAAACAAGGTCTACGTCCTGCCCAAGGAACTGGATGAAAAAGTCGCCACCCTGCACCTTGGCAAACTGGGCGTCACCCTGACCGAACTGACCAAGGAACAAGCCGACTACATCGGCGTCTCGGTCAACGGACCGTTCAAGCCGGAATACTACCGGTACTAATCACCGCCACCTCAGCGCCGCGCATCCCGCGCGGCGCCGCGCTCCGGCAAACCGAACCTATTTGGGTCGCCCTTGCGGCGTGGGGCGGGGCGGAATATGATCCGGGCGTGCCGATCAATATTCACCATTTTGCCGGGTTTTATCCGGCCTCTATCCGCTGATGGACGCGGGCGTCGCCTTTCTTGTGGGCGCGGCCGCCACCGCCATTGTGGCCGCGCCCACGATTCTGGTGCTGCGGCGGCGTTACCTTGGTGAAAAAACCCGCCGCGCCGGCCGCTCCCACGACGCCGAGGTGGCGGATGAAATCCTTGCCGCCGCGCCGGTTGGTTTTCTGCTTTGGTATGGCGAAAACGAAGTTGTGCGCTGCTCGCGCCGCCTTGCCGTGCTGCTTGAACTGCCGGACGGGACCGATAGCGGCTATGGGGCGGTGCTGGCCTGTTTCAAGGGCGACACGGCGGACAGGCTGGATCGCAATGTGGGGAAATTGCGTCGCCATGGCCGCGGGTTCGACATATCGCTTGCGCTGGAGGGAAATGGCCGGACGGTTCAGGTGGTCGGCGTTCGCGCATTGCACGGCGACGACCGGACGGCAGCCGATGTTCTTTGGTTCCGTGACGTCACGGGCATAAACGGCACGCCGGCGAACGGCCACAACAAGGCGGCGTCGCATGATTTGCGCGCCCTTGTTTCCGCGTTGCCCTTCCCGGCGTGGATCCGCGACGGCGAGGGCGCGGTTCATCTGGCCAACCGCGCCGCATCGGAAGCCGAGCAGCAACAAACCGAGACCGGTTTTACCTTGCTGTCCGCCGACGGCGTCGTGC
Source organism: Rhodospirillales bacterium (assembly GCA_016776725.1). GTDB lineage: Bacteria > Pseudomonadota > Alphaproteobacteria > Rhodospirillales > Shumkoniaceae > JABGRG01. The sequence continues at coordinate 60,576 of JADHSV010000002.1, forward strand.
TCGAGGTGTCGGAAGTTCCGCTGGGTGACGGCGCAACCACGCTGGGTCTGGCCCTGCCCGAGGCAAAGGCCGTGCCTGCGGTCGGAAAACATGGCGAAAATCAGGACGATTGGTTCAGCATCCTTGAAACCCTGCCTATTCCCATAGCCCTTTTCGGCAAGGACACACGCCTGGCGTTCTCCAACCAGCGTTATGCGCAATTGTGGGAACTGGACGCCGACTGGCTGGCCGCAGGCCCGCGAATGGGCGATCTGCTGGATCGCCTGCGCGAAACCCGCCGACTACCGGAAGTCCCCGACTACCCGGCCTTCTGCCGCGAACAACTGGCCCAGTTTTATGATCTGGACGGTCCCGCACAAACCATGATGCACCTGCCGGACGGATCGACCTTGCGCAGCGTCGTCAGTCCCCGTCCGGGCGGCGGATTGGTGGTTGCCTATGAGGATTTGTCCGAGCGCCTGTCCCTCGAACGATCGCTCAACGAATTGAATGCCGTTCAGCGCGAGACGCTGGATAATCTGTTTGAAGGCATCGCCGTTTTCGGCGGTGACGGGCGGCTGCGCCTTCACAATCCCGCGTTCAGGGAGCTTTGGGAACTGGGCCGCGACGCACCCGCCGCAGGTATTCATGTTTCCGCCTTCGTCCAGAAGGCGGTTTCGTTCCTGCCCGATGACGGCCCGTCCGATGGTACGGATGTTCTGACCAGCGGCGGGCTCATGAGCCGCGAGCCCAAGAACGGGAGGATATCCCGGGCCGATGGGCGGGTTCTCGAATACGCCACCGTTCCCCTGCCGGACGGCGCCGTGCTGGTCAGCTTTCTCGACGTGACCGACGACGCCAAGGTCGAGCGGGCGTTGCGCCAGCGGGCCGAGGCCCTGGACGCCGCCAACCGCCTGAAGTCCGAATTCATCGCCAACGTTTCCTATGAAATCCGAACACCGCTGACCACGCTGAGCGGCTTTGCCGAAATCCTGACCGAACAATATTTCGGCGAATTGAACCGCCGCCAGATGGAATACGCCCACGGCATCGTGGAAACCTCGCGCTCGCTGATGTCGGTGGTTGGCGACATTCTCGATCTGGCGGGCATCGAGGCGGGCATGATGGCGTTGGAACTGGATACCGTCGATGTCCACACGCTGTTGGCCGGAATTCTGAAACTGGTTCGCCAGCGGGCGCGTAAAAGGAACCTCAAGATCGAGTTTGATTGCCCGCCCGATATCGGCTGGATCGTCGCCGACGAACGCCGCCTGAAGCAGGTGTTTTTTAACCTGATGAGCAACGCGGTGCGGTTTACGCCGCGCAAGGGGCGCGTTGGGTTGAGCGCCAAACGCAAGGGCGGCGAGGTGATCATCGCCGTTTCCGATAGCGGCCCCGGAATCGAGCGCAGCGAGATCGAGCGGCTGACCCAGCCCTTTGAGCGCGGAACGGCCGGTGAAGCCGATGGCCAGGGCGCCGGCCTTGGGTTGTCGCTGGTCAGCCGCTTTATCGAACTGCATGACGGCAACGTGGAAATCCGGTCGGCGAGCGGCCGCGGAACCACCGTGACGTGCCGTTTGCCCACCGGCGAAGCCGCCGCGGAAAGTCACGCGGGGCCGTCATGACGGCGACGCTTGAGACGCACCTGCCGGACCCATCCGCCACCGAGGCCCTGGGCCGCGCATTGGCCAGGATCGCCCGCCCCGGAGATGTCATCGCCCTTTGGGGTGATCTGGGAACCGGAAAAACCGTCTTCGCCAGAGCCTTCATTCGCACCCTGGGTAATCCGGAAGAGGAAGTTCCCAGCCCCACCTTCACCCTGGTCCAGACCTATGATTTCGAGGAAGGCACGATCCACCATTTCGACGCCTACCGGCTCGAGCAGCCGGAAGAGGCGTTCGAGCTGGGCATCGAGGACGCTTTTTGCGACGGAATATCCCTGATCGAATGGCCCGGACGCCTGGGATCACTGCTGCCGACCGGGCGGCTGGATTTGGAACTATTGCACGGCGAAGAGGCACAGTCGCGGCGCGCCGTCCTGTCCGGGCCGCCGAAATGGCTGCAACGGGTGAAAGAGGCCGGGGTTGCCTGATTTGAAACGATCACGGCACATCGAAGAATTTCTGCAACGCGCCGGATGGGGCGACGCCGTGCGCCAGCCTCTTGCGGGTGACGCATCCTTTCGCCGTTACGTTCGCTTGCTTGGCGGGCCACGCCCGGCCCTGCTGATGGACGCGCCGCCGCCCAAGGAAAACGTCGGGGCCTTTTCCAGGGTGGCCCGGCATTTACTGGCCCTGGGCTTCAGCGCGCCGGAAATTCTGGCCGAAGATGGCGAAGCGGGGTTGCTGATCATTGAGGATTTCGGCGACGCGACATTCGCCACCATGCTGGCCGACGGACACGATGAAAACGCGCTGTACGAGCTTGCCGTCGATGTATTGGTCGAACTTCACAAGGGCGCGCCAAACCGCATCGTGCCATCCGGGCTTGCCCGCTATGACGACGAAGCGCTTCTGAGCGAGGCCTTCCTGCTGACCGACTGGTACATGCCCTCGGTTCTGGGCCGACTGACGTCACCCGGTTTGCGCCAAGGCTACGCCGAAAGCTGGATGCGGGTCTTTTGTCACGTTCACGACCCGGAACCGACGCTGGTTCTCAGGGATTACCACATTGACAACCTTATGATCTTGCCTGAACGCAATGGCGTTGCTTCGTGCGGATTGCTGGATTTCCAGGACGCGCTGGCGGGTTCGGCCGCCTATGATCTGATGTCGCTTGTGGAAGACGCCCGGCGTGACATCGACCCTGGCCTGGCGGCGCATATCCGGGCCCGTTACGAGGCCGCGTTCCCGGGCCTTGACCGCGCCCGTTTCGGCAACGCGTTCGCCGTTCTGGCGGCGCAACGCCATGCCAAGGTGATCGGCATTTTCACTCGGTTGTGGCTGCGCGACGGCAAGCCGTACTATCTTGTTCATATTCCCAGACTTTGGGGCCTTCTGGAGCGTGCTCTGGAGCACCCGGCCCTGGAGCCTGTCGCCAATTGGATTTCGGCCAATCTGCCGCCGCAAAACAGAAGGGTCCCGGAACAATGATTAACGATGATCGCAACAAACCCCTGCGCAGATCCGATGTCGACGTCCCCAGGCGCGCCATGGTCATGGCCGCCGGCTTCGGAACCCGCATGCGGCCCCTGACGGAAATGCTGCCCAAGCCTTTGATCGAGGTTGGCGGCAGGGCCATGATCGACCGCACCCTCGACCGTTTGGAGGAAGACGGCGTCGAGAAGGTTGTCGTCAATGTTCACCATCTGGGGCACCTGATCGAACAGCATCTGCGAAAACGTGAAGCCCCCGAGATCGTCTTTTCCCCGGAAGAGGAAATCCTCAACACCGGCGGCGGCATCAAAAACGCGCTTCCCCTGTTGGGAGATGATCCTTTTCTCGTCGCCAATTCGGATATCATGTGGCTGAACGGACCCACCTCGACACTGCAGGATCTGGCGGGCATCTGGGACGACGAAAAAATGGACGGCTTGCTGCTTCTTCATCCCACCGTCGAGGCCTATGGATATTCGGGCATGGGTGATTTCTGCGTCGATCCGGTTGGCGTGCTTTCGTGGCGGCCCGAGCGGGAATTGGCGCCTTATTTGTTCGCCGGCGTGCAAATCCTGCATCCCCGGTTTTTCGATGGCGCGCCGGACGGCCCCTTCCCGGTCACCGAGCTGTATACCCGGGCCATGGAAAACGAACGCCTGCATGGCATGGTTCACGAAGGCGAATGGTTCCATATCGGTTCGCCGGACGGGCTGGCGGAAGCCGAAGCCTACCTGCGCGAACGATACGCCGGGGTCCGAAAGCGGTGAGCAGCGCCCGGACGGGTCTGTATTCAATCCCGGCGGGCACGCCGTTCGCGGACGCTTTGGCCGACGGCATTCTTGCCCAAACCGGCGGCAAACCGGAAAATCTGGCCGAATTTCGTATTTTGCTGCCCACACGACGGGCCTGCCGGGCCTTGCGCGACGCCTTCCTGCGCTGCGGCAACGGCGCACCCATGCTGCTTCCGCGCCTCATGCCTCTGGGCGACATGGACGAGGACGAGCTGGCCATATCGGACGGCGCCGATCTGGGCCATGGCGATCTCGATTTGGCCGATTTTGCACAAGACATCCCGCCGGCCATTCCCGGACTTCGCCGCCGCGTTCTTCTGGCCCGCATGGTTCTGGCCATGGCGCGCGGCGACACCACGCCCGAACAGGCGATCCATCTGGCCGCCGAACTGGGCAGATTGCTCGATCAGGTTCATACCGAGGGGCTGGGCTTCGATGCGCTGGCTCGTCTGGTGCCAGCGGAATTCGCCGCCCACTGGCAGATCACCCTTGAATTCCTCACCATTCTGAGCACGCAGTGGCCCAAGGTGCTGGACGCCGAAGGCTGTGTTGATGCGGCCCAGCGCCGAAACCTGCTGCTGGCCGCACAGGCGCAAGCCTGGCGGCGTAATCCGCCCGACACGCCCATCATCGCGGCCGGATCAACCGGCAGCATTCCGGCAACGGCGGAGTTGCTGGAAGTTATCGCCGGTCTGCCTCAGGGGTGCGTTGTTCTGCCCGGTCTGGATGTCCATGCCGATGACGATCTGCGCGCGCGCTACGAACCCACCCATCCGCAATTCGGCATGGCCCGGCTGCTTGACCGATTGGGCATTGGGCCGGGCGAGGTGGCCCCTTGGCCCGCCCCCAACTTCACCGCCGGCGCAACCGAACGGGCGCGGCTGGCGTTTGCCGCCATGCACCCGGCGGGGGCGACCCATCGCTGGCACGAAGCCGAACCGTTCGGCGCCGAAAGTCTGGACGGCGTATCGCGGATCGATTGTCCGGGACCGCGCGAGGAAGCGGGCGTCGTTGCCTTATTGATGCGTCAGGTTCTGGAAACAGACGGCGCGGATGCGGCCCTGGTGACGCCGGATCGCAGCCTGGCCCGCCGGGTTGCGTCGGAATTGCGGCGCTGGGATATCGAGGTTGACGATTCGGCCGGTCTTCCCCTGGCCCAAACCCCCACCGCCGCCTTCTTGCGGCTTATCGCCGACATGGCCGCACAGGGATTTGCGCCGGTCCCGACCCTGGCCGCGTTAAAGCATCCACTGGCGGCTTGCGGGCGCGCGCCCGCCGCCTGCCGCGCCGAAGTGCGCCGATTGGAGATTGCAGCACTTCGGGGCGCGCGTCCGGCCTCGGGCCTGTCGGGATTGCGCGCCGTTCTCGGCGACGAGGTTTCGTCCTTCGCCGATTTTTTCGATTCCCTTGAGACCGCCTGTGCACCTTTCTACGAACTGGTGAGCCGCCCGCGCGCCGAAACCTCGGCTTTGACCGACGCGCTGATCCACATGGCCGAAGCCCTGGCGGCAACCGATGAAGAAGAGGGCGCGCTTAGGCTTTGGGTCGGCGAAGGGGGCGGGGCGGCGGCCGCTTTCGTCGCCGAATTGCGCGACGCGGCCCACGATCTGGGCGAAATCAATGCCGCCCATTTCCCGGCGCTGCTGGACGCCCTGATGTCCGGTTCGGTTGTCCGCCCGGTGTTTGGCGCCCATCCGCGGCTTCATATCTGGGGTCCGTTGGAAGCGCGGCTTCAGCAAACCGGCGTGCTGATTCTGGGCGGCCTGAACGAGGGAACGTGGCCGCCCGAAACCCATGCGGGGCCATGGATGAGCCGCCCCATGATGGCGTCCTTCGGTTTGCCCCTGCCCGAACGCAGGATCGGTCTGGCGGCCCACGACTTCGCCCAGGCTTTTTGCGCCTCTCGCGTGGTGCTGACGCGGGCCACCCGCGTGGAAGGCACGCCGACGGTTCCCTGCCGCTGGCTGCTGCGTCTGGAAACCCTGCTGGAAAGTTCGGGCATCAGGGATGCGTTAAAGGCGGACGTTCGCCCGCTTGGCTGGTTCGAGTGCCTGGATTTTGCGAACGTCGCCACACCCGTAAGCGCGCCCGCGCCACGCCCGCCCATCGAAGACCGCCCGCGTCGGCTGTCGGTCACGCGCATCGAGACCTGGATCAGAGACCCCTATTCCATATTCGCCCGCAATATCCTGAAACTCGAGCCGCTGGACGCCATTGACGCCGATCCGGCAGCGGCTGAACGCGGCATCGTCGTCCACGGCGCACTGGAGGAATTCACGCGCGAGTTTGAAGGCGAACTTCCGCCCGACGCCCTCGAAAAATTGTTGGAAATCGGCGAGCGGCATTTTGGGCGCGCGGCCTCGCGCCCCGGCGTTCTGGCCTTCTGGTGGCCGCGTTTTATGCGTCTGGCCGAATGGTTTGTTGATTACGAAAGGGCGCGCCGCGCCGCCGGATACCGCGTTGCGGCGACCGAGGCCGACGCAAAACTTGAAATCGGCGCCTTCACCCTGACCGGGCGGGCCGACCGTCTGGATCGTTCGCCGGATGGCGGTCTGGCCATCGTCGATTACAAAACCGGGCAGACGCCGACCTGGAAACAGGTGAAAAGCGGGCTGGCCCCGCAATTGTCCCTGGAAGCCGCCATGGCGGCGAAGGGGGCGTTCGGGGGTGTTGATGCAGGCGCGGTGGCCGAACTGATTTATCTGCGCCTGACCGGCGGGCGCAAACCCGGCGAGGCGAAAGTCCAGAACAAGGAAATCGACGAGATCGCCGCCGACGCGTATTCAGGTCTGGTCCGGCGCATCGCCGCGTTCGACGATCCGGCCACCCCGTATCTGTCCCGCCCGAGTCCCATGTTCGCCCGCGCCTACGGCGATTACGATCATTTGGCCCGGGTCAAGGAATGGGTGAGCGGCGAAGGGGGCGATGAATGAGCCCCGAAACCCGCGATTTTAATGATGCCATGGCCGCCCAAAGAACGGCCGCCGATCCCGGCCAGTCGGTTTGGGTTTCGGCCAACGCGGGCACCGGCAAGACCCGTGTTCTCGTTGACCGGATATCCAGACTGCTGCTGGCCGGAACGAAACCGGCGAAAATCCTGTGTCTGACGTTTACCAAGGCGGCGGCCGCCGAAATGGCCAACCGGCTGAGTGAACGGCTGGGATCATGGGCCGCCTTGCCCGACGCCGAGCTTAAGACCGCAATCGGAAAACTGCTTGGCCGGTCCTTCGAGGGTGATCTGGCGCCCGCACGACGCCTGTTCGCCGAGGTGCTGGATGCGCCGGGCGGGCTGAAAATCCGAACCATCCACGCCTTTTGCGAATCCCTTCTGGGTCAGTTCCCGCTGGAAGCCGCCGTCGCACCGCATTTCGCGGTCATTGACGAGCGCACCGAGGCCGAGTTGCTGGCCGAGGCCCGCGACGCCATATTCTCGCGCGCGGTGGCGGGGCGCAATCCCCGGCTATCCGATACGTTGAACCGCCTTGCCGCCATTGTGGATGAAGCCGGGTTCGATGGCGTGATCCGCGAACTGGTGGGCAATCGGCGGCAACTTCGCGACATCATCGCGCGTTACGGATCAATCGACGGGGTGATCGCGGCGGCGCGACAATCGCTGGGGATGGCGGCGGATGAAACCGTTCCGTCGATTTTGGCCGCCGCCGCCGAAAACGCGTCCTTCGACGAGCCAGGTCTTTTCAAATTGTGCGAAGCGCTGGATCAGGGAACGAAGACCGATCAGGCGCGGGCGGGGACGATTCGCGGCTGGCTGAAAAATCCGGCATGGCGAACACATGGGCTGACAGGCGATTACGCCAAGGTTTTCCTGACCGCCGCTGGCGAGCCACGCGCCGAACGCGGCCTGATCACCAAAGGGGCCCGCGAAGCCGCCTCCGATGCCATTGAGATAATTTTGGTGGAACAGGCGCGCATTGTCGCGATGGCCGACAAGTTAAAAGCCGCGGCAATCGTGCAATCGACAACCGCGCTGTTATCGCTGGCCGAGGCCCTGCTGGAAAACTACGAGCGCCTGAAGCAGACCCGGGGCCTGCTTGATTACGACGATCTGATCCTGGAAGCCCGCGATCTTTTGCGCGGCGATGGGGCGGCGGCGTGGGTTCACTTCAAACTGGACGGCGGTATCGACCATATTCTGGTGGATGAAGCCCAGGACACCAGCCCCGAGCAATGGGACGTCATCGGCGCGCTGGCGGCGGAATTCTTCGCCGGAGAAAGCGCGCGGGCGGGCCATCGCACGGTGTTTGCCGTCGGCGATGAAAAGCAATCGATCTACAGCTTCCAGGGCGCCGATCCGGCGGCGTTCGAGCGCATGCGCATCCATTTTTCGCAAAAAGCCGCGCAGGCGGGCCGCGATTGGAAGTCGGTGGAAATGCCGCTTTCATTCCGCTCGGTGTGGGCGGTTCTGAAGACGGTCGACCGGGTTTTCGCGCCGCCCGAGGCCGCCGATGGCCTGACCTTCGGCGAGCGTCCGCTACGCCACCTGTCGAACCGGGCGGGACAGGCCGGATTAATCGAGCTGTGGCCCACCGAAAAGCCGCAGACCGAGCCCGATCTTGATCCTTGGGATGCGCCGCTTGATCGCGTGCCCGCGTCCAGCCCGCAGGTTCGGCTGGCCAATCGCGTCGCCGATCAAATCAAGGCCTGGCTGGATAGCGGGGAAATTCTGCAATCGGCCGCCCGGCCTATTGAGGCGGGCGACATCATGATTTTGGTCAGGCGGCGCGGCCAGTTTGCCGAAGAAATGATCCGTTGTCTCAAGCAACGCGGAATTCCCGTAGCGGGAAGCGACCGCATGTCGCTGACCGAACAGCTGGCGGTCATGGACCTTATGGCGCTGGCCCGTTTCGTGCTGTTGCCACAAGACGATTTGAGCCTCGCCGAAGTTTTGAAATCGCCGCTTTTCGACCTGGATGACGACGATTTACTGGCCCTGGCCCGCGGGCGCAAGGGAACCTTGTGGGAGGAGTTGAAACGCCGTGCCCCGGAACGCGCCAATTGGAGCGAGGCCGCACAGTCGCTGACCCATTTCCTGAACCGGGCCGACTTCACACCGCCGTTTGAATTTTTCTCGGACGTTCTCGGACCCACCGGCGGGCGGCGCAAGCTGGTTGGCCGCCTGGGCTTCGAGGCCCATGACCCCATTGATGAGTTTCTGGCGCTGGCGCTGAACTACGAGCGCGAGCATGTGGCCTCCTTGCAAGGGTTCCTGCAATGGCTGCAGGCGGCGCAAACACAGGTTAAGCGCGATCTGGAACACGGACGCGCCGAGGTTCGCGTCATGACCGTGCACGGAGCCAAGGGCTTGCAGGCCAATGTCGTGTTCCTGCCCGATACCTGCACCGTTCCCGACGGTCGTTTGGACGACCGCCTGCTATGGACCGGCGAAGCCGTTCTGTGGCCGGGCTTCAAGGACAACGAGGAAAGTGTGTGCCAGGGCTTACGCGATGATGCGCGGGCCAGCCGAATGCAGGAATACCGCCGTCTGTTGTACGTGGCCATAACCCGGGCGCGCGACCGGCTTTACGTTTGCGGCTGGGAAAACAAACGCGGCAGGGCCGATGGCTGCTGGTATGAGCTGATGGAAACGGCCATGCTCGGCAGCGCCGATGAAATTGATCTGGGTTTTGGCGAACCCGCCCTGCGTATCAGCGCGGCGCAATCGGCCGATGCCGATAGCAGGAGCGATAAGACCCAGGCCCGGCGCGAAGCCGAAGAGCTTCCAACCTGGGCCGAACGAGACGCGCCTCTTGAACCCACGCCCACGCGCCCCCTGGCCCCGTCGCGGCCAAGTGATGATGATCCGCCGGTGCGCTCGCCCCTGGGCGTGGATGACGGGCATCGGTTCAAGCGGGGCCGCCTGGTCCATGCGCTGCTGCAAACCCTGCCCGACCTTGCGCCCGAGACCCGCGAGCGCGCCGCAAAAAATTATTTGGCGCGCGCCGTTCATGGTCTTGATGCGAGTGCGGTGGAAGAAATCGCCGCCGAAACGCTGGCGATCCTTGATCATCCTGATTTTGCGGGCTTCTTCGGCCCCGACAGCCGCGCCGAGGTGCCCATTGTCGGCGAGATCGGCGGGCACATCATCTCGGCGCAGGTTGACCGGCTGGCCATCTCGCCCGGCACGGTTACCATCGTCGATTTCAAGACCAATCGCCCTCCGCCCAAGGATGAAAGCGGCGTTGCCGTCATTTATCTGCGGCAGATGGCGGCTTACCGCGAAGCCTTGAAACGCATTTATCCGAACCATGACGTGCGCTGCGTTTTGTTGTGGACGGACGGACCGCACGCCATGACGCTCTCGGATGAAAATTTGGACGACCACGCGCCTTGACGCCTTGCCGGGCAGTTTCTAAATTGCCTGTGACAAGCGCGGCGCTTGGCGGCGTCGATTTTTTGTATTTCCAGCAGGATTGTTTAAATGCCGAAACACATCACCGATGCATCGTTCGACGCCGACGTTTTGAAATCATCGACGCCTGTTCTTCTCGATTTCTGGGCCGAATGGTGTGGGCCGTGCAAGCAGATCGCGCCGGCGTTGGAGGAAATCGACACCGAAATGGGGGATCGGATTACGGTCGCCAAAATCAATATCGACCAAAACCCCGGTACGCCGTCACAGTATGGCGTGCGCGGAATTCCCACCCTTATCTTGTTCAAGGACGGGCAGGTCGCGGCCACCAAGGTCGGCGCGCTTCCCAAAAGCAAGATAGTCGAGTGGATCGAATCGGCGATTTAGCGCCGCCGCGTCCTACCGAAATTGGTTTTTGGCCCCGTCGATCAGGCGGGGTCTTTTATTTACATCATGGATAAGGCGAAGCCGTTGACCAGAACGGTCAAAAGCAGGTCGATGACGACAATGGCCGCAGCGGTCGATGCGGTCACTTCAAGGGCCGTGCGGGTAATAAACCAGATGTAGAATAATACGGCCATCAGCACGGCAATGCCGATGGAGCTTCCCGCTTCCGCCGAAAGAACCCCGGCCGCAATCAGTATCTGGATCGGCAGATAAAAAGCGTTCTGCCACACGCTGGCCCAGTTATAGGCGACGATATAGGCGATGAACTTCGCCTCGCACCGCAAAAACTTCGTCAGGCCCGCCATCACCAGCGGGAACAAAACCCAGGTGATCACATAGGAAATCGCCTCAACGGAAATGTAGCGAACGAACGGCGCGCTGATATCTCCCGCCTGATAGTGCAGCAGAAGAAACAGCACATAGAGCGGCGCGACAATGACGGCGGCGAAAAAGGATTTCCAGAAACCTTCGGCCGAAATTTCAAAATAGGCCATTCCGGCCTTGTCCAGTCGGGCCAGCCGGTATGCGCCGTAAAGGGCGCGTGTCACTTCGGGCAAGGTGACCTTTAACAAGGCGGGTTCGCTTTATTCCCTGAGAAGTTCGTTGATGGAGGTTTTGGAGCGCGTGCGCTCGTCCACCTGTTTGACGATAACGCTACAATACAGCCCCGGCCGCCGCGTGACCAGTAGACATCGAAATACGGATGCGTTAAGGGAGAGCGACTTCGGGGGTGCCCCGAAACGCTGGGGGGGCTCCCCCGAAACGCTGGGAATTTTCATCGGGAAGGGTTGGGAATGGACATCGTCGTCGCGGAAAGACTGGGTGGCAGGCAGTTCGGCAAGTCGACCGAAATCTACAAGTTCGAGAAGATCAAGCGGGCCAAGGACGCGGCGGCGAAGAAATTTCCGAATATCCCGATTATCGACATGGGTGTGGGTGAGCCCGACGCCCCGGCCGACCCCAAGATCGTCGAAGTGCTGGCCGCCGAGGCCGGAAAGGCGGAGAACCGCTTCTACGCCGACAACGGCATCGCGCCCTTCCAGGAAGCCGCCGCGCGCTATATGGAGAAGGTCTACGGGGTCGCCGGGCTCGATCCGGCGGAACAGATCGTCCACGGCCTGGGCTCCAAGCCGATCTTCGCCATGCTGCCGATGTGCCTGATTAATCCGGGCGACGTGCTGCTGAGTGCGGTGCCCGGCTATCCGGTGATGGCGACCTACACCCGCTATCTCGGCGGCGAAGTCTATCCGCTGCCGCTGCTCGAAGAAAACGGGTTCCTGCCGGACCTGGGGTCGATCCCGGCGGACGTCCTTGGCAAGGCCAAGGCGATCTACGTCAATTATCCAAACAACCCGACCGGTACGATGGCGACCGCCGAATTCTTCCGCGAATTGGTCGATTTCGCGCATAAGAACGACATCGTCATCGTCCAGGACGCCGCCTACGGCGCGCTGACCTACGACGGCCACAAGCCCATGAGCATCCTTTCGACGGAAGGCGCCGAAGACGTGGCGGTCGAGGTGCATTCGCTGTCCAAGGCCTACAACATGACCGGATGGCGCCTCGCCTTCCTGACCGGCAACAAAAAAATCGTGAAGGCCTACGCAACCGTCAAGGACAACACGGATTCAGGCCAGTTCCGCGCCATCCAGAAGGCGGGCATATACGGGCTGGACCACCCCGAGATCACCACGCAAATCTGCGAGAAGTATTCGCGCCGCTTCGATCTGCTAGTTGAGGCACTGAACGGCGTCGGCTTCTCCATCAAGAAGTCGCCGGCGACCTTCTATCTCTACGTCGCCTGCCCCAAGGGCACCGCGTCAGGCGTCACCTTCGAAAACGCCGCCCAGTTCTCGGAATTCCTGATCATGGAAGCCCAAATCTCCACCGTCCCATGGGACGACGCCGGCGCCTACGTGCGCTTCTCGGTCACCTTCGAGGCCGACGGCCCGCAAGCGGAAAAGAAGATCATCGACGAAGTGGCCGAACGGCTCGGACGCCTGAAGCTGGTGTTCTGATCTCAGGGAACCAACGAGGGATCGAGGGTGCCAGCGAAGCTGGTTGCCGCCGGGCCGCTCATTAGGACGTGGTCTTTGTCGTTCCATTCGATGCGCAGGGTTCCGCCGTCGAGGATGATGTCGGCGGCGCGCTCGGTCAGGCCGCGTCGGTGGGCGGCCACCAGTGTTGCGCAGGCGCCGGTGCCGCAGGCTTGGGTGATGCCGGTTCCGCGTTCCCATACCCGCATACGCAAGCGGGTTGGTGAGAGGACCTGGACGGCTTCGACGTTGATGCGCGCCGGGAACAGCGGGTGATGTTCGACGCGGGGGCCGACGGTTTCCAGCGGTATTGATTTCACATCGTCGACGAAGAAGACGGCGTGCGGATTGCCGACGTTGATGCCGACGGGATCGCGCAGCGGCCCTTCTTCGATTTCCATGTGCAGGGTGTCCATGGCCTTGGCCAGGGGGATGTCCCGCCAGTCCAGGCGGACCGGTCCCATGTCGACGGTGATCAGGTCGCCCTCACCGGCGGTGGCGTGCAGCAGGCCGACCACGGTTTCGATGACGACGGCAGCGGCGCCGCGCTCCTTCATGACCAGCGATGCGACGCAGCGGGTGGCGTTGCCGCAGGCTTCGACCTCGCTGCCGTCGGCGTTGCGAATAAGCATGAAGACGTCGGCGGCGTCATCTCGCGGCGGCTCCATGATGATCAGTTGGTCGCAGCCGACGCCGGTGTGGCGGTTGGCGATGGCGCGCACCTGATCGGCGCTCAGGTCCGGCGCGCGGCGACGGGCGTCGAAGACGACGAAGTCGTTGCCGAGGCCGTGCATCTTAACGAAGGGAAGCGGTTCCATGCTCTAGCCCAGCCAGTCGGGGTAGGCTTCCTGGGCGATCATTTCCTCGACGCTCAGGCGCGGACGGATCACGGCGAAGGCGTCGTCCCTGACCAGAACCTCGGGAATGAGCGGCCGGGTGTTGTAGGTCGAGGACATGGACGCCCCGTAGGCGCCCGCCGAACGGATGGCCAGCAACTCGTCGGCGCCCGCCTCGGGCAGCGGCCTTTTCACGCCGAAGGTGTCGCCGGTCTCGCACACCGGTCCGACCACGTCCGTTTCCACGATGCCGGTGCCGGCCGGCGGCTCGGTGATGGGCACGATGGCGTGATAGGCATCGTAGAGGGCCGGCCGCATCAGGTCGTTCATGGCGGCGTCGACGATGGCGAAGCGCCGCGTCGCGCCGTGCTTGACATAGAGGACACGGGTCACCAGAACGCCGGCGTTGCCGACGATGACCCGGCCCGGCTCGAAGATCAGGCGGCAGCCGAGGTCGTCGGTGGCCGCCTTGACCACGGCGGCGTAGTCCTGCGGACCCGGGGACGTCATATCGTCGGCGTCGTCACCGTAGGGTATGCCGAGGCCTCCGCCAAAATCGATGGTCTCGATGGCATGACCGTCTTCGCGCAGGGTGAGGACCATCTCGCGCACCCGTGCGAAAGCTTCGCGGAAGGGTTCAAGCTTGCGCAGCTGCGAGCCGATATGGACCGAGAGACCGGCGATGCGCAGGCCCGCAAACGCTGCGGCGCGGGCATGGAATTCGCGCGCAGAGGTCCAGTCGATGCCGAACTTGTTCTCGCTTTTGCCGGTGGTGATCTTGCGGTGGGTCTTGGCGTCGACATCCGGGTTGACGCGCACCGCGATGGGCGCGATGACGCCGAGTTCGCGGGCGACCTGATCTAAGACGGCGAGTTCGGGCTCGGACTCGACGTTGATCTGCATGATGCCGGCCTTAAGTGCTAAGGCCATCTCGCCCCGTGTCTTGCCGACACCGGAAAAGACGATGCGCTCGGCCGGTACGCCGGCCTCCAGCGCCTTCATCATCTCGCCGCCGGACACCACGTCGGCTCCGGCGCCCAGGCGGGCCAGTGTGCGGATGACGGCGATGTTGGGGTTGGCCTTGACGGCGAAGCAGACGGTGGCCGGCAACTCGGCGACGGCTTCGGCGAAAACGCGGTAGTGACGTTCCAGGGTGGCGGTGGAATAGCAGTAGAACGGCGTGCCGACAGCCTCGGCGATACGGGCCAGCGGCACGGCTTCGGCACACAGTTGCCCGTCCCGGTATTGGAAGTGGTCCATGAAGCGGTCTTCTCCTCCCTCGATCCCAGGTTCAACTTAAATGTGGTAGCGTCAGTGGGGGCAGGTCAGAGTAGCGCTCTGACCTGCCCGTTAATGGCTGAAACACGGGGTTTATAACAAGGCTCGACAAAGACCGGAAGGGTAAAGACTTAGCCGCTTACCTTCTCCAGCCAGTCCGGCAGATCCTCTGCAATGTAGTGGATATGGCCGTTTCCGGCACCGGTATTCCCCCATTCGGTTTCATTGCGAAGCCAAACGGTGGTCATTCCGCGTTCGGCGGCGGGGGCCAGATTACGCGCGATATCGTCAACCATCACCGTGGTTTCGGGCCGCAGATCGTAGCGTTCTATCAACGCGTCATAAGGTTCGGGTTCGGGTTTCGGAACGTATTGCGCATCGCAGATATCGAAAATACCGTCGAAATGCCTGGCCACGCCCAAGCGGTCCAGAATGCGCGACGCGTGATCGCTCGACGCGTTGGTGAAGATCAGTTTCCGTCCGTCAAAGCCGTCAAGCGCCGCATCCAGCCTGGGATTGGGCGCAACACCCGAAATATCGATGTCGTGGACATAGTCAAGATACGGCTTCGGGTCCACATCATGGCGGATCATCAGGCCGCGCAGGGATGTGCCGTATTGATGAAAATACTCTTTCTGAAGGCGATACGCGTGGTCCTTGTCCATTTTGAGGTGTTCCGCGATGAAGTCGCGAATGCGCTCGCTCACCTGTATGAACAGGTTATCGACGGCCGGATAAAGCGTGTTGTCGAGGTCAAAAAGCCATGTTTCGGCATGGGCCAGAGCGCTTTTGGGAATTAATCGATTTATTTCCATCCAATATTTCCGTGTGTGACTGAAGGCCGTCGGTGACAAAATAAATATAAGCGACCAAGCGGAGCATGTGCTAGGTTTTTACCACCACGGGATGGGGTGAATGGTGGTTGAAGTACAAGGCGGAAGCATTGATCCGGCGACCGTCGCGCGGTTAAAGGCGGAGCGCGACCGCTTTGTCGCTCTGGCGTTTTGCTGGGCGGATATCCTTATGGAGCTGGATAAGGACGGCAAAATCGTCTTCGTCGGCGGCACCACGCTTCCCATTCTCGGCAAATCATCGAAAGACATTACGGGCCTTCATATCGACAGCATCGTCGCCGATGTTGATCGCCATATGATCCGTCACCTGCTGAAAATAACGGAACAGTTCGGACGAATTGACGGTGTGCAGGTTCGCTTTCACGGCATACACGGTCCAACGCCCCCGATGGCGCTGGCGGGCTACCGCCTGGACGACCTGAGCAACCATTTCTTCATGGCCGCCCGCATGGGTGCGTCCGCCGATGCCGGTGTGGCGAGGGACGGGGAAACCGGCCTGATCGACGGTGACGCCTTTGCCGAGGTTGCCGCCCATCGCATGAAAAAGCGTCAGGCCGCCGGTGAAGACGTAAAGATGACCGTTGTTTCGATGGAGGATCTTTCAAACCTGCGCGAGCGCCTTGACGAAGCCTCCGAACAATCGTTGATGAAAACCGTCGGCGCCAGTTTACGCGCCCACTCGGTCGATGGCGACGCGGCGGCACGCATCGGGCCGGAAAGTTACAGTCTTGTTCACGATGCCAGTCTGGATATTTCCGATTTTGAGCGCGAAATCGAAACCATGTCGCGTGACGCCGACCCGACGGGCGAAGGCGTGTCCATCCAGACAGCGACGGTCGACGTCGACGATGCCGAAATCAGCGAAGAGGATTTGGCGAAAAGCCTTATTTACGTGGTCAACCGTTTTCAGGAAGCCGAGGGCGGCGCCTTCACCATCAAAAGCCTGACAACCAACCTTTCCTCGCTGATGAGCGAAGCCGCCGCTTCCGTAGAGGGGTTTAAGAAGGTTGTTGCCGACGGCGCCTTCGATTTGGCTTTCCAGCCGATCATCGGCTCGCGGGATGGCCAAATCCACCATTATGAAGCTTTGACCCGTTTTCACAGCGGCGGCAAAAACGAGTCGCCGTATCGCTATATAACGTTCGCCGAAGAAACCGGACTGATCGGCGAGTTTGATCTGGCGGTCGCGGGCAAGGCCGTGGAATGGCTCGGGAAATGGCCGCGCAACACAAGCCGCTACAAAATCGCCGTGAATATCTCGGGTCACTCGGTCGGCAACGAGGCCTATGTATCGTCGCTACATAAATTGCTACGCGATAATCCCTGGGTCGAAGACAAACTGATGTTCGAGATTACGGAATCGTCGCGCATGGCCGATCTTGATGCGGCGAACGTCTTCATTCAGGGCCTGCGCAAAAGCGGACACCACGTCTGCCTTGATGACTTCGGCGCGGGATCGGCCAGTTTCCAGTATATGAGCGCGCTTGAGGTGGATGTGGTCAAACTGGACGGCAGCGCCATTCGCAACGCCCAGTCCGGACCCAAGGGCCGGGCCTTCCTGACCGCCATGGCGTCCCTGTGCAAAAGCCTTGCCGTCGAGACTATCGCCGAGATGATCGACAAGGAAGAGGGGTTGATTTTCGTCAGGGACTGTGGCGTCAATTACGTGCAGGGCTTCCTGTTCGGACAACCCTCGCCGAACATCAAGGATTTCGACCCTCTACCCATGGGAGATGTGTTCCGCAGGCGCCGATTATGAAATCTGAAGAAACCCATTCGCGGGGACCCGTCCCGTATGAAGAACATTGGCTGGAAGGTTATCCCGGCGCGGCCATCGTGGTCGCCAAGGATTCCTCGGTTGTCGCCGCCAATGAACGCGGCGTGGATATGGCGCCGATGCTAACGGACGGGCGTTCGGACGAAGTCTCCGCCATGATCGAGGCGGCGGGAACGGCCCACGTCATCGTGAACCGGAGTATTGAGGTCCCACTTGGCGAGGGCAGGCTTCAACTCGAGGTCACCGTCGTCCCTTTGGCGGCGGCCGATTCTTTTCTGATTTTGACCCGCGACGTCACGCTGGAGAAGAATCTTGAGCCGGCATTGATCGAATCGCGGCAGCGTTATCGCGATCTGGTGGACATTTCCAGTGATTTCGCCTGGGAGGTGGGACCGGACGGTGAGTTTGTCTTCGTATCGGCCAAAAACGCCCTGGGCTATGCGGCCGACGAAATCATCGGCCGTCATCCGCACGATTTGGTGATCGATGCCGCCGCCTATCGCCCTCTTCCGTTTATCAGCGACCAGCCTATTGACGATGTCGAACTGTGGATGCGCCGCCCGGATGAAACACTTGCCTGTGTCGCGGTGTCGTCGCGACCGCTGTTCGGCAAGGACGGGCTTTGGCTGGGCGCCCGCGGTGTTTGCCGTGATATCACGCGCGAACGCGAACGCGAAGCCGCGCTCATGCGGGCCCGCCACCGAGAACAAATTCTTCATTACATCATCCGCGCCATCCGCAACGAAGTCGAACCGCAAGACATGCTGGCCGCCGCCGCCGCCGCCGCCAGCCGGGCGCTGGCCGCCGCCGGTTGCCGCGTTTTTCGGGCAACGCCGTCGGGTGAATTCAAGCCCGCCGCCGAATTCGGCGAGGTTGAGGAATTTCCCGAATTTGAACGGGAAATGGAGAATATTGAACAGACGGATGGCGTTTTTGAACGTGAAGTCGGACCGTGGCGTGCACTTGGCGCGGTGACCAATTATCGCACCGCGATTAACGGCGGCGTGTGCATTTGGAAATCGACAAGCCTTGGCGAGTGGGCCGAGGACGAGCGCCTTTTAATAGGTGACGTGGCCGATCAGCTGGGGATCGCCATCGAACAGATAAACAACCACGAACGTATCGTCCGCCTGTCGCGCACCGACGCCCTGACCGGCTTGCTCAATCGGCGCGCCTTCTATGAAGACGAAATGCCGCGGCGCCTGAAACGCCTTGCAAGGGGCGAGAATACGGCAGCCCTTTTTTACGTGGATCTGGACAATTTCAAACAGGTTAATGACGAGTTTGGACACAGCCGAGGCGATGAAGCCCTGATCGCCGCCCGCGATCTGCTGCTTGAACATTCCCGCCCCGGTGATTTGATCGCGCGTCTCGGCGGCGACGAATTTGTCATGTGGCTGGATGGCATGTCCGCCGGGTTGGCACGCGATCGTGCCGCGCGCCTGATTGGCGCGAGCGCGAAGCTGGCGAGATTTTCAGAAGGGCTGGAAGCGTCACTGGGTCTGTCCGCCGGTGTCGCCATCTATGACCCAAAACTCTCGGAAACTCTCGACGAACTGCTCGCTCGGGCCGACATTGCCATGTATTCGGTAAAACGAGGCGGAAAAGGGGGCTTTGAATTAGCACCCCTGCCAGCTAATAAATAGCACCCTTTATAAGGGCGTGATGTATAGCAAGGGAGTGTGAGGCGCGCAAAACGCCGCACAGATGCAAGGTGTCCGACCAAGGTCGAATTTCATACGACGACGCCAAACGCTTGGCAGGTGATAAGGATCCGGAAGTCCGCCGGGCCTTGGCCGCTCGCACCGACATCATGCCCGAGATTCTTTATTTTCTCGTCGATGACCGGTCTGCGGACGTGCGCCGGGAAATTGCCGCAAATCAGGCGACGCCACGCCGCGCGGACCTTGAACTGGCCAAGGATTCGGACGAGTCGGTGCGCGCCCTTCTGGCCACTAAAATCGGTGGGATCATTCCGGAGTTGACCCCGGAAGAGGCGAAGAATCTTGGGCACCTTGCCTATGATGCCCTGGCTATTCTGACCCGCGATCAGGTTACCATTGTTCGACGGATCATTGCCGAGGCGCTGCAAAACGTCGCTCATGTACCACCCGACATCGTCAACCGACTGGCCCGTGACGCCGAGATCGCCGTTTCAGCGCCGATCCTCGAGAATTCGCCGGTCCTCACGGATGGGGACCTGCTTGACATTCTGTCGGAGACCCCGGAGCCAAGCGCCCTTTCGGCAATCGCCAGGCGCGCCCACCTGGGCGACAGCGTTTCCGACGCCGTGGCGAGAACCGGAGATATCGAAGCCGTGGGCGTTCTTTTGACGAACCCGTCCGCTCAGATCCGCGAAGATACGCTGGATTGGATCATCAGCAGGGCGCCGCAGGTCGAACCCTGGCACGCACCGCTCGTGCACCGGCCCGGACTTTCCGGGAACGCGGCCATGCGAATCGCCCGGTTCGTTGCCGACAACCTGCTGGAAACCTTGATTAAACGAGCGGATCTTTCCGCCGAAACGATTTCCGCACTTCGCGAGGAAGTCAGCCAACGCTTGCGCGATCATCAGGAACAACTGGAAAATGGAGCGGCGCCGCAGGTCAGTGGCGACGGCGCCGACGGCTCTTTGTGGAAAGGAATTTTGGACGATAGCGCATCGGCGCAGGAAGCGGCTGAAACCCTGCAGGGTTACGGCCAGTTGGACCCTGCCGTGATCATGGAAGCCCTTGCCTGCGGCGAGGAAGAGTTCGTCACCGCCGCCCTTGCGGTTAAAGCCGGCGTTCCGCATGGTGTCGCCAAAAGCGTTGTCTCCATGCAAAACGCCAAGGGTATTGTGGCGCTGGCGTCGCGTGCCGAAATTCCGGATCACGCACTGCCGCAGTTGCAGATCAGCCTTTGCCGGATATCACCCGCCAAAATCCTCATATCCAAGAAACCGGGCGAATACCCGCTGACCGAGGAAGAAATAACCTGGCAATTGGAATTCTTCCGCCAGATGGCGATAAAGGCCTGATCGGTTTTTTCCGGCACGATCAGGGTGCCGGCGCCCGATTCGGTGAAGATTTCCAGCAAGATCGCATGGCGCGAGGCGCGCCATGCCGAAAAAAATTTCTAAATCGATGGTTCGTCGCGCAGGCGCGCGCTGTCCAGTTTGTGAAGGGTGTTGACGCCCATGATGCGGCGCAACGTCGTCACATAATCCTGTCCGCGTTCGGAATAGGACGTAAGCGTTTTCGCCAGTTCCACGCCGTTCACGGGTTTGCCGTCGCGGCGCATGGCGGCGCGTTCCTTGCGGAATTCCCGGTAAGCCCGATGGGTATTGAGGTTGCGTACATAGGCGCGAACCGAATCGAGCAGGCTGTCGAAGGCGCGAACGCGATGCGTTTTACCGGCGTCACGGTCCTTTGGTTTCAGGCTCTGGGCCTTTTTAAAGGTCCATTGGCCGAAAATGGCGTTGCCTTCGCGCACAAACCGGGACGTTCCCCAACCGCTTTCCTCGGCGGCCTGGGCCAAAGCCAGGGACGGCGGAACGACGTCGATGCGGGCAAACAGCTCGTCCAGATCGCCACGCTCGACCGAATATTTTTCGCTGACCATGGAAAGCCACAAACGGTCGATGGCGCCGGTTCTGTTGCCCAGTGCCCGATTTACGCGGATTTTCCAAAGGCGCTCGCGGTCCGCCGCGATTTCCTCATTGACCTGAAGAACCAGGGGCAGGACGGTCCTGAAAAAGATCGACTTGCGAACCTTGGTTTCGCGAATGTCCTTGATATCGGTCGGAATGCTGGCCAGCAGAACCCGCGGCACCCGGCCTTCGCCTTTGAGCACCGCACCCAGGTCGTAACCGATTAGGGCAAACTGGGTGGAGACGATTTTAACCGTCGGGATCAACGGTTTGGCGGACGGCACAACGGCTGATACGGGCACGATTGCGCCTGCGTCCGGCACGGGCAATGCCGCCAGGCGCGGCGCGATCGGAGCCCACGCGCTGCCATCGAGCGCGGCCCGCGGTGCTAACGTTACTCCGGCGATCGGCGAACGCACGGCGCTGCTGATCAAGCCTATTACCAGGACTCCCATGAGCCCCAAGGCGCAATAATCAAATTTTTTCATACTCTGGACTACCGGGTTTGCCCGGTTACCCCTCAAAAGCTGCTACGGCTATTTTGTTTGTTTGTCTTTTCGCATGATCTTCCCGTATCCATGCGCGGACACAACACGTCCCTCCGCCCCCCGACGGCCGGAAAATACTAAGCAAGTTCCGGCGTCGCAAGCGAGTCGTTTTTTTCCACAGGGTCAAAAGTCGGGAAAACCCTCCGGGAGAAACTCCCAAGAATACCCCTTAGTCGACGGCGCGAACCTCCATCACTTCGGGAATGTAGTAGCGCAGCATGTTTTCAATGCCGTGCTTCAACGTTGCCGTGGAACTTGGGCAACCGGCGCATGCGCCCTGCATGTGCAGATACACGATACCGTTCTGGAAGCGGCGGAAGACGATGTCGCCGCCGTCCTGAGCCACGGCGGGCCGTACCCGGGTATCCAGAAGTTCTTTGATCTGGGTGATGGTTTCGTCGTCCTCGTCCTCGCCCGCTTCTGCGCTTTCGCCTTCAATTACGGGCGCACCCGAATTGAAGTGGTCCATGACGGCACTCAGGATCAGCGGCTTCATGCCGTCCCAATCCTTGTCTTCGGCCTTGGTCACGGTGACGAAATCCGTCCCCAGGAACACGCCGGTCACGCCATCGAGCGCAAACAGGCTTTGGGCCAGCGGCGAATTCGCGGCCTCTTCGATGGCGGTGAAGTTAGCCGTGCCGCTTGCCATGACCTCGCGGCCGGGCAGGAACTTGAGCGTCGCGGGATTAGGCGTGGCTTCAGTCTGAATGAACATTTCGGTCCTCTTGATACCTTTACGGCGAAGTTGCTCATCAAATGGGCTTGTGAACGGGCTGGGTCAAGCGCCGTTACGTGCAAAATACCCTTTCAACGGCTCAGGGTCGAACAAATCCGAGAATTTCGTGAATCTCTTTCAAAATGGGTGCGGACATGGCGCGCGCGCGCTCGGCCCCATCGCGCAACACGGCGTCGATGCTGGCCTGATCATCCATCAACTCGCGCATGCGCGTCTGGATGGGGTCCAGCACGTTAACTGCCAGGTCGGCCAGATCCTTCTTGAAGGTCGAGAACTGGCCGCCGCCGAACTTGGCGCAAACCTCGTCCAGGGTCATGTCGGAAAGGGCGGCGTAGATGCCCATCAGGTTTTCCGCTTCGGCCCGGCCTTCAAATTCCTTCAACGTCGCCGGCAGCGGTTCGGGATCGGTACGCGCCTTGCGGATTTTCTTGGCGATCATGTCGGCGTCGTCGGTCATGTTGATGCGCGTCATGTCCGAGGTGTCGGACTTGCTCATCTTATTATTGCCGTCGCGCAGGCTCATGATGCGGGCCGCCGTATCGAAGATCAACGGTTCCACATCGGGGAAAAAGCTGGTCCCGGTGTCGTGGTTGAATTTCTGGGCGATGTCGCGGGTCAGTTCCAGATGCTGCTTCTGGTCTTCACCGACGGGAACGTGGGTCGCCTTGTAAAGCAGGATGTCGGCGGCCATCAGGTTCGGGTACGCGTACAGGCCCACCGACGCGTTTTCACGGTGCTTTCCGGCCTTTTCCTTGAACTGGGTCATGCGGTTGAGCCAGCCCAGCCGTGCCACGCAGTTGAAAATCCAGGCCAGTTCGGCATGCCCCGAAACCTGGCTTTGGTTGAACATGATGTTTTTTTCCGGGTCCAGTCCGGCGGCGATCAGCCCGGCGGTCACTTCGCGGATGCTGGCGGAAAGTTCCTTCGGGTTCTGCCAGATGGTGATCGCATGCATATCGACCACGCAGAACAGGCACTCGAAGTCATTCTGCAGGCGCACCCAGTTGCGAATCGCACCCAGATAATTGCCGAGATGGAGGTTTCCGGTGGGCTGTACGCCCGAAAAAATACGGTTCATCGTCTAATTTCTTTTTAAGTGCATCGAAGGCGGGCGGTGTTATGGCCCTTTGTGGCCCGAGAATCAAGCCGAACCGTCGCGGCGTAGCGCTCGAATGTCTGAAAATGCGAACGCGCCGGTCAATCGGGCGAAGCCGCCAAAGGCCGCCAGACCCGTCGTTACCAGAAGCGCCAGCGCGGCGATTCGCTCATGCGTAGCTCCGCCGAGAAGGCCGTCCAGCAAGTATTGGCCGCCCGCCAGAACGCCCGCCATCAGGCAGGCCGCCAGGAGAATGCGCGGCAGCCTTGCGGCCACTCTGGCATCGAGAACCAGAAAACCGCGACGCCTGAGGATGATCCACAAAAGACCCGCATTGATCCATGCCGCCACCGACGATGCCAGCGCAATCCCCACATGGGCCCAAACCTGCATGAGGATGACGTTGAGCACGACGTTGGCCACCATGGCGACCGCCGCGATGCGCACCGGGGTCACGGTGTCCTCGCGGGCAAAGAAACCCGGCGCCAGCACGCGAATGAGCACATAGGCCGGAAGGCCCACCGAAAAGGCCGCCAGCGCGTGCGCCGTGGCCAGCGAGTCGGCGGCGTCGAACCGGCCACGCTCGAAAAGCACGGAAATGATGGGCTCGGCGATAACCATCAGGGCGACGGCCGCGGGCAGGGTCAAAAGCAAGGCAAATTCAAGGCCCCGGTTCTGGCTGTGCAAAGCGCCCGGTCCGTCACCCGCCTTGATCTGCCGCGACAGCATGGGCAGCAGCGCCGTTCCCACGGCAATGCCGACCACGCCCAGCGGAAGCTGGGTCACGCGATCGGCGTAATAAAGATAAGAAACCGCGCCTTCCGACAGCAACGAAGCCAGAATGGTGCCGATCAGAAGATTGATCTGATAAAGGCTGGCGCCGAACACCACGGGCACGATGCGCCGCCCCAAAAGCCGCACCTTGGGGCTGAGACGCGGGCGCACCAGCCGCACCGGCAGGCCTTCGCGGCGGCAATGCAAGGCCAGCCACGCCAACTGAAAAAGACCGGCTGCCGCCACCCCCCAGGCCAGGGCGTGGCCCGGCGTTTCCAAAAACGCGGGCAGGGTCAGGATGGCCGTGATCAGGGTCAAATTCAGCAGCACCGGCGTGGCGGCGGCGGCGGAAAAGCGACCCAGCGAGTTCAGGACCCCCGATTGCAGCGACACCAGTGAAATGAACAAAAGATAAGGGAACGTAATGCGCGACAGCTCGGTGGCCAGCTCCATTTTGCCCGGAACCTCGTCGAACCCCGGCGCCAGGCCATACATAACCAGCGGCATGGCCAGCTCGAAAAGTGCCGTGAAAACGATCAGCGCCAGGACCAGCACGGAAAACGCCTGATCGGCGAACTCCTTGGCCTTATCCCGCCCGTCGGTTTCCAGAAGCCCCGCGAATATGGGCACGAAGGCCGCCGAAAAAGCGCCCTCGGCAAACAGCCGCCTGAACAGATTGGGCAGCCGGAAGGCGACAAAAAAGCAATCGGCCGACGTGCTCGCGCCCAACACCGCCGCAATCAGAATATCGCGAATAAACCCGAAAACCCGGCTGACCATGGTCACCGAGCCAATAGCGGCAATGGCGCGAAACAAGTTCATAAAACCTGTCTATCTTCTTTTTGTGGCCGCGAAAAGGCGGGGCTTCGATATTACGTGACAGTATACTAAATTATTTTATAATTTAGTATACTGTCACGTAATATCGGTCACGTAATGGTGCTGGAATCAGTTGGCGGCGTTCAGGGACCAGTCGTAGGCGTAGGCGTCGATTTGTTTGATTTTGGCCAGGGCGCTTTCCAGCCCTCCTTCGGCGAAGCGCTTGATGTGGGCGATCACCGTTTCGTCGGTGCCGCCGAAATCGGCCTTGTACCACTTGTAGATGCCCGAAACCGTCAGGCGGCCATCTTCCACGTTTGCGCCGCGCGGATCGTTGATGAATTTGCGCGCCGCACGGGTCAGCATCTTGTCGGACATTTGCGCGGTATAGGCCTTTGTTGCCAGATTGGGGCAACCGAGGGCCGCACAATTCAGCGCATAGTGGATGCGCGGGTCTTTCCAGATGGGCCGTAAAATCCGGTGTTCTATATCGTCAAGACTGATGTCTTCACCTTCAACGCGGGCCAGTTTTTTTCCCCATGGGCCGTCGCTTATCAGGCCCGGCGAGATGTCGATATCGCGGATGGAAGCAACGGGGAAGTGTTCCAAAACGACGCGGACGGTCAAGGCGTTATAAAGGTTGATCCAGAACGCCAGCTGGTCTGCGCGGGTTAGTTCCGTCACCGGCACGCTTTCAAGGCGCTCGATATAGGATTGCAGGGCGGCGCGATCTTCCTTGCTGACAAAGCCGTAAGCAACCCGATTGATGCCGTCTTTTTCCTCCACCACGTAGGCTTCAAGGAAATCGTCCCAGGCCTTGTGATCGACACTGCGCGTGGATTTGGGATCGTTGGTTACCCAGTGGCCCCACAACTCGGCGTCAGGCGCAGCTATCCCCGCCGACGGGACCAGCACCAACAAGAGCAAAAAAAAGCGCGCAAGAAGGCGCATAAACGTCTCCAGACAAAGATTTCAGCGGCAAAAATAGCGCCAAGGAAAAGGAAATACCAGTGGGATAAAGATAAATTAGCCAATTGCGACAATAAATAACCGGCGAAAGGGAAACAACGTTTTGCCGTCATCGCGCCGCGGATAGGCGGCGGCGATGCGCGCCGAGTATTCGTCAAGAAAACGCCCCCGTTCGCTGTTCTCCAGTTTTTCCAGAATGGGGCGCAACGCCGTTCCCCTGGTAAACTCGACAACCGGATTTTCCCCTTCCAGCACCTGATGGTAGATGGTTTCCCAAATGGTGACCCGCCCGGCCACCGGGGCCAGAATTGAATAGTAGAATTCGGGCGAGGCCACCGGCGATGGCGGGCGTTCGGTTGGGAATTTGGCCGCCCACGGACCGCACCTGATGGCGTCAAACATGCAGGTGTGCGACGGTTCGGCGTGGTTGCGCGGCATCTGTACGGCCAGCACGCCGCCCGGCGCCAGCATTTCCATCAGGCGGGGAAAAAGCGTGGCATGGTCTCCAAGCCATTGAAGGGCGGCGTTGGAATACAAGAGGTCGGCCGGTTGCTGCGCGACCCAGGAATTGAGATCGGCCCGGATCCATTCGATATTTGGCCACTCGATATTGTTCGCGCCCTGCCCGCGCGCCTTGGCCAGCATGTCGGCCGACGAATCCACGCCGGTTATGCGCGCCTGCGGCCAGCGTGCCGCCAACAGGGCGGTAACGTTGCCCGCGCCGCAACCCAGATCGAAAACCCGATCCGGCGCCTCAAGCGCGATCCCGCCCAGGAGATCCTGGGCGGGACGTGTGCGTTCGTTACCAAATTTCAGATACTGTGCGGTGTCCCATGTCGGCATGGGGTCACTTTAGCAGTTACGATTTGACGAGAACAAGTTTGAGAATGTCGATGGGTGTGACCTTCAGCTTGTTGGCCAAATCCTTCATGGTTTCCGTGCCGGTGGCTTCAACGCCTGCCTTGGAAAGCCGCTTTTTGGCCTTGTCCATGGGGAAGCCGATTTTTTCGCAGAGTTGGGTCAGCGTCTTTTTGCCGACACCCGTTCCGTTGAAGCGCTCTTCAACCAGTTCGGCGGTGTAGGCGGACGCCGCAACCGCTTCGGGCTGCTTCTCAAACTTCTTGATGCGCATGTAAACGTCCATGGCGCTCATGCCGTTCAGCTTGGCGATCTCGCCCAGGCTCTGGCGCGGACCTTCGAACTTCAGCCCGTGCGAGCGCAACTCGGCGACGGCCTTTTTCAGATCCATGTTCATTTTCTTGGAAAAGCTGGCCAGCGCCACTTCCTCGGCGTGGCCGAAGGGCGGCTGGAAATCGTCGCTCACCACCCAGGCTTCCTTGGCCCAGGCGTTGAAGTCGAAGAGGTACGAGAACGGCGGGGCCTTGGTCACGGCGCCGGTAATCAGCACGCCCGCCAGAAGGAGCGCGAAGATCACTTCCTTGCGCGGCTTCTTCATGTTGAGCCGTCCGTTCTCGCGCCTGGCGAGGAAGGCTTTGAAGGTCGGCCAGTTGTAAGGATAAAGGTGGATGATTCCGGCAATGATAAACAACACCGAGAAGACGATATGGATGTTGGCCCAGTCTTCCTTGAGCAGGCCCAGCAGTTCCCAGTCGACCCAATTGGCAATGCGGCCCTGCGGCGTGATGAAAATAACGATGCCGGTAATAATGCAGGCCAGAAAAGACGCCGCGACGAAAAACGTCATCAACGAGCGTACGTTCAGGTTCTTCTTATCCATAATTCCTCTCCGAATGAGAGGGGGCGCGGCCTGATGAATTCAGCCGCATCGTCCCCCGGGTGTTCATTGGGGAGACTTTAAACACGCGTGTATTTCAGGTTGATTTCGCCGAACAGTGGTTTTTGTAACCGAATGTTTCAGACGTACGCGCCCGTTACGAAGTGTTACCAATCGGCAGTTCTATACGAAAGACGACGCCGTTTTCGTCCGATCTGGCCAATTCAATATCGCCGTCGTGGGCGCGAACGACATCGCGCACAATGACCAGCCCAAGGCCCGTTCCGCTTCTGCCCGACGATCCGCTAAAGGGCTGGAACAGATTTTTTTTCGCGTCGGGGGGAAATCCCGGGCCATTGTCGGAGATATCGATGGCGATTCGCTCTCCTTCGATGCGGGCGTCCAGACAAAATTCCGTGGCCCCGGCCTGGGCCGAGTTCCGGGCCAGGTTTTCAATGACCCGGATAAGCTGGTTATTATCGGCCTCGATCTCGATTTCCGGATCGATCCGGTTTCGCCACTCCAGTTCACAGACGGCCCGATGCTTCGGATCCCCCTCGCAAAACATCTTCAGCATATCCTCGACTTCCAGCGCCAGGGCATGAAGATTGATCAGCGAACGGTGGACTTTGGGCGTGCCATCGCCGACGAAACTGAGGGTCTGGCTGCACAAATGCACGGCGCGGTCTATGGCGCCGAACAGGCGCGGCGCTACTTTCTGAACCTCGGGATCGGCAATATTGGCCAACCGGTCGGAAACCAGCATGGCGACGGCAAGACTGTTGCGCAGGTCGTGATTGATCTTGGCCACCGCCGCGCCCAGGGTCGCCAGTCGGGATTTCTGGTGAAGGGCGGCGCGGATATCGCGCTGCATGATTGCCAACTGCCGCTCAGCCTCGCCGATTTCATCCAGCCTTTCGCCGGGAACGATAATCCGCGCCTCGTCCTCGGGGTCCTCCTGAAACGAGCCCATGCTTCGCATGACGCGGCGTATGGGGCGCACCAAAAGCCATTGCAGGCTGAAAAAAACCGCGCCCCCGGTAATCAGCGAAATAACCACGGAAAGCTGCAGAATTCGTGTCGAGTAGCCGTACATGGCTTTGCGTAGCGGCGTCTCGTCGATGACCACTTCGACCGTTACATTCGCGTCCTTGGGCGAATGCGCGATGACCCGCAGCACCCGGTTTTCGTCCTGAAACAGGCTATCGAAGGCGGCGGGAAGCCAATAAGCGGTCGAAACGTCACGCAGATCCAAAGTCCGGTCTACCTTGGGCGGCATATCCTTGCTTAGCGCCAGCAAGCGCAACTCGGCGCGCTTGAGCACGATGGCGTAAGCCCCGGCGTGTAACAGAAGCTCGTTTTCCAGATCCTCGCTGACCATGGCGTCCGCCGTGGCTTCCAGGGCCAGGGCCGCCAGGTGCGATTCGGCGATGACATTTTCAAGATAGACCTTGCGGAAGCGCGAGATGGAAGGCGCATAGATAAGAAATTCCGCGATCATCACAAACACGGCCGTCAGCAGCAACAGGCGCGCCGAAAGGCTGACACCTGTCGATGATTGCGGAGGTTGCGGCTGCGCCATGCAAAAAATCTAACCGAATCGGGCGAGAAAGCGAACCAGCTTTTTCGTGCGCCCGCCAAACAGCGACGGTGTGAAAAAGCTTCCCGCCGCCCGTTTGTTGATCTCGCTCAGCGTCGGATAGGGCGCGATCATTCCCGCCATGGCGCCCAGTTTCATCTTT
>JADHSV010000003.1 GCA_016776725.1 Rhodospirillales bacterium
GCGAAAGCGTATACGCGCCGGCCATCATGAACATGGCGCCATACATTATGTAACTGATGTCGAAAGCCCATGCCGTGGGATCGCGAAACGCGTAGCGCACGATCACCTCGTAGGTGGTGGCAAGGGCGAGAATGAGGATGCACCAACCGAAACTTTTTCCGGTCCATACGGTGATGCCCTCGATGAAGTCTAATAATTGTTTCATTGTCGTTCTCTAGGAAAAGAGATGAGGAGTGCCGGGTGTAAGGACGGGGTGACGCCAGCCGGCGTCACCCCAATTCCCTGTACTGGTAACAAACAAGTCAGCTTATCGACCTAGAATCCCAGTTCGCCCGGGAAGTAGTGATCAAAAGCCGTCTTGTAGTCGGCCGAGTTGAGCAGTTCGTAGTACGCAACCCGATGCGACCATTCTTTCTGCGATTTCACGACCTTCGCGAAGAAGCCGTCTTTTTCAAGACGTGCAAGAACCGTGTCCCAAGCCGTGAGCTGGTCTTCGAAGACGCCCTTCGGTGTCCTGTAGACCTTAACGCCCTTGCCTTTAAGTACCTGAAGGTCCTTGGAGTAGTTGTCCAGAGCCTTCGAGAAGTTATTGGTGGACGCGGCTTCCGCGGAATATTCGAGGATCTTCTGCTGTTCCGGAGCAAGTGCGCCGTACTTGTCTTTGTTGAAGATGATCTCGAAGAATTCAGCGGCCTGATGGTAGCTGCCCATCATGTAGGTCTTGGAAACGTCGGCGGCGCCGAAGCGACCGTCCGAAGTCGGGTTGTTGTACTCGAACGCCTCGATCACACCTTTTTCGAGGGCCGGTACGATTTCGCCGCCAGGAAGCTGGGTCACTTTAACACCCATTTCCTGATAAAGGTCGGCGGCCAGGCCAACGGTGCGATACTTCAGGCCCTTCATGTCGGCCGAAGTCTTGATCGGAGACTTGAACCAACCCAGAGGCTGCGTCGGCATGGGCATGCAGAAGAAGCCAACCGTGTTGAGGCCGAGTTTGGCAATCAGTTCGGCATAAAGCTCTTTGCCGCCGCCGTAGTGAATCCAGCCCAGAATGTGGTGAGCGTTCTGGCCGAACACGGGGCCGGTACCAAACAGCGAAGCAACCTTGCTTTTGCCATACCAGTAAACGGTCACTTGGTGACCGGCATCAAGCACGCCGCGATGGACGGCATCCATGACCTGGAATGACTTAACGACAGCGCCGGCAACCAGATAGTCAATTTTCAGCCGTCCGCCACCGAGATCGTTAACGCGCTTCACATAGTCTTCAGCGAATTCATTGAAGATGTCGTTGGCGCCCCAGGCACCCTGCATTTTGAGGGCAACTGTTTGCGCACGCGAGACATTCGGCATCGCAACAGCAGCAGCTGCGCTACCCGCTACGACCGCACCGGCTTTAAGAAATTTACGGCGCGTTACTTGGTCTTTCGTCTTCTCCATCGTCTCACCTCCCCGTTGCGAGATAAAATTGATGCAAGTTTGGATTCTACGTCCCAAGAAACACAACAACATTATTTTGGAGAATGTAGGTTTGGATTTTTCCTACCTTCTTTTGCCCAGTGGCTTCCTCCTGTTTTTATGCTCTCAGGCCGACGTTCGAGTGATTGTCGATTGTAGAAAATAAAGTCGACATCCACCCACCATGGGACACAGTCCCGCATTTTTGGCGGTACATCAAGCCCTTTTATGAGTTTTTCGTAATCTGAAAGATCGCCAAAAAAGGTCTTTCTTTCGTTAACGTTAGGCGATGGCGCGCGGCGAAAAAAAACCGCAGGCCAACGCAAACGTCGACCCGCGGTCAGATATTTTTCCGGTTCGGTCCGTCGGGACCGGTTTCGGTCGGAATTTTATGCCACCCGATCTCCGGGCTCTTTTCCCGCAAATACCGCGTCCAGATTGTCCAGAGCCCTGAAACCCATGCCGTCGCGTGTTTCGCGCGTGGCGCTGCCGATATGCGGCATCAGGAAGACGTTGGGCAGTTCCCGGTATTCGGGGTGAATGTCGGGTTCATTGTTGAAGACATCCAACCCGGCAGCGGCAACCTTGCTTGATTTCAGCGCCGCGATCAGCGCCTCGTCGTTGATCACCACCCCGCGGCTGGCGTTGGTGACGATGGCGTCGTCGGGCAACAGGGCTAGCCGCTCGGCGTTCAGCAGCCCGGTGGTTTCCGGCGTTGCCACACAGTGGATGGCCAGGAAATCGCAATGGGGCAGCAGATCTTCGGGCGTTTCGTGATAGATCGCGCCTTCTTCCAGTTCGGCGGCCACACGGTTCACATCATTATAATGGATTTCCATGCCGAACCCGCGTGCGCGCGCGGCGACAACGCGCCCCACCCGGCCGAAGCCCAGAATACCCAGGCGTTTGCCGGTCATTTGAATGCCGACCATGAAGCTGGGGCTCCAGTCTTTCCACTGGCGGGTGCGAACCAGTTTTTCGCCCTCGCTGGCCCGGCGCGCCGCACCCAGCATCAACATGATGGTCAATTCCGCCGTGGCGTCGGACAAAACGTCGGGCGTGTTGGTAACGATCAGGCCCTTTTTTTTCGCCGCTTCGGTATCAACATGATCGTAACCGACCGAAAAATTGGCGATGACGCGCACGCTGTCGGGCAGCCGTGCGATCACGTCTGCGGTGAATTTTTCGGTATGGCAGGGCAGAATCGCATCGGCGCCCTGGGCGCGTTCAATAATTTCGTCACTTGTATAAAGAGCGTCGTCCGGATTCAGTTTGGCGTCATAGTCGCGGCTCAGCCGCGCCTCGACGGCGTCCGGAAGCTTGCGGGTCACGAGCACCACGGGTTTCATTCGTCCAGTCTCCCACTGTTTATTATTTGCCTCCCTTCTTTATGCCACCGGGCGTAGGCGTTGCAAGCATCCGGTGGCGGCAGCGTTCACGATGGCCTCGGCGTCGATCCCGTAAGCGCGGTAAAGATCGGCGATGCTGCCAGATTGACCGAAGTGATCGACACCCAGCGGATGAACGCGCCGGCTTCCCACCGCGCCAAGCCATTCAAGGGTGGCCGGGTGTCCGTCCAAAACCGTGACCAGCGCCGCGTCGTGCGCCAGCGGACGGAGCAGCCGTTGGATACGCGATGGGCCGGACCGGTCGCGCATCGAAGCGATCCAGTCGGCGTGAAGGCGGTCGGCGGACGTGACCGCCAGCAGGCCCGCGCCGGGGATGTCCTCGGCGATGCGATCAAAGGCTTCGATGGCTTCCGCCGCGACAACGCCGGAATAGACGATGGCCAGTTCCGCGCCGGGTGCGGGCTCGCGCAGCCAATAGCCGCCGGACAAAATTTGGTCGCGCAAATCGGGCGTCACCGGGCGTTTGGTCTGGGTGATGGCGTGGGTTGACAGGCGCAGATAAACAGCGCCGCCGTCGTCGGCCTGCATGTGCCGGAACCCCCATTCCATAATGGTGGCGAGTTCATCGGCGAAGGCCGGTTCAAAGGCCGTCAGACCGTCCTGCCCCAGGCCGATCAAAGGTGTGGTGACGGACTGGTGCGCTCCTCCTTCCGGGGACAGCGATATACCGGAAGGCGTGCCGACAATCATGAAACGCGCGCCGGTGTAGCAGCCGTAGTTGAGGGCATCGAGGCCGCGCGCGATGAAGGGATCATAGAGCGCGCCCACGGGCAGCAGGCGCACGCCGAACAACTTGTCGGAAATGCCCAGTGCCGCCAACAGCAAGAACAGGTTGTTCTCGGCGATACCCAGTTCGATGTGCTGGCCTTCGGGCCAGCGCCCCCAGCGCTGCGGCGAGGGAACTCCTTCAATGCGGAAAACATCGGGTTGGCGTTTGCGGTAAAACAGTTTGCGCTGATTGACCCAGCCGCCCAGGTTGGTGGAAACCGTTACGTCCGGCGAGGTGGTGACAATTCGCGCGGCGGCCTCATCCTTGCTTTTTCCCAGATCGTTCATAATCCGGCCGAAGGCGACTTGCGTGGAAATCTTGTCGGCAGCCGGAGGCTCGATGTGCCCGATCTGTACGGGCTTGGCGGGTCGCTTTGCCGGGCGGCGCGTGGCCTGCACCGCTTTATCCAAGACGGCGCGAAGCTCGTCCGCGTTCGTTTCCAGCCCGGAGAAAGGCTCCCATTCGGCCCCTTGCGGAATGTTCAGCGAGGATTGGAACGACGTCATCTGATCGGGCGTCATCAGTCCTGCGTGATTGTCCTTGTGTCCGGCCAGCGGCAGACCCATGCCCTTGATGGTGTAGGCAACAAAGCAATGGGGCGCGTCCGAGCGCACGGAATGGAAGGCTTCCAGCACGGTTTCCATATCGTGGCCGGCCAGATTGGTCATCAGCGCGTGCAGCGATGCGTCGTCGTGGCCGTCCAAAAAAGTCTTGAGGCCACGGGTGCCGCGAAGTTCCTTGGACAGGTGTTCGCGCCAGGCGCCGCCCCCCTTGAAACACAAAGCCGAGTACAGCGGGTTGGGGCATTCGTCGATCCAGTGTTTCAGGGCTTCGCCCGCGGGCCCTTCGAAGGCGGCTTCCAGTTTTTTCCCGTACTTCAGAATGATCACTTTCCACCCGACCGTGCGGAAGAAATCCTTGATCTTCTTGAACAGGAAGTCGTTGATGACGCCGTCCAGGCTCTGGCGGTTGTAGTCGATCACCCACCAAAGATTCCGCACGTCGTGTTTCCAGCCTTCGAGCAGCGCCTCGAAGACATTCCCCTCGTCCAGTTCAGCGTCACCCATAAGCGCGATCATGCGGCCCTGTGGGCGTTCCTCGGGAACGAGGCTGTGCAGATGTGCGTATTCCTGCACCATGGAGGCAAACAAAGTGGTTGCCACACCCAATCCAACCGAGCCGGTGGAGAAATCAACACCGTCGGCATCCTTGGTTCGCGACGGGTAGGACTGCGCGCCGCCCAGGGCCCTGAAATCGATCAGTTGCTCGCGCGACTGGTTGCCCAGAAGATATTGCAGGGCATGGAATACGGGCGCCGCGTGGGGCTTAACGGCCACTCGGTCTTCGGGCCTCAGAACGTTCAGATAAAGGGCGCTCAGTGCCGTTACCGCGGACGCGCACGACGCCTGATGGCCACCCACCTTCATTCCGTCGGTTGAAGGACGGACATGATTGGCGTGATGGATCATCCAGCACGACAGCCAAAGAACCTTGCGTTCAAGTTCTTGCAAGGCTGACAGGGTTTCCGGCGCGATCAATTTTGCGGGCATTGCGGGGTCTTCTCCCATACTAAATTGTTGCCATGAGGATAGCATGTTGCGCACCGACGATGGTTGCGAAAACGCCTGCAAAATGCGAGTGTAGCGCAACGATCCATCGTATTGATAACTATATGAGGTGAAATCGTGCAAAAAGAACCGCTTGACGCAATGGATAGAAAAATCCTGAGATGCCTTCAACAGAATGCACGCTTATCCAACGCCGACGTCGCGCGCGAGGTCGGTTTATCGCCGTCCGCGTGCTCGCGCCGGGTGCGCGACCTTGAGGAAACCGGGGTGATCCAGCGCTACGCCATGCTGGTTGACCCGGTGGCCGCCGGAATGCCGGTCAGCGTGTTCATCAGCGTGGCCCTGGATAAACAGATCGAGCAGGATCTCGACGTTTTCGAAAAGGCCATCCGCGAACTGCCCGAAGTCATGGAATGCTATCTGATGACAGGGGATTCCGATTATCTGCTGCGGGTGGTCGCCAGCGACGTGTCCGCCTTCAAGCAATTTCTGATGGATCAACTGACGCGAATTCCCGGCGTCGCCAATATCCGATCCAGCTTTGCGCTCAATCAGGTGAAATATCTGACCGCATTGCCCCTTCCTGAATAATCGGCTTTGGCCTATGTTCCCTTCCCCGCAAAAAAAACACGGAAAGAATTAATGTCAGCGACAATTCGCCTATCGGATATCGACAACGTCGTCGTCGCCCGCGAAGCCATTGATGCCATTCCCGCAGGTCATAAAATCGCCACGTCCGCAATTGCCAAGGGCGAAGCGGTACGCAAGTTTGGCCAGATCATCGGCTTTGCCACGGCGGACATCGCGCTTGGCGATCACGTGCATATTCACAACCTGGGCATGGCCGCGTTTGATCGCGATTACGCTTTCGGGTCCGATTGCCGCGAAACCGAAATGATCCCCGAGGCCGAGCGCGCCACCTTCGAAGGGTATGTGCGCGCCGATGGCCGGGTTGGCGTTCGCAACTACATTCTGGTTCTCAGCACCGTCAATTGTTCGGCCACCGTGGCCCGGCGTATTGCCGAGGAATTCCGCCGCGACCCGCTGGACAACTTTTCCAACGTGGACGGTGTTTTCTCCCTGACCCATGACGGCGGTTGCGGCCGCGGCGTCGATACGGAAGACGTGGGCGTCCTGCAGCGCTGCTCGTTTGGCTATGCGAACAATCCCAACGTCGCCGGATTTTTGCTGGTCGGGTTGGGCTGCGAGAGCAATCTGGTGGACGGCATCGTCAAGCGTTACGGCATTTCCGACACCACCTTGACCCGCTTTATCAATATCCAGGATGCAGGCGGCTCGTGGGCGGCAATCGACCGCGGCATCGAAATGGTTCGCGAAATGCTGCCCGTGGCCAACAGGATCACCCGGCAGACGGTTAGCGCCGGCAATCTAGTTCTGGGGCTTCAGTGCGGCGGCTCGGACGGCTATTCGGGCATTACCGCCAACCCGGCGCTGGGCGCGGCGGCCGATCTGGTGGTGCGCAACGGTGGTACCGCGGTGCTGGGCGAAACGCCCGAAGTCTATGGCGCTGAACACCTGCTGACGGGGCGGGCCGTGGCCCGCGAGGTCGGCGAAAAACTGCTGGAACGCATTCGCTGGTGGGAAGAATACACCAGCGCACGCGGCGGCGAGATGAACAACAATCCGACGCCCGGCAACAAAGCGGGCGGCCTGACGACGATCCTGGAAAAGTCCCTGGGCGCGGTGGCCAAGGGCGGAACCACCAATCTGGTCGAAGTTGTGGAATACGCCGCGCCGGTGACGTCCAAGGGTTTCGTATTCATGGATACGCCGGGCTACGATCCGCTTTCCATTACCGGCCTCGTCGCCGGTGGGGCGACCGTTACCTGCTTCACCACGGGGCGTGGCACCGGGTGGGGGTGCAAACCGTCGCCGGTGGTCAAACTGGCTTCGAATACGGCCATGTATGAAAGAATGCGCGACGATATGGATGTCAACTGCGGCCCCATCGTTGACGGCGATACCACCGTTCAGGAAATGGGTGCGCGCATTTTCAACGAACTCTTGGAAGTGGCTTCGGGCAAGAAATCCAAGTCCGAGGAACTGGATACGGGCGACGCCGAATTTACGCCGTGGCAGTGGGGCGCTTGCATGTAGGGGAAGGTACGGACCCCATCAACGTATGCGTCAGGGTTGTAATTTTTCTGTTACGGTTCGCAACAGTTCGTTACCAATCTTCCCTTTCAGATCACGCGTTTGGTACACTTGGCCCCTATTGTGCGGTGTAGGTCGTGCGATTTTTTCGCGGACCAAACGTATTTGTACATCGATTCAGGGAAAGATCGGGAGTATTCGCGATGGGCGCCAAAGGTGGAACGACATTTTCGATCGCCGGGAAACTGGTTGCCGGTTTTGTGTTGGCCATCGCCTTGGTGGTTGGTCTTGTCGGCTACAACTACCATAGCCTGACCAAGCTAACCGCCTTTCAGGACGAAGGCGTGAGACGCGCAAACGATGCCATTCTCGTCAGCGAGGCGTCGGGTGTTGGGTCGAAATTATATCAGGTTATTGCCGACGGTATTATCAATCGCAACCTGGAAGAGACCTTTGCCGATTGGAAAAGCGTCAAAGAAGAATTCATTGGCTACATCACGGAAGTTAAAAGCATCGCAGACACGGCGGAGGAAGCCCAACTTGCCGAAGAAGCCCATGCCGCTTTCGAGCGCGTGGCCGAACTCGTCGACGACCAACTTTTTCCTCGGCTGAAGGCTACCGACAAGTTAACCCTGGTAATTGCGGCGCTGGATGGGACCGTTGATACCGATGTCGCGATTATCGTGGATCGTTTCGATAAGATTAAAGCGTCAATAATGAATGAATCGGAAGACGCCCACGAAGCCTTTGATGCCACTGGAACGGAAACCATAAACGTTAGTCAAATCGTGGCACTTATCGCCTCCGGTTTACTTATCCTGATTGCCATCTTCACGACCCGAAGCATCGTCAACCCAATCAATTTAATGACCGGGGCCATGCAGAAGCTGGCTGACGGCGAGCTTGAGGTTCACGTTCCGGCTCAGGGCCGCACAGACGAAATCGGCAAGATGGCCGCCACCGTCCAGGTGTTCAAGGATAACGCCATCAAGGTCAGGGCGATGGAGGCGGCGCAGAAAGAGGCAGCGCGACACGCCGAGGCCGACAAGCGTGCGGCCATTAACAAAATGGCCGACGAATTCGAGGCCACCGTTGGCGGCGTTGTTGATCAGGTTTCCTCGGCGGCGACCGAAATGCAGGCATCTTCCGAAGCCATGAGTTCGACTGCCGACCAGGCCAGCGAGCAATCGGCTACGGTGGCGGCGGCGTCGGAACAGGCTTCGGCCAACGTGCAGACCGTGGCCTCGGCGGCCGAAGAGCTTTCCAGTTCCATCGCCGAGATCAGCCGTCAGGTCGGCCAGTCCAGCGAAATCGCGTCAAACGCCGTTCGCCAAGCCGACCAAACCAACCAGAAAGTGCAGGGGCTGGCCGACGCCGCCAACAGGATTGGCGAGGTGGTCGCGTTGATCACCGACATTGCCGATCAGACCAACCTGTTGGCGCTGAATGCCACCATCGAAGCGGCGCGCGCGGGTGATGCGGGCAAGGGCTTCGCGGTGGTTGCCTCCGAGGTCAAGAACCTGGCCAATCAGACCGGCAAGGCGACCGATGAAATCGGCACCCAGATATCTGAAATTCAGGCCGCCACGAGCGACGCGGTTACGGCGATCGAGGTCATTGGCAACGTCATCGGAGAAATAGACGAGATCGGCACCACCATCGCATCGGCGGTCGAACAGCAAGGTGCGGCGACCCAGGAGATCGCTCGTAACGTTGAACAGGCTTCCTTGGGAACGAACGAGGTGTCGGCGAATATCGGTGGTGTCAATCAGGCGGCCGGTGAAACCGGCGCCGCCGCAATGCAAATCCGGTTGGCGGCCAGCGAGCTGTCGGTTCAGGCGGAAACCTTGCGTACCGAAGTCAGGAAATATTTGCAAACCGTGCGTAGCGCATAATACCAACGGCCCATATCCATTTGAGAGCAATATCAACGACGCCCTGTCCGGGATTCCGGGTGGGGCGTCGGTTTATATTTGGTCAAGTTTTCTGGTCGTTGCATCGGTTTCTGGTATCATGCGAATTGAAAAAGGGGACAGGAGGGGGGCATCCATGGTTGACGCGAGCCGGGATCGCGGACCGGAACTATCGGCACGGCTGAGCGGAACTCTTCCCGGAAAGGTCGTGCAAGAGCTGTTTTCCAACAGTGCGCACTTCCCTATCGCCAACATCCTTTTCGAGGTTTTGAACGAAGGGGTCGCGGACTATCTGGGCGATCCCGATTTTTATGCCATTTGTGCGGCTGCACTTATTCAGGCCTATGTGCTGGGCAGGGGCGAATTCCTGGGCCGCCGGCCCGCCTTTTTCGGAAATCTGGTCGGTCCCGCAGTCTATACGTTGATCGAAGTCATTTTCGAAGGCATGCGGTTCTTTGAAGGCGCCCACCACATCGCTTATTGGGTTTTTGCCCTTGCCATCGGAATCCTGCAGGCGGTGCGGGCGGGTGCGGCGCCGCGTCCGCGTGACGCCATTGTCGTGATCGAGAACGTCCTTCGCGCGAGTATCATCGCGGTGATGTACTGGATCTTCGAAGCACGCGGAAATCCTGAATACGCGAGCGTGGCCGGGTTTATGCAGGATCCTTCCCATGTCTTTGTGCTTCTTTCCGCGCCGCTTCTGGGTGTGTTGCTGGGCGTCGCCAATATCGCCTATCTGCGGCGGGTGATGGTTCTTGCCCATACCGCCGGGCGGCTGCGTGATTTTTCCGAATGGTCCATGGGCAGCTCGCTGGTCGCCAGGGCGGTGGCCGATCCCAAAGTCCTGGATCTTGGCCGCGAGGAACGCGCGGTGCTGTTTATGGATATTCGCGGCTTTACCCACTGGACGGAACCGCGAGAACCGGAAGCTGTGGTGCAGATGCTGGACGCTTATTTCGCGGCGGCCGAAAGCGTCTGGAAGCGCCATGATCCGATCATTTCGCGCCTGATTGCTGATGAAGTCATGCTGGTTCTGCCGGACCCGGCCGAGGCTTTGAGGGTTGCCGTTGAATTGCGCACGGTGACGAAGAAGGCTCTGGCGTCCTTTGGGCTCGATGCCGGCATCGGTCTGAACTGGGGGCCGCTCATGGAAGGGATGATCGGAAGTCCCAGCATTCGCGTCTATGACATCATTGGCGATACCGCCAACACGGCGGCCCGGTTGTGCTCGGCCGCGGAGCCAGGTGAAATCCTGGTGCCGGTTGCCCTGGCAAAATCTCATTCAGACATGCTCACGCTTGGCCCCATGCGCACGATAGCTGCCAAGGGAAAACGTCAACCATTGGAGGTCTTCCGCGTAGAAAAAATTTCCGACGTCGAGGGCCATTCGGAAACACCGGAATAGACTCGCGTTGACAAAACGGGCAATTAATAACCGGGAAAAGCAACACGACGGGATTGTGGGGCGAATGAATGACTAAGTTGTTGATCGTCGAGGATTCGAAGTTCTTTTCTTCCCTTTTGGAAAAACGGGTGGAGAGCGAGCTTGAAATTCCCGTCGTCGCTGTCCCCGATATGGCCAGCGCAAAAGAGACGATCGCCAAAATGAAGGACGATTTTTTCCTGGCGTTGCTGGATTTGACCCTGCCGGACGCGCCGAATGGTGAAATCGTCGAATATGTTCGGTCCCAGGAAATTCCCGTGGTCGTTTTTACGGGAACCTTCTCCGAGCAAATGCGCGAGGACATTCTGGCCAAGGGTGTTATTGATTATGTGACCAAGGACAGCCCTTCCAGCGTCGACTATCTGATTTCGTTGACAAATCGCATCTGGAAAAACCGTAGTCTGACAGCCATGGTCGTTGACGATTCCAAAACGGCGAGAATGGTGACCGCGGGGCATCTGGCCAGATACCAGTTCAAAGTGCTGGAAGCGGCCGATGGTCTGGAGGCGTTGGCACTTGTCAACGAAAGCAAGGAGCGAAACGCCGAGTCGATTCCGCTGGTGATTACCGACTTCAACATGCCAAAAATGGACGGGTTCGACCTTATTCGCGAATTGCGAAAGGACTGGACCAAGGAACAGATGGCAATCATCGGCATTTCGGCAATGGGCAGCAATACGCTGTCGGCGAAATTCATCAAGATCGGCGCCAACGACTTCATTACCAAGCCTTTCCTTCCCGAAGAATTCCTGTGCCGCATTTCACAAAATATGGACAACCTCGAACAGCTTCAGGCCCTTCGCGATGCAGCGACGAAGGATTACCTGACCGGAATGTATAATCGCCGATTTTTCTTCGACGTAGCCCGGCCTGTTTTTGCTGCTGCCAAACGCAAGGAAAGCGACCTGATGGTCGCCATGATCGACCTGGATTTTTTCAAGTCGGTCAATGACAACTACGGCCACGATGTTGGCGATGAGGTTTTGTCGGGGATCGCCCAGGTCTTGCTCAAATCGACGCGGGAAACCGACATTGT
This sequence comes from Rhodospirillales bacterium, assembly GCA_016776725.1. Lineage (GTDB taxonomy): Bacteria > Pseudomonadota > Alphaproteobacteria > Rhodospirillales > Shumkoniaceae > JABGRG01. Next base: position 11,713 of record JADHSV010000003.1, read on the forward strand.
CGCGCGGATGGGGGGCGAAGAGTTCTGTCTTCTGGCTCCGGCGATGATCCCGGGAATGGCGGAGTACTACCTGGAATCGCTGCGCGAAAAAATCGCAAGCCTCACTTTTTCCGCCGGGGGCAGTGATTTTTCGATCACTGCAAGTATCGGCGCCACTTGTCTGCGCGCCGAGACCCTGGACGCGATGATCGGCGATGCCGATGATAAACTATACAAAGCCAAGGAGAGCGGGCGAAACCGCGTGGTGATCGACGTTTAGTTTGTCCAACCTCCGTGCCGTAATCCCATGCAGTTCAACATAATGAACCGCAGATCAATATGTTGACTTCACAAAAACGCCTTTGATACGCTATTCCCCTGTTCGGCAAACAGAACCGCTAAGATTAGAAACAGGCGGCAGAGGAACTCTTCCAATGTTCAAGCTTAAAAGGGCGGAATGCACCAACTGCCTGCTTTGCATGCAGGCCTGCAGTTGGGCGCATGAAAGCCCGTTGCAGTCCCTGGCGTTTTCACGCATCCGTATCGAGGACGACTGGCCCGAGGTCAAAACCATCGGGGTTTGCGTCGGTTGCAAGAAGAAACCCTGCATTACGGCATGTGGTGTCGACGCGCTTGTCTGGGACGGCTACCTGCGCTTGGACAAGGACAAATGCAACGGCTGCATGGAGTGCGTGGACTCGTGTACCTTCAAGGGAATTCAGGTTGATCCGCGCGACTCCCTGCCTTTGATTTGCGATACCTGCGATGGCGCCTTCAAATGTGTCGCCCAGTGCCCCACCGGGGCTATCAGGAGGATGTAGGCCATGGTGTCGCACGGATACGCCGGACGCGTTCTCGAGGTCGATCTGAGCGCGGGAAGAACCGAAACCTGGGATCTGCCGCGCGAAGTGGCGGTCGATTACCTGGGCGCCAAGGGCCTTGGTGCATACATCCTATCGCGCCGATTGCCCGTGGGGTGTAACCCGCTGGGCGAAGAAAACATGCTGGTGTTCGCCACCGGGACGCTGACCGGAACCATGGCGCCGACAAGCGGCCGCATGGAAGTTTGCACCAAAAGTCCGGCCACGGGGCTGTGGCTCGATTCAAATGCAGGCGGCTCGTTGGGACCTGAGCTCAAGTACGCCGGGTTTGACGCCGTCGTCGTTTCGGGGCGCGCGCAAGAGCCGGTGATCCTTTGCGTCACAGACGACAAAGCCGAGCTTTTGCCCGCCGATGACCTGTGGGGCGTTGACGCCATTGAGACCCACAAGGTTCTTAAAAAGCGCTTCTCAAGCGATCACAAGATCGCCTGTGTCGGCCAAGCCGGTGAGCGGCTGTCGCCCATCGCGGGCATTCTTTCCGAATACCGAATTTTCGGGCGCGGCGGCGCCGGTGCGGTCATGGGCTCGAAAAACCTCAAGGCCCTGGTCGTTCGCGGAAACGGCGCGATTTCCATCGCCGATCCGGTGGAGTTTGATCGAAACCTGCGCGAATCCTTCAACGAAATCGGCAACAACCCCGATACGGGCGCGGCGCGTCCACAATTTGGCACCAACGTCATTTTATCGCTCATGGATTACGTGGGCGTTCATCCGGTGCGCAATTTCAGCGGCTTTTCGCCCGAAAAAGACGGCATCGACGAACGCGCCGTGGAAAAATACTTCGAACGCCACCGCGCCTGCATGTCGTGCCCCATTCGGTGCAGCAAGATCGCGCGTGTTCCCGACGGCCCGCTCAAGGGCGCTTTCACCGAGGGACCCGAGTACGAAACCGTGTGGTCGTTCGGCGCGCAATGCGGCAACAATGATATCCCCGTGGTGATCGAGGCCGAACACCTGTGTGACGCCTACGGTCTGGACGCGGTGTCCGCCGGAAACGTCATCGGTTTTTTGATCGAATGCACCCAGCGCGGCCTGCTGTCACGCGAAGATGCGGGCGGGCTGAACCTGGATTGGGGCGATGGCGAGGCCATTCTTGCGGCCCTGCACCTGATAGGAAAATGCGAAGGCCCGGGCGAGTTGTGGAGCAAGGGCGTCAAGGTCATTGCCGAACAGATTCCGGGTTCCGAGGATTTCGCCGCCCACGTCAAAGGCATGGAACTTCCCGCCTACGATCCGCGCGCCAGCAAGGGCATGACCCTTGCCTACGCCACCAGCGACCGTGGCGGCTGTCATTTGCGTTCGTGGCCCATTGCCGACGAAGTGATGAATTCGATGGGGCTGCAAACCTCCGAGTTCAAAGCCGAGATCGTCAAGACCCAGCAGGACATGTTCTGTCTGGCCAATTGCAGCGGTCTTTGCCTGTTCGCCACCTTCGCCATGAGCCTCGAGCAACTGACGCCGTTGTTCCATTCGGCGACCGGTTTCGAGGAATTCGCTTCCGCTGATCACCTTCTGGAAGCCGGCGAGCGGGTTAACAATCTGGTTCGCATGTTCAACATTCGCGAAGGTTTGACCAAGGAATTGGACACCCTGCCCAAACGATTCCTCAATGAACCGCTTACCGGCGGCCCGCACAAGGGGCGCGTGGCTGATCTGGAACCCTTGCTCGACACCTACTACAAGGTGCGCGGCTGGGATGCTGATGGTATTCCCGCTCCGGCGTTGCTGGAACGGCTTGGTATTATGGAGTAATTGCAAAATGTTTCGTCCCCAAGGCGTATATCCGGCGATGCTGACCCCGTTTGAAGACGACGGCCGCATCAATGAAAGCGAACTGAGGCGTCTTACCGAATTCGGCATCGAAAGGGGCCTGCACGGGCTATTTCCTGTGAGTTCCATCGGCGAAGGCATTCATATGTCCTTCGAGGAAAAATGCCGATGCATGGACATCGTGTTCGATCAGGCCAAGGGCCGGGTCCCGGTGACGCCGGGCATCGTTGCCAGTTCGCCCGATGAATGCATCCGTCTGGCCCACCACGCCGAGGATCTGGGATGTGCGGGCGTCGTCGCCACGCCGCCTTACTATTACAAACCGGCTGCGCCCATGGTCGAACGTTTCTTCGAGACGATCCTCGAGCAGACCGATATCCCGATGATCCTTTATAATATTCCGTTGTTCGTGCAGCCGCTGGACTACGACACGGTCAAGCGTCTCAGCCGCTACGAGAACGTCGTCGGCATGAAGGATTCCAGCGGCTCCATGGTCGATTTCCTGCATTTCAAGGACAAGATCAAGATCGCCGGTGCGGACGTCAACATGCTGTGTGGCCGCGAGGAAATCCTGCTTCCAACCCTGGCCATGGGCGGAAAGGGCTGCATGACCGCGTCCGCCGGATTATTCCCCGAAGTGATGGTCGGCATCTGGGACAATTATCACGCGGGCAACATGGACGAGGCGCGCCGTCTGCAAGAATCCATGCTGGTTCTGATCCGCACAATGTTCGCGGTGGCGCTGCCGGTCGGCTTCAAGCTGGGCCTCGAGCTCAGAGGCTTTAAAATGGGACCGGCGAAATTGCCGCTATCGCACGGCGACGCATTTCAGGTCAGCACCGTGCGCTCACGCCTGCGCATGCTGATGGAACCGGTTCTGGCAGAATTTGGTGAAACGACCGTTGACGCCTAGTATATGGTGAAAAACAGGTACAAGGTTCCGGCCCTGGGCCGCGCGGCGGAAATCCTGGATTTCCTATCGCTTCAGAACGCCGATTTTCCGACCATCGTCGAGAAGGTCGGTCTGCCCAAAAGCACTGTTTATTCGCTGATCCGCACCCTCGAAGAAATGGGCTGGGTGCGGAAGCTGCCAGGATCGCAGGGTTATACCCTGGGCTTCAAGCTGTTCGAACTGGGCAATCTCGCGGTGTCCAAAATCAATATCCGAGATCAGGCCATGGGGCTATTGCACGAGCTGTGCGCGCGCGAAAGCATCACATGTCATCTGGGGTGTCTGGACGGCAATGACGGTGTCTATCTGGCCAAGGTCGATCCCAAGACGTCCATCCTCATCAATTCCTGGGAAGGCAAGCGCGTGGCCCTGAAAAGCTCGGCCATGGGCAAGGTGTTCCTGGCCTGGCGCGGCGCGGGTGAGCGCAAAGCCCTGATCGAGGCGACCCCCTTCATCGCCCGGACCGGCAAGACTATCATCAACCCCGCCGCATTCGCCGAAAACGTTGCCCAGGTGCGCCAGAACGGTTTTGCCGTCGATGATGAAGAAGACGTTGTCGGTATTCGCTGTGTCGCCGCTCCCGTGTTCAATCCGCGCGGCGAAGTGAATTACGCGATCAGCGCATCGGGCTCGGTTCAGGAAGTGTCGGCGGCGCGGGTGCCGGAACTGGCCCACGCCGTCACCAATACCGCGCGCCGCCTTTCCGCGGCCATCGGCGCTTCGGCCTGATAGCTATTGCGCTGGGTAAAAGGCGTTCCCACCTGATCACACACAATGATCAGAGAGGGGCTTTAATATGAAATTACCGTTTTTTTTGATTTTGGCGGGGTCGCTGCTTTTGACGACTGCGCCCGCCGTCGCCGCCGGCGGTTCGGATGACGGCGGTTCCGGGGGCAGTTCCGCCAGCAAAAAGGTCGATCCCGACTATGCAGCCGGGCGCAAGGCGTGGAAGGCAAAAGACTGGACGCGCGCCATTCCGCTTTTGCAAAAGGCCGTGGCGACCGATCCGAAAAACGCCAACGCCTACAATCTGCTGGGCTATTCGTTGCGCCATGTGGGTAAAATCGACGCGGCGCTGAAAAGCTACGATAAGGCGCTGACCATCAATCCAAAACACAAGGGCGCGCACGAATATATCGGCGAGGCCTATCTTCAACTGGGAAACGTCGGCAAGGCGGAAGAACATCTGAAGGCGCTGGACGGCATCTGCTTTTTCGGTTGCGAGGAATACACCGAACTGAAGGAAAAGATCGCCGAGTTCAAGGCCAAGAATAAGGGCTGATTGTCGTTCCTCTCTTTTGCGGTTATACAGCGAGGCGCGATAGTTAGACCGCAATCTGGAGACGCCGATGCCCGCCTATCAATACGTCTACGTGATGAAAGACCTGACCAAGACCTTCCCCGGGGGGCACGAGGTTTTGAAGGGGATTTCACTATCGTTCCTGCCAGGCGCAAAAATTGGTGTCCTGGGCATCAATGGCGCGGGCAAGTCGACGTTGTTGAAGATCATGGCCGGTCTGGAAGAGGAATACGGCGGCGAGGCCTGGGCCGCCGAAGGCATTCGTCTGGGGTACCTCGCTCAGGAGCCCGATCTCGATCCTACCAAGACCGTGGAAGAAAACGTGCTTGAAGGCCTTGGCGAAATCAAGACCCTGATGGACCGCTTTAACGAAGTCAGCGCGCGTTTCGCCGAACCGATGGATGATGACGAGATGAACGCGTTGCTGGAAGAGCAGGGCGAACTGCAGGAAAAAATCGACGCCGCCAACGGCTGGGAACTGGAACGCACCATCGAGATCGCCATGGACGCGCTTCGCTGTCCGCCGGGTGATGCCGACGTGACCGAGATTTCGGGCGGCGAGCGCCGCCGCGTCGCCTTGGCCCGGCTGCTGCTTCAGCGCCCCGATATCCTGATGCTGGACGAACCGACCAACCATCTGGACGCCGAATCGGTGGCCTGGCTCGAACGCTTTTTGCAGGAATATGAAGGCACGGTCATGGTCATTACCCATGATCGCTACTTCCTGGATAACGTTACGGGCTGGATTCTCGAGCTAGACCGCGGGCGCGGCATTCCCTACGAGGGCAACTATTCTTCGTGGCTGGAGCAAAAACAAAAACGCCTTGCCGTCGAAGAAAAGCAGGAAAGCGCGCGCCAGCGAACCCTGGCCCACGAACTGGAATGGATACGCAGTTCCGCACGCGCCCGTCAGGCCAAGGGCAAGGCGCGTATCGCCGCCTACGAAACCAAGCTGGCGGAAGCCGGCACCGCGCAGACCGGAAACGCACAGATCGTTGTTCCGCCGGGGCCGCGTCTGGGCAATCTGGTCATCGAGGCCAAGGGCGTCGGCAAAGGGTTTGGTGACAAGCTTTTGATGGAAGGCGTGGATTTCAAGCTGCCGCCCGGCGGCATTGTCGGCATCATCGGACCCAATGGTGCGGGTAAAACAACGCTGTTTCGCATGATTACCGAGCAGGAAACCCCCGACGACGGAACCCTGCGTCTGGGTGAAACCGTGAAGCTGGGGTATGTCGATCAATCGCGCGACAACCTGGATGCGGCCAAGACCGTGTGGGAGGAAATCAGCGAAGGCAATGACGAGATCGAACTGGGCAAGCGGCGCATGAACAGCCGCGCCTACGTGGGCCAGTTCAATTTCCGTGGTCCCGACCAGCAAAAACGGGTGGGTCAGCTTTCCGGCGGCGAGCGCAACCGCGTGCATCTGGCCAAGATGCTGAAATCGGGCGCCAATGTTCTGCTGCTTGACGAACCGACCAACGATCTGGACGTGGAAACCCTGCGCGCCCTGGAACAGGGGCTTGATCAGTTCGCCGGATGCGCCGTTATCATCAGCCACGACCGCTGGTTTCTGGACCGCATCGCCACCCACATTCTGGCCTTCGAGGGCGACAGCCAGGTGGTCTGGTTCGAGGGCAACTACGAAGACTACGAAGCCGACCGCAAGCGCCGCCTCGGCGCCGAAGCCGACCAGCCGCACAGGATCAAATACCGGCCGCTGACTCGCTGACAGCTTTAAACCTTATTCGGTCAAATTCGGTCGTTCCGCCACGCGGGTGGTTTCGCTTACGCTTCGCTTGTCCATAACGCGAGAAATAATATTTCAACAAAACAAACATAAATCATAATCCCAAACGACAACACACGAAATTCGGGTAAAACTCCACACAACGAGTCAAAATCCGATAGCGAAAATCGCTCAACAGGCGTAATCTTTATCCATTCCAAAAAAAATAAAACGCTTTATCGCAACACAGGGAGGCGTTGCTATGCGTGGAAAGAGGAGTTGGGCCGTCGTGGCGCTTGCCGCGGCGGTTATCTGGCTGTGCAATGGCGCGTCAATCGCGTCGGCCAAAACTCTGAAAATGGCCACCAGTTGGGGCGGTGGTCCACATCTTGAAGATCTAGCCAAAGGCTTTGCCAAGAAGGCGAAATTTCTGACAAACGGCGAGATCGAGTTTGAAGTCTTTCCCGGCGGTACGCTGGGAAGCCCCCTGAAAGTTACCGAGACGGTTCGCAACGGCGTCGCCGATGCGGGCCATCACTGGTCCGGTTACGACTGGGGTACCGACAAGACGGCCGTTCTGTTCGGCGGGTATGCCGGCAGTATGCCGGAAGAGCACTATCTGCACTGGCTCTTCGTTGGCGGCGGTTCCGAAATGTGGATGCAATGGCGGCTCGAAAAACACGGGGTCGTGGCTTTCCCGTGCGGGACTCACTCGGACGAGGTGTTCATGCATTCCCGCAAGCGCATCCAAACGCTTGAGGACTTCAAGGGCATCAAGCTTCGCACCTCCGGCGCCTGGGCCGAGATTGCCCAGACCCTGGGGGCCTCGACCGTGGTCCTGCCGGGCGCCGAAGTCTATCCGGCCCTCGAACGGGGCGTGGTCGACGCCATAGAATGGGCGACACCCTGGATCAACGAGCGCGTGGGGTTCCACAAAATCGCCAAGTACGTGATCCTTCCGGGTCTTCATCAGGCATCATCGTCGCAGGAATGCGTGTTCCGCAAGGATGTCTGGGACGGCTTCACCGACCGTCAGAGGGAACTTCTCATTTTGGCGGGCAAGATGACCAGCCTGGATGCCTTCATGATGTTCAACGACGGCGATGTCGAAGCGTTGCGTACATTCCAGAAAGCCGGAAATGAACTCGTCATCGTCGACGACGCGTTCAAGCAGGCGAAGGAAAAGGCCACCAACGCGTGGATCGACAAGACGAAGAAGGAACTGGGCGGCTGGTTCGCCAAGGTCGTCGACAGTCAGCGGGCCTACTACGAAAAATGGAGTACGGCTTCGCTGTACCGCTCGGAGATCCGCTAGCTTCAAAACTGATGTGTTTCAAGGGGTGCCGCCATCGGCATCCCCCGTTTTTTCCGCGCCAACAAAACGAATGATATCGGAATGATACGATTATTCGAGAATGGCATTAAAGCCATCGAAACCATAACCAGGCGCATGGGTTTTCTCGGCGCGGGGCTCATTGTCATCCTCATTGCGGCGATGGATTATGAAGTGCTGATGCGCTATGCGTTCGGCGCTCCCACTTATTGGGCCTATGAGGTGGGCTACATGCTCATGGGCACCAGTTTCCTGTTTACCATTGCGTTTGCCATCATTACCCGCAGTCATGTCCGTGTTGATTTTCTCTACGGAAAATATTCGATCAAGGGGCGCGCGACGGTCGATTTCATTGGCTACGCATTTTTCCTTTTACCCATGATCGCATGGACCGCATACGGGCTGTGGAATTTCATGGCGCAGGCCTACGGGGTCGGTGAAACCTCGGGTCAGTCGGCCTGGAACCCCGTCATCTGGCCGTTCCGCGTAAGTTTCGGTATCGGATTTTCCCTGTTTGCCTTGCAAATCGTGGCCGAGATTTTCAAGTGCCTGCTGATCCTTACGGGACACGAAGACCGCGTCACCCGCGACAAATACTCGGAAACGGAGGGCTGACGCGATGGAAGCCCTATGGATGTTTCCGGTCTTGATGGCGGGGATTTTCGCGGGTTTCCCGGTCGCCTTTTCGTTGATGAGCGTGGCGTTGGTTTTCGGTTTCGCCGAGTTCGGCTTTGTCGCCGTTTTTCAGTTCGTTTCCAAGGTCGACGATATCGCCTCGTCCAACGTGTTCGCCGCAATTCCATTATTTATTTTCATGGGCGCCATGTTCGAGCAGTCCGGCATCGCCGAACGCCTGTTTGAAGCGTTGCATATGTGGACGCGCAAATTGCCGGGCGGGTTGGCGGTGGGAACCGTTTTGATGTGCGTCGTATTCGCCGCCGCCAGCGGAATTATCGGCGCCACCGAATCCGTCGTTGGGCTTCTCGCCATCCCGGTCATGATGAAATACGCCTACAACAAGGGCCTGATTTCCGGCACCATTTGCGCGGGAGGGTCGCTGGGTACGATCATCCCGCCTTCGGTTCTGGTCGTCGTGATGGGGCCCATGGCCGATGTCTCGGTCGGTGACCTGTTCGTCGGCATGTTGATACCGGGCCTTTTGCTGGCCGGGCTTTATATTATTTACATCGTTGCCCGCTGCACCCTGCGCCCTGAGGACGGGCCGCGACTGGCCCAAACGGCCGACGATCCGCCGCTGGGAAAGAAAATCCTGATCACCATCGAGGCGCTGGTGCCGCCGTTTATCCTGATCGTGTCGGTGCTGGGCTCCATCATGTTCGGCTTGGCCACACCTACCGAAGCGGCCGCCGTCGGCGCGTTCGGGGCTCTTGTTCTGACCATCGGATACCGAAGTTTCACCATCGCTATACTCAAGGATACCCTGATCAAGACAGCCAAGGTCACGGCGATGATCATGTGTATTACCCTTGGCGGGGCCATGTTCGCGGGCGTCTTCGCGGCGTCCGGCGGATTGATCGGAACCCAGAATTTCCTGGAAACGGTACGTTTCGGAGGTGGGGCTACCCTGGCTCTGGTGTTGTTCATTATCTTTATCGCCGGATTCGTCCTGGAGCCGATCTCGATCATTTTGATCGTGGTGCCCATCGCGGTTCCGGTTCTGCGGGGGTTCGATCTCGATCCGGTATGGTTCTGCGTGTTGTTCCTTGTGGTCATGCAGACCAGCTTCCTGACACCGCCCATGGCGCCCTCGATCTTCTATTTACGTGGCATCAGCCCGCCCGAGATCAGGCTTCACGACATGTACCGTGGTGTCGCCCCGTTTATCGTCATTCAGATCATAGCCCTGGTACTGGTCATCGCTTTTCCGCAATTGGCGACTTGGCTGCCGACCAAGCTGTTGAGCGGTTTCTAGGAAAACCGTTGAGGGAGGGACGCGTAAATGAATGAGAAAACTTTTCGCGATCAGTTGTATGACGCGTTCAAACACCGAGCCCTTCTCTATTTTCACTTTTTCGATGAGCTTAGAAAGGAGATCGGCGAAGACAGGGCGGCCGAGATCGTCAAGCGCGCCATTTATTGCCGAGGCACCGAGGTTGGGCATAAGTTTGCCAAATTCAGCCCCGGTGACATGGAGGGCCTGAAAGACGCCTTTATCGGCGGAATTCCCGATAACGGCGGATTTTTCCAGCCGGAAATCCAGAAATGCGACGACACCGGCCTCGATATCAAATTCCATTCGTGTCCATTGCTCGAGGCCTGGAAAGAGGCGGGGATTGCGGACGACGACATTGCCAAGATTGCCGAGATCGCAGGGGTTGTCGATAACGGAACCTTCGAAGCCGCCGGGTTCGAGTTCTCGTCGGAAACCTGGAAGCCGCAAGGGCACGAGGGGTGTTGCCACCTGCATATTCGCCCCGGCGCAAAATAGATCATCGTCATCTCCGGATTTTTTTGACGAAACTCCTGTAAAACATATAAAGAAATCTTTATATTGTTTTCCGAGGGGTGTATAGGTGCGCCCTGTCAGGTCCAGCGGGAACAGGGTTTTTCCGATGTCCGCCACAGCGGAAAAAATAGACGCCGAACGATTGCTGAAAGGATTGCGGGCTGTCGCCGAGCCGACGCGGCTGCGCATTCTGGCGTTGTGCGCGCGCGGCGATCTGACCGTCAGTGAACTGATCCGCATTCTGGACCAGAGCCAGCCGCGTATTTCCCGCCACTTGCGCCTGTTGGTGGATGCCGGCGTCTTGCAGCGCTATCGCGAGAAAAGCTGGGTGTTTCACCGCTTGCCGCGGGATGGCGCGATGGCCCGCCTTTCCAAGGAGCTGATTTCGCGTTTGGATGAAGACGACCCGGCATTGGTCGAGGGTTTCGCCCGGCTGGCCGAGGTTAAGTCCGAACGGGCGGCGGCGGCGCAGGCCTATTTCAGCCGCAATGCCGAACGATGGAATGAATTGCGCAAATTGTATGTGGACGAGCGCGACGTGGAAGGACTGCTTGTCGATATGCTGGGCCGCCGCCACCTGGGGCGGGTTTTGGATGTGGGAACGGGAAGCGCGCGTATTCTCGAAGTTCTGGCCCCGTATCTGGACCATGGCGAGGGTATCGATCTTTCCCATGAAATGCTGACCGTGGCGCGGACCAATCTGGAACGCGCCGGGCTGGCCAATTGTTCGGTTCGCCAGGCGGATATGTATGATCTGCCGTTCGAGCCCAATTCGTTTGATGCGGTGACCATTCATCAGGTTTTGCATTTTGCCGACGAACCGGGACGCGCCATTGCCGAGGCCACGCGTGTTCTGGCGCCGGGCGGATGTCTGCTGGTGGCCGATTTCGCGCCGCACGGACTGGAACCCCTTCGTGACGAGCACGCCCACCGCCGCCTTGGATTTGCCGATGCCGAGGTTGTATCGTGGTTCGGCGCCGCCGGCCTGGAAACGGTGGCGGTCAAAAACCTTCCCGGCAATCCGTTGACCGTGACCATCTGGCGCGGCGAGAAAAAACCGCTTTTGGAGGACACCTGAATGTCCGATTTTCGTACACGCGTTGTTTCCCTGCCAGGCGACGTCAGCGTCTCTTTCGAGTTTTTTCCGCCGCATACGGAAAAGATGGAGGCCACGCTGTGGTCGTCTATCCAGCGTCTTGCGCCGTTGAATCCCGAATACGTTTCGGTCACCTACGGCGCGGGCGGAACGACCCGGGATCGTACCCACAAAACGGTAGCGCGCATCCTGAAGGAAACGGATCTTAAGCCCGCAGCGCACCTGACATGCGTCGGGGCCAGCCGCGGCGAGATTGATGACGTGGCCCGGCGTTATTGGGACGCAGGCGTTCGTCATATCGTCGCCCTGCGCGGTGATCCGCCGGAAGGTGAGGGGGCTTATGTGCCCCATCCCGACGGCTACGCCTATGCGTCCGATCTGGTAACGGGCTTGAAACGCATTGCTGATTTTGAAATCAGCGTGGCCGCCTATCCCGAAGTTCATCCCGAGGCGAAAAGCGCCCAAAGCGATCTCGACAACCTCAAGCGCAAGATCGACGCCGGAGCCTCGCGGGCCATATCCCAATATTTCTTCGACCCGGTGGATTTCTTGCGTTTCGTTGATCGTGCCCGGACGGCGGGAATTACGGCCCCGATCATTCCGGGCATCTTGCCTGTGACAAATTTCGAACGAATCAAGCAATTCAGTCAGGCGTGCGGAACCTATGTTCCGGCATGGCTGGCCGATTTGTTCCATGGCCTTGACGACGAACCGGAAACCCGCGAGCTGGTTGCCGCCACCGTGGCCGCCGAACAATGCCGGGCACTGATCGCCGCGGGGGTCCGGCAATTCCACTTCTACACGCTAAACCGCGCCGATCTGGCGTATGCCATCTGCCATATCCTGGGCGTCCGGCCCAACGACGCCGAAACCGAAAGCGATACGAAATGACCAAACTTCTTGAAGTTCTGAATGACAACGTCCTGCTTTGCGATGGCGGAATGGGCTCGAAGGTCCAGGCCGCCGATTTGGACGTGCAAAAGGACTTCCTGGGTTATGAGAACTGCACCGATATTCTGACCCGCTCGAAACCCGACTTGGTGCGCGATATCCACCTGGTTTATCTGAACGCGGGCGCCGATCTGATCACCACCAACACCTTTGGCACGTCGCCCATAACCCTGGGTGAGTTTGGATTGCAGGACGAGGCCTATTCGCTGAGCAAAGCGGCTGCCGAACTGGCGCGCGAGGCCATTGCCGAATTTACCGACGGCAAGCCGCGCTTCGTGCTGGGTGATGTGGGACCGGGCACCAAGCTGCCCAGCCTCGACCATATCGGCTATGACGATCTCGAAGACGCCTTCGCCATTCAATGCGCCGGGCTTATCGCCGGCGGGTCCGACGCCATCATCATTGAAACCGCGCAAGACCCGTTGCAGATCAAGGCCGCCATCAACGGCGCGAAACGGGCGCGGGGCGATGCGGGCGTCGATCTTCCCATTCTGGTTCAGGTTACCGTCGAAACCACAGGAACGCTGCTGGTCGGCTCCGACATTGCCGCCGCCGCAACCGCCATTCAGGCCATGGACGTGGATCTGCTGGGTCCCAATTGCGCCACCGGTCCCCACGAAATGGCCGAGCATGTGCGCTGGCTGGCGGAAAACTGGCCCGGGCTGATTTCGGTTCAGCCTAATGCAGGCCTCCCCGAACTGGTAGACGGCAAGACCGTATACCCGTTGGCCGCGGCCGAGTTTTCCCAATGGGTCGAACGCTTCGTCGAGGAAGACGGCGTGAACGTCATCGGCGGTTGTTGCGGCACCGATGAAACCCATATCGCCGCGCTGGACGACATGCTGCGCAAGCGCGCGGGTGGGGCGCGGCTGCGTCCGGTTCCGGTTTCGCGCGACGTTCATTGGGTTCCCGCCGTGGCCTCGCTGTATTCGCAAGCACCCTTGCGCCAGGAAAACGCGTTCTTTTCCATTGGCGAACGGTGCAATGCCAACGGCTCCAAAAAATTCCGCGAGTTTCAGGACGCCGAGGACTGGGACGGCTGCGTCGCCATGGGCCGCGCCCAGGTGGGTGAGGGCAGCCATGCGCTGGATATCTGCACGGCCTATGTAGGGCGCAAAGAAGCCACTGACATGACGCAGGTGGTGTCGCGCATGCGCGGCGCGGTGACGGCCCCGCTGGTGATCGATTCCACCGAGTTGGACGTGCTGGAAACGGCGCTTAAGCTTTACGGCGGCAAGGCCATCATTAACTCGATCAATTTCGAGGACGGCGAGGAGGCGGCAGCCAAGCGTTTGGAACTGGCGCGCCGTTTTGGCGCCGCCGTTGTCGCGCTGACCATCGACGAAGACGGCATGGCCAAGGATGCCGAAAGCAAGCTGGCCATTGCCAAACGCTTGCATGAATTTGCCTGCGTGAAGCACGGATTGCCCGCGTCCGATCTGCTGATCGATCCCCTGACCTTTACCATCTGCACCGGCAACGAGGACGACCGCAAGCTGGCCGTCAACACACTGGACGCCATTGAACGTATTGCGACCGAGCTGCCCGATTGCCAGATCATTTTGGGCCTGTCCAACGTCTCGTTCGGTCTGAAGATGGCTTCGCGGCACGTTCTCAACTCGGTCTTTCTGGATCATGCGCTCAAGCGCGGCATGACCGGGGCCATTGTGCATGTTTCCAAGATATTGCCGCTGCACCGCATCCCCGAGAACGAGGTCCGCATCACCGAAGACCTGATTTATGACCGGCGCACGGACGGCTACGACCCGCTGAGCGAATACATGGCGCTCTTCGCGGGCCGCGTTGAAGAGACCGAGGAAGCCGAAACGGCGCCCGCCAATGTCGAAGAGCGCCTGAAACGCCGCATCGTCGACGGCGACCGGGTCGGTCTGGACGGCGATCTGGACGAGGCCATGCAGGCCCACGCTCCGCTGGTGATCGTCAACGATATCCTGCTGGATGGCATGAAGGTGGTGGGCGAATTGTTCGGGTCGGGCAAGATGCAGCTTCCCTTCGTTTTGCAATCGGCGGAAACCATGAAAGCGGCGGTGGCCCATCTGGAACCGTTCATGGAAAAGGCCGACGGCGCGCAAAAGGGAACGATCGTGCTGGCCACCGTGAAGGGCGACGTGCACGACATCGGCAAAAACCTGGTGGACATCATCCTTACCAATAACGGCTATCGGGTGGTCAATCTGGGCATCAAGCAGCCGGTTGCCAACATCATGGCGGCGGCCAGGGAACACAATGCCGACGCCATCGGCATGTCGGGTCTGCTGGTCAAATCCACAGTGATCATGCGTGAAAACCTGACCGAGATGACCCGCGAAGGCATCGCCGCACCGGTGCTGCTGGGCGGCGCCGCGCTGACACGAAAGTATGTTGAGGAAGATTGTCAGGAGGCTTACGGCAACGGCGGCGTCGCCTATGCGCGCGACGCCTTCGACGGGCTGTCGTTGATGGACAAGGTGCGCTCCGGCGCCTTCGGTGATCATGTCGCCGAGGCCGCGGAAAAACGAGCCGCCCGCCCGTCCAGCAAAAAGCGCACCCTTGGCAAGGAAGTCCAGTCGATCACCACAAGGCCGGTGGACATGGATGAAATCCGCCTGCGCCGGGCCGATCTGCACGCCGATATCGATGTTGCGGCCCCGCCGTTCTGGGGGGCGAAAGTATTGGAGCGCGTCTCGCCGCGTGCTCTGTTGCCGTTCCTCAACGAGGTGATGCTCTACCAGTTCCATTGGGGCTTTAAAAAGCAGGGACGTTCACGCGACGAATGGCGTGAATGGGTGGGCGGCGAGGTCAAACCCATCCTGGCCCGCCTGCTTGATACCTGCGAGGCCGAAGATATCCTTCAGCCCCAGGCCGCTTACGGATACTGGCAGTGCGCGGCCCACGGCGATCAGGTGATCCTGTTTGAGGAAGACGGCCAGACCGAAGCGGCGCGCTTCGCTTTCCCGCGTCAGGCCAGGGAAGGCGGCCTGTGCATTGCCGACTTCTTCCGCGACGCAAGTTCCGGCGAACGCGACGTGATCGGCCTGCAGGTCGTTACCGCCGGCCAGCGCGCCAGCGACGTGGCCCGCGATTGGTTCGGCGAAAACCGCTATCAGGATTACCTCTATTTGCACGGTCTGGGCGTTGAAATGGCCGAGGCGTTGGCCGAATACGTCCATAAACGCATCCGCGCCGAACTGGGCTTCGCCGCCGAAGACGCCCGCGACATGGACAAGCTCTTAAAACAGGGCTATCGCGGTTCGCGTTTTTCCTTCGGATACCCGGCCTGCCCCAACATGGCCGACCAGCGAACCCTCTTGAACCTGCTGGACGCAAACCGCATCGGCGTTGAAATGGCCGACGAGGACCAGCTCCACCCCGAACAATCAACCTCAGCCATTGTCGTAATGCACCCGCAGGCGAAGTATTTTTCGGTGTAGGGGTTGCCGGGCCGTTTCGTTATTCGTTGGCGGTTTTGCGCTGCAGGAATTCGTCAACCATATTGCGAATGCGCGAGACCATAGAGTCAACGATATGCCGGGTCGCGATATCCATGGCCGACAGCCGTTCGCGGTATTCGTCCCGCGTCATGCGGATGAGCAGCGTTTTGTCCACCGCAATGGCGGTCGCGGCCCGTGGGCGGTCATCATATAAGGCCAGTTCGCCGAACATGGCCCCGTCTTTAACCTCGGTAATTTTTTTGGAGGAGGCGTCGGCCGCCTGTCTTTGAAACCGCACCTTTCCGCGCAATATGAAATAAACGGCATCGGCCGCGTCGCCTTGCTTGTAAATCGTCGCGCCGGCGGCGAATTCGACTTTTTGGGGCGTTGCCGTATGGCTCCGCTCCTGATCGGCGAGGCGAACTTCCAGCTGTTCAAGATCGTCAACCAATTGCGCCTTTGTCTTGCGCAGGCGCTGTTTACGATACGCGGAACCTTTGTGTTCAGCCGATTGCTCTGGCATAGATTTTCCCCTCGCCGTGTCCCTCTTCAACCGGGCATTAGCCCTGAAGCAGCAGACCCAGGTGTTTGTCGAAGTGGCATTCGATGAACTCCATGTGCAGATCGTCGTGCGCATCCAGGATTTCAGTGAGGCTGTCGCCGAAAGGTTTGCCATCTGATCCCTTGCCGTTGATCAGCACCGAGCCGTAGGTCACGTGCATAAGCTGACGGCCTTCGTTTTCGTCCAGCAAGACGCGTTCAAGGTCGGCGTCGGCGGTGCCGCTGATGGCATCCACATCGGCCTGGGTGGTGCTCAAATGGTAGGTGGCGCGGTCTTCGGCGAAGCGGGTTTGTGCGTATTCGACCATTTCCTTGAACAAGGGTTTGTCTGTGCGAACGACGACGCGAAGCGCCTCCACATAGCTGGTGCCCGCCGTTTTCACGTGCAGCAGGTCGCCGCACAGCCGTCCGAAAATGGGATAGACCGAGAACTTGTCGGAACCGGAATGCAGGCTCAGTTTGTAGGGGCCGCAGAACTTGGCGATGGCCACGTGTTTGGCGATGGACTCTTCGAAAAGTTTCACGTCGCCCCGGTAGTCGACGCCCTTTTCGAAATCGCCGATGAAGCGCGGGGCCAGGCTGGTGACGGGGACGCCGCGCCGGCCCAGTTCCTGCGAGACGAACAGATGTTCAAGGTACGTGGTCGGCACTTCGGACTCGTCCACCGACATCTCGATCTCGTACGGCGTGTCGCCCGACATGGATTTCAGCGCGGCCCCCATCTCGCCGCAGTGGGCCAGAGCACGGCCGTATTTGACGGCGGCGCGCATCAGGAGCTCTTCGTCATAGGTGAGCGTGAAGCCGTCGGCGATTTCGAACGATTTGCCCAGGTACATGTCACGCAGGCTGGACCCCTCGAACACACCTTCGGCTATCAGGGACTGCTCCCCGGCGGCCAGGGCTTCCACCCCCATTTCGTCGGCTTCGTTGACCACATGGTCGGACGGATCGAAGGTGAAAAAGCAAAAACCGGCATCCAGCGTGCTTTTGATGTCATCGACGGTTTTCAAGTGATCGGCGTCGGCGCCCCATAATTGGGTATAGCCGTCGGCATCGATGGCTTTCTGGGCGTCGCCCATGACGTCGGCGGGCGAGCGCTGGGTGCGCACCATCTCGCGGATGGACTGCTGAGCCAGAATGGGCACGAACTCGGTTCTCTTGCAGGCCGCAAGATGGCCCGGCGTCGCTGTTCCCAGGCGATCTCCGAAACCAAACGACTTTTTCAAACCGACAACTTTGGGGGTGTTTTGGCTCATGGGTTTCCTGCGCCTTTTATTGGGGTTTATGGTCGGGGCAATCTAACTTTGCGGGGCAAGTCAGGCAACGGAAATTGCGTCATTCAATGTTCCCTGATATTGAATGCGCGTCAAACTCTATGGAACGGAGCACCCAAGTGAGCGAGACCTATAAGACCCACGAGCAACTGGTCGATCTGCTGGAAAAGGGCGGGGCGACCTTTCGGGTTATCGAGCATGTGGCCGAGGGACGTTCGGCCGACATCGCCAAAATCCGTGGCAACGACCCGTCGCAGGCGCTCAAGGCCATCGTGGTGACGCTCAAGGGCGGCGGCAAGGGGACGCGCCCGGTCATGGCGGTTATTCCGGGCAACCGGCGGCTTGATATGAAGGGCCTGCGCAAGGCCGACGGCGGGCAGAAAGGCAAGTTCACCTCGCCCGAAGATGCCACCGCGCTGACCGGGTGTCCCATGGGCGCGGTGCCGCCGTTTACCTTCTGGGATGAACTGGCGATCTACGCCGATCCGTCAATTCGGGACAACCAGGAGGTTTGCTTTAACGCCGGGCGTCTGGACCGCTCGATCTTCATGGATCTGGACGACTATATCCGCCTAGCCGCCCCCACCTTCGCCAACATCGCCGCCCCGGAAAGCTGAGATTTCCCTATAACGTAAAAGGGCGGCACGAAACTATTCGGCGCGCGGCCAGGATTTTACTTCGGTCCAGCCCGCCGACGGGTTGCCTTTGAGAAGGGTCGAACGTCCCGCTTCCAGCTCCACGCCGAGTACTTCACGCACCGAAGGCGTGATCGAGTGCACCAGTACGTAGTTCGGTTTTGCTCTCTCGATGGTCTTGCCGATATGCTCGACCGTCGAAGGGGTAAAGGCGCTGATATTCGTGTTGGCGTCGAACTTTCCGCCGGCCTCGTATCGGGTGATAGCACCGGATTCCCCCGTCCCGGTCGGATCGACGACAACGAGCTTCGAACCCGCAGGCAACAGGCCCGCGACCTCGGCCCCGACGGCGCGGAAATGCGGAACTGGCGGGTCGGTGTCGAACCTCAGCTTGTGGGCGAAGATAAAGGGCGCGGCCAGGAAAAGAACAATCGGCACCCATTTAAGGCGTGCAGGGTCAATTCGGCCGGTCAAATACTTGCGCCAAAGAATTGCCAGACCCAACGCGGCGAAGGCCACGCACACCGCGCCCAGATGCATGTTGTATCGCCAATAGGACGCGGCCCGTGCTGCTTCGCCTCTGGAGAATGCGGCAAGGTAGGTAAACAGTAAAAACGCGGTGTGGCCGGCAAACAGCGTTCCCGCCAATATCGCCAGCCGATCAAAGGATGTGCGCAACCGGAAAAGCGCCATCAATCCCAACACCGCGGCGATCACCATGATCCCGAAATACAGTGATTTTTTCACGGCGACGTAGGCCATGGCATGAAGCATTTGCGGCAGGAGGTCGAAGGCCCAGGCCGAGAACGGCCGGATGGAAAACTCGCCCCCGGATATTTCAGTGGTTACGTGATAGCGCCATACCGCATAGATGACCAGGGGCGGTATCAACAGTCCCGGCAACAGGCGGACGATACCGCCGCCGCGAATTTTTGGATCACGCAATCCGACGAGCAGAACGGCAAACACCAGCACGACGAAAAGAACGAACGCCGATTGCTTCAGGTTGACCACGAGAACGAGGGCGAGCCCAGCCTGCCAGGAAAAACGCCGGGCCGATTTAGCGTCCCCCAGCGCCTGCGCCTCCAACATAAACCACGCCAGAACGGTGGCAAAGCCGAGTGCGACGGCGGTGGATGTGTCGGCATACGTGGTCAGGACGATCTTCTGCACGAAGGTCGGATTGAAAGCGATGGCGGCTAGACCCCCCAGCGCGCACAGGCTCCAGCCCTGTTTTTCGTGATTCCAGGACTTGCCCAGACCATTGGCGACCACCCGCATGACCAGCAGGCCGTAGCCAAGCAGCAGCAAGACATTCATCATCGGGCCGGTGGCTTCAAGCAGATCGCCGCCGACGCGCCCCGTAAGATAACTGAGGAGAGGCCAGGCGTAGGGATAGGCCGGAAAGCTGCTGCCTGAAACGGAGTTTGCGGCGTCGGGAAAGCCATCGGTGAGCAGCAAAAAGCGCACATTGACCAGCCAATGGGAAAACTCGTCCCACTGCGAGGCGACGACGCCCGAAACCAGAATCAGCAAAGGTGCGGCCAGCAGCAAAAGCCGTCCCCAGGCGGGGGTTATCAGCAATTGATCTCGCCGCCAGAGCACGCCGCCGCCGGCCACCGCCAGCATGGCGCAGGCAAAAGCGATCATCGAGAACGAAAGTCCGGTGAAGACCCCGCCGACGGTGAACAGCAGGCAGACCAGCGCCCAGCCGAAGATAAAGTCACCTTCGCGAAAGCGTTCCCGTCCGCAGACCATGCCCCCGATGAAGGACAGGGCGAACCAAACCACGCCTACTGCGAAAAGGGTCGTGATTTGACCGGTGTGGCTGATGAAATATTCTGCGTAACGGATCATCGGGTCAGTCAATTCCCATTATGTTTTTTTCATTTTGGCCGGGGCGCGCACAAAAAGAAAGAGCCGCGCCCGGAAAGGCGCGGCTCATCCTAGCAAAACACGTCAGCTTGAATCGGCTTAGAAGCCCATTCCGCCGCCCATTCCGCCCATGCCGCCCATTCCGCCCATATCGGGAGCGGGCATGGCGCCCTTGGGTTCAGGCTTCTCAGCGACCATGGCTTCGGTCGTGATCAGCAGGCCGGCGACCGAAGCTGCACCCTGCAGCGCGGTGCGAACGACCTTGGCCGGATCAATGATGCCGGCTTCCTGAAGTTTGCAGTAGGTGCCGGTCTGGGCATCAAAGCCGTAGCCCATGTCCTTCTGGTCGAGCAGCTTGCCGGCGACGACGGCGCCGTCATG
This sequence comes from Rhodospirillales bacterium, assembly GCA_016776725.1. Classification (GTDB taxonomy): domain Bacteria; phylum Pseudomonadota; class Alphaproteobacteria; order Rhodospirillales; family Shumkoniaceae; genus JABGRG01. The sequence continues at coordinate 32,325 of JADHSV010000003.1, forward strand.
GCCCGCGTTCTCGGCAATCTGACGCAACGGAGACTGCAGGGCGCGACGAACGATGTCGATGCCAACCTGCTGGTCGCCGTTTGCGCCTTCGGCCTTGGCCAGCGCCCTGGCGCCGTACAGCAGCGCGGTTCCGCCGCCCGGGACAATGCCTTCTTCAACCGCGGCGCGGGTGGCGTGCAGGGCGTCGTCGACGCGATCTTTGCGCTCCTTCACCTCGATCTCGGTGCTGCCACCGACGCGGATGACGGCAACGCCGCCAGCCAGCTTGGCGAGCCGCTCCATGAGCTTCTCTTTATCGTATTCCGACGAGCTTTCGTCGATTTGCGCACGGATCTGAGTGCAGCGGGCCTGGATGTCTTTCTTGTCACCAATACCTTCGACGATGGTGGTGTCTTCTTTGGTGATGATGACACGCTTGGCGGTGCCCAGCATTTCAACGGCGACGTTCTCAAGTTTAATGCCCAAGTCTTCGCTGATCATCTGACCCTGGGTCAGGATCGAGATGTCCTCAAGCATGGCTTTGCGGCGATCACCGAAGCCCGGAGCCTTGACGGCGGCAACCTTGAGGCCGCCACGCAGCTTGTTGACGACGAGGGTGGCAAGGGCTTCGCCCTCGATGTCCTCGGCGATGATCAGGAGCGGACGGCCCGACTGAACCACGGCTTCAAGAACCGGCAGCAGCGGCTGCAGGCTGGAAAGCTTTTTCTCGTGGATCAGGATGAAGGGGTTCTCCATCTCGCAGGTCATCTTTTCCGCATTCGTGATGAAGTACGGCGAAGTGTAACCGCGATCAAACTGCATGCCCTCGACGACTTCGAGTTCGCTGTGCAGGCTTTTGGCTTCCTCAACCGTGATGACACCCTCGTTGCCGACCTTTTCCATGGCTTCGGCGATCATGGAGCCGATTTCGGTTTCACCGTTGGCGGAGATGGTGCCGACCTGGGCAACTTCTTCGCTGGTGGAAACCTTGCTGGAGCGCTTCTTGAGCTGGCCGACAACGGCGGCGACGGCTAAGTCGATGCCGCGGCGCAGGTCCATGGGGTTCATACCGGCGGCCACGGCCTTGGCGCCCTCGCGGACGATGGCCTGGGCCAGCACGGTGGCGGTGGTGGTGCCGTCGCCAGCTTCGTCACTGGTGCGGTTGGCGACTTCGCGAACCATCTGGGCGCCCATGTTTTCGAACTTGTCAGCAAGTTCGATTTCCTTGGCGACGGTCACGCCGTCCTTGGTAATGCGCGGCGCGCCGAAGGCTTTGTCGAGCACGACATTGCGGCCTTTCGGGCCAAGCGTCACCTTAACGGTGTCGGCCAGCACGTCCACACCGGCAATCATGCGGGCGCGAGCGTCGGAACCGAATTTTACGTCCTTTGCAGGCATCGTATTTTATCCTTTTTTCCGCGAAACTACTTCTCGACGATGCCGAGAAGGTCCGATTCTTTCATAATCAACAGGTCTTCACCGTCAACTTTAACTTCGGTGCCGGACCATTTTCCGAACAGCACGAGGTCGCCGGCCTTGACATCAAGGGGAACCACCTTGCCGTCTTCACTGCGGGCGCCCGAACCGACGGCGATGATTTCGCCTTCCATGGGCTTTTCCTTGGCGGAATCGGGAATGATGATGCCCCCCGCCGTTTTTTCGTCCGACTCAACGCGCCGAACCAGAACGCGATCATGCAGCGGCCTGAATTTCATTTGCAATTTCCTCCAACAAACCGGCGGCCTAACCACCGGCAAACCAGGCGGTCGATCCGCCAGCGAACCAATGGACAACCCACTGGCCAAAAACAAAAATCCGGGGGGTGTTAGCACTCTCCCCGAACGAGTGCCAACGATCTATGGAGATTTACCCTCGGAGTCAAGGGTGACAGCGGAAAAAAGGCGGTATTCTTTGAAAAAACTAATGCCGTCGGAGGATATCGATGTTTTCAGCCGCGGCCGCCGCGTCCCAGACGATCATCCATTTACCGCGAAAGCGCTGGATGACATTGGGCGTCACGCCGCCCGGCGCCTGCCTGTAGTAGGTGACGATCTTGCCCGTGGGATTATTCGCCACCCAGTCGGCGGCGTTGTTGTCGCCGATAATGACGATTGGCTCGCGTAACCTGCCCGGGAACTGGAATTGCCCGTGGTATTTGCCGTAGTGCGCGATTCCGTGCCCGGCCTTTTGCCAAGCCGCAATTTTCTCGGCAATCGGAGACACGTTATAGACGTCGATCAGAACCGATCCTGCGGCCAGATGCGCCGCCAACACTGCCGCACAGGAAAGCACCGACAACGAAACGGTCGCGTTCAAGACGGATTTGCGGGCGGCTGCAATAACGATCAGCGCAGCCACTGCCAAAGCGATCCCCGCCAACGGGTTCAGTTGTTCGACAACGTAGGGAAGCGGAACCGGTGAAAACCCGACCAAGGCAAGGGCGCAGCCGACCAGCAGGAACAAGGCGGCGGGCAGGGCGATATCGCGGCGCGGGCGTTCAGACGAACCGGGCAATTCGGCCAAAAGGAATGCGGCGAAGAGCGCCAGCGCCGGGAACTCCGGCAGCAGATAATGGGGCTGTTTTCCGCTGATCGCCGAAAAGACGACGAAGGCCGGAATGAACCACGCGGCACAGAACCGCCCGGCGCCCGATGAAAGTGCGGATTTTGCACTGCGTGACGCGCGCCACAGGGTCGGCCAGATCACCCACGGCAGAACCATGACCGGTAGTGCCGCCACAAACCACCACCAGGGCCGCCCATGGGCGAAGGAATTGACCATGCGGCCCGCCGACTGGCCCCAGAATATGGCTTCGGCGTACGCCGACCCCCCTGCCTTGGCTGCCGGAATGGCCCAGGCCAGCCCCATGGCCGCGCCCAGCAGAACCGCCCCGATAACACCGCCGTACCACACGCCCCAGGTCGTTCTCGGAGCGCTCAGTTTTGGCCCCCAAACGGGAGCCAAAGCGGCCACGGTCAAGGTGTGCAAAAGGATGGCCGGTCCCTTGGCCAGAACACCCAGCCCGATGGCGAGCGCGAGCACGGCGAAGCCTCGCCAATAGTCACCCCGCCATGCGCTCAGCACGCCGCATAGTCCCAGCGTTGCGAAGAAGGCCAGGATCATGTCGAACATGGTCAGCGTCGTATAGACGGTGAAGAACAGGCTGCCCAGCACCAGGAACGGTGCCAGCCGTGCAACCTCGGGCCGATCCGGCCAAAGTTTTCCGGCAAGCCGCGCGGTCAGGAACAAGGTGCCCAGCCCGAACAGCGGGGCCACCAGACGCGGCCACCAGTCGTTGACGCCGAACACCGCCCAGCCCGCGTTGATCAGCCAGAACAGAAGCGGCGGTTTGTGGCTGTAGGTTTCGCCGTTCAGATGCGGAACCAGAAAATCGCCACCCAGCCACATTTCCCACGCCACCGCCAGATAGCGCGTTTCGTCCATGGGCATGAGCGGGCGCGCAACGAGCGCCACGGCCATCAGGCCCAGCCAAAGGCCGCTCCAGATCAGGGGGGGATGCTCAGTTCGCATTGCCGTTTTCGTCCCCGACAACGGCGCTCAGCGCCGCCGTAAATGCGCCTTCCCGGCGGAACCGAACATAGAGCCACATGCCGATCAGCGTGGATACGATGAAAAGCACGACGCCCAGGGTAATACGGATTTCAGGGTCCACGTTGATGCCGCTGCCGATCAGCGCGAACACCACCGATTGCGGTAAATGGCCCAGGGCGGACGCGATAAGAAAAGGCCACAGGTTGGCGCTGGAAAGCCCGGCCACCAGATTGGTCGCCAGATTGCTGCCCACCGGCAACAGGCGGATCAGCAGGGTCAGCGAAAACGGGTGATTGAGCAGGAACTCGTCAGCGGCGCGAATGCGCGTGGGCAGGCGGGCGGCCACCAGATCACGGGCCATGAACCGGGCGAAGAGCGCGGCGATGGCGCACCCCATGACCGTTGCCCCCAGGGCCAGCGCCGTTCCCTCAACAAAACCAAATGCATATCCGCCCAGAAAACACACCAGCTGGCGGGGCAATCCAAACGCCGTAAACACCGTCGCGGCAGCCAGGAACACGAGTTGGCCGCTCGCTCCGCGGCTGCGCACCTCGGCGTCAATCCATTGCGAGCTTAACAGCGAGCCCTGTTCGACCTCGCGCAGGACGAGGCCAACGAGGACGAAAACCGAAATCATCACCAGGCCGCGAAGGCCCAGACGGATGATGCGCGGGCGGTTGGCGGGCGAGGTCAATCTTTGTTACCTCGTGGACCGGCCTCGTTTCCTCGTTCATCGGCTTGGGTGGCAATGCTGCGGCGCTGCAGCCACATGACGCCGAGAATATCGGTGATGCCGACCCAAAGCCGATCAAAAACGCCATACTTGGTTTTGCCTGCGGCCCGGTGCCGGTGATTGACTTCAACGCTGGTCACCTTGCCACCCTGACGCAGCATCAAGGCCGGCAAAAAGCGGTGCATATGGTCGAAGCCCGGCATGGCCAGAAAAGCGGCGCGGCTGAAAACCTTCAGGCCGCAGCCGGTGTCGGGTGTTCCGTCGCCCAAAAGTCCGCGCCGCACACCATTGGCGATGCGCGAGGACATCCGCTTGGTGATTGTGTCGCGCCGATTGGCGCGGTGCCCGGCGACCAAAAGGCGTTCCGGATGGACCGAGCGGCGCAGCTTTTCCACCAGCGCCGGAATATCGGCGGGATCGTTCTGGCCATCGCCGTCAAGGGTGGCGATGATCGCGCCGCGCGCCGCCCAAATGCCGGTCGATATGGCCGCGCTCTGCCCCGCGCGTTTCCGGTGCCGCAGAACCCGAAGGCGCTCAAACCCGGCCGCGATTTCATCCAGTTCCGCGGGCGTCTCGTCATCGCTGCAATCGTCCACATAGACGATCTCGTAATCGAAAACGCCGTCCAGCGCCGCGCGAATTTCGCCGATCAACGACGCCACGTTGTCGGCCTCGTTATGAACCGGCACGACTATTGCCAGCTCGGGCGCAAGCTCGGGCTCGGCGGATATTTCGTCCTTTTCGTCGTTCATCAATCGTCGCCACAGTTACACACGCTCACGCCTGCGCTTATGACACAGGCGCAAAGGCGGCTGCAATGTTCTTTGACGCGCTGGGGTGTTTCCTCGTATTCATTTCTTCACGACGAGTAACCAAATATTCGGTGTCATGGCGATCGGGCGGATTACCATAAGCCGGGGTCTGATGTGGGCGCGGCGGGTGTTGCGGAACGACCAGTTGATTCTGGCCGTTCTGGCCGTATTCGTGGGTGCGTGTTCGGGCGGCGCGATTATTTTGTTTCGCGAAGGCATTTCGCAGGTTCAATCTGTCTTTTACGGAACGGGCAGCGAGCGCCTGTACGAACACGCCGCATCCCTGCCGTGGTGGTGGATTTTGCTGGCGCCCACGGTGGGCGGCGTTCTGGTCGGCCTAACCATTCATTTCCTGATGCGCCGCAAGCGGCCTTCCACGGTGGCCGACGTCATTGCCGCCACGGCAATGCAAAGCGGGCGCATGTCCTTGCGGCGCGGGCTCAAGACGGCGATCGTCGATTGCCTGTCCATTGGCGTCGGCGCATCGGTGGGGCGCGAAGGGCCGGCCGTTCATCTGGGCGCGTCGCTGGGCGGATATCTGGCCAAAGTCCTGCATTTGACGCGCTCGCTATCGCGCACGTTGATGGGTTGCGGGGTGGCGGCGGCGGTGGCGGCATCGTTTAACGCGCCCATCGCCGGTGCGCTTTTCGCCAACGAGGTGATTATCGGCCACTACGGTTTAAGCGCGTTTGCCCCCATCGTCATATCCAGCGTCGTCGGCACCATGGTTTCGCACGCCTATTTCGGCGATTTCCCCGCCTTTATCATCACGCAGCACGCCGGTGTTTCCTTCGTTGAAATGCCGGCCTTCGCGATTTTGGGGCTGCTGGCCGCGGCCAGCGCCATCGGTGTTATGAACGGGGTCACGGCGGCGGCCAAAGTGTCGGCCAAATTGCCCGGCCCGGTCTGGCTGCGTCCCGGCGTCGGCGGGTTTTTGGTTGGCGGCATCGCCATTTTCATTCCCCATGTTCTGGGACTGGGATACGGGGTGACCGACGACGCCCTGAAAGAGGCGCTCCCCTGGGCCATATTGCTGGCCGCTTTCGTCGGCAAACTGGTGGCGACCACCATCAGTATCGGTTTTGGTTTCGGCGGCGGCATATTCAGCGCGGCCCTTTGTATCGGGGCCATGCTGGGCGGTGTGTACGGCGTTGCGGTCACCAGCGTTTTTCCGGCCATATCGTCGGGTGCGGACGTTTACACCGTCGTCGGTATGGGGGCAGTGGCTGCCGCCGTGCTGGGCGCACCCATTTCAACGACGCTGATCATCTTCGAGATGACCGGCGATTACGGGCTGACCGTGGCGGTCATGATCGCCGTCGTGTTGTCGTCTATCGTCACCAAACAGGTGACCGGCCATAATTTCTTCACCTGGCAGTTGGCAAAGCGCGGGCTGGACCTTCGCGCCGGCTTCGAAACCACTTTGCTGCGCGATTTGCGGGTGCGCGATGTCATGGCGTCGGCGTGTGCGCGTGTTGGCCCCGAAGTCCGCCTGCCGGAAATCAGGAAACTCCTGCCCAACGCGCCGGGCGGCAGGATTTTCGTCGTCGACGAAGACGATGGGCTTGTGGGTACGATCACGCTCTCCGATCTGGCCGACTTCGCCTTTGACGGCGGCGTTGACGATTTGGTCATGGCAAATGACATCGCCCGGCGTCATCCGCCCGTCCTCGCCATTACCGACGATCTGGAACACGCCTTGCAGATGTTCGGCGAATGGGGCGAAGAACATGTCGCCGTGGTCGATTCAGCCGATTCTCTGGTTTTTCACGGGTGCGTTCATGAAAAAGATGTCATTGCGGCGTATAATCGGGCATTGGTGGAAACCCGCCGCGAAGAGCACGAATAATGACCATTAGCCTGTTTGACATATTCAAGATCGGTATCGGCCCGTCCAGTTCCCACACTGTCGGCCCCATGAAGGCGGCGGGCGAGTTCGTGCGCGTTCTTGGGGCGTCGGGCGGGTTGGACCAGGTCCGCCGTATCACCGTCGAACTTTTCGGTTCCCTGGCGCTGACGGGAATCGGACACGGAACCGATACGGCGTTGATTTTGGGCCTTGCCGGAGCGGCCCCCGAGACCGTCGATCCCGATGACGTGGTGCGTATCGTGACTTTGGTCAGTTCGACCGCGACCCTGCCGCTGGGCGGCGGTGCGTCCGTCGCGTTTGAGCGCAACGCCGATATCATTATGCGCGGTGACGAACTGTTGCCCCGTCACGTCAACGGCATGCGCTTTTCGGCGTTGGGTGGGGATGGATCAAACCTGCATACGGCCATCTATTATTCCATTGGCGGCGGCTTCATCGTTGGCGAAGAAGACGGATCCGAGGATGAAAGCGCCGAGGTGGCTGTTGAGTTCCCGTACCCCTTCAAAAGCTCCGCCGATTTGCTGTTGATGGGCATGGTCGCAAACATACCCATTGCAGAAGTCGCCCTTGCCAATGAACAAGCCTTGCGCTCGGCGGACGAGGTTAGGGACGGTTTGCGCCGCATCTGGCGGGTGATGAGCGATTCCATCGCGCGCGGCATGTCGGCAACGGGCAATCTGCCAGGGCCGCTGGACGTTCCCAGGCGGGCCGGGACCATTCACAAGACCCTGCGCGAGCGTGTGCGACAGGGACAATCAGGCCCGCTGGAAGTTCTCGACTGGGTCAATCTTTTCGCCATCGCGGTCAACGAGGAAAACGCCGCCGGGGGGCGCGTGGTAACCGCGCCCACCAACGGAGCGGCGGGGATCATTCCGGCGGTGATCTCTTACTTTGAGCGGTTTTGCGAGGGCTCGGACGAGGCCGGTATCTTCACCTTCCTGCTGACGGCGGGCGCCATCGGCGGGCTTTACAAGGAAAACGCCTCCATCTCGGGGGCCGAAATGGGCTGTCAGGGCGAGGTCGGCGTGGCGTGCTCAATGGCCGCCGCCGGACTGGCGGCCGCCCTGGGCGCAACCAACCGCCAGATCGAAAACGCCGCCGAAATCGGTATGGAGCATAACCTGGGTCTGACCTGCGATCCCGTGGGCGGTCTGGTTCAGATCCCGTGCATCGAGCGCAACGCCATGGGCGCGGTCAAGGCCATCAACGCCGCCACAATCGCCCTGGAAGGCGACGGCAGCCACGTGGTGCCGCTGGACACCGTCATTGAAACCATGCGCCAGACGGGTGTCGACATGCAGTCCAAGTACAAGGAAACGTCGCGCGGCGGCCTGGCCGTCAATCTGGTGGATTGCTAGTTCGACCCCGTACTGAGCTTTAGCCAATCATGCCGGTCGCGCGAACGAACGACCACGCGCCCTGCCGACATGCTTTTCCCGCCTGCCGAAAGAACGTCCATGGGAATTTCCGTTCCGGCGACACCGCGCGCCCGGATGCGGCGAAAGAAGTCGACCATGCCGTGAACGGTTTGGCCGCCGACGCCCATGATGATATCGCCCGCCTGCATTCCGGCGGCATCCGCCGGGCCACCCTTGGTGACGCGGGTCACGAACACGCGCCCCGCGGCTTCGTTCGTTGTCAGACCCAGCCAGGGATGCGCCGGAGCCGTGCGGCGGCCCGATGTCAGAAGGTCGGCCATGATCGGTTTCAAAAGGTCGATGGGAACAAACATATTGCCCGCCAGCGGCGGCGGGCCGCGAAACGCGTCATTAACGAAAAGCGAGCCTATCCCCACCACTTCGCCGTTCCGATTGATCAGGGGCGCGCCGCCGAATCCCGGATGAGCCGGAGCCGTGAAAATTGCGTTTTCCAGCAGGTATTCCCAATAACCGGCGAAGGGGCGGCGATCGACCACCCTTTGCGGTGTAACCGGCTGCGGCCCATCGGGGCCGAGGGCAAGAACGGGATCGTTCTTTTCCACTTCCGATGAACGACCCAGACGCACCGGTTCGACCGCCAGCGGAGAAAGCGCGCGCAGCAATCCAAAACCCGTTTCATGGTCGTAGGCGATGATGGATGCGGGGATTTCACGCCCTTCGAAATCCGTCAGGCTAACGGAACTGGCTTCCAGAACAAGGTATCCGATGGTCAGAACCAGGCCGTTGCCATCAATCACCACCCCGCCGCCCCGGCGCGTGCGCCCCAGGGAATTGGCGGTTCGCGCATCGGCGGGAACGTCGGCCTGAACGGCAACGACGGCACGGTAAAGTTCAAAAACCTGATCTTTGGTCAACGACGCCGCCGTGGCCGGCGCAATTGTGCAAAGGCCGACCACAAACGTGATGGCGATGCCATGAAGGAGGCGCATATCCGATCTCCCTCAAATTATCCGATCTCAAGTAAGTGGGAACTGACCGGCGTAACGAAAAGGTTTTTGAATGACGGAATCGGTTGCTATAAACCGCCCATGTCTGATCCATTTGACTTAGCCGAACCCAACACGCCATCGCCCGCCGCCGAGACCCCGTATCTCGATGGTTTGAACGAGTGGCAGCGCGAAGCGGTGGAAGCCATCGACGGCCCGCATCTGGTGCTGGCCGGGGCCGGAACCGGAAAAACCCGCGTGCTGACCACGCGGTTGGCCCACATTCTTATCCAGGGCAAGGCCCGGCACTGGCAAATCCTGGCCGTTACCTTCACCAACAAGGCGGCCCGCGAAATGCGCGAACGGGTCGGTGCGATTTTGGGAACCGAGGTTGAAAACTGGTGGGTCGGCACCTTCCATGCACTGTGCGTTAAAATCCTGCGCAAGCATGCGTCCGCCGTCGGGTTAGCGTCCAACTTCACCATCCTCGATGACGACGATCAGGTGCGCCTGATCAAGCAATTGCTGGAAGTGAACGGCATCGATGAGAAGAAGACACCGGCCCGCGCCGTGCTGTCCGTCATCCAGCGTTGGAAGGATCGCGGACTGACGCCCGATAAGGTGAGCGCGGGCGAAGGCTCGGACGCATTTGATGGGCAGGCACTGAGCATCTACGAGGACTATCAGGCGCGCCTGCAAAGTCTGAACGCGGCCGATTTCGGCGATCTGTTGCTGCACTGTCTGACCCTTCTGCAAAAAGATGCGCAAGTGCTGGCCGCCTATCGCGAGCAGTTCCGCTACATTCTGGTGGACGAATACCAGGACACCAACGTCGCCCAGTATCTGTGGCTGCGCCTGTTGGCCGGGACCGACGGCAATATCTGCTGCGTGGGCGACGACGACCAGTCCATCTATTCGTGGCGCGGGGCCGAGGTCGGTAACATCCTGCGATTCGAGAAGGATTTTCCCGGCGCCCATGTGGTGCGGCTGGAACGCAACTACCGCTCAACGCCGAATATCCTGGGCGCGGCCTCAGGGCTGATCGCCAACAACGACGGGCGGCTGGGCAAGACCCTTTGGACCGAGGGCGAGGCGGGCGACAAGGTTGTTCTCAACGGTGTCTGGGACGGGGCCGAGGAGGCGCGTTATGTCGGCAGCGAGATCGAGGTTCTGCATTCCAAAAAGCACCGGCTGAACGAAATCGCCATACTGGTGCGCGCCGGTTTTCAGACCCGCGAGTTCGAAGAACGGCTGATTACCCTGGGCGTCCCCTACCGGGTTGTCGGCGGCCAGCGTTTCTACGAGCGTCAGGAAATTCGTGACGCCATCGCGTATTTGCGGGTGATCTGGCAGCCCAACGACGATCTGGCGTTTGAACGCATCGTTAACGTGCCCAAGCGCGGCATCGGCAAGGCGACCCTGCAGACAGTCCATATCCTGGCCCGGGCCGAGCGCATTTCGCTGAGCGCCGCCGTCACCCAGTTGGTGGCGACGGACGAGTTGAAAGCCAAGGCGCGCAACACCCTATCGAACCTGATGGACGAGTTTGAACGCTGGCGCGGGCTTCTAACGGGCGACAATCAGGGCGAACTGATGGCCGAGGTTCTGGATCAATCGGGTTATATCGACATGTGGCGGGCCAGCCGCGCACCCGACGCGCCGGGGCGGATCGACAATCTCAAGGAATTGGTCGCCGCCATGGACCAGTTCGACAGTCTGGAAACATTTCTCGAACACGTCAGTCTGGTCATGGAAAACGACGAGGCCGTCACCGACGACAAGGTCAACCTGATGACCCTGCACGGGGCCAAGGGCCTTGAGTTCGAGGCCGTCTTTCTTCCCGGGTGGGAAGAGGGCCTGTTTCCCCATCAACGCGCGTTGGACGAGGGCGGAACCGGGGGTCTGGAAGAGGAACGAAGGTTGGCCTATGTGGGGCTGACGCGGGCGCGCAAGCGCGCAACGGTCTCGTTTGCCGCCAACCGGCGAATTTACGGCCAGTGGCAAAGCGCCATCCCGTCCAGGTTTATCGACGAGCTTCCGGGCGAATATGTGCGCCGCTCGGCAGCGCCCGGCCTTTATGGCTACGGCGGGGGGTTGGGCGAGGGCGGTTCGCGCGGTGCGTTGAGCGATGGCGGAGCGTCCTTTGGACAGAACGGCGCCCGGCGCCGCCAGCGCCGTGCGGGGTTGATTGATGACGCCGGTTGGCACACCGAATCAGGTGCGGACGCCAAATCCAAATTCAATTTGGGGCAGCGCGTTTTCCACCAGAAGTTCGGTTACGGCCGCATCGTCACCATTCAGGGGAACAAGCTGGAAATAGACTTTGAGCACACCGGCAAGAAAAAGGTAATTGACAGCTTTGTCGAGGAAGTGTAACCGGCATTATGGAAGAAGAGGAAACGTCGCGGCGAACGCGGGACTTTTACCTTTTTTTTACCAAGAACGGCTAAGGTAGCCAAAAAAAGATTTCCCAACCCCAGGGAGGGCAGGACATGGGGGAAAAATATATGGCGCGGTACTCCGTGGTTTATGATGACCTGGTCGCCAAGTGGGCGGTCGTCGATACGAATGCCGCCGGTATGGTAATCGGCTTTCACGATCAGGAAGAAGTTGCGCAAAATTCGGCCCAGCTTGAAGAGAGAGTTTGGCCGGAACGCTACGGCGAGAGTGACTGAAGGGGCGTAATCGCCTCCCTGACGATCTGTCTTTAGGAGTTCCCGTAAGTGACGATTACGGCAGCCGTCTGGCGCATTACCTGCATCGTGCCGACGCGTGTTGCCGAGGCCTTCACTGACGGTCTTGAACCCTATTTCACGGCTGTTTCGTGGTTCGTTCCCTCTGATAATGCCCCTGAAGCCCGTGTCGAGGGCTACACGGATACGGAGCCCGACCGCGCCGTTCTGGACGCCGGGTTTGGCGCCGTGGCGGCGGCCGTTGGTATCAAGACGCCGGACATCGACATTACCTGGTTTCCGCCGCGCGATTGGGTGGCGGAGAACCGCCGCGCGTTCGAACCTTTTTCGGTGGGGTGTTTTTTCGTCCATGATTCCGACCATCGCGGCGCACGGCCCATTGCCAGCATCGGTCTTGAGGTGGACGCGGGGCTCGCTTTTGGGTCGGGACGTCACGAAAGCACATCCGGGTGCCTTCTGGCGCTGGATGGATTGCGCAAGAAGCGTTTTCGCCGTCCGCTCGACATGGGGTGTGGGTCCGGCATTCTGGCGATTGCGCTGGCCAAGACCCGGCGCTTGCCGGTTCTGGCCGCCGATGTGGATAAGGAAGCGGTTCGCGTGACCCGCGCCAACGCGCGCATCAACGTGGTGGCGGAACACATGCGCGCGCTTTGCGGCAACGGTTACAAAGACCGGGAAGTTCGCCGCCGTGGTCCGTATGATCTGATTGTCGCCAACATCCTGGCCAACCCGCTTTGCGTTATGGCCAGGGACCTGGCACGCAATCTGGAACCCGGCGGGTACGCTGTTCTTGCGGGCTTTGTTATCGAAGATGCCAACCGCGTTTACGCGGCCCACCGGCGGGTCGGTCTGCGCCTGGTGCGCCGGATTAATTTGCGCGGATGGCAGTGTCTGGTTCTGCGCAAGCCCTAGCGCAATTCCGCCCGCGCTCCCAGATAGATGCCGCACATAATGACCGGTGCGCCAACCAGCGTGGCGACGGGAATGGCCTCTCCGAAATAGAGCAATCCGAAAATTGAAGCCAGAATTGGTTCGCCCAGCAGGCAAACGGCGACAAAGCCCGGACTGAACAGTTTGAGCGACCAGTTGTATCCACCGTGTCCGATCAGTTGGGACAGCAGCGCCATGGCGATCATGGCGGCATAGGTTTCGTTGCTGAGGCCCGTGATCGGCAGCTTCATAACCAGCACCAATGCCCACAACAGCCCCGCCGAAATGCCGTAACAAAGGGCCAGATAAGAGAGCAGGGAAATGCCGTTGCGGCGGGCCAGTCGGCCCAGCATCAGGTATCCGGCGGCGCACATGCCGCCCAATAAAGCCAGACCGTCGCCGAACAGCGAGCTGCCGCCCGCACCGGCGCTGCCGTATCCGATGATAGCGCCCCCCGCCACCGAAAGGCCGACGCTGGCGATCACCATGCCGCGCGGCCGATGCCTTGTCGCAATGGTCATGACGATGGCGATCCACACCGGGTTCAGGGTCACCAGCACGGTCGAATTGGCGATGGAGGTGTAGTTGAGCGAGGATATCCAGGTAACGAAGTGAACGGCCAGAAAGCAGCCCGCACCAGCGCTGTAAAGCAGGGTTCGGCGGCTTAGCGCGGTCAGTTCACGCCAACGCAGGGCAAGGGCAAGCGGGACCACCACGGCAGCCGCGATGCCGACCCGGAACGCCGAGATCACAAAGGGGTGCGCGTCCGCCACCCGCACGAAGATAGAGCCATGCGAAACGGCCAGCAGCGCCACCAAAAGAACGGCAATTGCGGATGCTGTGGAGGGGCGTTCGCTCATGCTTGCATCCTAACGCGATTAAGCCCATGGGCAAACAGGGGTTGCGCCATGGGGGCACGACTTGCTATTGAGCGGCGGTTTTGATTGAATTCCAACCAAACTGGAAAGCGTGAACGATATGAAGCAACTTCGATTTGGGATTCCCAAAGGCAGCCTGGAAAACGCCACCATCGACCTGTTCGGACAGGCCGGATGGAAGATTTCGGGCCGTTCGCGCAACTATTTCCCGGCCATCGACGACGATGACATGGCCTGCGCGCTGGTGCGCTCGCAGGAAATGGGGCCGACGGTGGCCAGCGGAACGCTGGATGCGGGCCTTACCGGTATGGACTGGGTGATGGAAACGCAAGCCGATGTCGAGACCGTTTGCGACTTCGTTTATTCCAAGGCGTCCGACAAGCCGTCGCGCTGGGTGCTGATTGCCGATCGCGAGTCCGATATTCACAGTGTCGAGGATCTGGAAGGCAAAAAGGTCGTTACCGAATTGATCGGCTTCACGCGGCGCTATTTGGAAGAACGCGGCGTCAACGCCTCGGTCGAGTTTTCGTGGGGCGCGACCGAGGGCAAGGTGGTGCAGGGCTTGGCCGACGCCGCCGTGGAAATCACCGAAACCGGCAGCACGATTAAGGCCCACGGCCTGCGCATCGTGTGTGACCTGATGCAAACCCACACGGTCCTCATCGCCAATAAAGAGGCCCTCAAGGATCCCTTCAAGAAAGCCAAGATCGATCAGATCGCCCTGTTGCTGACGGCGGCGTTGACGGCCCGCGAAAAGGTGCTCTTGAAGATGAATGCGCCTGCCGACGCGCTGGACGCCGTGATTGGCGTGCTGCCCAGCCTCAACGCCCCCACCGTCAACCACTTGTCGGATGAAAACTGGGTTGCCGTGGAAACCGTGGTCGACCGCGATCAGGTGCGCATCCTGATCCCCGAACTGCGCGCCGCCGGCGCCGAAGGCATCCTGGAACTGGACATCCAGAAAATCTGCTAGACCAGAGCAGTATTTCGTAGTTACGTGACAGTACACTAAATTATTATAAATAATTTAGTGTACTGTCACGTAATATCGGCTACTCGAGGGTTTCGTCGATGGCTTTGATGATGCCGGCCTGATCCAGTTTGGCTCCGCCGTCTTCGATCAGCTTGTCCCACAGGCCCAGATTAAGGCGCGTTGACGGCAGTTCGAGATCGTACTCGGCGCCCAGTTCAAGGGCCTGGGCCATGTCCTTGCGTTGAATGGTGGCGTGCGCGCCGGGGGTATAGTCGCAATCGATCATACGCTGGCCGTGAACTTCCAAAATACGTGACGCGGCGAACCCACCCATGAGCGCCTCGCGCACCTTTGCCGCATCGACGCCGGCGCGCCGCGCCAAACTGATGGCTTCGGCAACGGCCCCCAGGGTCAGCCCGACAATCACCTGATTGGCCGCTTTGGCCACGTGTCCCGCGCCGATGCCGCCGATGTGGGTCACGCTGTTTCCCAACACGTCGAATACCGGTTTGGCGCGTGAAAAAGCAGCATCGGTTCCGCCTGCCATGATGGTCAACGACCCTTCGCGTGCGCCGATCTCGCCGCCGGACACGGGCCCGTCGACGTAGTCCCCGCCACGCCCGGTCACAGCCTTGGCAAAGCGCTTGGTGGCGCTGGCCAATGTTGTTCCCATATCGATGACCAGAGTGCCCGGCGCGATCGCCTGGGCGACGCCGTCGGCGCCCAGCACCACAGTCTCCACCGCCGCCGTGTCCGTTACCATGAAGATAACAATTTCCGAGCGCGCGGCGGCATCGCCGGGGCTGGTTGCTGGGCTTGCCCCGTCGGCCACCAGCGCCGCCAGCGCATCTTCCGCGACATCGAACACAACGATGTTCGCGCCCGCCGCCATGAGGTTGCGGCTCATCCATTTGCCCATCAGGCCCAGGCCGATGAACCCGATCGTACTAGCGGCAAGTTCAGTCATTCGTCGTCTTTCGGAGAATAGGTCGCGAAACGTGCGCTGGCGCCGCGCTCGATCCCGGCGGCGACCAACCGGTCAACAGCCAATTCGTGGCGCGCCAATTCCAGAAGCCGAAGCTCCTCCTGCTGCACATCGCCATCCACGACAACGACATCGCAGGCCAGGGCATAGGCCGTTTCCCGTAACTTTTTCGGTAGCGATTTCTTGATGATCGCGAAGGCGTTTTCCAGGCCCTTTTCATCATCCAGCAGATCGGCGCATTTTTCGACCGCCGCGGGAAGATCGTTCCTATCGAAGCCCTCAAACACCGGAAGATTGGAGATGATATGGCCGATACGGTGAAATTCGGCATCCGTCATTTCGGCGTCGGATACCGAGGCAAGAACCATGGTGTAAATCAACGCGGTTTGGTGATCGATCATTTGATCCTCGCTGCTTTAAAAGCACATGCGTAAATGTACTCCATTTCAGCCCGCGCGCGTCAAGATTCCTGCAAAAACGGGATCAAGATGTTTCCCTCAAGAATTCGTGAGTCAGACTTATTGCGTCGGCAAGACCGACGCGTTCCATAACGACGCCTTCGGGAAAGGCCGACGCAAACCGCGACGGCATGGCCCGATCCAGCATGACGAATACACCGTGATCATCGGCACGGCGGATCAGGCGGCCATAGGCCTGCTTGAGTTTAAGCCTTGTCAGCATGGCGTCATAACGGCTGCCGCCAAAGGCTTCCTTGCGCGCACGGTGCAATATGGTTGGCCGCGGCCACGGCACCCGGTCGAACACGATCAGGCGCAAAGAACGTCCCGGCACATCGACCCCGTCGCGAACGGCGTCGGTGCCCAGCAGGCACGTTTTTTCCTCGGCCCGGAATATGTCGATCAGCGTGCCGGTATCCATGGTGTCAATGTGCTGGGACAAAAGCTTGTACCCGGCCTCATCGAGCGGCGAGGCGATACGTTTATGAACTTCGCGCATACGCGCGATGGCCGTGAACAGCCCCAGTCCGCCGCCGCCGGCGGCCAGAAACAGCTCGCGGTAGGCGGACGCCACCTGGGCTGCGTCGTTGCGGTTCACATCGCCAACCACCAGAACCCGCGTCTGCGCCGGATAGTCAAACGGCGAGGCCACGGCGTCGCGCTCGATGCGCGCCTGCACATGATCGACACCGACCCGAATGTCCGCAGCCTTCCAGTCGTCCTCGGTTTCGCCGGTCCCGTCACGTAAGGACGCGGACGTCACCAACAGGCCATGGGCCGGTTCGGCAACGGTTTGCGCAAACGGGCGCATGGGGTCGATCCAGTGGCGGTGCATGCCGACATCGATTTCATTGCCGCCGCCCCGTTCCACGGCATACCAGTCGACGAAATCCTCGGGCTTGTCGCCTTGCAACGCGGCGATCATGGCCCGCCACGCGCCGATGGCCATGACGCCGCGGCGTTGCAGGCTGCGGCAAACCGAATCGATACGTCCGCGCTGTGCGGACTCCAGAGCGTCCGCATCGTCATCAAGCTTCGCCATCAGGCCTTTGATCAATAAAGACATAGGGGCGGACAGCCTTTTTAGGGCGGCGTCAAGGGCGTCGGCGGCGTCCATCAGCGCGGGCACCGGCGGCAAGGGGTGGCATTCCAGGCCATAGGACGTGCCGTGCGAGGGATCGCGGGCGAAAACCTGCTGACGGACAAGGGCCAAAAACGCTTCGGCCGGACCTTGTGCGCCACCGCCGGCTATGCGTTGGCGCCAACCGATCCCGGGCAGGGCGCGGGTGGCCGCCAGAAGGTCGTCCAGCGCTTCGCGAAGTTTGTCGTCGTCGCCCAAAAGGTCATCCAGGCGCGCCTTGAGCCCGCGGCTACGCGAACGCCCACGGGCTTCGGCCCCCAGCAGCCAGCGCCGCAACTCCGCCGTTTCCATGCCCGTCAGATGGGCCGAAAACGCAGCATCCGCCGCATCGAAAAGATGATGGCCTTCGTCGAAAACATAGCGGGTGGGAACGCTGGCCTCATCGCCGCCGCCCATGGCTGCCTGGATCAGCACCAGGGCATGATTGGCGACCACGATCTCGGCATTGCGCGCCCGCCTGATCGAACGTTCGACAAAGCATTTCCGATAATGCGCGCAGGCGGAATAAACGCATTCGCCACGTGTATCGGTCAGATCGGTGGTCAGCCTCGGCCCCACGAGATCGGCCAGCCATGCCGGAAAATCACCGCCGACCATATCACCGTCGCGGCTGGCCAGCGCCCAACGCGCCATCAGGCCCAAAGGCACCGCATCGGCCCCGCCGCGCGGCGGAACGCGCGCCACCGCCTCGTCCATGTTCAACAGGCAGAAATAGTTTTCCCGGCCCTTGCGAATAACCACCTTGCGCACCTTTTCGTCCGGGTCCGTGTAGACCCGGTCCAGCTCGGCATCCAACTGGCGTTGCAGATTGCGCGTAAACGTGCTGATCCACACGCTGGCCTCGTTTTTTTCCGCCCACACGCTGGCCGGCGCCAGGTAGCCCAGTGTTTTGCCAACTCCGGTTCCCGCTTCGGCAATCACGAAATGCGGCTCGCCCGCCTTGTCTCGCGCCCGGAACGCACCCGCTGCCGCCGATGCATACTGCACCTGTTCGGGACGGTCCTCAGCCCCCTCTCCCAGCAGCCGGATCAGCCGCCCGCGCGCCTCGACCGGTTCGACCGGCCAGTCCCCGGCAGGCGCTTCCGGCGGCCGGTCAGACCATTCGCGCATCCGCATCCAGACCCGAAGGCCGTTGGCGAGACTGCGCGAATGAGGCTCTTCTCCCGCCCCCAACGCGGCCAGCACGGCAGCCCCCCATAACCACCCGCCGCGCGCCATCGGCCAGGCGACGGCCATGGCGGATGGCCCCGCCTCGCCGATATCGGCAAGCAATAAGCGGGTCGCCGCAATCAGGGTTTCGGCCTCTTGTTCCAGATTGCGCGGAATCGGTAGGCCAAGGGCCTCGGCCAGACCACGCGGCGTTGGCAGGCAAAATCTTGCCGGGCGCGCGAAGGCAAACAGTTCCAGCACGTCATGAGCCTGCATGCGGCCGCATCCCAGCCGCCCAGCGGTGACCCCTGCATGACAAACCAGCGGCGGCGGCGAATCGGCGATCCGCGCGGCCGCCTCTTTCGTGGAAAGGGTCTCGATCTCGCCGTCGGGCGATATCCAGGCGGCCGTGCGAAGCCCGGTGGCGACTGCGGGAACCTCGGGAATGAGAATACGGGCGGGAGTGTTGGTAGCGGGCGTCATGGCGCGCAGTATAGAGCCCCGTTTTCGATCCGGCCACGCACGAATAGGACCGGGTGGCGACAACACGAGAATGAGAACAATTCCACGCATTGACAATTCGCCTTCCAAGGCCTTAGTTAACTTAACGATTCACAGGTCTGAAGCGGGCGCTGTCGTGCGTTTCGCAGACTTGTTGCAGGGAGTATCAAAATATGAATAAACGAATGTTTGGATTGGCTGCCGGTTTTGCCGCTGCGATGATGATCGTGGGCGCCGCGCAGGCCAAGACCCTGAAAATGGCCTACGACGCCGATCCGGTGTCGCTGGACCCGCACGAGCAGCTTTCGGGCGGCACGCTGCAACTGTCGCATATGATCTTCGATCCGCTGGTCCGCTGGAACAAGGATCATGGGATCGACGCCCGTCTGGCGAAAAGCTGGAAACGCATTGACCCGCTGACGGTTCGCTTCGAGCTGAACAATGGCGTGAAATTCCACAGCGGCAACGAACTGACTTCGACCGACGTGAAATGGACGTTCGACCGGCTCAAAGTCAGCCCCGATTTCAAGGGCCTTTTCACAATCTTCAAGGAACTGAAGGTGGTGGATGCCGACACGTTCGAGTTGGTGACCACGGAACCGTTCCCGCTGGTTCTTAATCTGGCGACCTATATCTTCCCGATGGATTCCAAGTTCTACACGGGCACCGACGCCAACGGCAAAGACAAGGGCGCCCTGGTCAAGCATGGCAACACGTTTGCTTCGACCAACGTTTCGGGAACCGGCCCCTACATCGTGACGTCTCGCGAACAGGGCGTACGGGTGGAATTCAAGCGCTTTGGCGATTATTGGGACAAGAAATCGCCGGGTAACGCCGACAACGTGATCCTGACCCCCATCAAGGAAGGTCCGACCCGTGTGGCCGCGCTGCTTTCCGGTGATGTCGATTTCATCGCGCCGGTTCCGCCGACCGATCTTGATCGCATCGGCAAGGATCCGAAGGTCGACCTCATCACCATGTCCGGCACCCGGATCATCACCTTCCAGATGAACCAGAAGCGCGTCGAAGCTTTCAAGAATCCGAAGGTTCGTCTGGCCATCGTCAATGCCATTAACAATACCGGCATTGTCCAAAAGATCATGAAGGGCTTCGGAACGCCTGCGGCCCAGAACAGCCCCAAGGGCTATCTCGGCCACGACGCATCGCTGACACCGCGTTACGACCTGGGCAAAGCCAAGCAACTGATGAAGGAAGCCGGTTTTGAGAAGGGCTTCTCCATCACCATGATGGCGCCGAACAACCGCTACGTTAACGATTACAAGATCGCCGAAGCGGTTGCTTCCATGCTTTCCAAGATCAACATCAAGGTTGACCTGACCACCATGCCGAAGGCCCAGTACTGGCCCAAGTTCGACGAGCAGGCTGCCGACATGATGATGATCGGCTGGCATTCGGATACCGAAGATTCTACCAACTTCTCCGAATTCCTGATGATGACGCCCAACAAGGACACGGGCAAAGGCCAATACAACGGCGGCAACTTCTCCAACGCCGAGTTGGACAAGCTGACCCTGCAAAGCCAGGGCATGACCGACGAAGCCGCGCGCATCAAGGTGCTGAAAAGCATCGAAGGCATTGCCTACGCCGAAGCCGCCTTCGTTCCGCTGCACTGGCAAGACCTTGCCTGGGCCGCCAAGAAGGGCGTTGGCGCCGAGGCCATTCTTAACGTCATGAATTTCCCCTACATCGGGGATATCGTGATCAAGTAAGCGTACAATGTGCGCCTAACAAAAATGGGGCCGCCCTTGTGGCGGTCCCATGTTTGTTCAAGGAGAATAACCATCGACTATCTGGTATTCGCCGGACAAAGGCTGTTGCAGGCGACGCTTGTTATGTTCGTCATCAGCCTCATCGGCTTTTCCATTCAGGATAATCTGGGAGACCCGTTGCGCGAGCTTCTGGGTCAATCGGTGTCGGAAGCCGAACGCGAGGCGTTACGGGATGAAATGGGCCTGAACGATCCGTTCTTTGTGCAATACGGACGGTTCATCACCAACGCCGTTCAGGGTGACCTGGGCACATCGTACTTTTTCAAACGCCCCGCCCTTCAGGTCATCGCCGATAAATTTCCGGCAACGCTGGATCTGGTCATCGGCGCGACCCTGATTATCGTATTGATTTCCGTTCCCGTCGGCGTTTATTGCGCCATTAGGCCCAATGCGTGGCTGGCCCGCGCGGTCATGGGGATCAGTATCGTCGGCATATCAATCCCGGTCTTCCTGACCGCGATTTTCTCGATTTATCTATTTGCGGTCACGCTGGGATGGATGCCGTCCTTCGGTCGCGGCGAGGACTTGGTCGAAATATTCCCCGGATGGAAAACCGGGTTCTTCACCAAAGACGGTTTTGCCCATCTGGTTCTGCCCTGCGTTTCGTTATCTTCAATCATGCTGCCGCTGTTTATCCGGCTGATCCGATCGGAGATGCGCGAAATTCTCGAATCCGAATACGTTCGTTTCGCCTGGGCCAAGGGGCTGGCCCCCAAGCGTGTGTGGTTTTTGCACGCCCTGAAAAACACCATGCTTCCGGTCGTGACCGTGGGCGGCGTACAGATCGGCACCATGCTGGCCTACACCATTTTGACGGAAACCGTTTTTCAGTGGCCGGGCATGGGCTTTTTGTTTCTTGAGGCGGTCAACCGCGTCGATACGCCGCTGATCATTTCCTACATCATTGTCGTCGGGCTGATCTTCGTCGTCACCAACACGGTGGTTGATCTGCTTTATACCTGGGTCAATCCCACGGTGAAGATTACGGGGCGCGGACGATGAACGCGGCCATCAGGCGCTTCGCGCAATCCAACTTCATGTACAGTTTCGGGCGCGACAAAGTGGCCATGGTCAGTTTCGCCATCCTGGCCGCGTTTGTCATTCTGGCTTTCTCGGCCCCGCTGATCGCCCCTTATGACCCTTACGATCAGACGACCATCGACATCATGGATTCCGAAATCCCGCCGGCATGGCAGGACGAAGGCGAGGCCCGCTTCTTGCTGGGCACCGACGCGCAAGGGCGCGACATGCTGTCGACCATTCTTTACGGCACGCGGATATCCATCATTATCGGCGTGTGCGCCGTTTTAATGCAGATGTTCTTGGGGATCACCATCGGGCTGGTATCCGGTTACGTCGGCGGGCGCATCGAAAGTTTCTTCATGCGGCTGGCCGATATCCAGCTATCGCTGTCCACATTGATGCTGGCCATCGTGGCACTGGCCATTTTCCAGGCGGCATTCAGCGCCGAGGCCTATTCCGATCTGGCCATCATAATGCTGATTATGGTCATCGGGTTCGCCGAATGGCCGCAATACGCGCGCACCATCCGCGCTTCCGTGCTGGCCGAAAAGAAGAAGGAATACGTGGACGCCGCGCGCGTGATCGGCCTGGGCGCGCCGACCATCATGTTCAAGCACATCTTGCCCAATACGCTGTCGCCGCTGCTGGTGATTTCCACCGTTCAGGTGGCCAACGCGATTATCTCCGAAGCGGCGCTCTCGTTCCTCGGTCTTGGAATACCGGTGACTAAACCATCGCTGGGTTCGCTGATCAATTCAGGCTTCGAGTTTATTTTCAGCGGCTCGTGGTGGATAACGGCCATTCCATCGATCGTTCTGATCGCCCTGATCCTGTGCATCAATTTGCTGGGTGATTGGGTGCGTGATGCCCTTAATCCAAAAATCTACAAGGAGAAATAGGGCATGGCGCTGCTGGAGGTCAAAAACCTGGGCATCGAATTCCCCATGCGCCGCGAGGTTCTGCGGGCGCTGCAGGGCGTCAGTTTCTCGCTTGATGCGGGCGAACGGCTGGGAATCGTGGGCGAGAGCGGAGCCGGGAAATCCATCGCCGCGTTTGCCATCATCAACCTTCTGTCGAAGCCCGGTCGCATCAACGCCGGTGAGATCCTTTTCGAGGGCCGCGACCTGACCGTTCTGGACGATAACGCCATGCGCGATATCCGGGGAAACCGGATCAGCATGATCTTCCAGGATCCGATGATGACGCTGAACCCGGTGTTGACCATCGAAACCCAGATGATCGAGGTTTTGAAGGCGCATCGGGAAATCTCGGACAATGACGCGCGGAAAATCGCCGTGGAGAAATTGCGTGAGGTGGCCATTCCGTCGCCGGAAGACCGCCTGAAAAGCTATCCGCATGAACTGTCGGGCGGTCAGCGTCAGCGCGTGGTCATCGCCACGGCGCTCCTTACCAACCCCTCGATCATTATTGCCGACGAACCCTCGACGGCGCTGGATGTAACCATCCAGGCCGGGATCATGGCGTTGATGCTGAACCTTTGTAAAAGCCACGACATGGGCCTGATCCTGATCACCCATGATCTGGCCGTGGTTTCGCAGGTGACCGAGCGGGTCGTCGTCATGTATGCGGGACGCGTTGTCGAGGAAGGTCCGACGGCTGATATCGTCACCCACCCCAAACACCCTTACACACGGGGCCTCATTGCCGCCCTGCCGCAGGAAGGTACGGCCGGCAAGCGGCTCAACCAAATTCCAGGATCCATGCCCACATTGGACGCCATTCCCGACGGCTGCGCCTTCCATCCGCGCTGCCCGCACGCCGACGACGTTTGCCGCGCCTCGGTGCCGGAAATCGTTAAGGTCGGCAACCAATTCAGCCGATGCGTCAAAGCGACCGAGTTGGCCGAGGAGAATTCCCTATGAGCGGCCCCTTGGTTGAAACCCGAGATGTTGAAAAACGTTTCGATCTGGGAGGATATTTCTGGCAGCAGGACAAGCCGGTGGTGCGCGCCCTTAACGGCGTCTCCATCGCCATTGAAAAGGGCGAATCGTTCTGTCTGGTCGGCGAATCGGGCTGCGGCAAATCGACCCTGGCCCGTTGCATCATGGGCCTGCTGGATCTCAGCGAGGGCGAGGTTTTTTATAAGGGCGAGCAGATCGACCGGTTGTCGGCCAAGGCCATGATGCCGTACCGGCGTCGCATGCAGATGATCTTTCAAAACCCGTATGCCTCGCTGAACCCGCGCATGACCATCCAGAAAACCCTGGAAGAACCGCTGCGTTTTCATTTCCCCGAGATGAAAAACGGCGAGGTTCGCGACAAGGTCGAAGAGGTCATGACCTCGGTGGGCAACGATCCGGCATGGGGCACCCGCTATCCGCACGAATTCTCGGGCGGCCAGCGCCAGCGCATCTCCATCGCGCGGGCACTGATGGTCGATCCCGATTTCGTAGTGGCCGACGAGCCCATTTCGGCGCTGGACGTTTCCATTCAGGCGCAGGTTCTGAATGTGATGATGGACGCCCGCGACAGCCGCGATCTGACGTACCTGTTCATCACCCACGATCTATCGGTGGTGCGCCATTTCGGAACAAGGGTCGGGGTCATGTATCTGGGCGCGCTGTGCGAATTGGCGCAAACCAAGACATTGTTCGATACCCCGCGTCACCCCTACACCCAGGTTCTGCTGAACGCCATTCCCAAGCTGTCCACAACGGAACTCATCCATACCCCTATGATGGGCGAAGTTCCAACCGCCATCAAACTGCCCTCGGGCTGCGTCTTTCATCCGCGCTGTCCGTATGCGAACGAGCGTTGCTCGCGCGAGGTGCCTGCAGGAACCACGCTTGATGACGGAACCGTGGTGGCTTGCCACGCGGTCGAGGAAAACCGGATTTAACCATCCGCTTTCCTGGCCCTATATGTTGTGGAATAGCTTTACACAATTTCCACATATTGTTGTTCAGGCTTGAAAATTTTGTCGAATTGTGTCTTTAATTCGATCCGAAATCTCAAAAAATAATGGTCTCCGGGGATTGTCACTTCTTGCAAGGGAGTAACCCGAAATGTGGAAGAGTTGGTCTGAGATCAAACTATGGAAGCGTATTGCCGGGGGGCTGGTTCTCGGCGTCATTGTCGGGGCCATTTTCGGCGAGAGCGCAGGCGTCATCAAACCTATCGGCACGCTGTTCATCAACTTCATCAAGATGCTGATCGTGCCGCTGGTGTTCCTGTCGCTGGTGGTCGGCGTCACGTCGCTGAAAGACCCCGCCAAAATGGGGCGCATCGGCCTCAAGGCGATCTGCTGGTATCTGTTCACCACGGCCATCGCCGTCACCCTGGGCATCATCTTCGCCGTGGTCTTCCAGCCCGGCGCGGGAATCGATATCGTGGCCGATGCGGCGGTCAAAACCAAGGCCATGCCGTCGGTGGTGGGTACCCTTCTCAACATCATACCGAAGAACCCCATGGCGGCGTTCGCGCAAGGCAACATTCTGCAAATCATCGCCTTTGCCATTATCGTCGGCATCGCCATTAACTTCGTCGGCGCCAAGGCCGACTCGGTGGAACGCATGTTCGAGGCCGGGGCCGAGATCATGTACAAGATCACCCACGGCGTCATGGAACTGGCCCCGTTCGGCGTCTTCGCCCTGATGGCCTGGGTTGCCGGAAAATACGGGCTGTCCATCCTGCTGCCGCTGATCAAGATCATTGCGTGCGTCTACGTCGCCTGCATCCTTCATGCCTTGGTCACCTACGGGCTGGTCCTGAAAATTTACGGCGGGCTAAAGTTGGCGCCCTTCTTCAAGGGGATCATCGACGCCCAGATCGTCGCCTTCACCTCGACCAGCAGCTCGGGCACCCTGCCGGTGACCATTCGCTGTGCGCAGGAGAACCTGGGTGTTTCCAAGAGCATCTCCAGCTTCGTGCTGCCGCTGGGCGCCACGGTGAACATGGACGGCACGGCCATCTACGAGGCCATCGCCGCCATATTCATCGCCCAGGCCTTCGGCGTGCAGTTAGGCGGTGGCGACTACTTCACCATCATCCTGGTCGGCACCCTGGCCTCCATCGGAACCGCGGGCGTTCCGGGCGCGGGCCTGATCATGCTGACTTTGGTGCTGACGCAGGTGGGGTTGCCGCTGGAAGGCATCGCCATCGTTGCCGGTATTGACCGTGTGCTCGACATGGCGCGCACGACCATCAACATCACCGGCGATTCCATGATCAACGCCGTCATCGCCAAGAGCGAAGGCGAACTGAACGAGGAAGTTTACAACGCGCCACCGGTTGCCTGACGCGACCAACATTCTCCAACAAACTTGCAGGGGCCGCCGAACCAAACCGGCGGCTCCTTTTTGTTGCGCCGCCATGCAGGCAGGCCTACATATCGCCCACGGCTTTAAGCTAGGAGAGGCGGTTATGAAACACGCAACGTTCGCAGCGGGATGTTTTTGGGGAGTGGAGCACGCCTTTCGCCAGGTTGAGGGCGTGACAGATGTTTCCGTCGGCTACACGGGGGGCGCGACCCCCGACCCAACCTACAAAGACGTTTGCTACAGCGACACGGGCCACGCGGAATCCGCGTTGGTGACCTTCGATCCCGATGTGATCAGCTACGAGAAACTGCTGGACGTGTTCTGGTCCATTCACGACCCTTCCCAGTTAAACCGCCAGGGGCCGGATGTGGGCACCCAGTACCGCTCGGCCGTTTTCGTTCACGACGAAGAGCAGGAAAAAGCAGCACTTGCCTCCAAACAACGCCTTCAGGACAAAGGCCAAATGGTCGTCACCGAGATTACGAAAGCCGATGCTTTCAAGCAGGCCGAAGACTACCACCAGCGCTACATCGAAAAAAACCGGCGCTGATTCATTTGGTGACAGTATACTAAACTATCTCTTATAGTTTAGTATACTGTCACCAAATAAGCAGGAACGGGGGCGGATGATCCATTCCGCCCCCGTTCGTTTCCTATTTCCTAATTCGCCGCGAAGTCGGCTGCGGCTTGTTCGCGCAGTTCCGGTTGGTTCAGGAAATCGTACGCCGTCATGGCCAGCATCTTGGCTGCGTCGATCATGGCTTTGCGGCCGCGTTCGGATTGGGTGGCGGCGGCGAATTCGACGGAATGGAAGTTCACGTCGGTGCCGCAGATGGCCAGGAAGGGCTGGATTGAGGGCAGATAGTGGCTGAGATTGCCGATATCCGATGACCCTACATCCGGTGACGCCACTTCCGGCGTTGCTCCCAAGGCATCCATGTTGGCTCCGACGGCCGCTTCCAGCGGGCCGTTGCGCTTCATGGGATCAAGAGCGGCGATGGGTTTGGCGACCTCGATCTTGTACGTGGTCCCCGTGGCGAGGGCCGCACCCTCGGCAATCTTTTGGACCCGGTCGAAGATTTCGTCGCGGTACGCGATGGAAGCTCCGCGCACATAGAAAAGCGCCGAGGTGTAATCGGGAATGATGTTGGGCGCGTCGCCGCCATGGGTGATAACGCCATGGACGCGGCCTTCCGAACGCATCTGCTGGCGAAACGCGCTGATGCCGTTGAAGGCGGCGATCATGGCGTCAAGCGCGTTGATGCCCTGGTCGGGCCCGGCTGCCGCGTGCGCGGTTTTGCCGAAGAATTCCAGGGTGAACTTGGTGCGGCCCAGGGTTTCCTGGCCGATCAGGTTCTGCTGACCCGGATGGAACATCATGGCCGCGTCGCAATCGTCAAAAATCCCGGCGTCGGCCAGCAGTTGCTTTCCGCCGCCGCCTTCTTCGGCCGGCGTTCCGACCATGATGATTGAACCCGCGTCGTCCCCAAGAACCTGTCGCAAGGCGGCTGCCGCGCCCACGCCGGCAGCGGCGATCAGGTTATGGCCGCAGCCATGGCCGATTTTCGGCAGGGCGTCGTATTCGCCCAGAATGGCGACCTTGGGGTTGGAAGGCGCGCAGCCGGTCGGGGTGGCCCGGAAAGCCGTATCCACGCCGCCGCATTTTTTCTCGACATCGAAGCCGCGCTCGGCAAGGAACTGGCTCAGGTAGTCATGGGCCTTGAATTCCTCGTACGCCGTTTCCGGGTTATCCAGCAGGTATTTGCTGACGCCAAAAAGGTCTTCAGCCAGTTCATCGACCGCCTGGCCGATTTGTTCTTTCTTCGCGTCCATTTCTTCTTCGTCCCTTTGGTCCAACGTTGATGTTTCTTCGTTCGATATGTGGCGCCTGAATAGCACACCCGACCGTTAGATGGATGAAATATACCAAGGTGCGCCGGTTTTTTTTGGCGGGTCGAAGCGGATGGGGCGCGCGTTTCCGATGACCATGGCGCCGTCCGTAATCCCGAATATCCGGCAAAGGGCGTCGAACCCCCCGGCATGGGCGACCAGCAGCCCGTGCCCGTCGGAAGCCATTTGGAAAAATCGCGTCAGCGCCCCATCAATCCGCGCCACATAATCGTCAAGCGCCTCGCCGCCCGGCGGCTGCGGATCGCCCAGGCTGGACGGGAAAGCCTTGCCTTCCAGTCGGCCCCAATTGCGCTCACGAAAATCATCGATGGTCTTTACCGGAAGGCCATGGCGCGCGGCGACTATTTCAGCCGTGCGCCGGGCGCGCTGCAGGGGGCTGGCGCAAATGACGCTGATTTCGGTATGGGCCAGCAATTCGGCGGCCCGTTCCGCCTCGCCAATTCCCTGATCGGTCAAGGCGACATCGGTGGATCCGGCCAGCAGGCCACGGACGTTGGTTTCCGTTTGACCGTGACGCAGAAACAGAAAGGGCACGGCGTTCGCCGCCTTATTCATGCCCGTTTCCGATCAGCGCGGTTTGCATATCCGTGGCGGCGCAATAGGTTTGCAGGCGTTCGGCGGCCCAGGCGACCGTTGCCGCCAGGTCGCGCTCTTCGCCAAACGCGATGATGGCCATAAGCAGGGTTCGGGTGCTCACGGTAATTTTGGTGCGCTCGCTGTCGCTGGTGGGGCTGCCGAAGGGGCCGCGCCCATCGGCGAACACGGGCAGGAATTCGATATTCATGGGGCCGCGTCCGATGGCGTCATAGGTCTCGCCGGGCTTGGCCTTGCGAAAAATGACCGGCGGTTCCAAAAGCTCGGCCGAGAACGCGCCGATGGAATGACCACAGCGCAGGCTGATCAGATTGTTGGTATCGACCACCGAGTTGATGCGGTAGATGCCCCGGCTTTTCACCAGACGGCGCATGAGTGCTTCGGACGACACCCGGTAGCGTGCCGGGTCTTTGCCGAACGCGCGGTAGGCTTTGCGCGCGGCCGCGATCTGCGGCACTTCGGAAACCGGCCGCCCGTCCAGACTTTCCAACCGCCGCGCCTCTTCGGCATCCAGCTCGGCGTGCAGTTCGGCGTTATCGGTAGTTACGCCGACGGCGCATTGGATGCAGCCCAACGTCACCCGAATACCGGCATTTGCGAAATCGTCCGATACGGTAATGTCGATCATGTGTTTTCGACGCTTCGTATGAAGAGGATGGTGGGCGCGGCTGGGATTGAACCAGCGACCTCTCGCGTGTGAGGCGAGCGTTCTCCCGCTGAACTACGCGCCCATCCAGTGGACGGCGGCCATATAATGCCGCCAGGGCTCCCGTGTCAAGGAAGTGTCAAGAAAGGCCCGCCAATGCGTCGGGAAGTTTATCGAATGCATCGATAACGGCGTCGGCCCCCAGCTCGGTGACCGGCACCCGCGAATAGCCGTATGTGCATAGTACTGCGGGCGATCCGGCGGCCCTGGCGCAGGCAAGATCGTTCAAATGATCGCCAATCATTACGGCTTCGGCAGGCGTTGCGCGCAGCGCATCCAGCGTGGCGATCAGGTGTTTTGGATCGGGCTTGCGAATGCCCTCCAGCACGTCGCCGCCCAGGGCCGCGTTGAAAAAGCGGGACAGATCAAAGGCTTCCAGAATTTCCATGGTCGCGGCCTGCGGCTTGTTTGTGCAAACGGCCATGGCAAAACCGGCTTCGCGCAATTTAGCCAGCGTTTCCGGAACGCCCGGATAGGGCTTCGTCAATTCCGCGTCGTGGCCTTTGTATTCGTCGAGGAACCTGCTTACCCAGAAAGAAAGCTTTTCGACTTCCTGCTCGTCGGGAATCCCGCCGGTGGCGTCCAGCGCCCGTTCGACCAGTTTCTGTACGCCGTCCCCGACCATACCCTTTACGGCTTCGATCGACAGGGTATCGCGCCCGGCCCAGCCGAGAACGCGGTTGATAGCCGCCTGAAGATCCGGCGCGCTGTCAACCAGCGTGCCGTCCAAGTCGAAGACGATGGCCTTGATCATTGACCCAGTTTTGTTGCGCATTGCAAAATTCCGAAACAACTTGTGACTTGGCGCGATTCACGCCTTGTGGCAATGTCTGCCCGACAAACCCGGTCTTTTAAACAACCGTAGCGATATGACCAAGAAAAAAACCGCCGCCATCGTCCTTGCCGCGGGTCTAGGCACCCGTATGGAGTCCGATAAACCGAAGGTTCTCCATACGATTGCCGGACGCGCCATGATTTCGCATTTGATGGAAACGCTTGCGCGTTTCGAGCCCGACCGCATCGCCTTGGTGATCGGCAAGGGCATGGAAAGTGTCGCCGATTCGGTCTCGCCCCATCCCTGTTGCGTGCAGGAACCCAGGCTTGGTACGGGCCATGCCGTGTTGGCGGCCAAACCGGCCATGGACGATTTCGAAGGCGACGTGCTGATCGTTTACGGCGACACGCCGCTGGTCTCGGAAGCCACATTCGAGGCCATGCTGAAAGCGCGCCGGGCAACGCCGGGAAACGCAGCCGTGGTGTTGGGCTTTCGCCCCGACGATCCGGGCGCGTACGGCCGCCTTGTGGTCGGCGCGGACGGATCGCTGGATGCCATTGTCGAGGCCAAGGAATGCACACCCGAACAGCTTGAGATCGGGCTATGCAATTCCGGCGTCATGGCCGTGGATGGAGCCCGCCTGTTCGGCTGGCTGGCGCGTATCGGCAACGACAACGCCAAGGGCGAATATTATCTGACCGACCTGATTGAACTGGCGCGCGCCGACGGCCAGCGCTGCGCCTTTGTCGAAGCGCCGCTTGAGGAATTGCTGGGCATCAATTCGCGGGCCGATCTGGCGGTGGCCGAGGCCGTCGTGCAGACCGATTTGCGCGCCCGCGCCATGAATGCCGGTGTCACCATGACCGATCCGGCCAGTGTTTTCCTGAGCTGGGATACGCAATTGGGCCGCGATGTGCATATCGGCCCCAATGTGGTTTTCGGTCCGGGCGTGAGTGTTGGCGCGGGAACCGAAATTCTGCCGTTCTCGCATCTTGAGGGTGCGAGCGTCGGCGCGAACGTACGGGTCGGCCCCTTTGCCAGGTTGCGTCCCGGCGCCGAGGTTGCCGATACGGCCCGTATCGGAAATTTCGTTGAAATCAAGAACGCTTCCATCCAGTTGGGGGCCAAGGTCAGCCATCTGAGTTACATCGGCGATGCCCGTGTCGGCCCGCGCGCCAATATCGGGGCCGGGACCATCACCTGCAATTACGACGGCTACTTCAAGGACCGCACCGACATCGGTGAGGGTGCGTTCATCGGTTCGAACACCGCATTGGTGGCTCCGGTAAAAATCGGCGACGGCGCGACGACGGGGGCTGGCAGCGTCATCACCAAGGACGTGCCCGCCGATGCGCTGGCCCTGACCCGCGCGCCGCTCAAGGTGCTTGCCGGTTGGGCCGCACGGTTTCGAAAGCGGCGCGCCGCCGAAAAGAAAAAAGGGCAAGCAAAATAATGTGTGGAATCGTCGGCATAATCGGCAAGTCGGACGTCGCTCCGTCGATCATGGACGGACTGAAGCGTCTTGAATACCGCGGCTACGATTCAGCCGGGATCGCCACGCTGGTCAATGGCGGCATCGAACGCCGCCGCGCCGAAGGCAAGCTGACCAATCTGCAAACCCTTCTGGCCGAAAATCCGGTGCGCGGGCGCATCGGCATTGGCCATACCCGCTGGGCGACCCACGGCATTCCCAACGAAAACAACGCGCACCCCCACGCCACCGATCACGTTGCCGTGGTTCACAATGGAATTATCGAGAACTTTGTCGAACTTCGGGCCGAATTGACCGATCTGGGCCGCCACCTTGAAACCGATACCGATACCGAAGTCATCGCCCATTTGATCACCCGCTATCTGGAAGACGGGCAAGGTCCCGCCGAGGCCACTTTTTCGGCCCTGCAGCGTCTGGAAGGGGCGTTCGCGCTCGGCATTATTTTCGCCGGCGAACACGATCTGATGATCGGCGCGCGGCGTGGCAGCCCGCTGGCGGTCGGTTACGGCGATGGCGAGATGTTTATCGGATCGGACGCCCTGGCCCTGGCGCCGCTGACCCAGAAGATCACCTATCTGGAGGAAGGCGACTGGGCTGTGCTCACCGGCGCGGGCGCGGATGTTTTTGATGAGGACGGCAACGCGGTTGAACGCGAAATCCGCTCGACCGCGCTGTCCGGCGCGCTTATCGGCAAGGGCGGCTACCGCCATTTCATGCTCAAGGAAATTTACGAACAGCCGCAGGTGATCGGCGATACCTTGCGCTCCTACATCAATCCGCACAGCCGGTCCGTGACCCTGCCCGCGCTGCCCGGGAAAATCGCCATCGCCCCGCGCTTTACCCTGGTCGCTTGCGGAACGGCGTTTTACGCGTGCATGGTCGCCAAATACTGGCTGGAACGTATCGCGCGGGTTCCGGTTGAAGTCGATATCGCGTCCGAGTTCCGCTATAGGGCCGCCGACATGCCTGCGGGCGGCGTCGCGTTGTTCGTTTCGCAATCGGGCGAGACCGCCGACACCCTGGCCGCGCTGCGCTACGCCCGCGAGCAGGGCCAGCACATCATTTCCGTGGCCAACGTTCCCGAAAGCACGATTGCACGGGAGTCCGATACTGTGCTCGCCACCTATGCCGGGCCGGAAATCGGCGTGGCTTCCACCAAGGCGTTCACCACGCAACTGACCGTGCTGGCCTGCCTGACCCTGGCCATTGGCCGCGCGCGCGGAACCATTTCACCGGATGACGAGGCACGCCTTGTCGGCGCGCTGACCGAGGTTCCGGCCCGCGCCGCCGAAGTCCTGAACCATGACAGCCGCCTGCGCGCACTGGCCCACGATGTGGCCGAGGCCCGCGACGTTTTGTATCTGGGGCGCGGAACCAGCTACGCCATCGCCCTTGAAGGCGCGTTGAAGCTGAAGGAAATTTCGTATATCCACGCTGAAGGTTACGCGGCGGGCGAGATGAAACACGGCCCCATTGCGCTGATCGACGAGACCGTGCCCGTCATCGTCATCGCGCCGTCGGACACGTTGTTCGAGAAGACGGCGTCCAACGTGCAGGAAGTCATCGCCAGGGACGGGCGCGTCATCTTCTTCGGCGACGATCAAGGTATCGGACGTTTGGGCGACGTGCGCGCAACCTGCATCGCCCTGCCGGAGGTCGACGAATTCGTCGCACCCATCCTCTATTCCATCCCGGTCCAGCTTCTGGCCTACCATGTGGCCGTCATTAAAGGGACCGACGTGGACCAGCCGCGCAATCTCGCCAAGAGTGTTACGGTGGAATAGCCCTGTTCGCGCCGATCCCGTAAGGACCGGCTCTGGCGATCCCAAGCCGACATTTCCCACATTCGAGCCATTTTCGCCATAACCCGGAATTTTCCTGTCCAACAGGAAAATTGTCAATGTTCCAACTGTGTTCGTTTTATGAGTTGACTTTTATCCTATTTTATGGAATAAGAGAATCTCACTCTTTAACAACGGAGGATAATCATGGAAATCAAGTTAAGCAGACCATTCGCCATTGACGGCAATAAGCGCCCGGACGGCGCCACAATTTACGCTCTAAATGAGAACATAACGAGAAAATCGGAAGGAATATGAAATGCAAAGCAGTCACTACACCTGGCGCACCGTGCAAGACGGCAAAGTGCGCTCCTCTCACGCCGACCGCGAAGGAAAAGTCTTCTTATGGACCAAACCGCCCAAAGGCGGCCACCCCGGCGAAGATTTCAATTGCCGATGCTGGGCGGAACAAAACGTGGCGGAAGCTGATAAGTGCTACTACAAACGCCTCGACAAGGAAGAAGCCCAACGAAAATATGAGGATCACAGCGCTCAACTACCGAGTATTGAAGCCGATATCCAAAATTTGAAATTGGAAATCGAAGGATATGAGTATGATTTGAGCATTCTAAACCAACTCTACGATGCTGCGGATATTGCTAGCAACGTAATCACCATTCCCCTTCCCCACACACGAATATTTGGCGGTTTTTCTGTTGTTGCCAAAGTAATTTTCATAGCGAAAATTCACGAAACAGAGGCTGCGATGCGGGAAAAAAATGCGGAACTAAAAGAACTTGAAGAAATTCAGCGAATTCTTCTCAGGGACAATGAACGCCTTCGGGTTAAATTTAAATTTTCCGAACAAGCATATGAACAATGTATGGGGAGCTAAAACCACTATATGGCGTAATATAGAATACCATCACTTATCCGGATGCTTAAATTCGGCAAACCGCTGAATTGTGTTGGCAAGGTGATAGTGCATAAATAGTTCCCGTTGGATTTCGCGGTCTAATTTCGGAACGGGCTTGAATTCGGTTTTGCTGGAAGAACCGGATTTTTCGAGGTGCTTTTCGGCAAGGGTGCGTAGTGCTGCTAGGTCCATTTGATCCAGTTTCTTCGCCCAGGCAAGAGCGTCTGACATCGCCTTGCTTTTCGGATTTGGGAATAAGCGGCCACATTGAATGGCATCACTGATATATCGGGCGGCATCTTTTTCAAACAGGGAAACCAGCGCATTACTTTTTCTGTCTAGTTGCCGCCATTTTTCATTTCGGCCCTGCGGGAATATCCGTCCCATAGCCCGGTTGTAGTTGCATTTTCGCAGCATGAATTCGTTGTGGCTCATTCCAAAAGGCCGGAAGAGGAAATTGGAATTGACAATGCCACTGTGATGGATGCCTGTGGTCCGGTCCAACAGTTGGCCATCCACGATTCTAAGGGTTTCAACTTCCGAAATCCTGCTGAGTCCCTCGAATTTTTTGGCGAATGTCTTTACTTCCTCATCCGACAAGGGATCAGGGAGGGTGGCTGACAGGGGTGCGAACGTTGCGGGAATATCAATATTGGTCAAATCCAGTTCACCATAGACATGGCTGAACACCTTCAAAGTCCGCCTTTCTTTCTCATCCATTTCTTCCAGCAAACGATTTAGTGATTTTTTCGTGATCGAAGAGGTATCAACGTTTTCTTGCTGTGCGCGTTTCAGCCAATACCACGCTTCACCAAGATTTCTTTCGAGGCCATCACCACTAAATTTCCGCCGTGCCAAATCCACGATGGCTGGCACATATTTTTGTATCGCAAGTTCTGCAAGGCGTCTCTCACTCAATCCACCATTACGCTTCGAATATCGTTGAATGCTATCGAATTCGGCCGGGGGGTACTTATGTTTCATCGCCCATAGATGCAGTCTCGTTCCGATTATGCTGGCGCTGGCTCTAGTGCTGGCATTGCCTTCACCTGCGATTGATTCATAAATTTTCGCCTGACGGTAAATCTCGCTCATCTCTCGATTGAACAAGTTCCGCACCCATTCCAATTCTGCAATGAAGTCTTTCTTTGCAAATGACCTGCGCGACATATCGTATTGTCTGGCCAGGGAAATCAATTCATCAATACATAGGGCATACTCCACCCCCATGCTTCTTGCTGTAAAATTGGCTTGGCCAGGATGTGCGCCACGATGAGTATCGAACATGCTAACGCTTAGTTCAAGAACCTCACCCAGGTCTTCCTCGCAGGGTGTTTTAGAATAATCCCTGGCTAGCGTTGGTTGCGTTGCCAAAAGGGTGATTAGGAATACCAGCGCCAACATTTCTCGACCCCCTCAATCCGTTTGAACCTTTGGTCGCATATCTGAATTGACGAGGCTGCACTCTACCACTGGATGCAACCGCAAGAACAGTCGCGTTTTTCATTGGATAGGCCGTTGCAGCGACAGCTTACCTGTTCGGCCACGGCATCTGGCCAAAAGCGTCATCGCGGGATAGCCGGAGGAATTGCGGGCTTCTAGACCTTAGGGCCCTTGACGTTGAATAGTTCCGGCGAGATCAGTTCCCACGATTCACCGGCCGCCATCAGGCACGAGATGCCATTGGGCATGGTCATTACGATTGTCCAGGTGACGCCGTCTTCCGAAGAGAAGACCTGGACGATGCCGCCATTGCTGGCGAGGCCTATGCCGATGGGGGCTTCGGCATGCTTGGTTCCGAGCTGTTCGACGAGGTCCGCATGTTTCGCGCAGGCGACCTGCGCCGAAGCCGGGGTATGGGCGCCAAGGAGGAGGGTAAAGGCCAGCGCCGCAGCGCCAACCAGACGGGTAACGCTCTTCCTCGGCGGGTCACGGGTAACGGAATGCCTAAACATTGTTCCGCTCCTTTCATGCCTTGGTTAAGCAAGGATCGGGGCCTGTTTTTCGATGGTTTCCCGGTCCACAACACCATCATAATTAAAATCGTTATAAATTCAGTGATTTGCATCACATATCACGAATCTGTGACTCGGTGTGATCGGTGCGCCGTCTAAACCACCGTTGGTAAAACAGGCCGAATAGGTTGGTTTTCTGCCGTTTTTTCTGAAAAATGCGGCATTTGAGGTTGATCGAATGGACACGCCTCCTAATTAAGAATCATTCTTAAAATAAAGAGGCGAAATCATGCATCTTGAGAATCCCGGACTTTTCCGAACCCAGTGTTTTATTGACGGCCAGTGGATCGACGCCGACAGCGGCGATACGGTCGCGGTAAACAACCCGGCCGATGGCTCCATCATCGGCGCCGTGCCCAAAATGGGCGTGGGCGAAACCAGGCGCGCCATTGAAGCGGCCAACGCATCCTGGCCCGCGTGGCGGGCTAAAACGGCCAAGGAGCGCAGCGTAATTTTGCGCCGTTGGTACGATCTGATCTTGCAAAATGCCGATGATCTGGCGGTTCTCATGACCACCGAGCAGGGCAAACCGCTGAGCGAAGCCCATGGCGAAGTTGTTTTCGGTGCTTCTTTCGTGGAATGGTTCGCCGAGGAGGGACGGCGCGTTTATGGCGACACGATCCCGCAGCATCAGCCCGACAAGCGTCTTATTGTTGTTAAAGAACCCATCGGCGTTGTCGCCGCGATCACGCCGTGGAACTTCCCCAACGCCATGATTACCCGCAAATGCGCTCCGGCCCTGGCCGTCGGCTGCCCGGTCGTGGTCAAACCGGCAACGGCGACCCCGTATTCGGCGTTGGCGTTGGCGGTGCTGGCCGAGGAAGCGGGCATTCCAAGGGGCGTTTTCAACGTGGTCACGGGGTCGGCCGGCGCTATCGGCGGCGAACTGACATCCAACGCAATCGTTCGCAAGATCACCTTTACCGGATCGACCGAGATCGGCAAAATTCTCATGACCCAGTCGGCAAGCACGGTGAAGAAGGTGTCCATGGAACTGGGCGGCAACGCCCCCTTCATCGTGTTTGACGACGCCGATCTGGACGCCGCCGTGGACGGCGCGATGATTTCCAAGTACCGCAACACGGGGCAGACCTGTGTCTGCGCCAATCGCCTGTTGGTTCAAGACGGCGTGTACGACGCCTTTGTCGAAAAACTGGCGGCGCGGGTCAGGGGGCTTAAGGTTTCCGATGGCATGGAAGAGGGCTGCGAGCAAGGGCCGCTGATCGATATGGCGGCTGTCGAAAAGATCGAACAGCACATTTCGGACGCCACGGCCAAGGGCGCGCGGGTTCTTGCCGGCGGCAAGCGCCATGCCCTGGGCGGCAGCTTCTTCGAGCCCACCGTTATGGCCGACGTAACGCCCGACATGGCGGTTGCGCGGGAAGAAACCTTCGGACCGCTGGCGCCCATTTTCCGGTTCAATACGGAAAACGAGGCGGTCACGCTTGCCAATGCCACCGAGTTCGGGCTGGCGGCCTATTTCTACAGCCGCGATATCGGACGCATCTGGCGGGTCGGCGAGGCGCTTGAATACGGCCTTGTCGGCATCAATACGGGCCTTCTTTCCACTGCCGAGGTGCCCTTCGGCGGCATCAAGGAATCGGGAATCGGCCGCGAGGGATCAAAGTATGGTCTCGACGACTTCCTGGAGATCAAATACCTTTGTATGGGCGGAATTGACAATTGATAAGCCCGCGACATTATTTGACTAGCCCCCGACTGGGGGCCGCCGCCCATGCGGCGTAAGCCAAGAGCCACCGGCTCGCCCGGCGACTGAGGGAACGAGAAAGAATGCCGAATTTCGATTACGATCTGATTACCATCGGCGCCGGATCGGGCGGTGTGCGCGCGACGCGCATGGCCGGCGGATATGGCGCAAGGGTGGCCATTGCGGAAAAAAGCCGTGTCGGTGGCACCTGCGTGCTGCGCGGCTGCGTGCCCAAGAAACTGCTGATCTACGGGGCGCATTTCGCCCACGATTTTGAGGATGCGGCAGGATATGGCTGGACCGTCGATGGCGCGACGTTCGACTGGGCGGCGCTGGTTGCGGCCAAGAACCGCGAGCTGGATCGTCTCGAAGAGGTTTACGGCAATATTCTAAGCAACAATTCCGTCGAGGTGCTGCGCGGCCGTGCGGTGCTTTCGGACCCCCATACGGTCGAGATCGACGGCAAATCCTATAGCGCCGAGAAAATCCTTCTGGCATGCGGCGGCTGGCCGACCATGCCGCAAATCCCCGGCATCGAACACGTCATTACGTCGAACGAGGCGCTTGAATTGCTCAAATTGCCCAAGCGCATGGTCATTGTCGGCGGCGGCTATATCGCGGTCGAGTTCGCGGGCATCTTCAACGCCCTGGGGTCGGACGTGACGATCATTATCCGCGCGCCCGAAATCCTGCGCGGCTTCGATGAGGACGTTCGCGCAACCCTTTCCGCCGAGATGGAAAAGAAGGGCATTGCCATTCGGCGTGAAACGACGGTCGCGTCCATTGAGAAGACGGATGTGGGGTACGAACTCGCCCTGTCCGGCGGGGAGAAACTGGCAACCGGTCTGGTCATGTACGCCACGGGCCGCGCGCCCAATACGGCGGGCATGGGTCTGGCTGAAATCGGCGTGAAAATGAACAAGAAAGGCGCCATCGCCGTTGATGAATGGAGCCGCAGTTCCGTGCCCAGCGTCTTCGCCCTGGGCGATTGCACCGATCGGGTAAATTTAACGCCGGTGGCCATTGCCGAAGGCCGCGCTTTCACCGAAACCCAGTTTAACAACAATCCCATTCAGGCGGCCTACGATAACATCCCGTCCGCCGTGTTCAGCCAGCCGCCGATCGGCACCGTGGGCCTGACCGAGGAAGCCGCGCGCGCGCTGGGGCCAATCGACGTTTACATCTCGCGCTTCAAGCCCATGAAACATACGCTTTCCGGGCGGGACGAAACGATCATGATGAAACTGGTGGTGGACAGGGGGACCGATTTGGTGCTTGGCTGCCATATGGTCGGTGTCGATGCGCCCGAGATTGTTCAGGGGCTTGGCATCGCGTTGAAGTGCGGGGCGACCAAGGCGCAGTTCGATGCCACGGTCGGAATTCACCCCACGGCAGCCGAGGAATTTGTCACCATGCGGGACAAGCGGCCCGATCCGTAGGCCGGAACAGGCGGAATATTGTTGTTTTTTTGGCGCTACCTCTGGAAAATTCCCATATTCCAGCGTATAGGCTTCCGTCTTCCCCCTTTTCGCTGAATGTTGAGGATAGAAATGGCTAATACGTGGACGCCCGCAAGCTGGCGTCAAAAGCCGATCAAGCAGGCTCCGGAATATGCCGAGCCCCACGCCCTGGAAGAAGTCGAACAGAAGCTCGGCACCTATCCGCCGTTGGTATTTGCCGGGGAAGCGCGGCGGCTTAAAGCGGCGCTGGGTGACGTTGCGCAGGGACGCGGTTTCCTGGTGCAGGGTGGAGACTGTGCCGAAAGCTTCGCCGAATTTCATCCCGACAATATCCGCGACACCTTCCGCGTGCTGCTGCAGATGGCGGTGGTGCTGACCTATGGCGCCGCTTGCCCGGTGGTCAAGGTGGGGCGTCTGGCGGGCCAGTTCGTCAAGCCCCGTTCGGCCGATACCGAGACCATCGACGGGGTGACCCTGCCCGCGTATCGCGGTGACATGATCAATGCCATGGAGTTCTCACCCGAGGCGCGCGCCGCCGATCCCGCCCGCCTGGTGCAGGGATATTCCCAGGCCGCCGCCACGTTGAACCTTCTGCGTGCGTTTGCCCAGGGCGGTTACGCCGATTTGCACAAGGTTCATCAATGGAATTTGGGCTTTGTCGCCGACAGCCCGGCAGGCGCGCGCTATCAGGACATGGCCGACCGCCTGGACGAAACGCTGGCCTTCATGGCTGCCTGCGGACTGACCAGCGAAACGACGCCACAAATCAGGGCGACCGATTTCTTTACCTCGCACGAAGCGTTGATGCTGAATTACGAGCAGTCGATGACTCGTATCGATTCGACCTCCGGCGACTGGTACGACACCTCGGCCCACATGCTGTGGATCGGCGACCGCACCCGTGATGTGGACGGTGCGCACGTTGAATTCTTGAGCGGTATCGGCAATCCCATCGGGGTCAAGATCGGCCCGTCTTCCGATCCGGATGACCTGATCGCGCTTTGCGATGTGCTTAATCCGGCGAACGAGGCGGGACGGCTGACCGTCGTTGTGCGTATGGGCGCCGACGAGGTTGAGCAAAGGCTGCCCGCGTTCATTCGCGCCATCAAAAGCGAAGGGCGCAGTGTCGTTTGGGCCTGCGATCCCATGCACGCCAACACGGTCAAAAGCTCGAACGGTTTCAAAACCCGGCATTTTGACAGTATCCTGGCCGAGGTTCAGGCGTTTTTCGCCGTTCACAAGGCGGAAGGCAGCTACGCCGGCGGCGTTCACTTCGAGATGACCGGTCAGGACGTTACCGAATGCGTGGGCGGGGCCGAGGCTATTACCGAGGCGCATTTGGGCGCGCGTTACCATACCCATTGCGATCCTCGGCTGAATGCAAAACAGGCGTTGGAGCTGGCCTTCCTGCTGGCCGAAATGCTTAAGGATGAACGGGCGCGTCAACGGGGGCGTGCGCCGGGCGAATAAATCCCGGCAATACGAGGGTGTCATGAACGAAAAACCTCAACCTGTGGCGTCTTGGCCCGGCCCCGACGAAATCACGCGGTGGACGGATCGATATTTTCTGAAAACCAAGGACGCGATTGGTCGTTTCGGCGACATGACCGTGACTTACGCCATCTTCATGCGCCGTCCGGTGATATTCACGCCGCGCCTGATGGTCGGATGGCTTGAAATGGCCGCCCGCGAACGCGAAACCAGCTTCAAGATCGACCTCAACTATGCCGAGGGCGATTGGGTCGGAGCCGGCGAGCCGCTGATCTATATTACGGGATCGTTCTATCATCTGGTTGATCTTGAAACCCTCTATCTGCAAAAACTGGGGGCCTGCTGCGTCGCCGCCTACAACGCCTATACCATGTGTTGCGATCTGCCTAAGACGGGCTTTATCGCCATGGACGCGCGCCATTGTGCGGGCACGCAGATGGAAGAACTTATGGCCTATGCCGCCGCCGTGGGGTCCGAGGCAGCCCAGCGCGAGAAGGGTGCGATAGGCTTTATCGGATCGGCCAACGATGCGACCGCAGGCTATTTCGGCTTGCCACAGGGAATGGGGACCATGCCCCATGCGCTGATCGGCTATGCCGGTTCGACCCTGCGCGCCGCCGAAATGTTTGTTGAGATGTTTCCCGACGAAAACCTGGTCGTGCTGTCCGATTTCTTCGGACGTGAAATTACCGATGCGCTGGAGGTTTGCCGGCGTTTTCCCGAAAAGGCGGCAGCGGGCGAAATCTCGATCCGGCTGGATACCCACGGCGGGCGTTTCGTCGAAGGGCTGGGGCCGCAACGCTCCTACGCAGCGTTGGAACGCCACGCCCCCATGGCCTTCCGGCTTTACCGCAACGAAACGGAATTGCGCTATCTAACGGGCACAGGCGTTTCGGCGGCGGCCGTCTATCATTTGCGCGATCAGTTGAATCTGGCCGGATATCCCAAGGTGAAGATCGTTTGCTCATCGGGTTTCGGCGTCGAGAAATGCCGGGTTATGGCCTACGCCGATGCGCCCATTGATACGATCGGAACGGGATCGCATCTTCCCGACAAGTGGTCGGAAACCTACGCCACCGCCGATATCGTCAGCTACGGCGACGTCCCCTTGGTCAAGGCCGGCCGCGAGTTCCTGCTGAAGAAGTGGAACGGTAAGAAGAAGTAACCGGACGGGCCGTTGGTATTATGCGCCCATCCCCTTCATGATGGCCGCGATCGAGGCGCAAGTCTCGGGGCCGAAGCGCTTGGTGATGGTTTCGCGTGCCTTGGGGCTGCCCACCGCCGTCATCAAATCGGAAAACAGCGCGTCGATCATGCGCTCGTAAGCGGGCCTGGATAGTGTCCATGCCGCATCCGTATCCGGGTCGGTGTCGGGCGGCGCAAGATGATTGTTGATCATGTCCAGGAACCATGCCGCGCGTTTGTCCGGGTTGGCGAAATGCACAGCCATGGCAATCATCACATTCAGGCGCAGTTCCTTGGCCGCGGCGAAGTAGGCTTGCCAATCGACGCTGCCGCCGGATTTCTTCACGGTCTTGAATATCTTCTCGGCCTCGGTCCTGAAAGCGGCCACCTCGTCCGGACCCAGCATCATGTTCAAGGCCATGAAAAAGCCCGGCATGATGCGCCGCGACAGGCCGCCTTTGGCCGAACTCGGCCCCTTCCCTCCGCAAAGAAGACGTTCACACGGGCCGACAATCAGGCGATCAAATGGAGTCTCGCGCCGTTCTTCGCCGGTGCTCTTGGCGAAAGAACGGGCATAATCCTCGAAGGATTTCTCAAACAAAACCTCCAGCGCCGCCGTCTTTTCTGCGAATTCCTGATCAAGCGCCTCAATGTCGTTAAGCGACAGGCTGCCGCCCTTGCGCTGGGCTTCCGCTTTCATGCGATCAACGAACGACCCGACGACGGTTTGCGCAATCACCCGGCCTTTGTCGCGCGCGGTAACCGCCTGTACGGGTGCGGGCGCAGGTTTTGCCTGAGGCGCAGGGGCCGGTTTCTTTTGCGCGGGCTGTTGGGGCTTGGCTGCGGGCTGAACGGCGGTTTTGGGGGCCGGGGTGGGAACCTGTTTGCGAGGGGTCGGTTGAACTTCGCGGGCTTCCTTATAGACGGTTTTTCCCGAAGCCTTTTTGCCGGGTTCGTAAAACTCGGCCTCGTTCTGAACCGTCCGGTCCGACGTGCCG
This sequence comes from Rhodospirillales bacterium, assembly GCA_016776725.1. Classification (GTDB taxonomy): domain Bacteria; phylum Pseudomonadota; class Alphaproteobacteria; order Rhodospirillales; family Shumkoniaceae; genus JABGRG01. The sequence continues at coordinate 75,469 of JADHSV010000003.1, forward strand.
GTCCATACGACCTCTTCAACCTGTTTAGGCTTCTCGTTCATGGTTCAATTAACCTTACCTACCGCCCTTCCGCTGAACAAAAGCGAATTATTCGGAAGGCACAAAACCGTACTTTCCCCAACCTTTTATCTGAATTTAGATAAATTTGCTGTGAGATTCGTCACAATGTGTGTGGATTTTCTAATATTTTGTCGGCCGTCAATGAAACGATCCGCTTCATGGTGGCGTTGACAGGCTGAGGGGGGCCGCATAGGTTGCCTCACGAAATTAATCCAGCCCGAAAAAGCACGCATGAGCTCGCAAATGAACGAAAGCTTTGGCATAGCGCTGGCGCAACTTAACCCGACGGTCGGAGATATCGACGGTAATATCGGGGCGATTCGCGACGCGCGCGCGCGGGCCGCTGGTCTCGGCGCCGAATTGATGGTGACCGGTGAATTGGCGGTTGCCGGTTATCCCCTGGAAGATCTCGTTCTCAAGCGCTCGTTCCAAAAGGGAATCGAGGCTGCGGTAAAAGCGTTCACTGCCGAAACCGCGGACGGCGGCCCGGCGGTTCTGCTGGGCACCCCTTGGCGTGTCGAAGGCAAGTTGTACAACGCCGCTCTTTTGCTGGATGACGGCAAAATATGTGCGGTCACGCTGAAACACGAACTACCCAATTACGGAGTTTTCGATGAAAAGCGCGTGTTTGCGGCCGGGGAACTTCCCAAGCCCGTCGAATTCAGGGGCGTGCGCCTTGGCGTAATGATCTGCGAGGATATGTGGGTCCCTCGGGTCGCCGGGAAACTAGCGGCTGATGGAACCGATATTTTGGTGGTTCTCAACGGTTCGCCCTTCGAATTTGACAAACCAGGCGTTCGGGCAGGGCTGGCGCGCGACCGCGTGGGTGAAACCGGGTTGCCGGTGATCTACGTCAATCTGGTCGGCGGCCAGGACGAACTGGTGTTTGACGGCAACTCCTTCGTTCTTGATGCCAATGGCGATTTTGCCCATCAGATGAAACCGTGGGATGAGGACTTGCAGTTGACCGAATGGCGCGTCCGAGATGCCAGTTGGGGATGCGCTACGTCGGTGCTGCTCCCCGGCATTTCGGAACTTGAGGCCATCTACCGGGCCTTGGTTACGGGGCTTCGCGATTATGTGGAAAAAAACGGGTTTCCCGGTGTTGTGCTGGGGCTGTCCGGAGGAATCGACAGCGCGCTCAGCGCCGCCATCGCGGTCGATGCGTTGGGGCCCGAGCGCGTCAAGATGATCGCCATGCCGTCGCCCTATACTTCGCGCGAAAGCATTGAAGACGCCGAACAAATCTCGGACCTTCTGGGCGCGTCGCTGGAAAGCATTTCCATCGAACCCGCCATGCAGGCTTTCCAATCGATGCTGGGCGGCATGTTTGCGGGCCGGGATGCGGACGCGACGGAAGAAAACATTCAGGCGCGCGCACGTGCGGTGACCCTGATGGCGGTTTCCAACAAATTCGGCGATATGCTTCTGACCACCGGCAACAAGTCGGAAATGTCGGTTGGATACGCCACCATCTACGGCGATATGTGCGGTGGTTATTCGGTGCTGAAGGATGTTTACAAAATGACTGTTTTTGCCTTGTCGCGCTGGCGCAACGGCGGGTGTCCGGAAGGGGGCCTGGGTCCCGGCGGCCCTGTCATGCCTGAACGCGTAATCACCAAACCGCCTTCCGCCGAACTGAAACCCGATCAGACGGATCAGGACACGCTGCCGCCTTACGAGGATCTCGACGCTATACTCGGGGCGTTGGTGGAAGGCGAACGTTCGGTCGCCGAAGTGGTCAAGGCGGGTTATGATGAGGCGACGGTGCGGCGAATCTGGCGTATGCTGGACATGGCCGAATACAAACGGCGTCAGGCTCCCCCGGGGGTCAAGATATCGCATCGCGCGTTCGGCCGTGATCGGCGCTACCCGATCACAAATCGGTTCACGTTTTAGGCAATAGCCATCGGCAGGATTTGGTATGAACACCGTCGTTCGTTTCGCTCCCGACCCGTCGGGGCCTTTGCATATCGGCAATGCCCGCATGGCCTTGGTCAATTGGCTGTTTGCCATCAAGGCCGGCGGCAAATTCCTGCTGCGTTTTGACGACACCGATCCCGCGAGATCGCCTCCTGAATTGATCATCGGAATCGAGCGCGATCTCATGTGGCTGGGTCTTCAATGGGACGAGTTTGTCCGTCAATCCGAACGCATGGACCGTTACCACGAGGCCTTTGATCGCCTGCGTGCCGCAGGTCGCATCTATAGCTGCTATGAAACGCCGGAGGAATTGGCGAAGGATGCCGATGTGCGCCGCGTTGCCGGTTTGCGGCCGATCTATGGCCGTGCCGGAATGATGCTGTCGGACGGCCAGCGCAGGCAGTTTGAAACCGAGGGACGCAAACCGCACTGGCGTTTCTTGCTTGATGACGGAGAGGTAAGCTGGAACGACCTTGTTCTTGGACAGCAAACCCTGGATGCGACGAATTCGAGCGACCCGATCGTGATGCGCGAGGACGGCTCTTTCCTTGATATTCTACCGTCGGCGGTGGACGATATCGACTTCGGTGTGACCCATGTCATTCGCGGGGTCGATCACGTAACCGCGCCGGCAACCCAGATACAGATTTTCAAGGCCCTGGGGGGCGAACCGCCGACGCTGGGGCACCTGCCGCTGGTCGTGGACGCCGAAGGACGCATCGTTTCCAAGGAAGTGGGGCCGACCACCATTGACACCCTGCGCGACGAGGGTGTCGAGGCCATGGCTTTGAATTCGGTGTTGGCCGAGTTGGGGACGGGGCGTTCGGCAATCTCGTGTCTGGCGCTGTCCGAGATCGTCAAATCCTTCGATATTCAGGAATACACCGACGGCGCCCCCAAACTCGATCCGGCGAAGCTGAAGAGTTTGAATACGCAATTGCTTGGCCGGATGCCGTTTGAGATGGTTGAAAAAAGGCTCACCCGGGAGGGGCGTGAACACGCCGATGCCCGCTTCTGGGAAGCCGTGCGTGGCAGCCTTTCCGCCTTTTCGCAAGTTGACGAATGGTACAGGGTTTGCTTCGGCGACGTTCCTTGCGTGATTGAGGATCTGGATCTCATATTGGCGGCGCGCGAGTTGTTGCCGCCCGAACCCTGGAATGATACGACCTGGTCCGCCTGGATCGGGGCCGTTGGCGCCAAATCCGGACAATCGGCGGGCAACCTGTCCCGCGCCTTGCGTCTTGCCGTTACCGGCGCCGACCAGGGGCCGGATATGCAGTTGATTTTGCCCATCATCGGGCGGGACCGCGTGTTGGACCGCATGGGCGGTTGATGCGAACGAAAAAACAAACCGAAACGACGAGGAAACGGTGACCCTGCATCTCTACAATACGCTAAGCCGTAGCAAACAAGAATTCACCCCCCTGCGGCCCGATACGGTCGGGCTCTACGTTTGCGGGCCGACGGTTTACGACTTTGCCCATATCGGCAATGCCCGCCCGGTGGTGGTTTTTGACGTGTTATTTCGCTTGTTGAAGCGGCTATACGCGAACGTCACCTATGTTCGCAATATCACCGATGTGGACGACAAGATCATCGCCGCGGCCAAAAACGCGGGTGAACCCATCGAGGTCATCACGACCCGCACCACCGAAGCTTTCCATGACGACATGGCCGCAATGGGCGCGTTGGAACCCGACGTCGAACCGCGCGCGACAGCCCATATCGAACAGATGATCTCTATGATCGAAACCCTGATCGAGGCCGGGCATGCTTACGAAAACGACGGCCATGTTCTGTTTAACGTTCCCAGCATGGCCGATTACGGGAAGTTGGCGCGCCTTGCGCGGCGCGAACTGATCGAGGGCGCGCGGGTCGAGGTCGCGGACTACAAAAAGGATGCCGCCGATTTCGTGTTGTGGAAGCCGTCCAGCGATGACCAGCCGGGCTGGAAATCGCCGTGGGGCAGGGGCCGTCCGGGCTGGCATATCGAATGCTCGGCCATGAGCAAAAAGTACCTGGGCGAGACCTTCGATATTCACGGCGGCGGCCAGGATCTGATTTTTCCGCACCACGAAAACGAGATCGCCCAAAGCCGCTGCGCCCATGACACCGAAATCATGGCCAAGGTGTTTATGCACAACGGCTATCTGATGGTCGAGGGCGAGAAGATGTCCAAGTCGCTGGGCAACTTCTTTACCGTGCGTGAGCTTCTTGACGACCATCCCGGCGAGGCCTTGCGCCTGACCATGCTGCAAACTCATTACCGCCAGCCCTTGAACTGGACGGCGGACGGCGTCCGTCAGGCCAAGGAAACGTTGGACCGTTGCTATACCGCCCTGCGCAATTCTGCCGACGTGGATGCGGTTCCGGCCGAAGTTCCGCAGGCTGTGATCGACGCACTTTCCGACGATCTCAACACGCCCTTGGCCATCTCTCACGTACATGAAGTGGTCGGCGCGCTGAACAAGGCCGTCGATGCGGGCGAGCGGGCCGAACTGAAGGGCCGCCTTCTGGCCTGCGGCAATCTGTTAGGTTTGCTCGGTCAGAGCCCCGAAGACTGGTTCAAATGGCAGCCGGCTGCCGCCGAAACCGTGGATGAGGCAGAGATCGACGCCCTGATCCTTGAGCGTACCGAAGCCCGCAAGGCCAAGGACTTTGCCCGCTCCGACCAAATCCGCGATGATCTGGCGGCGCAGGGCGTTGTTCTTGAAGACGGCCCTGCAGGAACCACCTGGCGGCGGGCCTAAAGCCCAAACAGACGCTTCGGATTGTCCTGGGCGAAGCGCCGGGCGAGATAGGGCGGCAGTTGATCCAGAAGTTTGCGGATTCCGCGCGTATTCTTGCCGCCTTTCCCGTGTTTTTTGTCGTATTTCTCGTCGCTGCCCAGAACAAACCGTTCAGGGAATCGGCGGAATAGCTCCAGCCAATCGGCCTTTATCGCGCCTGATCCATCCAGAAGTTTGGTTTTGGGCCGTCCCTTTCTTTCGATCTTGATGCTCATGAAAAGGTTCGGATGGGCGGCCAGCAGACGACCGCAAAGTTGCGCCGTGCGCTCTCCCGTATTGCCCCATCCCGCGTGCGCCCAAATGATGGTCGTTTGGCGATTGTGCGCCAGCAGGCGCTCGAACGCGGCAATATTGGCGACCAGGATATCCGGGTTTGGCCGACCGGCCACATCGGCGGGCGGCGGCATATCCCGGGAAATGGCTTCCATATGAAAATCGATGGGAACCCCGGCTTTTCCCGCGATGTCGGACAATAAAAGGAAAAGGGGGTGGTCGGGCGGCGTACCCATATACGGGTGGCCTTTGCGAAGCGAGAGATGTTCGGCGGCAATTTCACCAAAACCCTTGATGCCGTCCCTGAGCAGTGTTTTCGCGGTCTTTTCGAATTTCTTTCGCAAGGCGTTCGACGTTTTTCCGGCTTTCGCCGCCTGATGGACCATCGTGTTCAGGCTGGCGCCGCCGCCGAAAAAGACGAATTTGTCAGGATATTTTCGGGCCGCACCCCGATAGCCGTCTTCGGAAATCCTGATTTTCTGACCCGGCGCTACGGGCGGCGGCATGACGATGGTGCGTTCGATTCCCATGCGTTTCATGGATGCGAGCGTGCCGGAAGCGGATTTCAGTGTCGCGTGGGCATGGGCGTCGATAAAATCCAACCGCTGCGATACATCCCCGGCCACGGCGTGAGCGGCCATCAACGTGCCCAGCGCCGCCGCTATGATGAAGGTCAGGCACGTCGAAGGTTTCATTTCGCACTTTTCTCCTCGGGAAGATCGACGTACTCGCGCCCACCATCCTGCTTGAGCAGGCGCTTGCCCACCCGTGGGTAATCAACGACATCCGACGCGCGCCGTTCGCCGGCCATCAGGTAAACCAGATCTTCCGGCCCGTCGTTGCGCATCACGTGAAGCGGACCACCGGCGGCAAAGCCCAGGAAATCGCCCGGACCGACAACCGATTCAATCCCGTCGATGGTGGCCACGCCGCGCCCCGACAGCACGTACAGGAATTCCTCTTCCATGTGGTGCACATGGTATTCGGTGGTCTGATGGCCCGGTTCCACACGAACCAGATGGACGCCCAGGTTTTTCAGGCCCGCAAGGGTGCTTAGCGTACGGGTGTGGCGGACGGCGTCCGCATTCAGGGGGTGGACGAAGGCCGTTTCCGGGGTTTCGTTAATCTCGTCCGCGGTGTGATGGGACGTGGCGGTCATCGCATTTCCTCGGCGTGATTCAAGGCGTCCAACGGTAGCGCTCGATGGTTTCTTCGTTCAGTTCGATCCCCAGCCCCGGTCCGTCCGGAATACGCAGCATGCCGTCCGCCAGTTTGAACGGCTTCCGACTGAGGCTGGATTTCAGCGGGTTGTTCATCACATTGAATTCCTGCCACGGCGCGTCGCGTTGCGTGGCCAGGAAATGCAGCGTCGCCGCGACCAGAATATCCGTCGACCAGCAGTGCGGGATCACACGCACGTTGCGCACCTCGGCCAGGGCGGCGATACGGCGAATTTCGGTGATGCCGCCGCATCGGGCAATGTCGGGCTGGACGATGCGCAGTCCGCCCCGTTCCATCAGATCGCGAAAACCGAAGCGGCTTGTTTCCTTTTCGCCTGTGGCGATGGGGGTGGGCGACACCGCGACCAGTTTGGCAAAGCCGTCCAGATCGTCGGGCGACAGGGGCTCTTCCAGGAAATAGACATCCTGCTCGGCCAACGCACCCGCCAGCCACACGGCCTGCTCAAACGGGACCGGCGTTCCCATATCCAGCATCAGGGCGATATCGGGACCCAGGGCGGCGCGGATTTCGCCGACCCACTTGGCATCCGATTTCACGTTGCCGCCAAGTCCGCCCCAGCCGAACTTCATTCCCGTGAACCCGGCGTCGGCGTGGCTTTGGGCCTGTTCAATCATGGCTTCGGGCGAGGCCGGCGTCAGGTCGCTGGCGTAGGCCGGGACCGCGTCGCGCAGCTTGCCGCCCAGCAGTTGGTGGATGGGCTGGCCCGTGGCCTTGCCCAGCAAATCCCACAGCGCGATGTCGATACCGCTGATGGCCTGCATCACCGCGCCGCGGCGGCCATAGGAAACCGTGTGGTCATACATGGCGTTCCACAGCTCGTTGATGCGCAAGGGGTTCTTGCCCATCAACAGCGGTTTTAAGCCCTGGGTCGTCAGGTGCGATATGGGGGCGTCGATGATCGCCTTTAGCACCGTGGGCGAGGTGTGGGCTTCGCCGATACCGACCAGTCCTTCGTCGGTATGGATGCGGATGATCAGCACGTCCTGCAGATTGTCCCCGTTGGCAAGCACCGGTTCGGGAAGGCGCAGGATGATGGTTTCGATGTCCGTTATTTTCATGGCGGCGTTTCCGATGCAGAAAATTATTTTCCGGATTATAACATTTGTCGGCGAAAACGCTCCACACGTCTTGCCTGTAGCCGAAATATGCGGCACGATTTAGGCTGAAAGGATGGGGAATGGCGTTCAACGGCACCTTTAGCATGCTTGGCATTGACGAGCGGCGGTCGCTTCTTGAATCGGGCGTGAAACGCCGGTTCAAGAACGGGCAGCTTATTATTCGCCAGGGGATCGTGCTTCAGGGAATTTTCGTGGTTACCAAGGGCGAGGTGCGGGTCGAGCACGGCGTGCGCGTCCTCAGAAAGACCAGGGTCATGGGACAGGACGGCGCGACGAGGATGCGGGAAATCCCCGGTCGGCTGTCGGTCGAGGTAGCCCGCCTGGGCCGCGGCGCCATATTCGGCGAGATGTCCTTCGTTGACGATTCACCGACCAGCGCCTCGGTTGCCGCCGTCGGCGATGTAGAGACCGTATTTATCGACGCCGCCCAGATGAATTTGAGGCTTGAGCAGGAACCCGAATTCGGCAAACGCTTTTACCATTCGCTGGCGATCGAACTTGCCAAACGCCTGCGTGAGGCCAACAAGCGATCACGCGGCGGGCGGCCCCATGTGAAGGCAAAAGGAAAACAAGGGGCTGCGTGATACTCCGCACTGGCACGCGTTTTTTATTCTGCCATATTCTTGAGTGAAACTTATCTTACAGGCGACGGGAGAAATTCTTTTGGCAAATATCTGGGGCCGGATTTCCGATGGGTTCAGGGGCGCGCGGGATCGTATCGGCGAGGGGCTGCGCGGCATCTTCGCGGGCGGCCGATGGACACTTGTGGTGGTCGGACTTCTGGCCGTGATCGCCCTTTACTATCCCGTCGGCATGATGCTGGCCAACATCGTGAATGACGATGTGGCCTTCGAGGCTCCGGCCGAGTTCCAGGTTGCCAAGGGCAGCCGCGCCGTGGCCATGGCCGCCGCCCTGATCGACCGCGAGGTGACGCAAACCAAATGGGTCGCCAACAAGCCCTTTATTTTCCCCTCCTCCCTGCTCGACAACATGCCCAACTTCCAGATGGGACTGGTCTATGCCGTGTCGCGCTTCGCCATCGAGATGACCGACGTTCTGGGCCGCACCCGCGGTTCCAGTCAGGCCGACGCCGATCTGGACAAGGCCTCGGGTCTGCTCAAGTACGACGGCACCATCTGGGTGTGGGAACCCTCCACCTCGCTGATGCCCACCGCCAGCGCCGAGCGCCAGTACGTGGCCGGGCAAAAGGCGCTGATGCGCTTTAACGAACGCCTGGGCGAGGGCAACGCGGTTTACGACAAACGGGCCGACAACCTGATCGCCTTTCTGGCCCGCGTCGGCTCCGACCTGGGCAGCGCGTCGGCGGCACTCGATGCCCGCGCCATGGGATCGGACGCCGGCTGGTTCGACACCCAGGCCGACGACATCTTCTACGCCGCCAAGGGCCGCCTTTACGGCTACTTCGTCCTGCTGCGTGAAATCGGTATCGATTTCGCCGAAGTCATCGCCGAAAAGAAAGTGGGCAAGGCCTGGGAGCAGATGCTGGGAAGCCTGAGCACGGCGGCGGTCATGGACCCCCTGATCGTCTCCAACGGCGCCAACGACGGACTATTCGTGCCCAGCCACCTGGCCGTGCAGGGCTTTTATTTGCTGCGCGCCCGAACCCAGCTAAAGGAAGTCGAAAACATCCTCTTGAAGTAGGTCGCAGCGCGACCGGCACTAAAACCGGCGCCAAAACCGACACCCGGCCCGGCAAAACCTCGTTTCACGCCGCCAAAACCCATGCCCAAACGCATTAACCCCCCGAAAACAAACAAAAACACCCCCAAAACACACGAAAATGTAAGCATTTGTCATCAAATGTAGGCAAACGTCATCATCTGCCCCCCGCGCTTACGCCACATATCCACAATGTCAAACAACATAGTCGGAATAATAACCTAAAACACGCAAAAAGTCAACCCTTCTTCCTTTCTTTCCCCAAACCCGCCCCAGCCTGCGTGGCGAGTGAACGCGATTTACAACACACAAACATCCCCATACCCCCACCCCCGACAACAAGCCCGGAGGAGTGCACCAGCGCGACGACTATGCGACCAAGCGGGAGCGCAGGCTGCGTGCCGCCTGAACGTAATTAAACAAAAACGGCACCACGCGAGGCCCCCGACAACAAGCCTGGAGGGGCGCGCAGCGCCTCGACTAGCGCCATTGAGGCGCGCAGCCTGCGTGGGGCTTGAACGCCAGAACGAATGAAAAAGGCGGCGTGGTGCGCAAGCCAGCAAGGGGTGGGTCGGTGATTCCAAGATTGCGGAATTCACAATTTGAGCGCCGTCACATTTACTTTGGTCGTATTGAGAAAGAAGGGTGGTTCAGTCGTGCGTTGGTGGTGCCAGCGCTTTTTCTAACCACGCGATCACCGGCCTTAACCATTCCTCGTCGGGCTCAAGTGGGCAGTGGAGTACACCGAACTGATGTTCGTCGTGGTAATCCTGACTGGCGTATAGGGCCGTTCCTTCCACTATTTTGGGGATGATAGCAAAGGCTGCTGCTGGAGGCTTGCTGTGCCAGCGAAGGCTATCCCTGTAGACGTGAATATTTCCTAAACTACTGAGAACATACTGTTTTTTGGTCCGGAACTTGGCGTCTAAGATGACCCATGATACTAGTTCGCTCTCTTCATCGAACACCGCAAGTACGTAGTCAGGTTCTCGTTTTTGTGACAGGCTAGAAAAACCTTCTGATGAATTGCCAGGGGCGCGAGGAAACTTCACCTGAGTCCTAAGCTCGATCCGTTGGCCACCGTTCTCTATTCGGATGGTTCCCATGCTTGGTGCCTCGCGAAGCAATCGCAAGTCAGGATTGCTGACGGACTTCCAATTCCAATCTGTTCCTAGATGTTGTGCCAAGCCTTCTGCCATCCGAAACAGCACTAAATACTCATAAAGCTCCCATGTTTCACGAAGGCCCACCAATGTGCCGCCATCCCTATTAGGGATCAGCCCTCTTGCCATCATTCTTCTTGCGATTCGGTGAAGGCGCAGAGACGGAGGGTGGTCAAATAAGGCCTGAGCGGCACTTTCGTTTAGGGGAGATGGTTTAAGCCCTAAAAGCGGTGGGCGGTTTAAGCTCTCTCGTAGGAGTTTAAATACTGGAGCCAGTTTTTCAGAGAGCATATTGCAGTAGGCTCTGCCCTGGTCTCCAATGCCGCCCGCCCTGTCCATCTTCGCCTTATCGAGATATTGGCCGAGTATTTCCAGGTCTTTCAACAGTCTCCTGAGCAGCCAAACCAGATACCGGGTAACGGGGTGATCATGAGTAATGCGGGAAACGGCTTGATTGATTTTGATAGGCAGAAGGTCAACTTCTTTTGCCCGCACCATACTGTGCCAGGTGACGGCAGCTTGGGGGGACTGGGCCAAATGTTGCACCGTCTGGATATCGGGTCTACGGGTGTATGACATGCGACGGATTTCTCGCTCCTGACGGCTGTATAAAAGCGGGTCGAAGCGGAGCCCCCGCAAAGCTTTCTTCAAGTCTTCAAGAAAGGCCTCTATGACGCGTGGCCTCGCGATCATGGCTGAACGCTTGCTGAATGCACTGCGAAAATGTCCCGGTGATACTCCCCACGGCAAACCAGGGATACGTGCTTCTAATTCATCAATTAGGTCAAGAAAGGCCTCTTTACCCAGCTTATTTTCTGATGGAGCAATATCTACATCAATGCTTGCGCAGAGGTCCCCACATGTAACCCGAAATCTGGATAATCCGGCAAAGGTCTTGGGGAAATACGTCCATCCTGTGGTTAACATATTGTCCGACCGACTGACCTTCTTGTCCTCTATGCCAAAGCCTTCGATTTCCAGTTCAGCAATGTCCTCTTCGGTTACGGAAATATTGATAGGGTCTCCTTCGGCGAATATATAGGGACCATCAGGCCCATCGCGGGCTGGTTCTCGCCCACTTTTATCCGTGATCAGGACATCCATGACCTAAGACCAGAACCGTACTACACCCATGGCCGCCAAGTCTTCTCGCATGCCTTTGACGCGCGCGGCGCAGTGGTTCAGGCCGTGCTTTGTGCAGGTGTTTTCTAAATCGCTTAGAGCTTGAGTAAATGCCTCTGTGTCCTCACCGCGGAGTTTGGGCAATACCTTAGAATAGATTGCAGTATCAATTGACGGTGTGGAATTTGCCGGATCAGGCCATGCCATGCAAAATCTCAAGACTTCATCAAAGACCCGGTAGCCGAAGTGTCTACGCACTGGATGCAGAACGTCATACACATCACTAAGAACGGGGAACACTCGGCCCAATAGATCAGACGGGATTTCTTCATTTTGGAGTTGTTTGGCGCGCCATGCATCTTTGTTGACTTCCCAGAACTCAAATGGGAAAGCGCGATCTAAGACTTTATCCGAAAATGGGTGCGTCGTTTCATCCATGTTAACGGTGCCAAATATGAACAAGTTTCGTGGCCAGGGTATGGTTGGCTCAACACCATCAATAGCGTAATCATAAGAATGTAACTTCAGAATTTGATTTCCGGCTCTTCCCTCCATGGCAGATAGGAACGGGGCAAAATAGTGTTCAACTCTAGCCAAATTCATTTCATCAAGGCACAGGAAGAACGGTTTTTCCGGGGATTTTACGGCACGCAAAAGAAATGAGAGGACCTCAGTTTTTTGATATTGGGTTTCTTCGTGTAACGGGTTCACGAAGCCCAACAAACCGGTCGGATCAGTCCAATCTAGCCATACGGCAATCTCACAATAATGGGAGGTAAGAGGAACGTTCACAGTCTTACAATAAGCTTCTGCGTATGCTCGCGCAAAAGAGGTTTTGCCCGTCCCTGAAAGGCCTGTAAGGAGCACGAAGCGTTTACTATCTAGGGTATGTAGTGCGCCGTGTACGCCATGTAAAAATCTATTAGGTAAGATAAGCCCATCGGTTGCGAAATGGTTTGCGAGGTCATTGAAATCCGCTTCTTTGATGGAAATAACGGGCGTTTCCAGTGGCTCTTCGTCATCCTCCTCGTCTGGGAGCGCATCTTCTTCTGCCGTGACATTCCAAGGGGACATGTCCGCTGGTAGGCCGCTTGCCCAATATTGGCCGTCATCGGTAGCGGAGACATTCAGAATATTATTGGCGTCCCGGAGAAGCTCAATAAGACCGAGTTTGAGCATCCAAGAAGTCAATTGGATCGGCATCCTATCCGTTGTCCAGCTCGGATATATATCCCGCATTTTCCTGAATAAGTCTTTCCTGGGAACGCTCCAATTGCCGTCTCGAACAAGGGCCAACAACAGGGCAAAACCGAAAAATCGTTTTGCTAAAGTGGGAAATAGAACTTGGTGTGGAGGTTCGCCATCACGCAGCTCCTCACCAATTGGAGTTAAATAATAAGCACCATTGTCAAAGCGCAATAAATCAAGAGCCTTAGCTTGATTGACAACCATATTTGCCGACTTTGTACTTAGGTCCGGGCTCTCATCAATGATCAGTGCACGCAACTCTTCTCTCGGTGCTCCGTTTGTTGCCGATTCAGTGATTTTTTGCAGCAAGGGGATGTTGTTAGCAACGTGGAACAATCCTCTACGCTGTACTTCGGTGGGGAGAATGAAGAGGGATGGGCTATCTGTTGCCGTTGTATACGTCTTCACACCAATTTGAGCGCCGGCCTTTTCGTCCTCACTTTTTTGGTATTCTGTGGCAAGCCACCAAGCAAATTGGTTGACATCAACGGCATTTTCTAAAGAGAGCTCTAGCTTTAAAATATCAAACAATTGAGCTGCCGTTTCCGCATGGGGCACCAGGACTTTCATATACGGCCCCATTTTTTCGCCCATGGCACGGTGTAAGGTCTTTAGCCAAGGGGTGCTGACAACGCACATGACGTCAAACGGGCGTAGAGCGGCAAATACACGAATAACCCTTGCCCAAGGCTTTCGGCCAGAAGGGGAGTGGTTCCTGGAGACATAGTCAATAATCTTGTCGAAAATCACCTGTTGCTTACGACCAAGGTCGTAAGGTGAGCTATTCCGAGGGCTGTCTTTCAAATCCCAGAGAATGTCGATCACGGTGTGATCTTGATAGGCCCCCTTCACGGTGACCGCATTTCCTGGGCCAATTGTTGTTATGGGGTTCTCCTCCCACAGACGTTTCTGAAACTCTGGGGAATAGAATTGGGATTGGGAAGCCTTGTTGACCTCAGAGATAAAGCCTAGATAATTCTGCCGCCAAGCGCCCCATAGCTCATCTCGGATAGGCCGGTAGTCGTTTTCGTATGTATCTTTGAGTGTTTCAATATTTGGCACAGGCTCCCCCCTATGGCACTACACTTTTCTGTTGTATGAATTGTATTGAGTTCTGCTAGGTTCGGCAAGGATTCCAGTTCATTGGCAGCCTTAAAATAGGTCCAACATCAGCTTCTCAGGGATCAACGGGGTCAGCAGGGTCACAGTAATTTGATCCTCAGGTTCCGGTGACAGTGTACTAATTAGGTTCCGGTGACAGTGCACTAATTAAAGCGCGGAGCCAGGTCTTTTTCATTTGTTTTGCGTTCAAGCCCCACGCAGGCTGCGCGCCTCAACGGCGCTAGTCGGTGCGCTCCGCTTCCCTCCGGGCAAATGATCCGGCGTTGGAGTGTGAGGCCGCTTGTGTGTTTTTGATTACGTTCAAGCCCCACGCAGGCTGCGCGCCTCAACGGCGCTAGTCGGTACGCTCCACTCCCCTCCGGGCAAATGATCCGGCGTTGGAGGGTGGGGCCGCTTGTGTGTTGTGAAACGCGTTCACGCGCCACGCAGGCTGCGGGGCGTGGACGGCGCGAACGAGCCGTCAACCCCCCCCCCGCCCTTTCTTAAGTTGCCCTTCATCGCGGTTTCGGGGATCATGGTGGGTACCCTTCTTGAGGCTGTTTGGGGGAAATATGGCGCTTCACAGGGCGTTTGTGCTGGTGATGGCGGTTGTTGCGG
>JADHSV010000004.1 GCA_016776725.1 Rhodospirillales bacterium
GGATGGCTGGCGCTCAAACGCATGGCCCGTTGCCACCCGTGGGGCGGCTGGGGCTACGATCCCATTCCCACGCATGAAGAACTGAAGAGTGCGCGGCACGGTGATGGCGATCACCAGCGATGTACGCACCCATGATATCAAACCCAAGAATGCATTTAAGAATAATACCGGAGGAGAAACGGAACTAATGGTCGATAATCGCAATATGATCCTGGCGATCGTTCTTTCCGTGGTCATCCTTCTGGGATTCAATTACTGGACCGCCAAAAACGCGCCTCCGCCGGATCTGGCCCAGCAAACCACCCAGGAAGGTGGCGAGCCCGGTGCGCCGTCCGCACCGGGTGCTCCGGGCATACCGACGGCGCCGGGTGTGCCGGGCACGACCTCTGGGGGTGTTTCCGCGCTGGGTGGCGGGATTCCCAGCGCCGGAGTCGAACAGGTCAAAAAAGGTCCGACTCGCGATGACGTCATTGCCCAAACCCAGCGCCTGCGGATCGATTCGCCGCGCCTGACCGGTTCCATTTCATTGACCGGGGCGCGCATCGACGATTTGACCCTGGCCACCTACCGCGAGACCCTGGATCCCGAAAGCGATCAGATCGTTTTCCTGCAGCCGCGCGGCCTGCCGCAATCTTATTTTGCTGAATTCGGCTGGGTTCCCGAGAACGGGTCCACCGTTCCCAACGGCGAAACCGTTTGGTCCGCCGACAAAACCGTTCTCGAACCCGGTGTTCCCGTCAATCTGACCTGGGATAACGGACAGGGCCTTAAGTTCACGCGCACCTATACGCTGGACGACGACTTTATGTTCACGGTGAACCAGCGCGTTGACAACAACGGCGCCGAGCCCGTGACCCTGTATCCGTTCGGTCTGGTGTCGCGTTGGCAGACGCCCGAAACCACGCGTTTCTTCATCCTTCACGAGGGCCTGCTGGGCGTTTTCGACGAGACCCTTGAAGAGATCGACTACGACGATCTTCAGGATGCCGGAAAGATCGAGAAGGAGTCGACCGGCGGCTGGATCGGCATCACCGACAAATACTGGCTGGCGGCGCTGGTTCCCAATCAGAAGTCGCAGATCAAGTCGCGCTTCACGCACCACCGCGAAGGCGAAAGCGACCGCTATCAGGTTGATTATCTGGGCACCGCGCTGACCATCGCGCCGGGAGATTCGGCGACTGCGGAAAACCATCTGTTCGCGGGCGCCAAAGAAGTAAACATGCTGGATGCCTACGAGGAAAAACTCGGCATCGCACGCTTCGATCTGGCCATCGACTTCGGCTGGTTCTATTTCCTGACCAAGCCCATCTTCTATCTGCTGATCTACATCAACAATTACGTCGGCAATTTCGGCGTTGCCATCCTGCTGTTGACGGTGGTCATCAAGATCCTGTTCTTCCCGCTTGCCAACAAGTCCTATCGGGCCATGAGCAAGATGAAGCTGCTGCAGCCCGAAATGACCAAGCTGCGCGAACGTTTCGGTGATGACCGGCAGCGCATGAACCAGGAAATGATGGCGCTGTATAAGCGCGAGAAGGCCAATCCGGCGTCGGGCTGTCTGCCCATGTTTATTCAGATTCCGGTCTTTTTCTCGCTCTATAAGGTTCTGTTCGTCACCATCGAGATGCGTCAGGCGCCGTTCTTTGGCTGGATTCATGATCTCTCGGTTCCCGATCCGACCAGCATTTTCAACCTGTTCGGCCTGATCCCGTGGGATCCGCTGACCATCATTCCGGCTTCGATCAGTATCGGCGTGTGGCCGATTATCATGGGCATTTCCATGTTCCTGCAGCAGAAACTGAACCCGCAGCCGGCCGATCCGGTGCAGGCCAAGGTGTTCATGTTCCTGCCCCTGATCTTTACCTTCCTGCTGGCCCAGTTCCCGGCCGGGCTGGTGATCTACTGGGCGTGGAACAACACGCTGTCCATCGGGCAGCAATGGGTGATCATGAAAAAGGCGGGCGTTCGCTAGTGGCTGACACGGTTCCGGCGCTTGATGATGAAAACGCCGAAGCCGAGGCTTTGGAGCATGGTCGGCGATTGTTTGCCGCCGAATGCCGGTTCGTTATCGGGGCGGCCCATATTGAACAGGTTCCTGGCGGCGATCTTCCCGAGATTGCCTTCGCGGGCCGCTCGAACGTTGGCAAATCCAGCCTGATCAACGCGCTTACGGGCCACAAGGCCCTGGCCCGCACGTCGCACGCGCCGGGCCGCACGCAGGAGCTCAACTTCTTTGTTCTGGGGGATCGCCTGATGATGGCCGATCTTCCGGGTTACGGGTACGCCAAGGCGCCCAAGCAGAAGGTTGCCGGCTGGACCCGTCTGGCCGAATCCTACCTTAAGGGGCGCGCCGTTCTTCGCCGCGCCTGCCTTCTCATCGACGCGCGCCACGGTATCAAGGATGTTGATCGGAACATCATGAAGGAGATGGACGCGACGGCCGTTTCCTATCAGATCATCCTGACCAAATGCGACAAGATCACCGCGCCTCAATTAAGCGCGCTGCTTGAAAAAACCCATGCCGAGGCCGCCAAGCACGTGGCCGCACACCCCGAAATTATCGCCACCAGTTCGCGCAAGGGCACCGGCATCGCCGAGTTGCGGGCCGCCCTGGCGGCTCTGGCGGCTCCCGCCGAACCTATGATAGGCTGATCCCCATGAGCAAAAAAACGGACGTTTCCAGGGAACACTGTCTGACCCAGGCCAAAACGCTTTCGGAAGCGCTGCCCTATATGCGCCGCCACGCCGGCGAAACCCTTGTGATCAAATACGGCGGTCACGCCATGGGCGACGCCGAACTGGCCAAACTGTTTGCCCGCGACGTCGTGCTGCTTAAACAGGTCGGCATCAATCCCATCGTCGTTCACGGCGGCGGCCCCCAGATCGGCGCCATGCTTGAGCGTCTCAAGATCAAAAGCGAGTTTATCGAAGGGCTGCGGGTTACCGACAAGGCCACGGTGGACGTGGTCGAAATGGTGCTGTCGGGGTCGATCAACAAGGAAATCGTTTCGGCCATTAACGCCGCCGGCGGCACGGCGGTGGGCCTGTCGGGCAAGGACGGCAATCTGGTGCGGGCCGAAAAGGCGCGCCGCACCCTGCGCGACCCGGATTCCAATATCGAACGTATTCTGGATCTTGGGCTGGTTGGCGAACCAAGCGAAATTATCCCGGACATTCTGGACACTTTCCAGGAATCGGACATCATCCCCGTTATCGCGCCCATCGGCATCGGCCCCGGCGGCGAGACGCTGAACATCAACGCCGACACCGTGGCAGGCGCTATCGCCGGCGCCATGGGGGCGGCGCGCCTGATGATGCTGACAGATGTGGTCGGCGTTCTGGATCAAAGCGGCGAGTTGATCCCCGAACTGACGGTGGATCAGGCCAAAAAACTGATTGCCGACAAAACGGTCAGCGGCGGCATGATCCCCAAGATCAAAACCTGCGTCTCGGCGGTGGAAGAAGGGGTCGAGGGCGCCGTCATCGTCGATGGCCGCGCGCCCCATGCGATCTTGCTGGAAATCTTCACCGAATCGGGCGCCGGCACCCTGATCGTGCCGGAGTAACGCCAAGGGCCGTTGGTATTAGAGGTTTACCCCGGAAAGAAGAACTGCCTTCCGTACCATCGCCAGCGGCCCTGGCCGGCGGGCAGGGTGCAGTTTAATCGCGTGCGCCCCTTGGGCAGCGGGTTGTCGACCCTGATCTCGAAACGATAATCGCCCAGCCGTTCGATGCGCACCTTTTCGGGCGACAGGAAACACGACATCTGACCCAGACGTTTAGTCTCTGCGGCCGCTGTAAACCCTATGGCCGGCGGGTTGTTGGAGTTGCTGATCAACGGATCAGCGGGGGTTTCGTCCGAAACGCTAAGCGGCAGGGTGCCCGCGACCAGGCGGAACCGATCAAGGCTCCCGTAGGTTTCATTTAGCGCAAATCGCGGCAGGAAAAAGAAGTCATGGTCGGGACCGATGGCGCCCGAATGCTGGCCGAAGGCGGCGGTAAAACCCTGCTCGCCCACCAGACGCGCGACGTCCAGCCCCGCCTCGCCGTAGGGATAAGCGAACAGCGCCGGCATTTCCCCAAGTTCCTTGGCGAACCGCGCGTTGGAGCGCCCCACATCGGCGCGGTTTTTCGCCTCGGTTGAGGACGCCATGTGCGGATGCGAGGCCGTCTGGCTGCCGATGATAACGCCCGCAGCCTTCAATTCGCGCAATTGATCCCAGTTCATGTATCCGGCCGAGCGGCCAGCGGCGGCCCGATCAACCGGATCGGTCGCCACGAACAGGGTGAAGGGGAAACCGGCGTCGCGAAACCGCGGCCATCCTTGTGTGAACACCGACAGATAGGCGTCATCCACGGTGATACCGACGGCGCGGTCCGGCAACGCGCGGCCCTCGCGCAAGGCGCTCACGATTTCGGGCACCGGCAGGACCGTGTAGCCGCCGGTCTTGAGCTCGGCCAGATGGGCCTCGAACTGCTCGATGCGGATGTTGGTGGACGGATATTTGGTTTCACCGAATCGGTGATACATCAACACCACCGCCGAATCGGCGGCGAACGCGACCCCCGGTAGCACGGCGGTTATCAGGCTTAACAACGCTCGCAAAGCAAGGGATGAATTTCGCCGATTCATCAAGATGCCCCCCTTCGCTTGATAAGGCGTTCATTTTAACGGCTTTTTTTCCAGTTTGCTAGGCTGGCGGCATCATGGCTACCGGCAGGCAATCGTCGTTGAGGGTCTGATAGCGGCGGCTGTTGAACAATTGATAGTGCCACCATTCCTTGGAATAGAAGTCCCAACCGGCCGCCGACATGATCCCCAGAAGGATGCTGCGGTTGCGCTGGGCGGTGAGGGAAACTTCCGTGACGCCGTGGTGTGACAGGGGCGAAAACGTATCGAACGGGGTTCCCATTTCCAGCTCATTGCCATCCGCGTCGGTCAGCGTCAAATCCACGGCAACGCCGCGTGAATGGGGCGATCCGCGCCGGGGATCGGCCAGGAAATCAGGATCAGGCGTATGGTTCCACAGCACCCATTAGGCTTCGGAAGGGCGGAACGCATCGAAAATCCTGATCCCGTATCCTTGCGCGGCGGCCAGTAGGGTGGCGCGGCGAAAGCGCCTTTCGGCGTCGGAATGCAGGTAGCAAAAGCGGCGCGCGTAGACCGGCTTGCCGGTAAAATTATCCGGCCCGGCATAGGCCAGGTCGATGGCGACGCCGTGGGTCTTGGGCGTTATTTCGATCAACTGAAAATCCGAATGGGGATGCAAGACGGGCTCCTTCGTATTGTCTCCTGCGATTTGCGCAGTATAACGGTGTCGCCAAACCTTGGCATACGCTTGCCTTCGTGAATTGAGAATAATGAAAACGCATTACGCGTCATCATCGGTCTGTTTCACCTTTTATGTGGTGGCGCTGCTGGCCTATTTCAGCGCCGACGCCCTCGTGACACTGGCTGCCAGCGGGTTGCTGGTCGCCTACGTCGGCCTTGAATTTCGGCGCATCCCGCGCGGTCAGGTCGTCGCGGGCGTGGCGATGATCGGCCTGGGGCTGGGCACGGCCGTGCTCAACGGTGTCGGATGGGACGCCCTGCTGGCAGGATTGCGCCGCTCGCAGGTGTTTTTCCTCATGTTCGCGGCGGTGGCCTGGTTGCGCCTTCCGGCCGATCGCAGCCCAAGCCTGCGCGCCATCCAGGAACGCGCTGTCAGTCAGCCGCCGGGGCGGCGTTTCGCCATACTTGCGCTGGCCTCTCATATTCTGGGATCGGTGCTGAATATGGCCGGAATATCGCTGATGTCGGGGGTTGTGCGCGACGTTACCGACCCGGTCCTGCGCCAACGTCTGACCTGCGCCGTCATGCAGGGCTTTACCGCCGCTTCGTGCTGGACACCCTTTTTCATCGCCATGACCGTGGTGCTGTCGGTCATTCCCGGCCTGCGCTGGTCGGAAATCGCGCCCATCGGTTTTCTCGCGGCCCTGCTTCTTGGGGTTTTGGCGTGGGCCGTTGACCGTGTTTTTTACCGGAACCGTACCGCCACGGAAGAATCGCGCCCGGCGGCGCCCGGTGGGCCGTTCGAATGGCGCGCACTGGTCATTCCGCCGACCCTGTTTGCTTCGGTGATTTTTTGGGTCGAGTGGTTCCACATGTCGATCCCCGTGGCCCTGGCCCTGGTGACACCGGTCTACGGCGCGCTGTGGCTGCTCGTGCAGACGGCGCGACACGCGCGCGTGGACGCCGTTGTGGGTGAGTTGTTCAGGTACGTGTTCCAGACGCTTCCGGGCCTGCGTAGCGAGGTCTTCCTGTTCCTCAGCGCCAATATGCTGGGAACGGGGATAGCCACCGCGCTACCGCCCGAAACCATGAAGTCGTTTATTGATGCGCTGAATTTGTCGCCGGAGCTAAGTATTTGTCTGGTGATGGCCGGTATTCTGGCGTGCGCGGCGGCGGGCCTGCATCCGATCATTATCTTCGTGCTGGTGGGCGAGGTGCTGCCGCCCGAAGTTCTCGGCGTATCCCCGGTCATGCTTGGCGCTGCGCTGCTGGCCATGTGGGGGCTGGGAGCCGGAGCATCTCCCTTTTCGGCGACGACGCTCTACATGGCGCGGGCCAGCGGAACTTCCATCTGGAAAGTGGCATGGATATGGTTCGGCCCCTACGCCGTGTTGGGAACGGTTCTCGCCACGGCACTGATCCTCGTAGCGGGATATATGGGTTTTTAGTAGTCTGGTAGATTGACGGGACGCGAAACGGGAATAGCATGCGAATTCTTGCGCTGGATACCGCGACAACGGCCTGTTCCGTAGCCGTATGGGAAGACGAAACGGTGCGCGCGCGGCGCTTCGAGATGATGCCGCGCGGGCAGTCCGAAGCCCTGATCCCCATGGTCGTCGGTGTCTTGGATGAAGTGTCCCTGACCTTTGGAGATCTCGATTATTTGGCGGTTACCGTGGGTCCGGGCGCGTTCACCGGTTTGCGCATCGGCCTGGCGGCGGCGCGCGGCATGGCGCTGGCGACGGGACTGCCGTGCCTGGGCGTCACCACTTTCGACGCCGTGGCCGAGGGTATTGAGCCCTTTGAGCGCGCCGGCCGCGATGTCCTGATCGCGCTGGACGCCAAGCGGGCCGATGTCTACGCGCAGTTTTTCTCGCCAAATCTGGAAGCCGCCTCCGAGCCCCTGGCCCTGCCGCCCGACGAACTGGCCGGGCGGATCGGCGCGAACCCGCTGCTGATTGCGGGCGACGCCTCGGCGCGTATGGCCGAAGCCGCCGCCGCGCGGGGTATTGAAGCGGTCTTGAGTACCGCGCCGGGCGTCGCGGACGCCGCCCACGTTGCCGCCGTCGCGGCCCGGCGCCAGCGGGCGGGCCAGGCGGGCGAACCGCCGGAACCGCTTTATCTGCGCCCTCCCGACGCCACGATTTCGCCCAACGGCGGAAGACTTCGCCCGTGATTGCCTGCGATTTCGCTCATGTGGAATTGATGGCGGCGCTGCATGCGCGCTGTTTCGCCGAGTACTGGGACGCCCCTTCACTGGGTAAACTCATGGCAAGTCCGGGGACGTTCGGCTTTTTGGCAAGGGATTCGGACGGGGACGATCCTGTTGGATTGGTCATTTGCCGCCTGGCGGCCGACGAATGCGAAATACTTACCATCGGGGTCGTTGAGCACGCGCGGCGGGCGGGTGTCGGCGCGCGTTTGCTGGATGCGGCGCAAGCCAGGGCCCGCAAAAGCGGCGCGCAGCAAATGTTTCTGGAGGTGGGTGCAACCAATACCGCCGCGCGCCGCCTTTACGATGGGCGCGGGTACAGGCAGGTGGGGCGGCGGCGCAACTATTACCGAACCCCTGAGCGCCAGGCGGAGGACGCACTGGTCCTGCGTCTGGAACTTGCGCAAGTATAAATTCAGGAGGATTCTTTGCGAATCCGTAAGATGTGAACGTCGTCCGGACCCGTGCCCGGCCCCTCGGCCTCAAGGCTCAGAACCGTATGGCCGAATTCCTTTACCGAGCGCGGAACGTTTTCCAGCGGCTCGGCGCCCTTGAGGCGGACTTCGACAATTTGGCCGGGAACCATTTTTTCTATGACAAGTTTGGTCCGAACAAAGGTCAGGGGACAAATCTGGTCGGTTATGTCCAGATGAATATCAGCGGTAGTGCTGTCTTGACGGGGTATTGTACTGTGCATTACAAATGGTAGCCTACGGGAAATAAAAAGACTTCTAATTTAAACACATGATAATAATTAACGGAAGAGCGTCGAATGTCAGAAAAACCCTCTTTGGCTGAATTACTCGAGCTAACCACCGAAATTGTCGCGGCCCATGTTGGTAACAATTCGACCACGGTCGGCGACCTACCCGCTCTAATCGAGGACGTCTACAAAAGCCTGTATGGGCTGGGCGACGCCTCACCCGAGCCCGAAGTATTGAAACCGGCGGTTCCCATAAAAAAATCAGTTTTCCCCGATTACATTGTTTGCCTGGAAAACGGCAAGAAACTAAAAATGCTGAAGCGGCACCTTAAAACCGCTTACGACTTGACGCCGGAAGAGTATCGCGAAAAATGGGGTCTTCCTTCCGATTATCCCATGGTCGCGCCAAATTACGCCAAGCGCCGCAGCACCCTGGCCAAGGAAATCGGGCTGGGAACCAAATCGCGCAAGCGGGGGCGTAAATAGGCTTGGGTGGCAATGCCGGTCCGGCGACACGTCCGGACTGGTGTTATCGCGCGCAATGTAATAACTTTTGCGCTCGGATCATCGTCGGTAAGGTAATAGGAAAATGGCAATACCATCGCGCATTGAACAACTGTGCATTGACAAGGGAATGAAGATGACCGGCCAGCGCCGGGTCATCGCGGGTGTTCTTTCGGAAGCGGCAGACCACCCGGATGTGGAAGAGGTTTATCGGCGGGCGACGCAGTTGGACCCGCGAATCAGTATTGCCACCGTTTATAGGACGGTTCGCCTGTTCGAAGAAGCGAGCATTCTGGAGCGCCACGATTTCGGTGACGGCCGATCCCGTTACGAGGAAATCACCGACGATCACCACGATCACCTAATCGATGTACAGACCGGTCGTGTCATCGAATTCCAGAACGGCGAAATCGAGGAACTGAAAGAAAAAATTGCGGCAATCCACGGCTTCAAGCTGATCGGACACCGGCTGGAACTTTTCGGCGTTCCCATAGATTCGCAGAAGAAAAAGGGCGGAAAACGGTAGTTAACCGAACCGCTGTATCAGCGTCGCTTGAAAGCGGTAATCGCCGGGTTATGTATTATTAGGTTGCGCGTCTTGGCGCATGAGTGCACCAATTGATCGTCCGGCCCTATAAAGGTTATCGAAACCCGTTGCCCAAAAAACTTCATATCAAGACCTACGGCTGCCAAATGAACGTCTACGATTCCGCCCGCATGGCGGACGTTCTGGCAGCGCTCGGCTACGTCTTCACCGATAAGGCGGACGGCGCCGACATGGTGATTTTGAACACCTGCCACATTCGCGAAAAGGCCGCCGAAAAAGTTTATTCCGAACTTGGCCGGCTGCGGCACCTGAAAAACGCCAGGGCGCAGGACGCCGGGGAAAAGGGCGGGGGCCGCATGATTTTGGCCGTCGCCGGATGTGTGGCTCAGGCCGAAGGCGCCGAAATTCTCGAACGCGCGCCTTATGTGGACATGGTATTCGGGCCGCAAACCTATCATCGCCTGCCCGAAATGGTGGCCCGCGCCGAACGGCACGCAGGCGCGGTGCTGGATACCGATTTTCCGGCCGATCCGAAGTTTGATCACCTGCCCGATCAGACCCGGGTAGACGGCAAAGCGGCTTTCCTGACGGTACAGGAAGGGTGTGACAAGTTCTGCACCTTCTGTGTCGTGCCTTACACGCGCGGAACGGAATATTCACGCCCGGCAGCGGACGTAATCGGCGAAGCGCGCAAGCTGGTCGCAGCCGGCGCGCTGGAAATCACGCTTTTAGGGCAGAACGTCAATTGCTATCACGGCGAGGCCGGGAACGGGACGGAATGGGGCTTGGGGCGCCTGATCGCCGAGTTGGCCGAAATCGGCGGGCTGGAACGCATTCGCTACACCACGTCCTACCCGGCTGACATGTCCGACGAGTTGATCGCCGCGCACCGCGACGTGCCGCAATTGATGCCGTTTTTGCATTTGCCCGTCCAATCGGGCTCGGACCGGGTGCTGGCCGCCATGAACCGGCGTCACGGGGTCGATGAATACCGCCGATTGACCGACCGTCTGCGCGCCGCGCGGCCGGATCTGGCATTGTCGTCAGATTTTATTGTCGGTTTTCCGGGCGAAACCGATGCCGATTTCGAGGCAACCCTGGAACTGGTCCGCGAGGTCGGTTTCATTCAGGCTTATTCCTTCAAATACAGTCCGCGGCCGGGAACCCCCGCTTCCACCATGGAAATTCAGGTTGACGACGACGTGAAAACGGCGCGCCTGGCGGCCCTGCAGAATCTTCTGAACGAGCAACAGGTCGCGTTTAACCAAGCCTGCCGGGACAAGGTCATGCCGGTCCTGCTGGAGCGCGCGGGCAAACATCCGGGGCAACTGGTTGGCCGAAGCCCCTATATGCAGCCGGTGCATACCGATGCACCTGACAATTTATTGGGAACCATTGCCGAGCTTCGCATCGCGGCCGGATACGCCAACAGTCTGGCGGGCGTATTGGTCGAGGGTGAAGTCGGCGCAACTGAGACGGGGGCTGGGGCGTGAGCGCACAAACCACTTTCGATCCCGCCGACGCGGGCGGGTCAACAACCCGTTCGCTTGAGTTCGACGACAACAGCCTGGTGATCCAGCTTTTCGGCTCGCATAACAGCCATCTGGCGCGCATCGAACAGCGGCTGGACGTTGCCATAAATACGCGCGGCAACGAATTGACCGTGGTCGGCGCCGCCGACGCGGTTGAAATTGCCTGTGCCGGTCTGAACAGTCTATACGCGCGGCTGAACCGCGGCCTGAACGTGGGGCGCGATGAAGTCGACGCCGCCGTGCGCATGTCGGTCGGCAACGGCGGCAAGGTTTCCGACGGCGACGAGATCGTCATCCGCACGCGCAAGCGCCATATTTCGCCGCGCTCGACGACCCAGGCTGAATACTTGTCGGCCATTGACGATTTCGAGCTGGTGTTCGGACTGGGACCGGCGGGAACGGGCAAGACCTATCTGGCCGTCGCCAAGGCCGTTGAGAGGATGATGCATGGCGAGGTCGACCGCATAATCCTGTCGCGGCCGGCCCTTGAAGCGGGTGAACAACTGGGATTCTTGCCCGGCGATCTGCGCGAAAAGGTGGACCCGTATCTAAGGCCGCTTTATGACGCGCTTCATGACATGCTGCCGGGCAACGTCGTCGCCAAGCGCCTGGAAAAGGGTGAGATCGAGGTTGCGCCGTTGGCCTTCATGCGGGGCCGGACGCTCAGCAACGCCTTCGTTATTCTGGACGAGGCCCAGAATACGACGGCTGTGCAGATGAAGATGATCCTGACCCGGCTGGGCGAAAACTCGCGCATGGTGGTCACCGGCGATCTGACCCAGGTCGATCTTCCGCGCGGCATTCGGTCGGGACTGCGCGACGCGCTTGAAACGCTGGAAGGGATCGAGGGGATTTCCTTTGTTCACTTCGGCAAGGCGGATGTGGTGCGTCACCCGCTGGTAATGCGTATGGTTGATGCGTATGAAGAGGTCGAAGCGCGGCGGCATGCGGCGGCGCGCTATGAAAAGGACAACCACGACAAGGGGTCGTGAGGCATGAGCCTGGAAATCGACGTATCGGTTACCGCCGGGCCGTGGCACGAGAAACTTCCACAAGCCGAAGGCATCGCGCGCGCCGCGGCGCAGGCCGCTTTTGATCACGCAGCAACGGCCGCCTTTGGTCATGCGGCGAACGAAACCGCCCATGGCGAAAACGCCGAAGCGGCACTGGTGCTGGCCGACGATGAATTCGTTCGCCGCCTGAACCGCGACTATCGCGGGCACGACGAGGCAACCAACGTGCTTTCCTTCGCCGCGCTGGACGCCAAAACGGTCATTCAAAACCCTGACGGGGCAGCCCCCGTGCTGTTGGGGGACATGGTCGTCGCCTTCGAAACCGTGGCCGTTGAAGCCGCCGACCAGGGCAAGTCCGTGGCCGACCATTTCAGTCATCTGATTGTCCATGCTATGCTGCATTTGCTTGGTTACGACCACGAGACCGGCGATCAGGCGGAGCGCATGGAGGGAACGGAAATCCTGATTTTGCGGAAATTGGGCATTGCCGATCCGTATGCCGAGGAAGAGTAACTGACCCGATGAACGACGAGACGTCCAGTAACGATACCAAACAAACCCCTTCCGCCCTGGCATGGCTGCGCGGGCGGGTGGCGGGATTGTTTCGTTCAAACGGTAACGACGCGACGGCGCGCGACACGCTGGAAGAACTGATCGAGGAACGCGAGGACGCCGAGGTTCCCATCAATGACGACGAACGCCGCCTGATGGCCAACATCCTGGACTTGCGCGACCGCGACGTTCACGACGTCATGGTTCCCAGGGCCGATGTGGTGGGAGTCGACAAAAGCGTCGGACTGGCCGAACTGATCGGCCTGATGACCGAGCAGGGGCATTCGCGCATTCCCGTTTATCATGAAACCCTGGATGACGCGCGCGGGATGGTTCACATCAAGGACGTGCTGGCGTGGCACGGCCGCGATGCGGAATTCTCGCTCGACGAAATCGTCCGCCCGGTGTTGTTTGTCTCGCCGTTTATGCGGGTTCCCGACCTGCTGCTGGAAATGCGGGTCAAGCGCTGTCACATGGCTTTGGTGGTCGACGAATTCGGCGGCATTGACGGTTTGCTGACCATTGAAGATCTGGTCGAGGAAATCGTCGGCGAGATCGAAGACGAACACGACCAGCGCGACGAGCCCGATTTGTCGGTCCACGAGGATGGAACGATCATTGCCGAAGCGCGCGTGCTGATCGGCGATCTGGAGGAACTGACCGGGACTTTCGTGACCGACGAAGAGCGCGAAGAGATCGACACCATCGGCGGTCTGGTGTTCGCGTTAGCGGGCCGGGTTCCCACGCGGGGCGAGCTGATCGCCCATCCGTCGGCCATCGAGTTTGAAGTGCTGGAGGCCGATCCCCGGCGTATCAAGCGCCTGCGCGTGCGGAAAAAACCTGTGCTGGCACGGCAGGCCAAGCGGACCGAAAAGGCGGCCCGGTGATCACTCGCGCCCGGCTGGTCAATCTTCGTCAGTGGTTTGCCGGTCTGGCGGGATGGCGGGGCCGCGGATTGGCAGCCATTTTGGGCGCATTGGCCACGGCGGCGATGCCGCCGGTTTATCTTGTCTTTCTGCTGATCCCGGCGTTTGCTGGCTTGCTTTGGATGCTGGGCGGGTCACGAACCTGGCGCGCTGCCTTCGGCGTCGGCTGGTGGTTCGGTCTGGGTCATTTCGCGACCGGGCTTTACTGGATTGCCAACGCCCTTCTCGTGCAGCCCGAAAAATTCGCCTGGCTTATTCCTTTCGCGGTCATCGGGCTTGCCGCAGTTATGGCCGTCTTTCCGGCGCTGGCCGCGGCCATGGTTCGTGCCCTTGGACCGCGCGGCATCGGCGGCGTGCTGGTTCTGGCAGCGGCATGGACGGCGACCGAATGGCTGCGCAGCTGGATCTTCACGGGTTTTCCGTGGAATTTGATGGGAACCGCTTGGGTCTTTAGTGACGCGATGATCCAATCGACGGCTCTTTTCGGAACTTTCGGCCTGGGCCTCATGACCGTGGCGATTGTCGCAATGCCCGCAATTTTGGGCGAAACGGGTGTTTCCACGCGGCGCGCTGCGGCGGCGCTTTGCAGCGCTTTTGTTGTACTGCTTGCAGTATGGGGTGGCGGCGCGGCCCGTCTGGCCGATGCTCCAGACGCGTTCGTGCCAGATGTCACCCTGCGTCTGGTGCAGCCGAACATTCCGCAAAAACTGAAATGGAACCGCGATCTGCGCGACCGCAATCTGGCCGAACAGGTGGCCCTGAGTCTGCGAAAACCGGCTGGAAATGCGCCCACGCATGTGATCTGGGCCGAGACGGCAGCCACGTTTTTCCTGGGGCACGACGAGGCGCGGCGGAATTTTCTGGCCAAGGCCGCGCCGCCGGGAGGATTGGTCATCGTCGGCGCGCCCCGGCGCACGCCGCCGGGCGAAAAACCGTATAGGGTTTGGAACAGCCTGCAGGCGCTGGATGGGTCGGGACGTATGGTCGGCGGTTACGATAAATTCCATCTGGTGCCGTTCGGCGAATACATCCCCTTTCGTCCCTGGCTGAGTATTCCGAAACTGACGGCGGGAAGGCAGGATTTTTCCCCCGGCGACGGCCTTTCCACTCTTGCCCTTCCCGGACTTCCGCCGGTCAGTCCGCTGATTTGCTATGAAGTGATATTCCCGGGCGAGGTGGTCCGCCGCGACGATCGTCCCGCCTGGATGCTGAACCTGACCAACGACGCCTGGTACGGCATATCGAGCGGGCCGTATCAACACCTTGCGGCGGCGCGAATGCGCGCCGTCGAGGAAGGATTGCCTCTGGTTCGGGTGGCCAACACGGGAATATCGGCCGTCATCGACGCCTACGGGCGCACGGTCGGCGAATTGGGCCTGGAACAGCCCGGCGTGCTTGACGCGCCATTACCGGCAGCCATCGAACCCACCCTTTATTCGCGTTACGGAAATGTGGTCGGACTGGCCATCACACTGCTTGTTTTGGCGGCGTCACAAACTGGGCGGGTTCGGCGCCGAAAACGGCAACTCCGGCGTTAACATCCACGTCTCCTACTCACTTGACCGACTACAGGGTTTTCCTTATCGTTCGGCAACCTCTATAGGGAGGGCACCGAGAGAAACGTGAAGGAATGCAAAAGTTGGCCATGAAAAACAAAACTATTGGCGCGAAAAGCGCAAGTCGTCCGGTTCGCCGTAACTTCAAGGCCAAAAGACTTCCGCCCGGAGTTCCGAACCCCATCGACATTCATGTGGGAAGCCGCGTCAGGCTGCGCCGGACTCTTATGGGAATGAGCCAGGAGAAGCTGGGCGAGGCGGTTAATCTTACGTTCCAGCAGATTCAGAAGTACGAACGCGGCGCCAACCGCATCGGCGCCAGCCGCATGTTCGAACTCAGCCGCGTGCTCGACGTACCGGTGTCGTTTTTCTATGACGACATGGCCGAGGAAATCAAAACGCCGGAAGGCATGCGCAAGCGCGCCCTTCAGGATGCGGAGCAAAGCACCTACGAGCCCGATCCGCTGGCCCGGCGCGAGACGCTTGAACTTGTGCGCGCCTATTACAAAATCGTCGATCCGAAGGTCAGGAAACGGCTTTTCGAATTGACGAAAACGCTGTCGGGAACGTCCGAGTAAGGCAAGCCATCGCCTCCGAACTCAGGTCTGCGCAAATACCGGCGGGCGAAACCTCTTGACGCATTCGGGAAAGATTGCGACAAGGTCGCCCGCCGACGCATTATTGCGTGGCCGTGGATGGATTTGGACCGCTTGCCACCACGATAAAAAGGCGCTAAGTGGGCCTCTGTCAAAGCGCCGCTCCCGTTGAACGGGGACGTTGCGCCGAAGCCCTCGGTCCACATGGATTAACAACTGGACTACGGAGGTTTCGGCGGTGTCGAATTCCAAATTTTTTCTTTTTACGAGTGAGTCTGTTTCCGAAGGGCATCCGGATAAGGTCTGCGATCTGATTTCGGATTCCGTCGTTGACGCTTTTCTTGCAGCCGACGCCCAATCGCGCGTGGGCGTAGAAACCCTGTGCACCACCAACCGCATTGTTCTGGCGGGTGAAGTGCGCGGGCCGCAATCCATCGACAAGGCTAAGATGGAAGAGATCGCCCGCGAAACCGTACGCAAGATCGGTTACGAGCAGGACGGCTTTCACTGGAAAAACGCCGAGGTCGCGGTTCATGTCCATTCCCAGTCCTCCGACATCGCCCAGGGTGTTGACGCGGGCGAGAACAAGGACGAGGGCGCCGGCGATCAGGGCATGATGTTCGGATACGCGTGCGACGAAACCGACGCGCTGATGCCCGCGCCGATACATTTCTCGCACGCCATTTTAAAAAACCTGGCCGACGCGCGGCATGCCGGGAAAACCCCGGGCCTGCTTCCCGATTCCAAAAGTCAGGTCACCCTGCTTTATGAAAACGGCCGCCCGGTCAAGACGACCTCGGTCGTGGTTTCGCACCAGCATGCCGAAAATATGAGCCAGGAAGACGTCCGTGAAATGGTTCGTCCCCACGTTCTGGCGGCATTGCCCGAGGGCTGGATGTGCCCCGAGGACGAGTTCTACGTGAACCCCACGGGCCGCTTTGTCATTGGTGGACCCGACGGCGACGCCGGGATCACCGGCCGCAAGATCATCGTCGACACCTATGGCGGCGCAGCACCCCACGGCGGCGGTGCCTTCTCGGGCAAGGATCCGTCCAAGGTCGACCGCTCGGCCGCCTACGCCGCGCGCTATCTGGCGAAAAACGTGGTCGCCGCCGGTCTGGCCGGGCAATGCACCATTCAACTGGCCTATGCCATCGGCGTTTCAAAACCATTGTCGGTTTTCGCCGATACCCACGGCACCGGCAAGTTTGACGACGACAAGCTGTGCGTCGTGTTGCAGGACATCGTCGATTTGTCGCCGCGCGGCATTCGCGAAGGCCTTCAGCTCAGCCGGCCCATCTATGCGCGCACCGCCGCATACGGGCATTTCGGGCGCGATCCCGAGGCCGACGGCGGGTTCTCGTGGGAGCGCACGGATCTGGTCGATCAACTGAAAGCGGCCTTCGGCTCGAAGTGAGCGCATCCGCGTCATTACCTGAATATCGAAAACGCCTATATGGTCGGCGCCAGGGTCATTCCCTGCGCGCCCACCAACAGGGGTTATTGAAAAACCTGCTTCCCGGTTTGCGCGTCGCAATTCCCGGCGGCGGTAAGGCCCTGGACCCGGCGGTGCTGTTTGATACGCCGCCCGAAGACGTGTGGATTGAGGTTGGTTTCGGTTCGGGCGAGCATCTGGTCGCCCAGGCCGAAGCCCATCCCGGCATCGGCATGATCGGGTGCGAGCCCTATATCAACGGGGTCGCGGCGCTACTGGCCCAAATCGAGACGCAGGCAATATGCAACATCCGTATTCTGGATGACGATGCGCGCGAGTTGTTTGACGTGCTGCCCGAGGCCGTCTTGGGCCGCGCTTTTGTTCTTTTTGGCGATCCATGGCCGAAAAGGCGGCACGCCAAGCGCCGCTTTCTGGGGCGCGAAAATCTGGACGCCCTGGCCCGCATGATGAAAGACCAAGCACTTTTGCGTTTTGCCAGCGACGATATGGGTTATGCGGTGTGGACGCTGGAACAATTGATCGCCCATCCCGCGTTCGAATGGACCGCCCGCACACCGGGCGATTGGCGCGCCCCCCCTGCCGACTGGGTTAAAACCCGCTACGAAGCCAAGGCCAGGGCCGCCGGGCGCAACCCCGTATACCTAGATTTCCGGAGATTGGCGCGCCCATAAATCTCTTGTTTTTGTGCGGCAAGCGACTATATTGTGGCCGCGTTTTGATGTTCAATGTCTCGTTGGACCAGTAAATTTCGGGGTTTGATGAGGCGGGCCGGTGGCCCGCCTTTCGTGTTTCTGGAAAGTGCTTCGCAGGTTCGCATGGCGGGACGGGTGTAAAAAATGGCTTTGAGCGACCACATCGAGGAATTGATCTCGCCGACCATCGAGGGCATGGGCTTCTCGGTGGTGCGCGTTCAGTTCTCGGGTAAAGAGCGCCTTCGCCTGCAAATCATGGCGGAGCGTCTCGACGGTGAAGTCATGGTCGTCGATGATTGCGCCGATATAAGCCGCGCCGTCTCGGCCGTGCTTGACGTCGAGGACCCGGTTTCACAGGCCTACACCCTGGAAGTCAGCTCGCCGGGGCTCGACCGGCCGTTGGTAAAACTGGCCGACTTTGAACGTTTCGCGGGGTTTGAGACACGAATTGAGACCGCCGTATTGATCGGCGGCAGGCGGCGTTTTCGTGGCCGCCTTATCGGAATAGTGGATGATCAGGTGCGCATAACGGTTGATGGAACCGAAGTAACATTGCCGTTCACCGACATCGCCAGGGCCAAATTGATAATGACCGACGAATTGCTCGGTTCATCAGAGGGACGACAGGAATCATGAGCGACACAAGCGTTGACACCGGCGTTGACACCGAAGCGGTACACGCCCGCCCGGAGCTTTTGCAGGTGGCCGAAACCGTGGCGCGCGACAAGGGGATTGAGCGCGACGAGGTGCTGGAGGCCATGGAGCAGGCGATCCAAAAGGCCGGTCGTTCAAAATACGGCCACGAGCACGACATTCGCGCCGCCATCGACCGCAACAGCGGCGCCATCTCGTTGGCCCGCTACGTAGAGGTCGCCGAAGAGATCGAAAACGAGACCACACAGATCACGCTGGAAGCCGCGCGCAAGAAAAAGGCGGATGCCGAACTGGGTGAGTTTCTGGTTGATCCACTGCCGCCCATCGATTTTGGCCGCATCGCCGCACAGACCGCCAAGCAGGTCATCGTTCAGCGGGTGCGCGAAGCCGAGCGCAAGCGGCAGTTCGAGGAATACAAGGACCGCATGGGCGAGATCGTCAACGGTCTGGTCAAGCGGGTCGAATTCGGCAACGTCATCATCGATCTGGGCCGCGCCGAAGCTTTGTTGCGCCGCGACGAGACGATCCCGCGCGAGCACTTCAATAACGGTGACCGGGTTCGCGCCTATATTATGGATGTCCGTGAAGAACAGCGTGGGCCGCAGATTTTCATGTCGCGCACCCACACCGACTTTATGGCCAAGCTGTTCGCCCAGGAAGTTCCCGAAATTTACGACGGTATCATCGAGCTGAAATCGGTGGCCCGCGATCCGGGATCGCGCGCAAAGATCGCCGTCTTGTCCAACGACTCGGGCATTGATCCGGTCGGCGCCTGTGTCGGTATGCGCGGCTCGCGCGTCCAGGCCGTTGTCGGCGAGCTTCAGGGCGAAAAAATCGATATCATTCAGTGGTCGTACGATCCGGCGACCTTCATCGTCAACGCCCTGGCCCCGGCCGAGGTGGCCAAGGTGGTGCTGGATGAAGAAACCAACCGCATTGAAGTCGTTGTTCCGGATGATCAACTGAGCCTCGCCATCGGGCGGCGCGGACAGAACGTGCGGCTGGCCTCGCAGTTGACCGGATGGGACATCGATATCCTGACGGAAGCCGAGGAATCGGAACGCCGCCAGAAGGAATTCCACGGTCTGTCCGAGTTGTTCGCCGAAGCGCTGGACGTTGACGACGTGATTGCCCATCTTCTGGTCACGGAAGGGTTTTCCTCCATCGAGGAAGTGGCGTTCGTGCCCATCGACGATTTGTCGTCGATCGAAGGTTTCGACGAGGAAATCTCGGAAGAACTGCGTGAACGGGGCCGCGTCTATCTGGCGCGCAAGGACGAGGAACTGAAGGTCCGCCACCAGGAACTGGCGGTAAGCGATGATCTGGCCGCTCTTGAGGGCCTTACGCCGACCATGCTGGTGGCTCTGGGCGAAGCTGAAATCAAAACCCTCGATGATCTTGGCGATCTGGCCAGTGACGAGCTGATCGAGATCGTGGGGGAAGCCTCGGTGAGCCCCGAGGGCGCCGACGCGATCATCATGGCGGCGCGCGCCCACTGGTTCGAGGACGAGGAAAAGCCGGAGGAGACGCCGGAGGAGACGCCAGAGGAAAAGGAAAGCGCCGAGTGATCGGTGCCGGGTAGTTTCGGGCATGGCTCGACGAGCGGCAAAACGGGGAAGCGAAAATGACGGGGCGGACGGTTCCGCCCGCTTTCGCCGGTGCATCGCCAGCGGCGATGTTTGCGACACCAGCGCGATGGTGCGGCTGGTTCTGGATCCCGAGGGAACGGTTGTTCCCGACGTTGCCGCCGGATTGCCCGGTCGGGGTTTTTGGTTGAGCGCGCGGCGCGATGCGGTTAAGACAGCCTGCGAGAAGAACCTTTTCGCTAAGGCGGCGCGGGCAAAAGCGATTGCACCGCCTGGATTGGCGGGTGAGATTGAGCGTCAGTTGACGCGGCGGTGCCTTGATTTGCTTGGCATAGCCCGGCGTGCAGGTGCAACGGCGGTCGGGTTCGAAAAGGCGAAGGCGCAGATTCAGGCCGGTCGGGTCGGGGTTTTTGTCGAAGCCGCAGACGGATCGGCCAAGGGGCGCGCCAAAATGACGGGATCGGCGCCACAGGCGCCGGTGATTGATGTCTTGACCGGCGCCGAACTTGGCGCGGCGGTCGGGCGTGAGTATGCGGTTCATATTGTCGTCGAGGCGGGACCAATCGCCGACAAGCTGCTGCGTGAAGCGACGCGGCTCGGAGGTTTCCGAACTGATCGCCCAACGGATGTTCAAACGGATGTTCAATAAGTCGGACAAGAACGCAAACGGATTGAAATGACGGAAACGACGGAAAACGAAGGCAAGAAGCGGCTTGGGTTGTCACGGCCCGGAAAGCTCGTTCTGAATAAGACGGTCGAGACCGGCCAGGTTCGGCAGAGCTTCTCGCGCGGCCGCACCAAGGCGGTTACCGTCGAAGTCCGCAAAAAACGCACCTACCTTCAGGGGGCCGACGGCCGCATGAAGCAGGTTGAAGGTGTCGCGCAGGAAGCCGAAGCTGACTTAACGCCCGCCCCCGCCCCCACGGCGGAGACCGTTGATCACACGACCGACGAGGCTCCGGCCGCAGCGACGCGGGCGGCCAATCTGACGGATCACGAAAAGGCGGCGCGCGCCAAAGCCTTGCAGGAAGCTACGATCGCCGCCGAAGAGGCCCAGATCCGAGAAGCCGAAGAAGCCGAAATCCGCGCGCGCCAGGAAGCCGAAGCCGCCGAACGGGCGGAGAAGGAAGCCGAGGAGGCCGCACGCCGGGCCGAAGAGGAAGCCCGCGCCGAGGCCGAGAAAGCGGATGCTCCGGAACCTGTCGAGGAAGCTCCCGCGCCGGTCGAGGCGGCCACTGTCGCCGATGTGGAAGCGCAAGGCATCAAGAAGAAAGACGACGAGTCTCCGGCCCGGCCCAAACGGGCGGCCAAGGCCGAGGCCAAAAAGGCCGACACCAAAAAAGTCGACGCCAAAAAGACCCCTGGACCGGGTCGCCGCGGTAACCAGCAGCGCCGCCGCCGTTCGGGCAAATTGACAATTGCCGAGGCTTTGGGCGGCGATCAGGAACGTTCGCGCAGTCTGGCCTCCATGCGCCGCGCGCGGGAGAAAGAGCGCCAGAAACGCAAGGCGCAAATGGGTGATGCCCAGCGCATCGTGCGCGATGTGGTTATTCCGGAAACCATTACGGTGGCCGAACTTGCCAACCGCATGGCGATCCGCGGCGTCGACGTCATCAAGTCGCTCATGAAAATGGGCGTGATGGCCACGCCGACACAGGAAATCGATGCCGATACCGCCGAGTTGGTGGCCACCGAGTACGGCCACAAGATCAAGCGTATCAGCGAAGCCGACGTTGAAATCGGCTTGCACGACGAAGTGGACGACGACGCCAATCGCAAACCGCGTGCGCCGGTCGTCACGGTTATGGGACACGTCGATCACGGCAAAACGTCGGTGCTGGACGCCATTCGGGCGACCGATGTGGTTTCAGGCGAAGCCGGCGGCATTACCCAGCATATCGGCGCCTATCAGGTGACCATAGAAACAGGCGAAAAGATCAGTTTCATTGATACGCCCGGCCACGCGGCGTTTACGGATATGCGCGCGCGCGGCGCCCAGGTGACCGATATCGTGGTGCTTGTGGTCGCCGCCGACGACGGCATCATGCCGCAAACCATCGAGGCGATCAGCCACGCCAAGGCGGCCGGCGTGCCGATTATCGTGGCCATCAACAAGATTGACCTGCCCGGCGCCGACCCCCAGCGGGTTCGCATGGAACTCCTGCAACATGATCTGGTTGTCGAGGAAATGGGCGGCGATGTTCTGACCGTTGAAATCTCGGCCAAGAACCGCACCAATCTGGAGCGTCTGCAAGAGGCCATCGTGCTTCAGGCCGAAGTTTTGGACCTGCAGGCCAACCCGGACCGCCCCGGCGAGGGCGTAATTGTCGAATCCAAGGTCGAATCCGGCCGTGGATCGGTGGCCACGGTTTTGGTGCAGCGCGGCACCTTGCGGGTGGGCGATATTTTCGTGGCCGGCGCCGAATGGGGCCGGGTGCGCGCCATGATCGACGATCACGGCGGCACGGTGGAAGAAGCCGGACCCGCGGTTCCGGTCGAAGTTTTGGGTCTGGGCGGCGCGCCTGCGGCGGGTGATGATCTGGTGGTGGTGGAAAACGATGCCCGCGCCCGTGAAATCACCGAATACCGCCAGCGCCAAATCCGCACCGCCAAGGCCACCGCCAGTGGCCGGGTTTCGCTTGAAGAAATGTTCCAGAACATCGGACAGGGCGAGAAAAAGCGCCTGCCATTGGTTCTCAAGGCCGACGTTCACGGCTCGGTCGAGGCGATTGTCGCGGCCCTGGAAAAAATGGCGACCGACGAGGTCGAGGTCGACATCCTGCATTCGGGCGTCGGCGAGATCAATCAGTCCGACGTGACCCTTGCCAAGGCGTCAGACGGCCTGATCATCGGCTTCAATGTTCGCGCCAATGCCCAGTCGCGTGAGTTGGCGCGGCAGGACAAGTTGGAGATTCGCTACTATTCGATCATTTACAACGTGATCGACGAAGTGAAACAGGCCCTTTCGGGCATGTTGGCCCCGACGCTGCGCGAAAACCTTCTGGGTTACGCCGAGATCAGGGAAGTCTTCAATATTACCAAGGTCGGCAAGATTGGTGGCTGCATGGTAACCGAAGGCCTGGTGCGCCGTGGCGCGCATGTCCGCCTGCTCAGGGACAACGTGGTCATCCATGAAGGCTCGCTTTCGCAACTCAAGCGTTTCAAGGACGACGCCCGGGAAGTGAAGAACGGCCTCGAATGCGGTATGGCCTTCACCAATTACCACGACCTTCAGCCCGGCGACTTCATCGAATGTTTCGAAATTGAAGAAGTGGCGCGCGAACTCTGAACCGGTTCCGCCTGTTATTGAGACCATAATGAGCAGACAAGGACAAAAACCCGCCGGCCAACGCCAGCTGCGCGTGGGCGAGGAGTTACGCCACGCGCTGGCAGTAGTTTTTGAGCGCGGGCACCTTCGGGATCCAGCCCTTTCCGGCGTGTCGGTAACGGTAACCGAGGTTCGCATCAGCCCCGATCTGCGTAACGCGACAGTGTTCGTCATGCCTCTGGGTGGTGATGATGTGGACGGCGTGGTGGAGGCATTGGGGCGCGCCGGGCCGTTTTTGCGCGGTGAAATCGCGCGAAGTGTGAAACTAAGATACGTGCCCCGGCTTTCGTTCCAGGCCGACGCCACCTTCGAGCAGGCAAGTTTGATCGACAATCTTTTGAGCGATCCCACGGTAGCGCGGGACCTGGTGCGCGAAGACGACGCCGAAGAAGACGAGCCAGAAGAAGAAGAGAATGGCTAAGCGGCGCGGAGTTCCCATTCATGGCTGGCTGATTATCGACAAGCCGTCGGGCCTGACGTCGGCCGGCGTTGTCGCCAAGGTGCGCCGATTAACCAATGCGGCCAAGGTCGGTCACGGTGGAACCCTGGACCCCATGGCCACCGGCGTTCTTCCGCTGGCTTTGGGCGAAGCGACAAAAACGGTCGCCTACGCCATGGATGGAACCAAGGTTTATCGGTTTACGGTGCGCTGGGGCGAGCAGCGCACCACCGACGATGCGCAAGGCGAGATCATAGAGACCAGCGACGTGCGCCCGACAAGAGAGCAGATCGAAGCCGCATTGCCGTCCTTCACGGGCGAGCTGGATCAGGTTCCACCCATTTTTTCTGCGGTCAAGGTGGAGGGGCGCCGCGCCTACGCGCTGGCCCGCGCCGATAAACCGGTGGAACTGAAACCCCGGCGTATCCGCATTGATGAATTTCGGCTGCTTGGCGTTTCCGATGCGGATCATGCCGAGTTCGAGGTGGTTTCCGGCAAGGGCGCGTATATTCGCAGCCTGGCCCGCGATATCGCCCTTGCTTTGGGAACGGTTGGCCATATTGCCGCGCTCAGGCGCATCGCCGTCGGCCCGTTTCGTGAGGATGCGGCGATTTCACTGGATAAACTGGCGGCGCTAGGTCATAGTGCGCCGCTTTCCGAGCTACTGCTCCCGGTCGAGACCGCGCTGGACGACATCCCGGCGCTGGCCCTGACCGAGGCGGAAGGTCAAAGCCTCCGGCACGGACAATCGGTTGCGGCGCTTCCCGTCGTTTCCCGATCGCCGTCCGTTGTCGTTTCTCAGGGCGCCATCGTGTGCGCCATGGCGGGCGGCAAACCGGTGGCTTTGGCACAAATAACGGGGGCGGAAATTCGCCCCCTTCGTGTTTTGAACTTATGAATGAAACGGAGTATTCGATGTCGATTACTGCTGACAAAAAACAAGAACTTATCGGAAAATTCGCCACCAACACTGGCGACACCGGTTCACCAGAGGTGCAGGTCGCCATTCTTAGCGAACGCATCGTCAACCTGACCGAACATCTGAAGATCCACAAAAAGGATTACCATTCCCGCCGTGGTCTTTTGATGATGGTCGGGCAGCGCCGCCGCCTTCTTGACTATGTGAAAAGAAAAGAAGCCACGCGCTACGAGAAGCTGGTGAAAGAGCTGGGTCTGCGCCGTTAACGGCGCCGGTCCCATGCGGCATACCGTCCGGCGCAATTCGCCGGATTCGCAAACGAGCGGGATTTCCCGCAAAACCGAAAATCGGACACGGGGCAAGAATACGCTTGCCGCGCCCTTTTTGTCGTATCCGGTCAGCGCCGGATCAAAGTGAACCCGAGCGCTGATTGACCAACGCCAAACTGCGCGCCGCCAACAAAATTGATTGGCGCCGGAATGGAAAGAAGGAATTCCAAAGTGAACACAATGTTCAAAGAGTACCGGAAAGAAATCGAGTGGGGCGGACGCACCCTCGTTTTCGAGACCGGCAAAATCGCCCGTCAAGCCGACGGCGCGGTCATGGTCACTTATGGTGACACCAAAGTTTTATGCACGGCAGTTGGCGCCAAAACGCCCAAGGAAGGCATCGATTTCTTCCCGCTGACCGTTAACTATCAGGAAAAAACCTTCGCCGCAGGCAAGATCCCCGGCGGTTTTTTCAAGCGTGAGGGTCGCCCGACCGAAAAGGACACCCTGACGTCACGGCTGATCGACCGGCCCATCCGGCCGCTTTTTGCCAAGCAGTATAAGAACGAAACGCAAGTTATCTGCACCGTCGTTTCGCACGACCTGGAAAACGACCCCGATATGGTCGCCCTGGTTGGCGCATCGGCGGCCCTGACCATTTCCGGCCTGCCTTTCTTAGGCCCCATCGGCGGTTGCCGGGTCGGCATGATCGACGGTGAATACGTTCTCAACCCGACCCAGGAACAGATGGTCGGCAGCAAGCTTGATCTCGTCATGGCGGGCACCAGCGAAGGCGTGCTGATGGTCGAATCGGAAGCTCACGAGCTGTCCGAAGAAGTCATGCTGGGCGCCGTTACGTTTGGTCACGATTCCATCCAGCCGGTGATCGACGCGATCATTGATCTGGCCGAAGCGTGCGCCAAAGAGCCCATCGAGCTGCCTGAACCGCCCGAAGGCAAGGACGCCATCTGTGCGCGCGTGGGTGAGCTGGCCGAAGCGGGCCTGCGCGACGCCTACGGCGAAATCAACAAGGTCGCGCGTCAGGACAAAATCTCGGCCACGCGCAAGGCGGTTGCGGAAAGCCTGGCTGCCGATGACTCGCTGAACCAGGAAATCGTCGCCAAGGTGTTTGGCGGGGCCTTCAAGGACCTGGAGAAGGGCATCGTGCGACGCGGCATTCTGGACACCGGCAAGCGCATTGATGGACGCGACACCACGACCGTGCGGCAAATTGCCGCCGAGGTCGGCATTCTGCCGCGCACCCACGGCAGCGGATTGTTTACCCGCGGCGAAACCCAGGCCCTGGTCGTAACCACGCTTGGCACCGGCCAGGACGAGCAGATCATGGACGCGTTGGCGGGCGAGTACCGCGAACACTTCATGCTGCACTACAACTTCCCGCCCTATTCGGTGGGTGAAGCCAGCTTCCTGCGCGGCCCCGGCCGTCGCGAGATCGGCCACGGCAAACTGGCGTGGCGGGCCATTCGCCCGTTGCTTCCCGAAAAGGAAGACTTCCCCTACACCATCCGTGCGGTATCGGAAGTGACCGAGTCCAACGGCTCTTCGTCCATGGCGACCGTTTGCGGAACATCACTTTCGTTGATGGATGCGGGCGTTCCGCTGGTGCGCCCCGTTGCCGGTATCGCCATGGGCCTGATCAAGGAAGACGACGGCGTTGCCGTGCTGACCGATATTCTCGGCGACGAGGATCATCTGGGCGACATGGACTTCAAGGTCGCCGGCACCGATCAGGGCATCACGTCTTTGCAGATGGACATCAAGATCACGTCCATCACCAAGGACATCATGAGCCAGGCCCTGGATCAGGCGCGCGAAGGGCGCATCCATATTCTTGACGAAATGGGCAAAACCATTGATTCGTCGCGTTCCGGCGTTAGCGAAAACGCGCCGCGCATCACGGTCATCAACATCGCCAAGGACAAGATCCGCGACATCATCGGCCCCGGTGGCAAGATCATTCGCGAGATTTGCGAAGTGACCG
This sequence comes from Rhodospirillales bacterium, assembly GCA_016776725.1. Classification (GTDB taxonomy): domain Bacteria; phylum Pseudomonadota; class Alphaproteobacteria; order Rhodospirillales; family Shumkoniaceae; genus JABGRG01. Next base: position 26,759 of record JADHSV010000004.1, read on the forward strand.
GCGCCAAGATCGACATCGAGGACGACGGCACCGTCAAGGTCGCCGCCGTTGATGCGACGGCCGGCGAAGCCGCCATGGAATGGATCAGAAGTATCGTCGCCGAACCCGAAGTCGGTGTGATCTACAACGGCAAGGTCGTTAAGATCGTGGATTTCGGAGCCTTCGTGAACTTCATGGGAAGCCGCGATGGTTTGGTCCACATCAGCGAGCTGGCCCCGCAACGGGTTGGCAAGGTGAGCGACATCGTCAAGGTTGGCGATCAGGTCAAGGTCAAGCTGATCGGCATTGACGATCGTGGTAAGGTCAAACTTTCCATGAAGGTGGTCGATCAGGAAACGGGCGCCGAAATCGTCAAGACGCCGGCATCCGAGACCGCGTAAAAGGGGATAAAGGACGGCGCGCCAATTTACGTGCGCCAGCCTTGTAAAAGTCCCAAATGAACCCGGACGGGGGATGCGAAAATCGCGCGTCCCCCGGACCCGGGCTGATGATCGGTAAGGAGGTATTGGCGTGAAATCGCTGCAATCCGTTAACGTTTCCGGATTTGAAGTACTGCCCCTGGTCGAAGGCGGCAAAGGCGTTTCGGTTTCCAACGGCAACAGCGCAGGCGCCTGGGCGGCAGCCGGCGCGGTGGGCACGTTCTCAGGCACCAACGCCGATTCCTACGATCATAACGGCAAACCCATACCACAAGTCTATCAAGGCAAAAACCGGCGCGCCCGCTACGAGGAACTGATCGCCTACGCCATTCAGGGCGGCATCGCGCAGGCCCAGCGCGCCCACGACGTATCGGGCGGAAACGGCCCGGTTCACATGAACGTCCTGTGGGAAGCCGGCGGCACCCAGCGCATCCTTCACGGAATTCTGGAAGGCGCGCGCGGGCTTGTTCACGGTATTACGTGCGGCGCCGGAATGCCTTATGGCGTGGCCGAAATCGCCGCCCAATACGGCGTTCACTATTATCCGATCGTGTCTTCGGGCCGGGCTTTCCGCGCCCTGTGGAAGCGTTCTTTCAACAATTATACGGACCTTCTGGGCGGCGTCGTTTACGAGGACCCCTGGCTGGCGGGCGGGCATAACGGGCTCAGCAATTCCGAAGACCCGACCAAGCCCCAGGACCCGCTTCCGCGCGTCGCCGAGTTGCGTTCGGTCATGCGCGGCTTTGGCCTGGAGCGTACGCCGATTATCATGGCGGGCGGCGTCTGGTACTTGCGCGATTGGGAAGACTGGATCGACAATGCGGAATTGGGGCCGATCGCTTTCCAGATGGGAACGCGGCCGATCCTGACCAAGGAAAGTCCTGTGTCGGAAGCCTGGAAACAGCGCCTGCTGAGCTTGCGCGAAGGTGATGTCTTCCTCAACAAATTCAGCCCGACCGGGTTTTATTCGTCGGCCATCAACAATAATTTCATTGGCGAGTTGCGCGAGCGCAGCGAGCGTCAGGTCGTGTTTTCGCGCGAACCCATGGGCGAGCACACCGAAGAACTTTCGGTCGGCGCGCGCGGGCGCATTTTCTATCTGAGCCCGGCGGACAAGGTGCGGGCGGACCAATGGATCGCCCAGGGCTTTAGCATTCCCATGCGCACGCCGGACTCGACCCTGATCTTCGTGTCCCCCGGAAAAGGCGAGGAAATTCGCGCCCATCAGGGGGAATGCATGGGGTGTCTCAGCCAGTGCCGGTTCAGCAACTGGGCGCAAAACGATGCCGGGACCACGGGCAAACCCGCCGATCCCCGGTCCTATTGCATCCAGAAAACGCTCCAGTCGATCGCGCATTCGGACGACGTCGACAACAATCTGATGTTCTCGGGCCACAACGCCTATCTGTTCGCCACGGACCCGTTTTTCAAAGACGGATTCATACCGACCGTAGCGCAGATGGTGGAGCGCCTGAAGACCGGCGATTAGAGCATGTCGCCTTTGCCTTTATTGAGTTAACGCCGCCCCCATGGGCGGCTTTTTTTTCCGAATACCCACAAATTCATTATTGATAATATGAGGAAAATACAATATCGTATTTAAATTATCCTTATTTCAAACTTTCTAATACCTATATGGGAAACATGACAAAAATTCGCCCGTACAGTCACATCATCGACCGCCTTCGCGACGCCGGCCTACGGCCGACGCGTCAACGTCTGGCATTGGCAAAAATCCTGTTTGAAGGCGGTGACCGCCACCTTACGGCGGAAATGCTCCATGCCGAGGTTCTCAGCGCCAATGTCCGGGTATCGCTGGCAACGGTCTACAACACGCTGCACCAGTTCACGTCAAGCGGAATGCTGCGCGAGATCGTGGTCGATGCGTCACGCTCCTATTTCGATACCAACACGACCGAACACCACCACTTCTTCATGGAAGGGTCCGGCTCACTGGTCGATATTCCCGGTGGCGACATCGTGGTTTCCAAGGTTCCCCAGGTACCGGAGGGCCGCGAGGTCAAGCGGGTCGACGTTATCGTACGCGTCGGAGACGCTTAAAAAAACAAACAGTTATAATATTTATTAGAACGGTTCCATAATTGTTGACATTGGAATTGGGCGTCCCTATATGTCTGCGTGACGATAATACTTTTTCACGGATAAGGGGGAGACAATGTCTAATCTCAAGGGATCGAATACCGAACAGAATTTGAAAGACGCGTTTGCCGGGGAATCCCAGGCCAACCGGCGTTATCTCTATTTCGCGCAAAAAGCCGACATCGAGGGCTACAACGATGTCTCGGCGGTGTTCCGTTCGACCGCCGAAGGCGAAACCGGGCACGCGCATGGCCATCTTGAATATCTGGAAGAGGTCGGCGATCCGGCGACCGGGCTTCCCATTGGCGACACCGCAGACAACCTGAAGGCGTCCGTCGCCGGCGAAACCCACGAATACACTGATATGTATCCGGGCATGGCCAAGACCGCCCGCGACGAAGGTTTCGACGAAATCGCCGACTGGTTCGAGACCCTGGCCAAGGCCGAAAAATCCCACGCCGGACGCTTCCAAAAGGCCCTGGACGGACTCGACTGACGCCCCACCCGCAAACGGGTTTGCGTTATGCGAACGGGGGGCCCGCCGGTCCCCCTTTTTCATGCTGATTGATGTTACGTGCCGGTGTGCTACGCTTTAGCGCGGGAGTACGGAAACGGGGGAGCAGCCATGCGCGAGGGAAGCCTTGAGGCACCCACACGCCATGCCATAGCGTGGCGCGACGAGGAATTTTACGATCAGGCCGAACTGGACAAGGAACTGCGGCGGGTGTTTGACATCTGCCACGGGTGCCGCCGCTGCTTTAACTTGTGCGACAGTTTCCCGCGTCTGTTCGACATGATCGACGAGTGCGAATCGGGTGAACTGGACGGCGTGGACAGCACCCAATTCAAGGCGGTGGCCGACGCCTGCACGCTTTGCGACATGTGCTTTCTGACCAAGTGCCCCTACGTGCCGCCCCATGAATTCAATCTCGATTTTCCCCATCTGATGTTGCGTTACCGGGCGGTGGAAGCGCGCGCGGGCAAGATCGGCTTTATCGATAAACAGATCAGCGAAACCGACCGCAACGGACGCCTGGGCTGCGCCGTGGCGCCGCTGGCCAACTGGGCGACCGGGTGTTCCAACAAGATGACGCGGCCCGTAATGGAAGGGGTTGCGGGCATTCACCGCGAAGCTTACCTGCCCAAATTCCACGGAAAAACCCTGTTGGCACGCGCCAAAAGCGAAACGCGCGAGGTCAATATGAAAGCTCCGGCGGCGGCGCGCAAGGCGGTGATCTACGCCACCTGTTTCGTTAATTACAACAACCCCGATATCGGCGTGGCCGCGCTGGACGTGCTGGCGGCCAACGGCATTGAAGCCGAAGTCGTCTATCCCACTTGCTGCGGCATGCCGCAATTGGAGCACGGCGATCTGGCCCGCGTCGCCAAGAAGGCTGAAACGGTCGCGGCGGCCTTTGCCGATTGGATCGAGGCGGGCTACGACGTCATTTCCCTGGTGCCGTCGTGCACGCTCATGATGAAATTCGAGTGGCCGTTGCTGGTCCCCGACAACGAGGACATCAAACGTCTAAGCCGGGCCACTTTCGATATCAGCGAATACGTTTCCCATATCGCCCGCAATGAAGGTCTGGCCGAAGGGCTGAGCCCCGCACCCGGCGGGATCGCCGTTCACGTGGCGTGCCATGCCCGCGCCCAGAACATGGGCCGCAAGGCAGCCGAGATGCTGGGCCATTTGCCCGACACCCAAGTCACGGTGATCGAGCGCTGCTCGGGCCACGGCGGATCGTGGGGCATCAAAAAGGAAAACTTCGACACGGCGGTCAAGATCGGCAAGCCGGTAGCCCGGCAGGCGGCCAAGGCAAAGGCTGCCCATGTGGTGTCCGAGTGCCCGCTGGCCCGCGAGCACATCCTGCAGGGCATGGAAAAACTGGGCGAGGACGTCACTGGCGTGGATACGTCCAACCATCCCATTCAGATCATGGCCCGCGCCTACGAACAAGGAAGCTGAACACAATGGCTAAAACCGAAATCACGCGGGCCGACATCATGGCCATGGACGATTACGCCAAAGTACGGCTTGAGCGCCGCCGCGCCATCACCGCGCTCAAAAAACCGCGCCGCGTGTCCCTCGGCCCCGACGCTACGTTTTATTTCGAATGCTTCGACACCATGTGGCATCAGGTCCACGAAATGCTGTTCATCGAAAAAGGCGGCGCCGCACAGATCGAGGACGAACTGACCGCCTATAACCCGCTCATCCCCAAGGGCCGCGAACTCATCGCCACCCTGATGTTCGAGATCGACAACCCGGAACGCCGGGGCGCGTTTCTGGCCGGGCTGGGCGGCGTCGAGGAAACCGTAACCCTGTCCTTCGCCGGCGAAACCATCCAGGCCATCCCCGAAGCCGACGTCGACCGCACCACCGCAGACGGCAAGGCGTCATCCATCCAGTTCCTGCATTTCCCCTTCACCGACGCCCAGGCCGAAAAGTTCAGAGCCCCGGGAACGCAGGCGACCCTGGCCATCGGCCACGCGAAATATCCGCATATGACGGTACTGTCCGAAGATACGCGTGCGGCGCTGGCGGGAGATTTTTCGTAGGGCACGGAACACCATCTGGCGGTGAAGTTCCGGCGACGGGAGAGGGCCGGTTCGACCCATAACAGACATCGTAAAGGCCATTGACGCTTATTCAGCCTTTGCCACGATCAACCTATAGCCCAGGTCAATCGCCTCTTTGTCCAGTAGACCAGCGTAACGGTTGTGCCAGATTCCACTATCCAAATCAGCTCTCAGCCGCGCCAGTCCCCTGGAAAGAGCTTTTTGGGAGATTTGTTGAAAAGATGAGATGCCTTTTTTCACATGGTCGTCGAGATAGGCTTCGGGTCGTTGCCAATAGGCTCCCTGAAAACCGTCTGTGCAGTCGCATGGGATTGGCACTTCAATTATCCGGGCAGATCGAAATTTGGCGATGAGGTCGTCCATTTTGGGGAATCGCCCGGCGTCCAGAGCGAGGAGTTCTGGAATATAATCATTTATCAGCCAGTAATTTTCCGTCGCCGTCGAATCCCATGTGTGAATGACGAGACGTTTTGTGACAACGCGCTTTAGTTCGTTCAGTCCGCGATCTATGTCGCTCCAATGATGCAGGGTCAGCAGCGCCAAGCCTCCATCGAAACTGTTGTCTTGAAAAGGCAAAGATTCCGCAATGCCGCAAACGCTCGGTGCGGCGTGAGCAGGCCGCTGAGAAATCATCCTCCAGGACGGTTCAAGGGCAATCAGGTTTTTATCGTCTGGTTCATATGAACCGGCGCCCGCACCAACATTCAAGATAGTGTTCAGATCGATGATTTGGGCACAGATCAACTCAATCAAGCGCGGATCGGGCTTGCGTAACTTCGCATAGTCGACGCCGATATTGTTGTAGACCACTTCCAATATTCCGCGCCCTACTTTACTCGACAACCTCGTCCTTATAGGCGCCCCAGAATTCCAGTTTGCGCATCCAGCCGGTGAAGCCGCCGACCTCGACGCGGCACCACAGTTTGCCGTCGGGGCAGGCCATGATGGTTCCGACGACGCCCGGTTCGGCGCGGGCCACCGGGTGGCTGTTCGTGTCGGGTTTACTGCGCAGGGTGCGGACGGTTCCGGTGACGATCAGGGTGCGTTTGCCGCTGAGCAGGCTTTGGTGCATCCAGCCCTGGGTTCCCTGCCAGTCGCGGATCTTGCGCCAGGTATGGTGCTCGGCGATGATTTCCAGAGGCAAGTCCTTGCGCAGGTACACCCATTCTTCCGGGTACTGAACGCCGGGACCGGTGCGCAGCTTCGCCTTGTCGGCGCGCAGGCTGATGAAACGCGGCAGCGGCAGGCCGGTTCCCTGGGGCGCGGCATAAGCCAAAACCGGCGCCAAAATGATGCTCAAACCTAACGCAAGAGCGCCAAGGCGCACTGTTCTAACCCATTGGACCACGCAGCATATCCTCTTGTTTTGGTATCAGGCGCATTATATTACCAAGGATCAACGATAAAGGCATGGTGCAAATGAAACCGATCGTCGTGGTCACGCGAAAACTGCCGGACGCCATTGAAACGCGGATGATGGAGTTGTTCGACGCGCGCCTGAACCTCGATGATGCGCCCATGAGCAAGGCCGATTTGATCGAAGCCGTCAGGGTCGCCGACGTTTTGACCCCGACCATTACCGATCGCATTGACGCCGCCGTTCTGGCCGAAGCGGGGCCTGGCCTCAAACTCATCGCTAATTTCGGAACCGGTGTCGATCATATTGACGTGGCCGCCGCCGAGGCGCGCGGCATCGTTGTCACCAATACGCCCGACGTGCTGACCGATGACACCGCCGATATGACCATGGCCATGATTTTGGCCGTATCGCGGCGTCTGGGCGAAGGCGAGCGCACTTTGCGCGCGGGTGGCTGGAACGGCTGGTCGCCCACCTGGATGCTGGGCCGCCGCATTCACGGTAAACGGCTGGGCATTTTGGGCATGGGCCGCATTGGCGCGGCGCTGGCGGCGCGGGCCAAGGGGTTCGGCCTGTCCATCCATTACCATAACCGTCGGCGGGTCCATCCCGAGGTGGAAGACGAGCTTGAGGCAACCTACTGGGAAAGCCTTGATCAGATGCTGGCCCGCATGGACATTATTTCGGTCAATTGTCCGCATACGCCGGCCACCTACCATCTGCTTTCGGCCCGCCGCTTGAAGCTGCTTCAGCCGCACGCCTTTATCGTCAACACCTCGCGCGGCGAAGTGATCGACGAGAACGCCCTGACCCGTATGCTGATCGCGGGCGAACTGGGGGGTGCGGCGCTGGATGTGTTTGAACACGCGCCTTCCGTCAATCCCAAGCTGACCGCATTGGATAACGTTGTTCTGGTGCCCCACATGGGTTCAGCCACACTGGAAGGGCGCATCGACATGGGCGAGAAGGTGGTGATCAACATCAAGACCTTCGTTGACGGCAACCCGCCGCCGGATCGGGTGTTGGGTGAACTCCCTTAAGCGGCCCCTGGCCCGATCCATCCCGTTTATCGATCCCGTGGGCGCGTTCGCAGCCTTCGCCGACGAGGCGGCCGCCGTGCTGCTGGACAGCGCGGAGCCGTCCGGCGGGCGTGGCCGCTGGGGCTATATCGCCGCCGATCCGATCTTTCTGATCCAGTGGCGCCTGGGGGATGCAAATGCCGATCCGTGGGCCGAAATCGCGGCCACGCTGGAAATGTTCCGCCTTCGAAACGATCCCGATTTGCCGCCGTTTCAAACAGGGGCGGTGGGGTTTCTGGGCTACGAGCTCGGGACCACGCTGGAGCGCCTGCCGCAACCCAAAGGCCCCGGCGTCGGCCTTCCCGAAATGTATATTGGGTTCTACGACACCATTGCCGCCTTCGATATGCTCGAAAAACGCGCCTGGATCATCGCCACCGATGTCGCAAGGAATGACGTGGACGCGCGAATGAACGCCATGGCGGCGCGCATTCAAGCAGCCCCCGATCTACCCGATGACCCCGGCAGCCGTTCTTCATGGCGGTTCGAAACACCGCGCGCGGAATTCGAGGCCAACGTGGCCCGCACGGTCGACTACATTCACGCAGGTGACATCTATCAGGCCAACATCTCCCACCGCCTGATCGGTCGGATGCCCGACGGGCTGGACCCGCTGGCGCTCTATTTGAGAATTCGCGAAGCAAACCCCGCACCGTTCGGGGCCGTGATCAATTGCGGGGACGGCCGGGCCGTGGTCTCGGCCTCGCCCGAACGGTTTCTTCGCCTGTCCGCGGACGGGGCCATCGAAACCCGGCCCATCAAGGGAACTCGCGCGCGCGGTGCCAACCCGGCAGCGGACGCCGCCTTGGCCCGCGAGTTAAAACGAAGCGCAAAGGACCGCGCGGAAAACCTTATGATCGTCGATCTGTTGCGCAACGATTTGTCCCGCGTGGCCCAGACGGGCAGCGTTTCGGTTCCCGACTTGTGCCAGCTGGAAAGTTTCGCCACCGTTCATCACCTGGTTTCCGTAATTAACGCGAAAATGCGCCCCGGCCTGGGCCCGGTCGATTTGTTGCGCGCCGCCTTTCCCGGCGGATCGATCACGGGCGCGCCCAAAATTCGCGCCATGGAGATCATAACCGAGCTGGAATGCGCCCGCCGCGGCCCCTATTGCGGGACCATCGCCTGGATCGGGTTCGATGGCGCCATGGATTCCAGCATCGTCATTCGCACCATCGTGATCGACCAAGGCGAGGCGATTTTGCAGGTGGGGGGCGGCATTGTTGCTGACTCCGACCCCGCGTGCGAATACCAGGAAACCATGGACAAGGCGCGCGCATTGATGCAAAGCCTGATGTGATGAAATTATGGCTGAACGGTAATTTGGTTTCGGACGATCAGGCGCGCATCCGGGTGGATGACCGCGGGTTTTTGCTGGGCGACGGCGTTTTCGAGACCATCGCCGTGCGCGATTTCCAACCTCTTCGTCTTGATCGCCATTTGGCGCGCCTTGCCCAGGGTTTGCGGGTTTGCGGCATAACACCTGCTTTTTCGCGCGACGATCTGGAAGCGGCCCTTCGGCGAACGGCGGGAGAAAACGCCATTGAACACGGGACCCTTCGCCTGACGGTTTCGCGCGGTCCGGCCCCGCGCGGCCTGCACCCGCCGGCAACCTCATCGCCCAGCGTGCTGATTACGGCGTTCGCCCAATCCCTCGCCCCGCCCAAGCCCGTAAGGGCCGTGATCGCCGCCTCGACACGGCGCAACGAGTATTCGCCGCTTTCGCGCATCAAGTCGCTGAATTACCTGGAAGGGATTTTGGCGCTCATGGAAGCCGGGCAGCGTGGCGCCGAGGAAGCATTGCTTCTGAACACCGCAGGTTTTCTCGCCGAAGCAAGCGCGGCCAACCTGTTTTGCGTGATCGACGGAATAACCGTGACCCCGCCCATAGAGGACGGCGCCCTGCCCGGCGTCATGCGCGCCGCCGTGATTGAGGCCATCGGGGCCGTCGAACAATCGATAACGCCGGATCAATTGGAAAGCGCGTCGGAAGTATTTCTGACCAATTCGGGCGGCGTGCGCCCGGTCGTCGCGATCGACGGCCGCCAGATTGGCGCGGCCCGCCCCGGCCCGGTCCTGAATTCCCTGGGCGGTCTGATACTGGGACGCGAGAAAATCTAGAGCCCGTCATTTTTGACGGAAGCGTATCCCACGTTTGAGAACCGGTTTGCGCATTCAGTTTCGCCGAAGGCACCTAACGTGACGCCATGCGTCTTCGTGATGACGTTTCCAGGCCATTGGCATCCGTTTCCTGATCCCAATTAAACCGGGGACAGTATAAGCTGACCCCGATCTTGCGGTCGCGTATCTGACGATCCGCCTTTATCCGCAGGTAGTCGCACGCGGGGTATAACAAGCTGCAACACCGGCGATGTGCGGAATCATATGAGTCCTTTTACCTTCAACGCTTCCATGACCAGCCTTTTTCTAAATCTGGAATCCTGCCTGGAGTTTATCTCTATGTTATTGGCAAAAAACCAGGCTTTTCCTTTTGCCTCTACATATCCGACATACCAGCCGTGTTGCTTTGTTATCCTTATGGCCCACCCGGTTTTTGCCCTGAGCAAATAGGCTGGTGTTTTCTCGACAATCATTAATTTCTTCAACAACCGGATATGTTTTTCATCGAAAGGCAATTGTTCAAGATAGACTTTTCGCAAGAAATCAATTTGCTCAACCGCTGAAATTTTCAGTTCCCCTTCCAACCAGAAAGTCGTGACATTATTTCCTGTTTTTTGATTGCCATAATTTAAGGCATTCAGATGTTTCAGATAAGTGTCGTTTCCGATTTTTTCTGCAAATTCCTGATAGCACCATACACAGGAAAGGGTGAATGCCGAGCCAAGAGTTTGATCCTTGTTCCATTTAACCCAGCCCTTATCCTTGCCATCCCACTTAATCACAGCGGATTCCCCGCTTACCGTGCCCTCCTCAAGGGCAATTAACGTATTCGGAATTTTGAAAGTCGAAGCGGGCAAATAACGTTGAGCCAGACGCTCCTCATTATAGCTATATTCCACGCGACCATCTAATGACGTTATAATCAGAGCGCCAGTTATTCCATACTTCGCGTACAGATTGGCAATATCTGCGTCATCGGCTCTGACAACATTCGGCAGGATGAATAATAATGCACACACTAAAATGGTTTTCTTTACCATCGTTACGAACTCCAATACTTAATTGAAAAATATCAGCGCTCAGCGAAAGAAAGTCGAGCAGCGATGATGGCAAAGGTTCCGGAAAATATCCTGTTCACCCAGATCAGAACCCGTGGCCTTGTGACAATATGATTTCGTACAGAAGCAGCAAATTGTTCATAGCCAACAAATACGATGAAAGTCATCAGCAAAAAAATCCGGGATCAAAGGAGTCGGTGTAAATTGATCGTCCCCCCTCTTGGAAAAACCGGGGACAGTATACTATTTATTGGCATAAAATAGTATACTGTCCCCGGTTTTTTTGTCCCCGGTTTTTTCGGTCCTGAACTCCCTGGGCGGGTTAATTCTGGGCCGGGGAAAATTTAGATAAACAGCATGGTCCCGTCGGCGGAGGCATCGTTAACGAAGGTGACGACGCCGCCGTCTTCGAAGTCGATGTCGCTCCGAAGGTCGGAACGGTCCAGACCGATGGCCTTGAGGCCCATCTCGCACACCATAAAGCGCACGCCCAGCTCGGGGCAGGCGGTTAGCAATTCCTCGAACGTGGCAACGCCCTTGGCGGCAAAGCCGTCATCCATATGGCCGCCCGTTTCGCCGTCGCGGCGGCTGGTCGGCATGGAACGCCATGCATGATCCCCATTTTTCAAGGCGTGGCAGGCGTCCATGGTGAAAAAGAGCGTGACGCTCTTACCCACGGCTGCCGCGCCGCTGGCCAATACCAAGGCATAATGAACCTTGTCGAAATCGCCCGCGAAAACGACGATGGATAACTTGTCGGGGCTTTTGTCACTTGGCATGGATCGACAAATCCGTGATGGTCGGGCGATCGCCGCATAGCGGGCAGGCCGCATCGCGCCGCGCCTTGATCTTGCGAAACGTGGTCGACAGCGCGTCGCACACCAGGAGCGATCCGGCCAGGCTTTCGCCGATCCCCAGAATTTCCTTGATGATCTCGGTGGCCTGGGTGGACCCGATCATGCCGCACAGCGCGCCCAGCACACCGGCTTCGGCGCACGTTGGCACGCTGCCCGCGGGCGGCGGTTCGCGGAAGATGCATCGGTAGCAGGGCGTATCGCCCTCTTCATATGCCTTGAAGGTGAAGACCTGACCCGCGAAGCGCAGGATCGCGCCGGTCACCAGCGGCTTGCGCGCAAAGTAGCAGGCATCATTGAGCAAGAACTTGGTGTCGAAATTGTCGCTGCCGTCGGTCACCACGTCGTATTGCGCGATCAATTCGGCCGCATTGTCGGCGATCAACCGGGCTTCATGGGTGTTTACCTTAACCCCCGGATTGATCTGAGCCAGCATCTTTGCGGCGCTCTCCACTTTTGGAACCCCAACGGAGTTGGTGACATGCACGATCTGGCGCTGAAGGTTGGTCAGGTCCACGGCGTCGTCGTCGATGACACCGATGGTGCCCACCCCGGCGGCGGCCAGATACAATAAGATCGGCGAACCCAGTCCGCCCGCGCCCACCACCAGGACTTTGGCATTCAGTAGTTTCGCCTGCCCTTCGCCGCCGACCTCGGGCAACAAAATGTGACGGGCGTAACGGTTAATCTGTTCGTCGGTAAAGTCCATCTATTCAAGTCCAAGTCCGTCAAATAGGGCCGTTGATAAATAGCGTTCGGCGAAAGAGGGCAGGATGGCGACGATTGTCTTGCCTTCCATGCCGGGGCGGCTTCCCACTTCAAGGGCGGCGGCCAGCGCCGCGCCCGAGGATATGCCGCCGGGCAATCCGTCCAGGCGGGCTGCCTTGCGCGATGTGGCCAGCGCCGTTTCGTTGCCGATCTTGAGAACCTCGTCAATGATCCCGGTGTTGAGGATCTTGGGCACGAAGCCCGCGCCGATGCCCTGAATTTTGTGCGGCCCCGGAACGCCGCCCGACAGAACCGGGCTATCCTCGGGCTCCACCGCTATGATCTTAAAGTCCGGCTTGCGCGCCTTGATGACTTCGGCCACGCCGGTCAGCGTTCCCCCGGTGCCGACGCCGGAAATCACCACATCCACGGCACCGTCGGTGTCGCGCCAAATCTCCTCGGCGGTTGTGCGCCGGTGGATTTCCGGATTGGCCGGGTTTTCGAACTGTTGCAGCATGATCGCACCGGGCGTGCTCTCGACGATTTCGCTGGCCCGGCCGATGGCGCCGGTCATGCCCTTGGCGGCGGGCGTCAGTTCCAGCTCGGCCCCCAAAAGGGCCAGCATCTTGCGCCGTTCCACCGACATGGAATCCGGCATGGTGAGGATCAAACGGTACCCCTTGGCCGCACACACAAAGGCCAGCGCAATTCCGGTATTACCCGAGGTTGGTTCCACCAGCACCGCACCGGGACCGATTTTTCCATCCCTTTCGGCGGCTTCGACCATGGCCAGCCCGATTCGGTCCTTGACCGAAGCCAGCGGATTGAAAAACTCGCACTTGCCCAGAATGTCGGCCTTGCAACCGGCGTCGGCGGCCAGATTTTTCAGGCGCACAACGGGCGTTGCACCGACCGTTTGGGTGATATCATCATAGATGCGGCCGCGGAACTCATTCGGTGATATGGTCATGGTTCGATACGATCTCCGTGCTGCGCAAAAAAATCATCAAATGGTGAAATCCAGGTTTTCGCGTCCTTCGCTGACGATTCCCACCTCGTTGGCCCGGGTGCACAGGGTATCGATCGTGACCGCGTCCAGGCCTTCCAGCAATTGATCCTGAAGGTCCATCCATATGGGCCGGACGACCGCGCGGCCCAGTTCAGAGCCCGCGGTTTCTTCCATTGCGTCGTCGCCGCCGTCCATCAGGCGCACCACGCGAACGATGTCGCCGACGCTAATGCGCCGGCGCTCGCGGGCCAGCCGGTATCCGCCGCGCGGGCCGCGAATGCCGACAAGGACCTCTTCGCGAACCAGATGTTGCAGCGCCTGCTCGAGGTACCGGCGCGGGATACCCTGACGCCGCGTAATTTCGCGGCTTTGCACCGGTCCGCTTCCGGCGTGATAGGCAATGTCGAGAACCGCCTCAATGGCGAACAGCATTTTCTTGGAAACGCGAAACACCGAATTCCACTCCCTTGCTAATTTCCGCCCTAATTTCCAGTAGACCCGAATCCGCCCGATCCACGCCCGCTTTCGGGCAATTCATCGGTTTCGTCCCAGGCGATGCGGCTGACCGGGGCAACCACCATCTGCGCGATGCGCATGCCCGGCTCGACCGTAAAGGCGTCCTTGCCCAGATTGGCCAGAATGACACCGACCTCGCCGCGGTAGTCGGCATCAATGGTTCCGGGTGCGTTGAGAACCGTCAAGCCGTGCTTGGCGGCCAGACCCGAGCGCGGACGCACCTGCGCCTCGAACCCCCTGGGCAGGGCGATGGCCAAACCGGTGGGAACAATGGCGCGCTCGCCCGGCAAGATGGACATGGCCTCGCCCAGTGCCGCCATGAGGTCCAGCCCGGCGCTGTCGGGCGTGGCATACTCGGGCAAAGGCAGGTCCGCACCGTGAGGCAGACGGGTGACGACCACGCGAACGTCGCGAACGTTGCGAACGTCGCGAACGTTGCGAACGTCGCTCATGATCCGCCCTCCAGCGCGTCCGCAATGCGTGCCGCCAACTGTGTTGCGACCTCGCGTTTCGACATGCGCGGCCAGTCTTCCACGTCCGGCGTAATAAAGTGAACGCGGTTCGAGTCACCGCCGAAAGTTCCGGTTTGCGATGACACATCGTTGGCGACGATCCAGTCACAGCCCTTGGCCGCGCGCTTGGCGACGGCGTTCTCAACAACGTTTTCGGTTTCGGCGGCAAAGCCGATGACCAGTTTCGGGCGGTCCGGTCCGGCCACCGCCAGTGTGGCCAGAATATCGGGATTGCGGGTCAGTTCGATGGCGGGCGGGTTATCATCCGTTTTCTTGATTTTCCGTGTGGCCGTTTCGGCGGCGCGCCAATCGGCCACGGCGGCGGCGCAGACGGCGATGTCGGCGGGCAGGGCCGCCTGGCACGCGGCCAGCATTTGGGCGGCCGATTCGATGCGAACGACGGTTACCCCCGGCGGATCGGCCTGATCGGTCGGCCCGGTCACCAAAGTTGTTTGCGCGCCCAGCCCCGCCAGCGCGGCGGCAATGGCGTGACCCTGCTTTCCCGATGATCGGTTGGCGATGTAGCGAACCGGGTCGATGGGTTCATGGGTGGGGCCGCTGGTCACCAGGGCGCGCCGTCCACTCAGCCGCACGCCGCCCTCGAAAAAGTCTTCCAGGGCGGTAACGATTTCATCCACCTCGGCCATGCGTCCGAAGCCGAACTCGCCGCAGGCCATGTCGCCCTCGTTGGGGCCGAGTTGCGAAACGCCGCGCGCCCGCAGGGTTTCCATGTTTTCTCGCGTCGCCTCGTGGTCCCACATGCGCACGTTCATGGCGGGCGCGACCATGATCGGGGCGCTGGTCGCCAGCAGAATCGTGCTTGCCAGATCGTCGGCAATACCGTTCGCCATTTTGGCCAGAAGATTGGCCGTGGCTGGGGCAACCACGAGAACGTCGGCTTCGCGCGAAAGCTGGATATGGCTGATGTCATTGTTTTCCGTCAGCGAAAACATATTCCGGTGTACCGGGTTTTCGCTGAGCGCGCTGAGGGTCAGCGGGGTGACGAACTCTTCGGCGGCGCGGGTCATAACGCAACGCACGGAAGCTTTGCGTTCGCGCAGACGGCGAACCAATTCGGGGCATTTGTAGGCGGCGATGCCGCCCGAAATGACCAAAAGAACACGTTTTCCTGTTAACACGGCGAATTCCAAAACAAATCACGAAAAAATGGTGTGATTAAAGATTAATGGACATGAGTGCCCGTTTCAAGGGCCATCAAGTTCAAGAAAAAATGAGAAGCGCGACGAGGACCGCGATGACACCCCATAGGACGATCAGCGTGCCGGACCGCCCCGAGCGGCCATCCACGGAACGAAGGGAATCGGGGTGAAGTTTCAATTCACCATCGGCCAGCATGGAAACACCGCGTTCGAATCCGTCCACCAGACGCGGCAGGCGTTCCACCGCGGACGCGATCTCGCCGACCGCTTCGCGGACCCGCGCTTCGGGCGCGGCGGCGCTCGACATCCATTCGTCGATCAGGGGCCGAGCCAAAAGCCACATGTTCGATTCGGGGCTTAGCTTGCGCGCCGTTCCTTCAGCCACCAGCATGGTTTTTTGCAAAAGCAGCAGTTGGGGCTGGGTTTCCATGCGGAACATTTCGGTCACCTGGAAAAGCTGGCCCAAAAGGCGGCCCATGGAAATTTCGTTCTGCGGCTTGTCCATAATCGGTTCGGCGATGGAGCGGCAGGCCTGGGTAAAACCGTCGATAGAGGCGCGGTCGGGTATCCAGCCGGCTTCATAGTGAATTTCGGCCGCCCGCCGGTAGTCCCGCCGCAGAAAAGCCAGCAGCATTTCGCCCAGATGCCGCCGCGTGGCGCGCTCGACCCGGCCCATGATGCCGAAATCCACGGCCGTAACACTCTCGTCGGCCTGAACGAACAGGTTGCCCGCATGAAGGTCGCCGTGGAAAAAGCCGTCGCGGAAAACCTGCATGAAAAATGCGCCGCCGGCATTCTTGAGGACATTTTCAGGATCGTGCCCGGCGGCCAGGATGGCGTCGCGATCATCAATGGGAATGCCGAGGACCCGTTCGGTGGTCAGCACGCGGCGTCCGGTGCGCGTCCAATCCACATCGGGAACGTGAAAGCTTGCATCCTCGGCAAAGTTTTCACGAAGTTCGTTGGCGGCGGCGGCCTCGTAACGCAGATCCATCTCCAGCTTGACCGTGTCGGCCAGGGTCTGAACGGCCGCGACCGGCTTGATGCGCCGCATATCGGGCCTTGCCGCCTCGATCAGCTCGGCGATCCAGAAAAACAGATCCATATCGCGGGCCATGGCGGCTTCGATACCGGGCCGCAGCACCTTGACCGCCACGTCGCGGCCGTCCGTCGTCGTGGCGAAGTGAACCTGCGCGATGGAGGCCGCGGCAATGGCCGCCCCGTCAAAGGATGCAAACAACTCGTCGACGTCGACGCCAAACTCGGCTTGCAGGGCCTTGCGCGACTCGGCGCCCGGAAAGGCAGGCAGGTGATCCTGAAGGTCTGACAGGTCGGCGGCAATTTCGTCGCCCACCAGATCGGCCCGCGTTGACAGCGCCTGCCCCAGCTTGATGAAACTGGGTCCGGCTTCCTGCAGGGCCAGGGCCAGCCGTTGTCCGGGGCGGCCCTCGCGGCGGCGATGGGATACCAGCCGGGCCAGCGTCACCACAGCTTGAGCGACGTCGATTCGTTCAAGCAGGAACAAGGCGTCGTGGCGGGCCAGGATTTTTGCAATCCTCAGCAAACGCGAGAGATTTTTTATGGCGCGCAGCATCTCGTTGGTCCGCCCTATATCCGCCATGCCGAATGAATGGCGGCGATTCCGCCCGAAAGATTGTGGTACGTCACCTGCCCCAGACCCGCCTCGGCGATCATATGGGCGAAGCGCTCCTGCGCCGGGAACTTGCGGATGCTTTCGGCCAGATACTGATAGGCTTCGCGGTTTCCGGCGATCATCTGGCCCAGCGCCGGCAACACGCTGAACGAATAGGCGTCGTAAAGCTTGTCAAACACCGGCAGCACCACATGGCTGAATTCCAGGCACATGAAACGCCCGCCCGGCTTCAGCACGCGCCGCGCCTCACGAAGGGCGGCGGGAATGTCGGTTACGTTGCGAATGCAAAAAGCAATCGTGTAGGCGTCCACCGAAGCATCGGCGACGGGCAACTTTTCGGCGTCGCCGCAGGTCCATTCCAGATTATCCAGAATGCCGCGGTCGAGGGCGCGCTTGCGCCCCACTTCCAGCATTTCGGCGTTGATGTCACAGACCGTAGCCGATGCGCCGCCCCTTTTTAAAAAGGCGAACGCGATATCGCCGGTGCCGCCGCCCACATCCAGAAGCCGCATTCCGGGTTGCGGATTTAGCCGGTTCATGAAGGCCGATTTCCACCAGCGGTGAATGCCCATGCTCATGAGATCGTTCATCAGATCGTAGTTTTCGGCGACGTCAGCGAAAACATCGTGAACAAGCGACGCCTTTTCGTCCACGGGAACGTCGCTATACCCGAAATGGGTGGTTTGCGGTTCCATTTGCGGGGCCGGTTTGGGTTTGCGCTGGCGTTTAGGTTCGGTCATGGGCGGAAACATAACCTATGCCGCTGGCCCGCGCTACGTTAGAATAACGCGTTGCATTGAGGAAAAGCATGCCCGAACTTCCCGAGGTCGAAACCGTCCGGCGTGGTCTGGAGCCCGCCCTTCTGGGCCGCGTTCTGAACCGTGTTTCCGTGCGGCGGCGGAAACTTCGCATTCCCATACCCGACAATTTCGAGGCATCGTTGACCGGACGGCGGATAACCACCCTGTCGCGCCGCGCCAAATTCCTGCTTATTCATCTGGACGACGGCAACTGCGTGATCGTCCATCTGGGCATGTCGGGACGGTTTCTCGTGCACACCGGCGCGCCGCCCGAACCGGGGCCCCACGACCATGTGATTTTGGAAACCGATGCGGGCGCATCCGCCTGTTTCAACGATCCGCGCCGATTCGGCTTTGTGGACCTGAGCCCCGCCAGTGAACTGGACAGCCATCGGTTTTTGCGCCGCCTGGGCCCCGAACCCCTTGGCAACGCCTTCGGCCCGGACCTTTTGGGCGAACGTCTGGCGGGACGCTCGGGCCCCATCAAGACGGTGCTGCTTGACCAGTCGGTGGTGGCGGGAATCGGCAATATATATGCGTGCGAGGCCCTGTTTCGGGCCGGGATTTCGCCGCGCCGCAAGGCGTCCGGCATAAAGGGCGCGCGTCTGAAGCGGCTGGCGGCGGCGATTCGCGACGTTTTGAACGAAGCCATTGAAGCGGGCGGCTCGTCCCTGCGCGATCATAGGCAGCCTTCCGGCGAATCCGGTTACTTCCAGCATAATTTTGCCGTCTATGGGCGCGAGGGGGAGGGCTGCCCCGATTGTGATTGTGGCGGGCGCATTCGCCGTTTAGTTCAATCGGGCCGCTCGACTTTTTACTGTGCGCGCCGCCAACGATGATATAGAGATTTGCCATGGCTAAACGTCAAACCCTTGGTGCCATCGCCGCGCTGGTCATGTTTCTTATGGCGCTGGGTGCGCGGGCCGAGCCCGCTGCCTTTCTGGCTGGCTTCGAGGATCTGCCCTTGATGCCTGGCCTTGTCGAGGACGAGAGCGCGGGCATGGAGTTTGACGCGCCGGGCGGGCGAATCGTCGAGGCCGTCGCCTCGGGCAGTGTTTCCCAGGCGGGCGTTTTGGACTTTTACGGCTCCACCCTTCCCCAATTGGGCTGGCGCGATGTGGGGCAGCGGGTGTTTTCCCGGGAAGGCGAAGTTCTGCGGCTGGAAATTTCCGAAAACGGGGGTGTTGTTACGGTGCGATTCGCCGTCTCGCCCGAATCGGGCACGCCGCCGGCGCCAAAATAGCGAAAATCGCACGATACGGGGCGTAACGGGGGCGATGAAGCTTGACGGGGGCTATCGCCGGATATATAAGCCTGCGGTCATTTTCTCCAGAAAACCTTGAACGAACGGAAATATCGCATGGCCCACCATATGTCGGCGAAAAAACGCATCCGCCAGACCGAACGCAAAACCCAGGTCAATCGCTCGCGCGTCAGCCGCATTCGCACTTTCGTGCGCAAAGTGGAAGAAGCCATCGCCGGCGGCGATAAGGATGTGGCCGCCAGCGCGTTTAAGGACGCCCAGCCCGAAATGATGCGCGGCGTCAACAAAGGCGTGCTGCACCGCAATACGGTTGCCCGCCGTCTTTCCCGTTTATCGCGCCGTATCAATGCGATGGGCGCCTAAACGCAAGGCAAAATTAAGCATGGGCCGCGAACCCTTTGGGACGCGGCCTTTTTTGCGCCTGCTCTCCCGGAGGGAGTCCCGCACGTGAATTTTGTCAAGAGAATTTTTTGCAAGGTTCAACTTTCGTTCTCGTTGCTTTGACTCGGAACCGATGTGTACAGTGATGACCGTTGCTGGTGATCGTGCTGCCCGTTTTAATGGAAACCAAATATAGAATGGGTGGCTAGGTTAGAGTTTTCCGTTCAGATTCAACAGCGTATATGAAGACTGACGGGGCGCTGAAAATAACAAGCAGCGCATCACAAATAAAGTTCTTAAACCTTGAAGTGTATTTCAGGGTCCGAGCAAGAAAACAGCTAGGGTTTTGCTAAAAAATCGCTCGGTGAGGGGCGCCAATTAAGTTGGCGGCTGGTTTTGTGGCCGGAGTTGCGGTTGAGGTTTTGGTCTGACGGCAAATGCGGTTCGGCTGAGTGATTTTGATTTTACGTGTCGTGGGGGGCATCAGTGAAAGTGGCAGATAAGTATTGCCTTGGTGAAATTGGTGGACGGTTTTCTTGCCCGTACGTCTCGAAAACGGGGGGGGAATCGGCATGAGCGGCGAAGCCCTCGACGTCCGCCTGAACTCGGAATGGGAACTGGTTTGCGGGCGCTTGCGTGAGGAGGTCGGAGAGGCCGCCTACCAAAGCTGGCTCAAGCCCATGTCCGTTCGCGAGATGACTGGTGGTCAGATCCGCCTTTCGGTTCCGACGCGCTTCATGCAGGACTGGGTGGTCGCCCATTACGCCGAACGGCTGTCGGCCCTTTGGCAGGTTGAAAACCCCGATGTGGATAGCGTGGATGTGATCGTACAAAGCGACCGCCGCGCCCTACGCACCCGCGCCGCCGAAGATATGGGCGTTGAACAAAAACCCTCACCGCCATTGGCGCCGGCGCGGCCACGGACCTCGCAGCGTCTGGAAGAATCCTATGCCGAGATAAACGCGCCGCTGGACCCGCGCTTCACCTTTGATCAATTTGTCGTCGGCAAGCCCAATGAATTCGCCTACGCCGCAGCCCGCAGGGTCGCCGAGGCAGACACGGTGCCGTTCAACCCGCTGTTCCTTTACGGCGGCGTCGGCCTTGGCAAAACGCACCTCATGCATGCCATCGCGTGGTCGATTCGCAACGAGAATGCAACGCGCAATGTCATTTATCTGTCGGCCGAAAAGTTCATGTACCGGTTCATCCGCGCCCTGCGCGAACAGAACACGGTGGATTTCAAGGAGCAGTTCCGTTCCGTCGACGTGCTAATGATCGACGATGTCCAGTTCATCGCCGGCAAGGATTCGACCCAGGAAGAATTTTTCCACACCTTTAACGCCCTGGTCGATCAGCGCCGCCAGATTGTTTTATCGGCTGATAAATCGCCGTCCAATCTGGAAGGTATTGAAGAACGGTTGAAATCGCGGCTCAACTGCGGACTGGTTGCTGATCTTCATGCCACCACCTATGAGCTCCGGCTGGGCATCCTGCAGTCCAAGGCCGATCAAATCGGTGTCGACGTTCAGTCCAACGTTCTCGAATTCCTGGCCCACAAGATCACGTCCAACGTGCGCGAGTTGGAAGGTGCGTTGAACCGCATCGTCGCCCACGCCCAACTGGTGGGCCGCGAAACCACCCTGGAAACGACCCAGGAAGTTTTGCACGATCTGCTGCGCGCCAATGACCGCCGGGTGACCATCGAGGAAATCCAGAAACGGGTGGCCGAGCATTTCAACATCCGCACCTCCGACATGCATTCGGCGCGCCGGGCGCGTTCGGTGGCGCGACCCCGTCAGGTGGCCATGTATCTGGCCAAGCAGCTGACCTCGCGATCCTTGCCCGAAATCGGCCGCAAGTTCGGTGGCCGCGACCACACAACCGTGATGCACGCCGTAAAGAAGGTTGACGAGCTTCGCGAACGCGACGCCGGCTTCGCCGAGGACGTCGATCTGCTGCGCAGGATGCTCGAAGGCTAAGCGGGCATTTGCGTCCCGAACGGCCCCAATTTTCCGGCCCTTTCCGCGCCTTTCCGGGACGCGGAAAGGGCTTCTGATTCCAGGCACTTCTGATATAATGCCAGCGTTGTCGCGGGGGCTCTTCTCGTTTCTTTCGGCAGTTGTTTTCGTCGGATGGTCGGGCGCGGAGATTCGCGCACTAAATTGGGTCAAATTATAGAATAGCGAATGCCATGAAATTGACGATCGAGCGGTCCGCACTTTTGAAGTCCCTGGGACACGTGCAAAACGTGGTTGAACGCCGTAACACCATTCCGATCCTGTCCAACGTGAAGATGGCGGGAATGGACGGGGTGTTGAGCCTCAACGCCACGGACATGGATCTGGACATCGCCGAATCGGTAGCAGCCGAAATCGCCGTTGCGGGCGAGACGACGGCGCCGGCCCACACGCTCTACGATATCGTGCGCAAATTGCCCGAGGGATCGCAGGTCGAACTTGAAACGTCGGAAGACAATAGCCTGACCTTGCGCGCCGGGCGCTCGCGCTTCACCCTTTCGTGCTTGCCGACCGCGGATTTCCCGGTCATGGCGGGCGGCGAACTGCCGCAGGAATTCCGCCTTTCGGCGGGCGAGCTTCGGGCGCTGATCGACCGCACCAAGTTCGCCATTTCCACCGAGGAAACCCGCTATTACCTGAACGGAATTTATCTTCATGTGGCCGAGCGCGAGGGCGTTGACGTGCTGCGCGCGGTAGCCACCGACGGCCATCGGCTGGCCAGCGTCGAAGTGCCGCTTCCCGAAGGTGCTTCCGGAATGCCCGGTGTCATCCTGCCGCGCAAGACGGTGACCGAACTGCGCAAACTGATCGACGAGATCGGCGATGACGTCACCATCGCCCTGTCGGAAACCAAGATCCGCTTCTCGTTCGACGATGCGGTGATGTCGTCCAAGCTGATTGACGGCACCTTCCCCGACTATGCGCGGGTCATCCCGTCGGATAACGACAAAATTCTCGATGTGCAATGCAAGCCGTTCGCCGAAGCGGTGGATCGGGTTTCGGCCATCTCGACCGAAAAATCGCGGGCCGTTAAACTGGCCGTCGGCGGCAACAATCTGGTTTTGTCGGCCAACAGCCCCGATAACGGAAGCGCCAGCGAGGAAATCGAGGTCGCTTACGCAGCCGAGGCCATCGAAATCGGCTTCAATTCCCGTTACCTGTTGGACATCACCCAGCAGATCGAGGGCGATACCGCCCAGTTCGTGATGTCGGATTCAGCATCGCCGACGATCGTCCGCGAAGTTGGCGACACCAGCGCGCTGTACGTTCTTATGCCGATGCGCGTGTAAGAGGGGTTTGGCCCTGAACGAATCCAGGGATATTTGGAAAGACGGATGGTCCGACGCCGTGTCTGAAAGCGGTTCACGCACACCGGCGCGCCTGGCCGTTTCGAAGCTGATGCTTACCGGGTTTCGCTGCTACGCGAAGCTGCGCCTTGAGGTCGACGAACGGCCGGTGGTTTTGAGCGGACCCAACGGGGCGGGCAAGACCAACCTGCTGGAGGCGGTTTCGTTTCTGGCGCCGGGCCGCGGCCTGCGCAACGCCCGGCTTGGCGATGTGGCGATGCGAGCTGCGGGAAGCCCGGAAGGGCCTTCGGCAAGCCCTTGGGCGGTCGCCGCCACGGTGCGGACCCCGGATGGGCTGGTCGATCTTGGAACCGGTCGCGAATCGGCGGCCGCGGCCAACGGGCGGGAACGCCGGGCCGTACGAATTGACGGCGAGGACGCGCGCGGGCAGGCCGCGCTGGGTGAACACTTTGCGGCCGTTTGGCTAACGCCGCGCATGGACCGGCTGTTTGTCGAGGGCGCTTCGGCCCGCCGTCGGTTTATCGACCGCATGGTCTTCGGCTTTGACCCCGCCCATGCCGGACGGGTCAGCGCTTTCGAGACCGCCGCGCGCGAACGCATGCGGCTTTTGCGCAGCCCGGGCAGCGCCGATCCGGTTTGGCTGGGCGCTTTGGAAGAAACCATGGCCGGGCGCGGTGTGGCGATTGCTGCCGCCCGCAAGGAGACGGTGTCCCGGCTCGGAGCCTTTTGCGAGCGGCCCGTGGGGCCGTTTCCGGGTGCGCTGGTCGTTTTGGATGGCGCGCTTGAGGCCTGGCTTGATGAAGGGCCGGCGCTGGCGGCGGAAGACCGGTTTCGCGCGGCCTTGGCTTTGCATCGCCGCAGTGACGCCGAAAGCGGCCGCGCCGCGGTTGGTCCGCAGCAAAGCGATTTGCGGGTGTTTGATGCGCAAAGCGGTGCGGCGGCGGCGCAAAGTTCGACGGGCCAGCAAAAGGCGCTTCTTATCGCCATTGTGCTGGCGGGTGCGCGCATGCAGACCCACGAGCGGGGCCGGGTTCCGGTTCTGCTGCTGGACGAGGTGGCGGCACACCTGGATGCCAGTCGCCGCGAGGCATTGTTTGAAGAACTACTGGTCCTGGGCGCGCAGGCCTGGCTGGCGGGCACGGACGCCGAAACCTTTGCGCCGCTAAAGGGCGCAGCCCAGTTTTTGGGCGTGGCCTCGGCAAGCGTGACGCCGATTGGATAAACGAGCAAAGAAAGAAGATCGATCAAATCATGACCGACGAGTTGGAACAGAGCACTAACGACGAGACGAACGGCAACGACACGTATGATGCCGATTCGATCAAGGTTCTTCGCGGGCTGGAGGCCGTTCGCAAGCGGCCCGGCATGTATATCGGCGACACCGACGACGGCACCGGTCTGCATCATATGGTCTATGAAGCGGTCGACAACGCCATCGATGAGGCCCTGGCCGGACACTGCGATTTGGTCGACGTCATCCTTAACGGCGACGGCTCGGCCACGGTTCGCGACAACGGTCGCGGCGTCCCGGTCGATGTGCATCAGGAAGAAGGTGTCTCGGCGGCCGAAGTGATCATGACCCAGCTTCACGCGGGCGGTAAGTTCGACCAAAACTCGTACAAGGTCTCGGGCGGCCTGCACGGGGTCGGCGTTTCCGTGGTCAACGCCCTGTCCGAAACGCTCGATTTGCGCATCTGGCGCGACGGAAAAGAGCATCACGTGCGCTTTTGCCACGGCGAAACACAAGACCCGCTGAAAATCGTCGGCGACGCGCCGCAAACGGACAAAGGCCCGCTGACCGGCACCGAGATCACGTTCCTGCCGTCGACCGAAACCTTCACCATGACCGAGTTTGACTTCGCCACCCTGGAGCACCGGTTGCGCGAACTGGCGTTCCTGAACTCCGGCGTCGCGCTGGAATTGACGGACGCACGTCATGTGGAGGAAAAGTCGGTCAACCTGCATTACGACGGCGGGCTGGAGGCTTTTGTCGCCTATCTTGACCGTTCACGTACCGCCTTGCACAAACCGGTGGTCGCCATTACCGGCGAACGTGACGGCGTTACCGTGGAGCTGGCCTTGCAGTGGAACGACAGCTATCACGAGACGACGCTGTGCTTCACCAACAACATCCCGCAACGCGACGGCGGCACCCACTTGGCCGGTTTCCGCGGGGCCATGACGCGCACCATCAACAACTACGCCAATTCAAGCGGCATGGCCAAAAAAGCCAAGGTCAACATCTCGGGTGACGATTCGCGCGAGGGTCTGACGTGTGTTCTGTCGGTCAAGGTGCCCGACCCGAAATTCTCGTCGCAAACCAAGGACAAACTGGTTTCGTCCGAGGTTCGGCCCATCGTCGAGGGGATTGTCGGCGAAGGCATTGACCAGTGGTTTGAGGAGCACCCGGGCGAAGCGCGCAAGGTGATCGGCAAGATTATCGAGGCGGCGGCTGCGCGCGACGCGGCCCGCAAGGCGCGCGAGTTGACCCGGCGCAAGGGGGCGTTGGATATTTCGTCCCTGCCCGGCAAGCTGGCCGACTGTCAGGAACGTGATCCCGCGCTCAGCGAAATTTTCATCGTCGAGGGCGATTCGGCCGGCGGTTCGGCCAAACAGGGGCGTGACCGCGCCCATCAGGCGATCCTGCCGCTGCGCGGTAAAATCCTGAACGTCGAGCGCGCGCGGTTCGACAAAATGCTGGGCTCGGCCGAGATCGGCACCCTGATCGCGGCCCTCGGAACGGGGATCGGGCCCGAAGACTTCGATGCCGAAAAATGCCGCTACCACAAAGTCGTCATCATGACCGATGCCGACGTTGACGGCAGTCACATCCGCACCCTGTTGCTGACGTTCTTCTATCGGCAGATGCCGGAAATTATCGAAAAGGGGTTCCTGTATATCGCGCAGCCGCCGCTTTATCGGGCCAAACGGGGTAATTCAGAGGTTTACCTGAAGGACGACCGGGCGCTGGAAGATTATCTGTTCAACGCCGTGCTGGGCAACGAGTGCGCCTTTACGCTGCACGACGGCAGCCAGGTTGCGGGCCAGGATCTGCGGATCGTGGTCGAGGAATCGCGCAACGTAAAGACCTTGCTGTCCAATCTTTCGCAGCGCGTGCCGATGGCGATCGTCGAGCAGGCGGCTATTACCGGGGCGCTCAATCCGGGGATCTTGTCGGACCCGGAAGCCGGCGCCGAAGCGACCGCCTATATCGCGAAGCGTTTGGATCATCTGGAACCCGAACTGGAACGGGGCTGGCAAGGCGCGCGGCTGGATGACGGCAGTCTGGAATTTTCACGCGTGCTGCGCGGTGTGCGCGAAAGCCACGTCATCGGCGGCGTGGTGATGCGCAGCGCGGAAGCCCGCAAGCTGGACGAAATGGCCGGGCGCTTGCAAAAAACCTATATCGGCCACGGCGTTCTCAGCGTGAAGGAAACTGAACACCAGATCACCGGACCGGTGGCGCTGGTCGATAAGGTGACCGAGCTGGGCCGCAAGGGCATCGCCATGCAGCGCTACAAAGGCCTGGGCGAGATGAACCCGGAACAGCTTTGGGAAACGACGCTGGATCCCAACGTGCGTTCCTTGCTTCAGGTCAAGGTCGGCCACGCCGAGGACGCCACCGAGGTGTTTTCCACGCTCATGGGCGACGTGGTCGAACCACGTCGCGAATTCATCCAGGAAAACGCTCTGAAAGTCGCCAACCTGGACGTCTGATCCTTGGCGTTAACCCAATTCTAAGCCTAATGGTTCGATAATCGGCCATATGGCGAAGAAGAAGAAAGCCGCTGGAAAAACCGGCAAGGCCAAAACTCGGACCAACCGGTCCGGGGTATTGCGTGTGTTTGCCTTTTGCGCCAAGTGGACGGCGGTGGCGGCGGTTTGGGGCGTGATCGCGCTGGGCGGCATTGTTGCGTGGTACGCCTATGACCTTCCCGATGTGGACACGGCCCTTCAGGCAACCCGCCAGCCAAGCGTGACTTTGCTGGCCGCCGACGGTTCCACATTGGCCACCACGGGCCGTATTCACGGCGTTTCCATTCATCTGAAAGACTTGCCCGCGGCCGTGCCGCAGGCCGTGCTGGCCACCGAAGACCGCCGGTTTTACGATCATTTCGGTATCGATATGATCGGTCTGGTGCGGGCCGCTTACGTGAATGCCCGCGCGGGCCGCATCGTTCAGGGCGGCAGCACCATTTCCCAGCAGGTCGCCAAGAACCTGTTTCTAAGCCCCAAGCGGACCATCCGGCGCAAGGTACAAGAGCTGCTGCTGGCCTTGTGGCTGGAACATCGGTTCACCAAGGACCAGATTTTGAGCGTCTATCTGAACCGGGTTTATCTGGGGTCCGGGACGTACGGGATCGACGCGGCATCGCGCAAGTATTTCGGCCATTCGGCGCGCGACCTTTCAATTTACGAATCGGCCATGCTGGCCGGGTTGCTCAAGGCGCCCTCGCGCTATAATCCCGTAAGCGATCCCAAAAAGGCGCGCCGGCGGGCCGAGCTGGTCCTGCTTAACATGCGAGATGCCGGATACCTGAACGCCGAAGACGTGCGCCACGCCAAAAACGGCGTTTACCGGCCCGCCCGCCGGACAGGCGGGGCATCGCGTTACTTCGCCGACTGGGTGCTGGAGCGGGTGTCGGGTTATGCCTCGCCCGCCAATCGCGATCTGATTGTCACCACGACCCTTGATCCCATCCTTCAGCGCCACGCCGAAACGCAGATCGAAACCGCGCTGGCCGGAGCGGGTAAAAAGAAGCGTATCTCGCAAGCCGCCCTGGTCGCCATGAGCCCCGATGGCGCGGTGCGGGCCATGGTCGGCGGGCGCAACTACGCCAAAAGCCAGTTTAACCGCGCGACGCAAGCCCGCCGCCAGCCGGGCTCGGCCTTCAAGCCCCTGGTTTATCTGGCCGGACTGGAAGCCGGTTTGAATCCGCAAAGCGTTTTATCGGACGCGCCCGTTAGCATCGATGGCTGGAAGCCCAAAAACTTCGACGGCAAATTTGCCGGAGACATGACCCTGGCCGACGCGCTGGCCCGTTCGGTCAACACCGTTGCCGTTCGGGTCGCGCAAAAAGCGGGTTACGCATCGGTTATTGATGTTGCCCGGCGTCTGGGCGTGACCAGCGATCTGCAACCGACCCCGGCCATCGCGCTTGGCGTTGGCGGCACCACCCTGACGGAGCTCACGGCAGCCTATGCCGTGTTTGCCAACGGCGGCGATGGCGTCTGGCCCTTCGGCATCGAGGAAATCCGCGATAGCGCCAACAACGTTATATATCGTCGGCAAGGCTCGGGTCCGGGCCGCGTGGTTGAACCCGCACCGGCGGCGGCCATGAACCGCATGCTGGCCCGTGTCATCGCCGAAGGAACCGGGCGCAAGGCGCAAATCGGCCGTCCGGCAGCGGGCAAGACCGGAACCAGCCAAAATCATCGCGACGCGTGGTTCGTCGGCTTCACCGCCCATCTGGTCACCGGGATCTGGATGGGAAACGACGACGAACGGGCGACGCGCAAAGTTACCGGCGGCGGCCTTCCCGCCAAGACCTGGGGCGCTTATATGACGGCGGCTCATAAGGGTGTTGCGTCCCAACCTTTGCCCGGAACCGGGAAGCGCGAAGCGCCCGCCCCGCAGGAAGGTTTCTGGAACCGCCTGATGCAAACCCTCAAGGGCGAAGGTTAGGCCGAATCATCACGCGATAAGCTATGAAGGTAAGCGTGCCTGACGCCGCGATGGCTGTGGTCATGGGGATCTGGGTGCCGTCGTCAAGCTGGCCGACGGCCAGACCCACCAAAGCGGCTGCCGCCATCTGCACGAACCCCAGCAAGGCCGACGCGGCCCCCGCCATTTTGGGGTACGGGCCGATGGCGCCGGCGATGGCGTTGGGCATGACGATTCCCATGCCGATCATGTAGGTGAACTGGGGGCCGATCACCGCTGCGGCATGATCGACACCCGCCAGCGCCAGCCCGACCATGGTGACACCGCCCACCATCGCCACCACGCCCCCGGCGGCAAGCATGCCGTCGATGCCGATCCTGACGGTCAGTTTCCCGGCGATGACGGTGCCGCTCATATAGCCCAGAACGGCAATGCCGAAACACATGCCGAACAAATTGGGTGGCAGGCCCAAAAACTTGATCAGAACGAAGGACGAGCCCGAGATAAAGGCGAACATGCCGCAGAAAACGAACGTATTGACCAGAACGTAGCCAAGGTAGGAGCGGTCGCCCAGAAGGGTCAGGTAATTGCGCGCCAGCCACGACGGCCGGGTCGCCATGACGTCCTTGTACTGGTTGGTTTCACCCAGTTGCCGCCACACCAGAAGCACCAGAATCAGGCCGAAAATGGCCAGGGCCACGAAAATCGAGCGCCACCCCGACCACATCACCAGATAGCCGCCGATGATGGGGGCGATGACCGGGGCCAGCGCCATGGCCGTTCCCATATAGGCCAGAACCTTGGCTGCCCGGTCACGCCCGTAAACGTCGCGCACCACAGCGCGCGCCACGACCACGCCGGTACACGCCCCTATTGCCTGCACAAAGCGCAGGCCAATCAGAAGTTCGATGGTCGGCGCCAGCGCGCACGCCGCCGTCGCCAGGAAATACAGACCGACGCCGACGATCAGCACGGGCCTGCGGCCAAACCGGTCCGACAACGGTCCGACCATCAGTTGCGAAATCCCGAACCCGGCCATGAACACGCTAAGCGTCAATTGCACGGTGCCCACATCGGTGGCGAAATCGGCAGCCATGGCGGGCAGCGACGGCAAATACATATCGGTGGCCAGCGGACCGAACGCGGTCAGCGCCGTCAAGAGCGCGGCAAAAGGCAGGGTTTCGGGCTTTAGCATTTAGGCTGGCGGCCTTTCCACGGAATAAACGCCGGCACACGCTTGCAATACTCAGCATAGGACTGGCCGTAATGGTTTAACAGCCATCGCTCCTCGAAAAACGTGCCAATGACCAGATAGGCCGACCCCCAAAGCGCAGTAGCCAGACTGAATTCGTCGACCACGCGGCCCCAAAGAATCAAAAAACCCGCCGAATATACGGGATGGCGGACGAAACGGTGCAGGCCATCCGTGCGTAGCGGCTCGTCTTCGGGCTCGACAATGCCCTTGAAATGGTTGCGTATCTGCCCGGTTCCGCCCAGCCGCCCCAAGTCGTAGCCGGCAAGGCCGACCAGCATCAGAACCCATCCGCAAAGATTAACCGCCATCAGAGCCGAGGCGGCCCAATCGGTGAAGGCAAAACCGGGCATTCCTGCCAAAAGATAGTGTCCGGCCACCAAAACGGCAGCCAGATGGAGGATCGCGAACACGTTATAAGCCAGCCGATAAAAGGGGCCGAAGGTCCGGTGCAACGGGCTTTTTGTTGATGACCGGGCAAGCAGCGAGTGAAACAGGCCGAAACTTGCGCAGGCCAACCCGTACCAGAGGTGGGCCCAGATGACGCTCAAGTCTCGGGTTCCGCGCCGTTCAATCTGGCCAGGGTCGCCGTCGTGCTGTGGCCGGGCTCAATATCCACCAGGAAAACCTGGCCGCCGTTCTGTTGCACGAAGTCGGCGCCGACCACTTCGGCTATGGCATAGTCGGCCCCCTTGACCAGAACGTCGGGGCGGGTCGCTTCAATGATTTCCTTGGGCGTGTCTTCGGAAAAGAACACCACCATATCGACGCTGCTCAGCGACGCCAGAACCGTGGCCCGCGCCATTTCCCCGTTAACCGGTCGCTCCGGCCCCTTAAATCGCTTGACCGAGGCGTCGGTGTTGAGCCCCACGATCAGCCGGTCGCACGCCGCCCGCGCTTTTGCCAGCAAGGTGACGTGGCCGGGATGCAAAAGATCGAAGCAGCCGTTGGTGAAACCGACGCGAAGCCCATTTCGCCGCCACAGCTCGATGCGGTCCAGCGCCGAAGGCAGCGCCAGGATTTTGGCTTCCGCCTGGGAAAGGTCGCGATGATGCAGGGCCGCGATGACTTCGCCCGCGTACGCCGCCGCCGTGCCCACCTTGCCGACGACGACACCGGCGGCCACATTGGCCAGCTCGGCCGCGCGCAGCAAATCCGTGCCAACCCCGACAGCCGCCGCCATGGTGGCGACCACCGTGTCGCCGGCGCCGGAAACGTCATAAACCTCGCGCGCTTCCGTCGGCAGGTGATGCACCTCGCCTTTCTCGGTCACCAGGGTCATGCCCTCGGCGCTGCGGGTTGCCAGGATGGCCTCGACGCCGCAGTTTTCGATGATCACACGGGCCGCGGCGACGATCTCGTCGTCACTTGTCGTGGGCATGCGCGTGGCCAGCGCCAGTTCCTGCCGGTTCGGCGTCAAAAGGCCCGCGCCCTTGTAAACCGAATAATCCTCGCCCTTGGGATCGACAAATACGGGCCGTCCGGCGGCGCGGGCCCGCGCGATGATCTCGCGAACGATCCCCGGCGACAACACCCCCTTGCCGTAATCCGACAGCACGACGACATCGCAATCAGCAAGGCCCAGATCGACTTCCGCCAAGACATCCCTGGCAACCTCGCCTTCGATGGGCCGGGTGTCTTCGCGATCGGCGCGCATCAATTGCTGCGTACCGGCAACAAAACGCGATTTGATGGAAGTCCGCCGGTCCGCGTCCGTTACCAGGGTCGATTCCACCGACGGATACTCGCCCAGGAATTTCTCGACCTCCCTGCCCGCGCTATCGGACCCGACAACGCCCACGTAACGCCCGCCCACGC
Source organism: Rhodospirillales bacterium (assembly GCA_016776725.1). Taxonomy (GTDB): domain Bacteria; phylum Pseudomonadota; class Alphaproteobacteria; order Rhodospirillales; family Shumkoniaceae; genus JABGRG01. The sequence goes on from JADHSV010000004.1 coordinate 58,394, forward strand.
CCAGCGCGCCCAGATTTCGGATCACGTTGCCCGCACCGCCCAGCATGGCCTGCTCGTTGGTGATACAAAGCACGGGGATCGGCGCTTCGGGAGAGATACGCTCGACCGTTCCGGAAACGAAACGATCCAGCATGGCATCACCCACGGTTAACACCCGGGCGGTTCCCAGGGCTTCAATCAAGGGAATGAGATCGGCGCGCTCACTCATAACAGGCCCAGCTCCTTTTCCAGCGCCCCGCACAGCATATGGCCCAGGGTAATGTGCATTTCCTGAATGCGCGCCGTATCGTCGGACGGCACCACAAGGAAGGGATCGGCGAGGGTCTTCATGGCTCCACCCCCCTTACCGCCGAAACCGGCGGCGACGGCGCCAATCTCGCGGGCCGCCTGCAGGCCGCAAATCACGTTGGCGCTGTTGCCCGAGGTTGAGATGCCGATGGCCACATCCTGCGGTTGGCACAGGGCCAGAATCTGGCGGGAAAAAACGGCATCGAAGCCCATGTCGTTGGGGGCCGCGGTCAGGGCCGAGGTGTCGGTGGTAAGCGCGAGGCCGGGGATCGGCGCGCGGTCCTTTTTGTAGCGCACGGTCAGTTCGGTCGCCAGATGCTGGGCGTCCGCGGCGCTGCCGCCGTTGCCGAAAAAGACTATTTTGCCGCCAGCGCGCACGGCTTCGGCGCAAACACCGACCAGCCTGGTGAACGGTTCTTGCAATTGCGCGCGCGTGGCCGCCAGCACGTCGGCGTGCTCGGCCAATTCCGCCTCAAAAAATGCGTCGAGTTCCATATTCCCCCTAAAGGTCGATGCGTCTGCCTTCGCGCAGGGATTCTACCACAGCCATGGTGGCCAGGCTGGTTTCCATCAATTCGGCCTCGTCGATGGGGGCCGGGCCGCCCGCAATAACGGCCGCAGCGAAGGCCGAAACGGCGTCGCGGAAGCCCTTGTCCTGGCCCATACGGTCGCGTTCGGTGTTGACGTTTCCTTGCTCGGCCACCGTAATGCTGCGGAAATTATCAACCGTAACCACGGAACCGCCCGCATAGCCTTCGATCAGTTCCTTGCTGAACGAGCTGTCCCCCAGCGCCGTGTAGGCAACCATGGCCAAACTTCCGTCGGCGAAACGCAATGATGCGCTCAAATCATCACACGGGCCGTCCATGGCCTTGGCGGCGTCGGCTTGCACCGAAACAATGGGCGCGCCCACCAGATAGCGGGCCAGATCGACGAAATGGCAGACCTCGCCCAAAATGCGCCCGCCGCCTTCTTCGGCGTTTTGCACCCAGCTTTCGGCCGGGATGTGCCCGGCATTGACACGCACAAGCACAAACTTGGTGCCCTTGGCCGCCGCCAGTCGATCACGAGCCTGCACCGCGTGCGGGGCAAAACGCCGGTTAAAGCCGATCTGCAGGAAGGCGTTCGATTTTTGCCGCGCCTCGATAACCCGATTGAGCTCCGGGCGGCTTAAAGCAACGGGCTTTTCAACCAGAACCGCCTTATTGGCCGCCAAGGCCTGGGCCGTCAATGCGGCATGGGAATCATGGCGGGTGGCGATCAGCACGGCGTTGATGTCGGGGTTGTCCAGAACGGCAGCCGGATCGCTGGAGGCCGCCTCAAATCCAAACGTTTCGCGGGTTTTTTGCGCCGAGATGCCGCGCTTGGTGACGATGGTGTGAAGATCAACCGTGTCCAGCCGCTTGAATTCGGGCAGCAGCACCGCGCGGGCGAAGTTACCGCCGCCGATGACACCCAGAACGCAGCGGTCCGAAGCCGGTTTTTTGGCCGCCGCGAAGACCGGCCCTGTTTCTGCGGGCACTTCGTCTTCATAGGTCAGCACCACGCCCATGTGGGGCTGGGTCTGCTCGGTGACCATTTCGTAGGCCGCTTCGGCGTTGGAAATGGGAAAACTGTGGGTGGTCAGGGCCTTGACGTTCAACCGCCCGCCGGAAGCCGGCGCCATCAGGCGCACGACCTCGGCCAGATTTTCGGTTTCCGTCCAGCGCACCCAGCCTTCCGGGTATTTCATGCCGCGCCCTTCGAAATCGGGGTCGTAGCGTCCGGGACCGTAAGAGCGCGAAACAATGACGTTCAGCTCCTTGGTCATAAAGGTCTGGTAGGGGAATTCGGTTCCCGTCAGGCCGACCATGACGATGCGCGCGCGGTCCCGCGCGATGTCGGCGGCGACGCGGAAAGGTTCGCTGCTATCGCTGGCGGCAGAAATGATGACATCGTCGCAGCCGCGGCCACCCGAGAGCGCGTCGACAATCCCGCGTACGTTGTCGCTGCCCAGATTGATGGCCGCCTCGGCCCCCAATTCGCGGGCCAGTTTCAGGCGTTCGGCGTCGTAATCCAAAACCACGACCCGCGCGCCCTGCAGGGTCAGGAACTGCGCCGCCAATTGACCCAGCAGGCCGACACCCATCACCGCCACCACATCGCCCAGGCCCGCGCCCGCATTGCGAACCGCGTGCATGGCGATGGCCCCCAGGGTTCCGTAGCAGGCTTCCTCGTCCGCTACGCCCTCGGGAATGGGGGCAGCCAGATTGGCGGGAACCAGATTAATCTCGGCGTGATTGGCCAGACCCGCACCGGCAACAGCGACCCTTTGGCCAACGACAAATTGCCCTTCAAGACCGGCGCCGACCGCGACCACCGAGCCGGCGGCCGAATATCCCAGCGGGATGGCCTGATCCAACTGCGCCATGACCGTGCGAATGGTGGCGCCGACGCCGTCGCGCTTAACCTTGCCCAGAACCTTCTTGACCAGATCGGGCCGCGCCCGGGCTTTTCCCGCCAGGCTTTTTTGCGCGAAATCGACGATCATGCGTTCGGTTCCTGCGGAAATCAGCGAGGCGCGGGTACGCACCAGAAGATGGCCCGCCTGAACAATCGGCTCGGGCACATCCTTGACCGCAAGTTTTCCCCCGCGGGCGCTCTGAATAACTTGTTTCATGGGTTCTCTTTTACCCCGAATTCAAAGGCTTGTTATAAAAAAGAAATGAAGCCCGTTAGCTGGACAAATCCAGAATAAGGCGGCGTGTATGCGAACGGAAGCGATGCTCGAACAGATATACGCCCTGCCACGATCCCAATGCCAACCGTCCGTTGGCGACGGGAATGCTAAGCGAGACATCTGTCAGCGCGCTGCGGATATGAGCGGGCATGTCGTCCGGCCCCTCCATGGTATGGCGGTAAAGAGCCGCGTCTTCCTTCACCAGACGGCGGAAAAAGGTTTCAAGGTCGGCCTGAACGTCGGGATCGGCGTTTTCCTGAATGGTCAGGCTGGCCGAGGTGTGTTGACAAAAAATTGTCAAAAGACCGGTGCGAACGCCCTGGTCCGCGACCCAATTTGCCACCTGGCGGGTTATGTCGTGCAGCCCCTGGCCGCGGGTGCGAAGGGTGATGGTATCCTGGGTATGCATGGTTCGGATTCTTCCGGGTTTTCAATTCATGCAGCAAGTAACCCAATGCGCCGGTTACGTCAATGCGAGGTATGGGGACGCACCAGCACGAGGAAGACAATCAAGGCGATCACGGTCATACCGACCATCATCAGACCCAGGGGCCATTGCGAATGATGGGGCAGAAATCCGGCCAGTTGCGCGGCTGCCGCCCCGGCCGCCATTTGCATGAACCCCAGAAGCGCAGAGGCCGAACCCGCCATGCGCCCGAACGGCGCCAGGGCGCCGGCCATGGCGTTGGGAAACACGATACCCATTCCCCAAAGGAAAATATTAATGCTCAGCACCAGTAAAACCACATTGAAGTAGCCCGCCAGTCCGCTTCCCGCCATCAGCAAACTTCCGGCCAGCGCCAGCGAGGCGCCAATGATGACCATGCGTTCGATGCCGATTTTCAGGGTCAGGAATCCGGCGCTTAAGTTACCGCCTAGGGTTCCGATGGACGATAGTGCGGCGACCAGTCCGTAATGATGGGGTTTCAGGCCAAGGGCGTCGATCATCAGGAAGGGCGCCAACGCGACAAAGGCCATGAGGCCCCCGAATACCATGGCGATGGCCACCATATGGCCGATAAAAACGGGGCTGCGCAAAATTGTTGCGAAATTGCGCAAAATACCGGTCGGCCTCAGCGCACGGGGGTCCGGATGGTCATTGGTTTCTTCCAGAAGCATCCAGGCCAACGTCATCAGAACGAGGCTGAGCAGCGTCAGAAACGTGAAAACGGAGCGCCACCCGAACCATACCTGAAGGTAGCCGCCGATGATGGGCGATACGGCGGGTGACAGGGAGAAGGCGATGCCGATAAAGGCCAGCGCCTTGGCCGCGCGGGCCGGGCCATACACGTCGCGCACGATGGCGCGGCCCAGAACGGCGCCGGAACACGCGCCGACCGACTGAAACAGGCGACCCAGAATCAGCGCCTCGATGGAGCCGGCGAACACGCAGCCCAGACTGGCGACGAAATAAAGCGCGAACCCCATCAGCAATACCGGACGCCGCCCGAAGCGGTCGGAAAGCGGTCCGAAAACCAGTTGCGAGATGGCGAAGCCCGCCAGAAAAACCGTGAAGGTAAGGGTCACGCGCTCGGCTGTTGTGCCGAACGCCTCCACCAGCGAAGGCATGGATGGCACGTAGACGGATATGGAAATCTGCCCCAACGCGATCATCGCGGTGATTAAGGCTCCGACGATAAGCGACTCGGGGTGCGGTTTGCGGGGCGGCCAGGACATCTCCGATTTATAGGCGGGTTATGCGGTCACGATCAAACGGTCTGTTTCGTGAATTCTTCCTCGGTGGCGAGAAGTTTCTTCTTTCGCTCCACTCCCCAGCGGTATCCGGTCGGTTTTGCGTCCGCGCCCATGGCGCGGTGGCAAGGCACAATCAGCGAAACCGGATTGGTGGCGCAGGCCCGGCCCACGGCGCGCGCCGCGTTCGGTTTGCCCAAGCGAGCGGCAATTTCGCCATAGGTCAGGGTCTCGCCCTGGGGGATGGTGCGCAACGTCTGCCAAACCTGCCATTGGAACGCGGTGGCGCGAATATCGAGGGGCAGATCGATGCGCGCGGCCTTGCCCAAAAGGTGATCCAGAACCGCGTTCAGGCGCACAGCCAGCGCGCCATCGTCCCGCTTTATCTCGGCGGCGGGGAATTCGCCTCGCAGTTCGCCTTCAAGATATTCGTCCGTATCGCCCAGGCCGACGAAGCAAACCCCTATCTTGGTCGCTGCAACGACGATACGCCCCAGCGTCGATTTGCCCACTGCATACGCGATGCGCGCACCCGCGCCGCCCTTGGCATAAGATGCGGGCGTCATACCCAGTTTCGATCCCGAATTCTCGTAGATGCGGCTGGGCGAACCGAAGCCCGCGCCATAAAGGGCCGAGGACACGCTTTCGCCGTTTTGCAATTCGCCGCGGAACCTGTCCAGGCGCAGGGATTGCCCATATTTGTGCGGCGACAGACCAGTGGCGCGCTTAAACACCCGTTGCAGGTGGTGCGGGCTCATCCCGGCAATGGCGCTTAGCTCGTCCAGGGTCGGAATTTTATCGGGCGAGTCGGCGATGGCCTTGCAAACCCGGCTGATGATGTCGTTGTTCATGGGGCCAGTTTAGACGGAATTGTACGCAAATCTATCCGATCCTTGCGATTGCCCTATCCCATTCGGTGCAGCGACTCGCCGTTGTGTCGCAGCCATTTGCGGGCGGCTTTGGCCTGATCGTTCAGCCGATCCACCAGTTTCCAGAATTTCGGCCCATGGTTTTTTTCAAGCAGGTGGGCTACCTCATGGGCAACCACGTAGGACAGCACAAACTCGGGCGCCATGATCAGGCGCCAGCTGAACGACAAGTTTCCCTTTGCCGAACAAGACCCCCAGCGCGAGCGCGTATCACGCACGCTGATGCGGCCCGCTTTCATGTCCAGCGATGCGGCCAGTGTGTGGGCGCGTTCAGAAAGTTCGCGCCGGGCTTCACGTTTCAGCCAGTCCGTCAGGCGGCGCGGCAGATGCTCGGCCCGCCCTGAAACCCTGATTTCCCCATCTTTGCATGAAATCACGCGGCCCGCGTCCAGGCCGTGGCGGATGGTGTAAGGTTGGCCGAAAACGGAAATCGTGGTTCCGTCGGCGAAAGGAATTCGCGGCGGAACGTCGTTCAGGCGGTTCAGAAGCCAGCCTGACTTGCGTTTGGCGAAACGGATCCCCTCGGTCACGGGAGTGGCCGGCGGGACGGTCAGCACCACGTCGCCTTGAATGGGATCGACCCTTAGGCTCAGGCGGCGCGCGCGCGGGTTTCGCCGCACCCGTAACGCAACCTCGCGTCCGTCCAGATCAATAACCTGCTGATTTTCATGAATTTTTTTCATTGCGGCCCAATTCATTCCGGCCACGTAACGATATAATCTTCCAGATCGCCGGCGTCGCGTTCGCTGATCACGCGGCCGCGCACGGAAATCCCCGCCCAGTGAACGGCCTGCGCATCACCCGCCACCAGCGGATGCCAATCCGGCAGGTCCTTGCCTTCTTTCAGCAGGCGATAGGCGCAGGTGGACGGCATCCAGGGCAAGCGATCAACGTTATCGGGCGTCAGGGTGATGCAGTCGGGCACGAAACGCGAGCGTTCGGCGTACCGGGTACACCGGCAGGTCCCCTGGTCGAGCAGCCGGCAGGCAACGTAGGTGTAGGCGATTTCGCCCGTCTCCTCGTCCTCCAGCTTGGCCAGGCAGCACCGTGCGCAGCCGTCGCACAGGGACTCCCACTCCTCAGTGGACATTTCTTCAAGGCTTTTTCGTTTCCAGAAGGGGGTTTCGCTCATAGGTGCTCGCGGATTCGTTTGGCCATGGCTTCGGCGGTTGCGCCATCGGTGAAATGGGCGCGAAAATCACCGTCCGGCCCCATCAGGTAAACGATGGAGGTGTGATCGAATTCATAGTCGTCGGGCGCCGCATCCAGGTTTTCCACCTTGGCGAAATGGACCTGGAATTTATCGGCAGTTTGGGCAATGGCGTCTTGCGTGCCGCTCAAGCCGACGAACCGGGGATGGAAGTGTTCGAGATACATTTTCATGTGTTCGGGCTGGTCGCGCTCCGGATCGATGGTAATGAACAGCGGCGTTACCTGTTTTGCGTCGTCGCCCAACGCATCAAGTGTTTCGGTCATGGTTGACAGGGTCGTGGCGCTTATATTGGGGCTATAGGTGTAACCGAAATAAATCAGTTTGAATTGATCTTCCAGATCCTCATCGGTCACGGTGTTTCCATTTTGATCGATCAGGGAAAACGGCCCCCCGATGGCCGGAAGATCAACCCGTGGATGGTCCGTCTGCACAAACTGCATGACAAGGTAACCGACGAGTGCCACAGCACCAGCCAAGGCCAATAACGCCCACGGGAGAATTCGTTTTCCTTTTTCCGCCATCCTTCCTCCACCCCCTCGGTACGATACATCGAACTTTCCTGACCGGGAAAGGAAATAGGGGATATTAGAGAAGACTTATGTTAGATAGTCGTCAACGTCCAACCAAAGACAATGAAAGAAACCGAAATGAGTAAAGATTTCCCCCAAATGGCCAAGGATCTAAGCGCCGCGATCGCCGTTATGCGCAAGGGTGTGTCCGAACCCATGGCCGCTTTCTCGTCCCTGGCCCAGGCATCGACCAAGGCCGGCGTGCTTGATCCCAAAACCAAGGAACTGATCGCCACCGCCATCGGCATCGCCGTGCGCTGCGACGGCTGCATCGCCTTTCACGTGAAGGCCGCGCGCAAGCTGGGCGCCACCCGCGAAGAAATGCTCGAAACCATCGCCATGGCCATCTACATGGGCGGTGGACCGTCCATGGTGTACGGGGCCGAGACGCTCGAAGCCTACGACCAGTTCGAGGCGGCGGCGGCAGAAGCCGCTGAATAATAAAAAACCCCCGGGCGGTTTTCCCTGCCCGGGGGTTTTTTGTGTCTGCGTTTTGCCTAGCGGCGTTCGCCGAACAGCCGCAGCAGCATGATAAACAGGTTGATAAAGTCCAGATAAAGCGTGACCGCGCCCATGATCGCCTTCTTGGAGGCAACTTCCGAACCATCGGCTTCGGAATACATCAGTTTGATCTTCTGGGTATCGTAAGCGGTCAGGCCGACGAAAACGATGACGCCGATGACCGAAATCACGAAATGCATCATCGAGCTTTGCAAGAACCAGTTCACCACCGAAGCGATGATGATGCCGATCAGTCCCATGAACATGAACTGGCCCATGCCGGTCAGATCGCGCTTGGTGGTGTAGCCGAACAGGCTCATCCCCGCGAACGTTCCCGCCGTGATGAAGAAAACGCGGGCGATGCTGGTTCCGGTGTAGGCCAGGAAAATGTGCGCCAGCGACAGGCCCATAACCGCTGAGAAGGCCCAGAACACGGTCTGCGCCGTGGACGCTTTCATGCGGTTGATGCCCGCCGAAAGACCGAACACGAAGGCCAGCGGCGACAGCATGACAATCCACGCCAGAATGGTTGGGCTGATCCGACCGTCCGGTCCCACCGCGTACAAAAGATTGAGGATGGCGGGCGTGCTCGACGCCAGATAGGCGACGATGCCGGTCAACGCCAGGCCCGAGGCCATGTAGTTGTAGACCTTGAGCATGTATTCGCGCAGGCCGACGTCAATCTGCGCCGCATCCGCCTGGGCGGGGGTCATGGTCTGGGTACGAAGCTCGAACCGTTTATCGGGGCCGAAGGCCATGGGTGTCTCCAGTCTGTCTCTAATAATCAGGTGTCTTTCGCCTAATATGGCATGACGGGTAGGCGAATCAAGCCATCTCTGTCACTCGTTTCGCAGATGGGGCGCGGCTTTTTGCCCCAAAGCGCGCCAGGTGCCGGTGAAGCCGACGGCCAGCGTCGCCGCCAGACAGGCCACCACCGTAAGCCCGACGGCAACGGGAAAGAAGACGAACTCGCTTTGCATCAGGAAGACCATGACGGCCCAGGCCGTGATGGCGCCGACGGCCGCCGCGATAAGCCCGGTGCACAGGCCCAACAGGCCGTATTCCAGCAAAAAGGCCGCCAGGATGCGCGTCCGCGTCGCGCCCAGCACCTTGAAAACGATGGCGTCGTATATCCTTCGCCGCCGCGCCGCCGCCACCGCGCCCGCCAGCACAAGCCCGCCGGCCAGCACCGTCACCGACGCCGTGGCCCTGACCGCCACGCCGATGCCCGCCAAAATGTTGGACACCGCCTCCAGCGCTTCGCGAACGCGAATGGACGAGACGTTGGAAAATTTGTCGGTCACCGCTTTTTCAATCATGGCCTCGGTTTCGGGCGATCCGTGAACCGCGGCAATGTGGGTGTGCGGAGCACCCTCCAGCGATCCCGGCGCGAAAATGACCGCGAAATCAAAACGCAGCGATCGCCAGTCGATTTCGCGCAGGCTGACGATTTCGGCCTCGATCTCACGGCCCAGGATATTGAAGGCCAGTTTGTCGCCCAGCCCCACCCCGAAGCCGCGCGCCAATCCCGCGTCCAGCGAAATGATCGGTGGGCCGGAATAGTCGGCGGCCCACCATTTGCCCGCGATAATCTTGGATTCCTTGGTCGGCGTGGCGGCGTAGGTCAGCGCCCGGTCGCCGCGCACCGCCCATCGCGATTCCGGTGCGATTTCGGCATCCTCCACGACCGTTCCGGCAATGCGGATGATGCGCCCGCGCAGGCTGGGAACCCGGCGGTAGTTGCTGGCGCCCTGGGTTCCCGTCACCATTTCATCGAAGACCGCCGTTTGATGGGGTTGAACGTCGATGAAGAACAGTGCGGGCGCTTCCTTGGGCAGGCGTTCATCAACCTGACGTGTAAGATTTCCTTCAATCAGCACCACCGCAACCAGAACAGCCAGACCCAGCCCTAAGGAAACAACGGTGGATGGGGTCGAGGTTCCGGGCCGGTGAAGATTGGCAAGGGCCAGCCGCCACTCGGCGCCGCGTGGGCGCGGGGCGCGCGCCGCCAGCCGCATGACCGCGCTTGCCGCCAGCCGCAGCACGGCGAAAGTTGCCGTCGCCCCGCCGACAAACCAAAGGGCCGCGCGCACGTCGGCAGCGGTACCCACGGTCAGGGCCGCCAGCAGGGCCGCGCCGATGAAAACCACGATGATGTAAGACGCGCGCGGCCGCCCTTCCAACGGTGCGATGAACGCGCGGAAAAGGTTGGCCGCCGGAACGTCCAGCGCGCGCGCCAACGGCCACAAGGCAAAGGTCGCCGCCGTCAGAACGCCGAAGGCCGCAGCCACCAGCAGGGGCCCGGCGAAAATTCCGCCGCGCGGCTGCACCGGCAAAAGCCCGCTCAACGCCTCCATGGCCAAAGCCGGCGCGGCTGCGCCGAAAACGAGCCCGGCTATGATACCCAATACCGCCAGTCCCATGATCTGCAGCATGTAGACGGCAAAAACCAGGTGGCCCGGCGCGCCCAGGCATTTGAAAGTGGCGATGGTGGCGGTTTTGCCGTCCAGATAGCTTTTCGTCGCATTGCCGACGCCGATACCGCCCACCAGAAGGGTGCTCAGCCCGACAAAGGTCAGAAACAGCGTCAGCCGCTCGATAAACCGGCGAATGCCGGGGGCGGCATCATCCACACCGCGAATGCGCCATCCGGCCTGCGGGAACGCCGTTTTGACGTTTTCGATCCAGGCCGCCACATCGGTTCCCGGTGCCAACGCCAGGCGGTAGTAATAGCGGATCTGGCTGCCTGGCTGGATCAGGCGGGTGTCTTCAAGCGCCGCCGCGGCGATCATGGCGCGCGGACCGAAAGCGATAACGCTGGCAACCCGGTCGGGTTCCCGGGTGATCACGGCGCGAACCTCGAACTCGGCCTCGCCGATGCGAACATGCGCGCCCCTTGCGATCCCCAGTTTGGTCAGAAGATTGGCATCCACGGCCACGCCCCAGACGCCATCGCGCCGGGCCAGCAATTCCGATTGTGCGATCTGCGGATCGGCCATCAGTGCACCGACCAGGGGATAGGCGGCGTCAACCGCCTTCAATTCCACCAGCGCCCGGCCATCGGCGCTACCCACGGGCCGGGCCATGGCGCGCATGCGTACCGTGCTTGATTGCCGCACCGAATGATCGCGCAACCAGACCAACTGTTCGGCATCGGCGGCGCGATGCTGCAGGCGCAATTCCACATCGCCGCCCAGCAGGGTTCGGGCATCGGCGCGCAGGCCCGCGACCACTGATTCGCTGATCGAACCGACCCCGGCAATGGCGGCGACGCCCAGGGCCAGACACGCGATAAAGATGCGAAACCCCCGGAATCCGCTTTTGAGGCCACCCCTGAGTTCGCGCCTTGCCAGACGAACCGCGAGGCCAAAACCGTTCACGCGGCCACCCGTTCATCTTCGGCGATGCGGCCGTCGGCCAGCCGAATGACCCGCGTGCAGCGCTCGGTCAACGCGGCCTCGTGGGTGATCAGCACCAAGGTCGTGTTTTTTCGCCGGTGCAAATCGAACAGGGCATCCATGACCGTCTCGCCGGTGGCGGCGTCCAGATTACCGGTCGGTTCGTCGGCCAGCAAAAGGGTCGGCTCGGCGACGAAGGCGCGGGCCAGGGCCACCCGTTGCTGCTCGCCGCCTGAAAGCTGGCCCGGATAATGGGTCAAACGATGCCCCAGTCCGACCGCTTCCAGGTTGGCTTCGGCTTGTTCGAAGGCATCAATGCGGCCGGCAAATTCCAATGGAATGGCGACGTTTTCCAAGGCCGTCATGGTCGGCACCAGATGGAAGTTCTGAAACACGATGCCCACATGCTCGCGGCGAAACAGCGCCAGTTCATCCTCGTTCAGGCTATCCAGGCCGACGCCCGCGACCCGAATCGTCCCGCCGGTGGCCCGTTCCAGTCCGGCGATCACCATCAGCATACTGGTCTTGCCCGACCCCGACGGACCGATGACACCCAGGGTTTCGCCGGGCTCCAGGGAAAGATCGATACCCTTGAGGATGTTGACCTCGCCCGCCTCGCTGGGCAGTGTAAGACGGACGTCGTCCAGTTGAAGGGCGTCGCCTTTGGTTTGGGTTTGGTCGGTCACGCGGGGACTCCGGACAATGATCATGCACCGTTTCGGATATGGCTTGGTGGCACTGTTTGTCAACGCGGTTGTGATCTTGACGTGCTTTTCCGCCGCCGCCGCCGAGGTTACGCGCATCGTCGTTCTGGGCGACAGCCTGACCGCCGGGTACGGTTTGGCGCGCCCCACATCCTTCACCGTGCGTTTACAATCGGCATTGCGGGGCGCGGATAACCCGGCAATTATCGAAAACGCCGGCGTTTCGGGCGATACCAGCGCCGGCGGACTGGCGCGGCTGGATTGGGCGCTGGCGCCGAAAGACGGAAAACCCGCCGATGCGTTGATTATCGAGCTGGGCGCCAACGACGGCTTACGCGGGATCGACCCCGCTTCGACCGAGCAAAACCTGGACGCAATCGTGGAAAAAGCCAGGGCACGCGGCGTGCGCGTGCTGCTGGCGGGGATGAGGGCGCCGCCCAATCTGGGGCGCGAATACGGGACTGAATTCAACGAAATTTTTCCCCGGCTGGCAAAAAAACACGGGATCGTGCTGTACCCGTTTTTTCTGGACGGCGTGGCCGCTATTTCCCATTTAAATCAAAGGGATGGTATCCATCCGAACGCAACCGGGGTCGATGTAATTGTCGAGCGCATACTGCCGTACGTGAAAAACCTGATCGCCGATCCCTAAAAGCGTTATGATGGCCGGAAAAATGAAGGTAACTGGATGATGAAACCGTTCAAGGTTGCCCACGCAACGGCGGATAACTGGGCACAGGCGACCCAGGCCTGCACCGATATTGTTGCCGATCTCGCCGACGACGCCACCCTGGGTTTCGTCTATGTCACCGACGTGTTTGCCGAAGACCTCGCCGCCATTCTTACCTACCTGCGCCAGAAAACGGGGGTCGGGCATTGGGTCGGCACCGTCGGCATCGGGATCTGCGCGGGCGGCCGGGAATATTTCGACCAGCCCGCCGTCGCTATCATGCTGGCCAGCCTGGACGAAGACGACTTCCGCCTGTTTCCGTCCATCAAGCAAGGGGCGTCCCAGCTTTCGCAGGACACGAGGCAGTGGATCGCCTCAACCTCGCCCATGATTGGACTGGTTCATGCCGATCCCGCCCATGAGGAGTTGTCCGAACTGATCGATGATCTGGCAACGGACACATCGACCTTTCTGGTCGGCGGGCTGACGTCTTCGCGCGATGCCCATCATCAAATCGCCAACCGCATAACCGGGGGTGGCGTTTCCGGTGTCTTTTTTTCGCCCCGGATCGAGGTCGCCACAGGATTAAGCCAGGGTTGCCTTCCCATCGCGCAAAGCCATGAAATATCGGACTGCGTGGATAACGTGGTTATCGGGCTTGACGGGCGGCGCGCCCTGGACGTGCTGAAGGAAGACATCGGCGCCGACATGGGGGCGGACTGGACCGGCGACATGTCGCAGATCGGCGGGGTGATTCATGCGGCGTTGCCGATCCATGGATCGGATACGGGCGATTATCTGGTGCGCAACCTGATCGGCATCGACCCCGAGCGCGGATGGCTGGCCATCGCCGAACAGATCGAACCGGGCGAGCGCATTATCTTCGTGCGGCGCGATGCGGAAAGTGCGGCGCAGGACCTGACGCGTATGCTGGGCCGCCTGAAGGCGCGATTAGGCCGTCCGCCCAGGGGTGGCGTCTATGTTTCGTGTGTGGCGCGCGGACCGAACATGTTCGGCGACGCGGGCGGCGAGATGGCAATGATACAAAACGCGCTGGGCGATTTTCCACTGATCGGCTTCTATGCGGGCGGTGAAATTTCGTTCAACCGCCTTTACACCTATACCGGTGTGCTGACCCTTTTTCTGTAGGGCCGGAGGCGAGACGAATGCGAATATTCGTTGGCATTCCTCTTCCCGAAGACATTCGCGAACGGCTGCGGGGTCTGTGCTCGGGCTTGCCTCGGGCGCGCTGGATCAGCCCGGAAAACCTGCACGTTACCTTGCGTTTTATCGGTGAGACCGATGACGCCATGGCCGAGGACGTGGATACAGCCCTTGGCTCAATCCGCGTGCCGCCCTTCGAAATTTCTTTCTCCAATGTCGGCTTTTTCGAGCGGGGCCGGAAAGTTCACACGATCTGGGCCGGAATCCAGGCGAGTGATGCCATCGGCCAGTTGCGTGACAAGGTGGAAAACGCGGTCGTGCGAGTGGGGTTCGAGCCCGAAAAGCGCAAGTTCAAGGCACACGTCACACTGGCCCGCCTGCGCGGCGTTCCGGCGCGGCGCATTAGCGAATATCTGCACGTGCGCGACGGTTTTTTCGCGGGGCCCTTCCTGGCCGAGCGCTTCACGCTGTTTCGCAGCCACCTGGGTCATGGCGGGGCGCACTACGAAGTGCTGGCCGATTATCCGCTGGACGCTCTTTGACCCAACAGTTCAGGTAGCCGGGCCATATTTTCGAACACCAGGCTGGCTCCCGCCTGATGCAGCATTTGCATGTAACCGGGGCCGCAATGACCGCCGCCGGCGAACCCGAACACCTGCATCCCGGCGTCCAGCGCGCCGCGAATGCCCGCTTCGGCGTCCTCAACAACGACACAACGCGCAGGCTCGACCCCCATTTGCCGGGCCGCATACAGAAAAATATCCGGCGCGGGCTTGCCATTGGCAACCAGAGCCGTGCTGAATAGGTGCGGTTCGAAGAATTCCATCAGGCCGGTCGTTTGCAGCGAATTTTCGATCTTTTGCGGTGCGCCGCTTGATGCCACGCAGAGCGGAACGTCAATTTGCCGCAAGGCTTCGGCAACCCCCGGAACGGCCTTCAGCTCGCGGGCGAAAATCTTTAGATCGTGGGCACGCACGGTTTCCTCGAAATCCTCGGGCAATTTCTTGCCCCAGTCGGCCTCAACGGCTGATATGAGGGAGGCCAGACTGATGCCGGTATAGCGCGCGCGGCATTCCTCGGGCGTAATCGGATAGCCTTCGCGCGTAAGCCGGGTCGCCATCAGGCGGCTGGCCAGAATTTCACTGTCCACCAGCACGCCGTCGCAATCGAAAATAATCAGATCAGCAGCCATAGAAATCCAGGGTGTCCGACGTTGCCTGCACGTATGAACCGCCGAACAGGCGCACGTGGATCAACAAATGATAAAGGTTATAGAGGTGAACGCGCTCATCGAAAAACCCTGGCTGAATGGGGCGGATTTCGTGGTAACGCACGAAGAACGGCTTGCCGAAGGTTCCGAACAGGGTGGAATAGGCCAGTTCCTGTTCGTCGTGGGCGAAATAGCAGGACGGATCGACGAAGGCGGCAACCTTTCCGTTATTGCACAACACGTTTCCGGTCCACATGTCGCCGTGAATGAGGGCGGGTTGTTCGGGCTCGAACAGCCACTGGTCCAGCCGGCCCATGAGGCGTTCCATACGCGGCACGAACTCGCGCGCCAGTTTTCCCGAATCGACAGCCGCCTGCATGGTGTGGCGCAGCCGGTATTCGCGGAAAAATTCGATCCAGCTGTCGGTCCAGGGAGCGGGCTTCAGCAGGCCGCCCGATAACGAGCCTTGATCGAAACCGTAGGCGTCGGACGAAATACCGTGCAGATCGGCCAGCAATTCGGCGGCGTGGGTTTGTGCTTTGCCGGTGATGCCGCCGTCGGTCGGAATAAAGCTGAGTATCAGAACACTGGCGTCGGCGTGCAGCACGTCGGGAACCGGCAAATTGGTGTATTCCGCCAGATAGCGCAGGCGGTGGGCTTCGGCCATCAGGCCGGTGCTTTCGTCACCCAGCTTGATGACGACCCGTTCGCCGTCGGCCAGATCGACGCGCATGACGTCGGACACGCAGCCGCCATGCAGGGCCTGAAATTCCACCGGCGGCGCGCCCGTGGCCATCTGGATCGTTTCGCGGATATCCTGTCGCATATTGATTAGCATCCGAATTGGGAAAGCGTTCGTTCAACCGAGCCCACGTAAGAACCGCCAAACAGGCGAACGTGGACCAAAAGCGGATAAAGATTATAAAGGTCGCGCCGTTCCTCGAAAAACCCTGCGCGCAGGGGTCGAAATTCATTGTAGCGCGAAAAGAAAGCCTGACCGAAGGTTCCGAACAGCGTGCTGAACGCCAGCTCGATTTCCGGGTCGCCGAAATAGACGGCGGGGTCGATGAAACCGGCGATACGCCCGTTATTGCACAACACGTTGCCGGTCCACATGTCGCCGTGCAGCAGCGATGGAAACTCGGGCTCTTCGATCCAGCGCTCCAGTTTTCCGGCCAAAACCTCGATGCGATCCATCAGGCCGCCCGACATCCGGCCCGCATTCAGGGCTTCCCGGCCCATGTAAAGCAGCCGGTGTTGGGCGAAGAAGTCCCGCCAGCGGCCGGTTTCCGGGTTGGGCTGATGCAGGCCGCCGATCAGGGTGTCTAAATCGAACCCGAAAGCGTCACCGCGCACGTTATGCAAATCGGCCAACAATTCGGCGGCGTGCTCTTGGGCCGCCCCGTTGATGCCGCCCGCCGTGGCGATGAATTGCATTAATAAAAGCGTATCTTCGGCATGCAGAACGTCGGGCACGGGCAGGTTGCTCAACCGCGCCAGGCTTTTCAGCATCATGCCTTCGATGGCCAGCCCGCTGCCGTTTTGGCCGGTTTTGGCGACAAGACGTTGGCCGTTGGCCAAATCGACCCGGTAAACGTCGCCCACGCAACCGCCGCTCAGGGGCGCGATGCGTTCGGCCGGAATGCCGGTGATGTCGCGGATGGCGGTTTCGAGGCCTATGTTCACAGGTGCTTTTCCCGGATGTCGGCCAGCAGCCCCTTCGACGCCTCCTCAATCAGGTCGACCACCAGATCGAAGCCTGCGGGGCCGCCGTAATAGGGGTCGGGAACCTCGCGCCTGCCGGTTTGCGGGGCGAATTCCAAAAAGCGGAACAGTTTGTTTTCCATGCCGGGCGGGCAGATTTTCGACAGGTTCGCCTTGTTCTCCTGATCCATGGCGATGACGTAATCGAAGCGCTCGAAATCGGCCGAAACGGCCTGACGGGCGCGCAGATCGCTCAAATCGACGCCGCGCTTTCGCGCCGTAACGGTCATGCGCTTATCGGGCGCCTGACCCACATGCCAGGCCCCGGTTCCCGCCGAGTCGCAACTGACCTCGCCGTCCAATCCTTCGCTTTTGACCAGCGCACGAAACACCCCCTCGGCGGTCGGCGAGCGGCAGATGTTCCCCAAACAAACGAACACGACCTTAACCAAAACATTCCTCCATCGAATTAGGCCGGTGCATTATCATGGCCTGACTGAGCGGGTTCAACCCAAGAGGCGCAAGAATATGTCGGCGGAGACGAACAACGCGATTGTCGTTCTGACGGGGGCGGGCATTTCCAAGGAATCGGGTCTCGATACCTTCCGCGACGCGGACGGCATCTGGGCCAAGGTCCGGCTGGAGGAAGTCGCCACGCCCGAAGCCTTCGCCCGCGACCCCGAGGGCGTGCACGAGTTCTACAATTCGCGGCGGCGCAAACTGCGCGAAGGCGATGTCAGGCCGAACGCGGCCCACGCGGCGCTGGCGCGGCTGGAAGCCGAATGGCCGGGAAGCGTGCTGATCGTCACCCAGAACGTGGATAACCTGCACGAACGCGCGGGCTCCAAAAACCTCATCCACATGCACGGCGAACACGTGAAAGCGCGCTGCGCCCATTGCGGCGTAACCCTCGTTTGGGAATGCGACATGTCGCGGGACGACGTGTGCGCCGACTGCGGCCGGCCCGGCGGCATGCGCCCCCACATCGTCTGGTTCGGCGAAATGCCCCTGCAGATGGAACGCATCTTCGCAGCCCTGGAGACCTGCGCGTTGTTCGTCTCCATCGGCACGTCCGGCAATGTCTACCCAGCGGCAGGCTTCGTTCAGCACGCCCGCTTGTCGACAAACGCCCACACCGTCGAACTCAACCTGGAACCCTCCGAAAGCGCAACCCTGTTCGCCGAATCCCACTACGGCCCGGCCACCGAAGTGGTGCCGGGGTATGTGGAGAGGCTGCTGGAGACGGGGCAAGTCAACTAAGATCAAGGCGTTGATCTTAGTTGTGGTTCGGCTCATCGTGCTTTAAAAAACCGGGGACAGTATACCATTTTTACGTCTCGACCTTATTGGTCTGCGCGACAGTCCGGTCGTTCGTGGCAAAGTCACGAAAAAATTTGATAAATGGTATACTGTCCCCGGTTTTCCGGTTTTCGTATTCGGGCTAAATATGCACAGGAAAAGGGCGCGGAAAATAACTTCCCGCGCCCTTCGTCATTTCTATGTCGTCGCAGGCGTTCTCAGCCGCCGACGGCTTTACGCAAGCGAAGGCGAAGGGCGTTCAGCCTGATAAAGCCCGTCGCATCCGTCTGGTCATAGACGGTGTCGGCTTCGAAGGTGGCGATTTCTTCGGAATAGAGGCTGTTGGGGGACTTGCGGCCGACCACCGTGGCGTTGCCCTTATAGAGCTTCATGCGGGTGGTGCCGGTGACCAGTTTTTGGCTTTGGTCGATGGCGGCCTGCAGCATTTCGCGTTCGGGGGCGAACCAGAAACCGTTGTAGACCATTTCGGCGTACTTGGGCATCAGCTCGTCCTTGAGGTGCTGGGCGGCGCGGTCGAGGACCAGGCTTTCGACGCCGCGCCGGGCATTGAACAGAATGGTTCCGCCGGGCGTTTCGTAAACGCCGCGCGACTTCATGCCGACGAAGCGGTTTTCCACGATGTCCATGCGGCCGATGCCGTTGTCCCCGCCCAGTTCGTTGAGCCTGGTCAGCAGCGTGGCCGGGCTCATCTTCACGCCGTCGATGGCCACGGGATCGCCCTCAACGAAGTCGATCTCAACATACGTGGGTTTGTCGGGCGCGGCTTCGGGCGAGACCGAACGGGTGTAGATGTATTCCTCGGCTTCCTGCCACGGGTCTTCCAGCGCCTTGCCCTCGCACGAAATGTGCAGAAGGTTGGCGTCCGCCGAATAGGGGGCTTCGCCGCGCTTGTCCAAGGGAATGGGAATCTGGTGCTTCTCGGCGTACTCAATGAGTTTGGTGCGGGAATTCAAATCCCATTCGCGCCACGGGGCGATGATCTTGATGTCGGGCTTGAGCGCATAATAGCCCAGCTCGAAACGCACCTGATCGTTACCCTTGCCGGTGGCCCCGTGGGAGACGGCGTCGGCGCCCACTTCCTCGGCGATTTCGATCTGGCGCTTGGAAATCAGCGGCCGGGCGATGGAGGTGCCCAAAAGGTACGTGCCTTCGTAAATGGCGTTGGCGCGGAACATGGGAAACACGAAGTCGCGCACGAACTCCTCGCGCAGATCCTCGACATAGATTTCCTTGATGCCCATCATCTCGGCTTTGGCCCGCGCGGGCTCGACTTCTTCGCCCTGACCGATGTCGGCGGTGAAGGTGACCACTTCGCAGTTATATTCGTCCTGCAGCCAACGCAGGATAACGGATGTGTCCAACCCGCCCGAGTAAGCGAGAACGACCTTTTTGACTTCGCCTTTCATGGATACGCGCCTTTACGTGTTTGGGTTCGCCTAAAATTGCGGGCGCAGTATAGGCATTTCGCGGGCGTGGGCAAGCTAGTGGTTGTCTTCAACGCCCTCGGCGATCCGAGCCTTGTGGCGGCTGAGGCGCTCGCGCTCGGTGGCCGAACGCAACTGGCCGCACGCCGCCATGATGTCGCGCCCGCGAGGTTGCCGGATGGGGGCCGAATATCCGGCATCGTTCAGGATGCCCGAGAACCGCCGCATGGCCTGCGGCGTCGAACATTCGTAAATCGCCCCGGGCCACGGATTAAACGGGATCAGGTTAAACTTGGCCGGAATGCCGCGCACCAGTTTGGCCAGCGCACGGGCATCTGCGGGCGAATCGTTGATGTCCTTGAGCATGACGTATTCGAACGTGATGCGCCGGGCGTTGTCGGCACCCGGATACTCGCGGCACGCCGCCAGCAGTTCTTTCAGGGGGTATTTGCGATTAATCGGCATGATCTCGTTGCGCAACTCGTCGGTCACGGCGTGCAGGCTAATGGCCAGCTTGACGCCCAATTCCTCGCCGCAGCGGCGAATCAGCGGCACCACGCCCGAGGTGGACAGCGTGATCTTGCGCTTCGAAATGGCGATGCCTTCGCCGTCCATGATGATGTGCAGGGCCTTGGCCACCTCGTCGTAATTCATGAGCGGCTCGCCCATGCCCATGACGACGATGTTGGACAGCAGCCGATCACCCGCCGGCGCCGGCCATTCGCCGTACGAGTCGCGGGCCACCATCACCTGGCCGACGATCTCGGCGGCGCTCAGGTTGCGCACGAACAGCTGCGTGCCGGTGTGGCAGAACTTGCACGTCAGCGTACATCCCACCTGCGAGGAAACGCACAGCGCGCCGCGGTCATCCTCGGGGATGAACACGCACTCGGCCTCGTGGCCCTGATCAAACTTGAGCAGCCACTTGCGCGATTTATCCTCGCTGCGCAGCTCGGTGGTGACGCCGGGGCGCTCCAGCGAACACGTTTCGGCCAGCCGGATGCGGAAGTCCTTGGCCAGGGTCGTCATGCGCGAAAAATCGGTCTCGCCCCGGAAATAGATCCAGTGCCAAAGCTGCTTGGCGCGAAAGGGCTTTTCGCCCATTTGCGTCAAAAAGGCGGCCAGTTCGTCGCGCGACAGCCCGATCAGGTTTGTCTTTGCAGTGCTCATGAGGGGAGAGATATAGCGCCTTGGCGTCCGCGCCAAGGGTGTTTGCTTCAATTGCGGGGAAAAAAGATGGCCGGATCGCTTGAGAAATGACTTTCTCGGGGGGGGCACCGCGACCCGGCCGGAGGCTTTCACAGGGAGGAGAATGAAAAAACAAAGCTTCTAATGAATGTCCAATCCAACTTGCCGATAATCGGCGTTCCATCCATGCCCAATACGAAGCAAACCCCGTGCCAAACGCCCGTTTGGCGGACTTCCGGGATTTGTTGGTGCGTTTGCACAAGGGCGCGAAGCGCGCCGGGGCGCAGAGAGGCAGAATGCAAAGCGCAATGCGCCACATTCGCATTTATGGAAAGAAGCGTTCGCCTTTTTGGCGTGCGCTCAGTGCCCGTCGTCGCCGCCATCGTCGCCGTGGTCGTCGCCGTGGTCATCGCCGTGGTCGTCGTCGTGGTCGTCGGGATGATCGTCCTCGGGATGGTCGTCTCCACCATTGCCCCCGCCGGGGTCGGGGCCGGAGCCGAAGCCGGGGCTGGGACCAGAGCCGGGGGCGGGACCGGGGACGGTTGGATAGTACGTCCACCCGTCGTCGTGGTGGCCATCGTCGTCGCGGTCGCGGTCGCCATCGATGTCGATGTCACCCTCGTCGCCGCTGCCGCGGTCTTCTATATCTTCTCCCCTGCCCGGATCGTCTCCCCTGGCCGGAGAGCTGCCCGCCTCCGGCGTATTGGGAGGATTGGACGTGCCGGCTGCGACCGGGCTGACGGATCCTGCCGACGATACCGATGTGCTCTGGGCGGGACCGACGGTGGCCTGTTCGCTTCCATCCGAGTTGGAGACTGAGAATCGGCCGGAGAAGACATTGACTGCCGTCGATCCATCAAGCGCAACGGTGATCAGGGCATCGCTGCCGCGAATGCCGATGGTTGCCGTCGGCGTGACGATGCTGACGTTGTCGTCGATCATATTTCCGGAGACGAAACGCAGTATTCCCACCGTCAGGTTAAACACCGACGTGCCTTGCTTGGTTTTCGGGTCATAAACGAAGGTGTCGACCACCAGGTTGGCCCCGGCGCCGAGGGTAAGAAGCGTCTTGTCGAGGAATTCGACGAGCATCGCCGAGCCCTGGCCGGTCTCCAGCAACTCGTTGTGAACCACGGGAAAGCGCGGAATTTTCTCCTCGCGCTGGGCGCCGGGCGGGGTTCCGAAGGCGTCTGCCTTCACCTGCTTTACAAGGCCGATCAATTCGGCTTCGGCTGGCTCAGGGGCAAGGGCGAGCGCCATCCCGGTAATGACCAGGGCGGCGTAAAGATATCGAAGATAGGTCAATTTCACATCTCCCTCGCTTCAGGAGGAAACATCCTTGGGGTAGCGGCTGTTCAGATGCGATGGCGGGTATTTTACTCCTCTGGAGGGGGGATTCCAACCAGCCATGATCGAGCCTGCGTTTTCCCGCGGAACGAAGCTATTGACGGCGCCCGCGCAGTTGATCAGAATCCTCGCCGGGACTCCTTCAAAGGAGGACGAAATCATGCATTCGCCGAAACTTGTCTGGACACTGGCAGCCGCGGTCGCCGGGCTGTCCGCCTGCGCCCCGCTGCCGGGGGTGGAATTCATCGAACAGGGCCGGCAAAGTTCCGTTCAGGGCGACTGGGACGGCACTATCGCGGCCATCGATCAGGCCCTGCAGGTCGCCGTCGACGACAAGGTCTTCTACTATTCGTATTTCAAACGTTGCGAGGCCCAAATCTGGAAAGGTCAGCTAAAGCCGGCCATGGACGACTGCAACAAATCCATACGGGTCATGCCCGAAAAATACGGCTACGCTTACGCCGCGCGGGGCAGGATTTTCGCCCTTATGGGCCAGTACGAGTGGGCGCTTGAGGACTTTGCCGTGGCCGCCCGGCTGAAAAGCGCGCGTTCCGGTCCGGTGAAGGACAGCGCCACGGTGATCGCTTATGGCGGCAAGGCCCGCGTCCTCGCCACCAGCCCCGAGGACGGTCTCCGGGATGCGGAAAAAAGCATCGAGTTCGCCGAAGCCGCCGTCCGCTTCGAGAAATTTGTGAAAACACCGGCTCACATGATCCTCAACCGCGACACCCTGGCGGCGGCCTACGCCGAAGCCGGCCGTTTCGACGAAGCCGTCGCCGAGCAGAATAAAACCATCGCCATGGTCAGGGAAAATGGCTGGAGTTCTCTCACCTACGACGGCAAGCCGTTGCTGAACATCCTGAACGGCCACCTGAGCGACTTCGAAGCCCAAAAACCGCTAAGGGGCGGTATTTACTGAGTGGCAAACACCCGAAGCTAATGTGCGGCCCCCGCCACCAGCCGGTAGCCGCCCGGTTCGGTTACGAGGATGCGGGCGTTCGACGGGTCGGCTTCGATTTTTTGGCGCAGGCGGTAGACGTGGGTTTCCAGGGTGTGGGTGGTGACGCCCGCGTTGTAACCCCACACTTCGTCCAGCAGCACGTCGCGCCCTATAACCTTGTCGCCGGTACGGTACAGGTATTTGAGGATCGCGGCTTCCTTGTCGGTCAACCTGATCTTTTTATTTTTTTCCTCGTCGATCAGCATCTTGGCGCTGGGCTGGAAGGTGTAGGGCCCGATGGTGAAAACCGCGTCGTCGCTGCGTTCGTGCTGACGGATGTGGGCGCGCAGGCGGGCCAGCAGAACCCCCAGGCGGAACGGCTTGGTGATGTAATCGTTGGCGCCCGAATCGAGGCCCAGAATGGTATCGGCATCGGTATCGGCCCCGGTCAGCATGATGATCGGCGACTTCACGCCCCCTCGGCGCATAAGGCGGCAGACCTCGCGTCCGTCCATATCGGGCAGGCCCACGTCAAGGATGATGATATCGAAATAATCGGTTTTCGTACGCTCAAGGGCTTCACCGGCCGAGGTGAGGCAGGCGGTGCTGAATTCCTCGTGCAGCTGCAACTGCTCGGCCAGCATCTGCAACAGAACTTCGTCGTCATCCACGATGAGAATGCGCTTGCTGCTGGTCATGCTCTCCCCCTTCGGGCGCTGGTCCGCGTTGCGGGCAACCCCGACCCGATTGACGCCACGCCTTTATATCACATATCTCCGGCCATATATTTCCGAAAGAACGTGTTGGATTTCAAGGGTCAAACGTTTTCGCCCCATTCGCCGCTTTCCCGGCCGGGGGTTTGGCGTTATGGTCCCGGCGGATTTTGCGTAATTTGTGAACGAAACCCCATGCCTCATCGCTATCAAACCGCCCCCATGCCTGCCTCGCGCGAACCGGCTTCGCTGCTGTCCGTGGACCGCGCCGTGGCGGAATTACGCCGCGGGCGCATGGTTGCGTTTCGCGCCGCGGGCGGTGAAGCAGCCCTGGTGCTGGCCAGCGAGGCGGCCACGCCCGAGGCTCTGGAACGGCTTGGCAAACTCAGCGGCGGAGATTTCGTGTTGGCCATCACGGCGCGCCGGGCCGAGGTGCTGGGCCAAAATACGCGGAACATGGCCACAAGCGAGGCCAATGTCGTGACCCTTGCTCCTCAAGCCGAGGTCAGCGCCGAAGTCTTGCGTGATGTTGCCGACCCCCTGGCCAAATTACCCGCCGAGGGCCCTGATTTCGCCGTTGCCGACGCGGCGCGGTATGGCTGTGCCAGCGCGGCCGTGGGCTTGGCCAAGGTGGCCCGCCTGCTTCCGGCGGCCCTGTGCGCGGTCATCGTCGACCCCGAAGCCGACGATCTGGATGCCTGGGCGGTTCGCCATGATTTGTTCGTGGTCGATGCGGGCGACGTTTTTCAGTACGAGTACACGACGGCGCGAACGCTCAAAATCGTCAGCGAAGCGCGGGTTCCCCTGGACGGCGCGGAAAACAGCCGGATCATCGCCTTTCGGCCCAACGACGGCGGGCTGGAACATCTGGCCGTGCTGATCGGCGATCCCGGGCCCGGAAAGCCAGTGCTAACGCGCCTGCATTCCGAATGCTTCACCGGCGATCTTTTGGGCAGCCTGCGTTGCGATTGCGGCGAACAATTGCGCGCGGCCATTGCCGCCATCGGCGCCGAAGGCTACGGCGCGCTTTTGTATCTGGCCCAGGAAGGGCGCGGCATAGGCCTGGTCAACAAATTGCGCGCTTATGAACTGCAGGATCAGGGCTTCGACACCATTGAAGCCAACGAGCAGCTGGGTTTCGACGCCGACGAGCGCGTTTACCTTCCGGCCGCCCAGATGCTGCGGAGCCTGAATATTGAAAGCGTTCGCCTGCTGACCAACAACCCCGACAAGGTGGAGGCGCTGCAGCGGTGCGGCGTCGATGTGGCCGAGCGGGTCCCGCACCGCTTCCCGTCCAACCGCCACAACGAAACATATCTGCGCACCAAGCAGACGCGTAGCGGCCACCTTTTTTAAACGATCACCCGGCAAATCCTTCCGCATGGGCAGATTAAACCGGGCGCGCCTATCTTTAACTTATTGAAAATAAACGTTTTCGACACTGGCACGGGGATTGCGGCATAAATCCCGGGACAGATATTGGCGAAAACGATATGACAACCACCGAAATCAGACCAACGATGACGCCCGAGGCCGTTCCGGCGGCCGCGCGGGCAGGCGATAGCGGCTCGTTCCAGGCCTTCGGCGAGGACGGCTTCACCTTCGCCGACTTCATCGACATTATTAATCCCCTACAGCACATCCCCATCGTCGCCACCATTTATCGCGCCATGACCGGCGATGAAATCGACCCCGGCGCCCGGGTCGCGGGCGGCGCCCTGTTTGGCGGCCCCATTGGCGCAGTGGCCGCCACGGCCAACGCATTCCTCGACGAAACCACGGGCAAGGATGTGGGCGAGCACGTGCTCGCGTTTCTGGGGGTGAATGACGAATCAGATGCCCCGGTGGCCATCGCCTCGGCCGAAAGCGCGCAGACGGGCCTTCCGGATTTAGGCGCACTGGCGCCGCTGCCGGCGCTCAAACCCACGCCAGCGATCGCGCAAGCGCCCAGCCCCCTTGAGCTGTCGGCGCTGGCGCCACTTTCACCCATCACGCCGTCGCTGGCCGTCATGGAATTGAGCGCGCTCCCCAAAATGAAGGACGAGCCCGACGAAAAACAACCCGAACGTGACGCCCAGCCGAACGGCGCGGTCGCGCCGGCCGGCGGCTGGTTCAGCGAGGCCATGCTGTCGGCCCTGCACAAGTACGAGGCCTCGGCGCTATTGGCCCAGCCGACGGCCGTGCAGCCCACGCTGACCGGTACATATTAAGACGTCATGGAAATTCAGGTTCATCCCGATGGTCTCATCGAATGGGGCACGCGGCGTGTACGCTGCGCCCTGGGCCGGTCGGGCGTAACCCTGAATAAACGCGAAGGTGACGGCGCGACGCCCGCCGGTCGCTTCGCCCTGCGCGAGGTCATGTACCGCGCCGACCGCCTGGAACCGCTGCCGCCACCCTTGCCATGCCGTACCATTGCGCCGGACATGGGCTGGTCCGACGATCCGGCCCATTTGGAATACAACAAACTGGTTTTTCTTCCGCACGCGGGCGGGCACGAGAAATTATGGCGCGAGGACGCGCTCTACGACATCGTCGTCGTCCTGGGATACAACGACCGGCCGCCGAAACCAAACCTGGGCAGCGCCATTTTCATGCATGTGGCCAAGGCCGATTTTTCGCCCACCGAGGGATGCGTCGCGTTGGCCAAAGCCGACCTTCTGACCCTGTTGGCTGAATGCGAGCCCGAAACCTTCCTGAACGTTATTGCGTCGGTTTAAACGGCGGCCGTGCCCCGAAAATGGCGGTTCCCACGCGAACATGGGTCGCCCCGAAGCGAATCGCGGATTCGAAATCCCCGGTCATTCCCATGCTGATCGTCTGTAAACCGTTGCGCCGCGCCATTTCCGCCAGCAAGGCGAAATGAAACGCCGGTTCTTCGTCAAAAGGCGGGATGCACATAAGCCCGGCCACCGGCAGGTCATAATCCTTGCGGCATATGTTCAGGAATTCGTCGATTTGCGCTGGAAGAATGCCCGCCTTTTGGGGTTCCTCACCCGTATTCACCTGAACCAGACAGTCGAGCGTGCGGCCCGTGGCCGCCATTTCATCGACCAGGGCGCGAACCAGTTTTTCGCGGTCCACCGTTTCGATAACATCGCACAAGGCCACGGCACGCTTGAGTTTGTTTCGCTGCAACGGACCGACCAGATGAAGGCGCACGTCCGGGTATTGGGCCTTAATCTCGGGCCATTTGTTCTCAACCTCCTGCACCCGGTTCTCGCCAAACACCTTTTGACCGGCCGCGATGGCGGAGCGAATGAGCGGGGCCGGCTTGGTTTTGCTGATGGCGACAAGCTCAATTGAGTGCGTTTCGCGCCCGGCCTCGGCGGCGGCCAAGTCAATTCGGGCTTTGACGGCGGCAAGATTTGTTGCGATATCCGTTTCGCTGGTCATGTGCGATACCATAGATCCTTGAAATGGGAAGGTTGGAAAGTGGGCGGAAACCTAACAGATGCAATGAGGCGGTTCAAACGCAGCGAAGCAACCCTGCCGCCGATTATCCTCATGACCGACACCGTCCGCCTGCCCGACCCTTGCGCCGCGGCGCGCCGCTTGCCGCCGGGGAGCGCCGTTATCCTGCGCCATTACGATGATCCGGGGCGAGCCGCACTGGCCCGCCGGCTGGCGCGTATCTGCCGCCAGGCCCGCGTGCGCCTGCTGATTGCCGGGGACTGGCGTCTGGCGTTGGCCGTCGGCGCCGATGGCGTGCATGTGCCGGAATGGGCGGCACGGCGCGGCCCTATCGCCTGGGGCGGAACCCCGGAAAAAAGGCCGGGGTTCCTGGTAACAGCAGCGGCCCACTCACCGGCAGCAATGGCGCGTGCCGCACACTGCGGCGCCGATGCCGTTTTGTTGTCGCCGGTATTTCCGACCGCCAGCCATCCGGGCGCGAAATCGCTGGGACCGCTGCGCTTTGCCTTGTGGTGCCACGCATCGCGTATTCCGGTTTATGCACTGGGCGGTATTGACGCGAAAACGGTCCGGCGGCTGAAAGGCAGCGGATTCGCCGGTGTAGCCGCAATTGGAGGCCTTGCCGGACCCCCAACAACCCTGTAAACCGGCCAAATCGAAATCATATGGCGCGTCGGGGTGTTATGGCGAAAAAGTCGTTTGGAATGTCGGGGACGGGATCGATCAAGGCGGGGCCGGGCGGCGCGGCCTACCGCAAAGAAAACCGTCTGGCGCCGCCGCCCGCCGAGACCAAGGCGGCGTTCGCCGAAGCCGTCCGTTTTCACCGCGAAGGACGCCTGAAGGACGCCGAAACCCGAGCGCGCCAGGTGCTTTCCAAGGAACCCGACCATGCGGACGCCACCTATTTGCTGGGACTGGTCGCCATGCAAACAGGCCACGTGGAACAGGCTATCGAGCTGATTTCCAAGGCCATCGAAGAAAAGGGGCATGTCGCCGAGTTCCATGTCAACCTGGGCGGCGCCCTGTTGGCGTCGGGTAAAATCGAGAGCGCAATTCAAAGCCTGAGAACCGCCATTGATATGGAACCCGAGGCCGCCGGCGCCCGGCTTCACCTGGGCGCCGCGCTGCTGCAAAAGGGTGAGCTTGACGAAGCAACCCCGCTTCTTCGGGAAGCCGCGCGCCTGACGCCCGGTCACGCGGGCGCCCGCATGAACCTGGGAAGCGCGCTAATGGAACTTGGCGAGCGCGAAGCCGCGCTGGCCGAGTTCGATGCCGCGCTGGCCGTCGGGGCGGACACCGCACCCTTGCATTTCAAACGTGCGCGGACGCTGGACAGCCTTGGCCGGGCGCGCGAAGCCGTTGCCGCCTTTGAGCGCGCCATCGAACTGGATGACGGCCTGGCCCCGGCCCACAACGATGTGGCTCTTGTTCTCAACCGCCGAGGCCGCCGGGAAGAAGCGGAAATCCATTCGCGCAAAGCGGTTTCGCTGTCCCCGAAAAATCCACAGTTCCGTCTGAACTACGGCGATATCCTGACGGCGGCGGGACGAACCAGCGAGGCCCTGACCTGTTATGAGAGTCTGGAGCAGGAGTTTCCCGAGTTCGCCCAGGCCTACCTGCGGCACGCAAAGATCTTTCAGGACAGGGGCGATTTCGAGCGAGCGCGCGACGTTATTGATACCCTGCGCCACATCGACCCCGATCTGGCCCTTGTATTCCGCACTATGGCGGCGGACCCGGACGCGGAGTTCACCGACGATCAGTTACGCGAAGCCGCGTCGTTTATCGAAAATGATAAATCCGATGAAAACGCCGTCGCCGAGCTTTGTTTTGATATGGGTCGGGTTCTGGAGCAAAAAGGGCGATACGACGACTCCTTCCCCCACTACATCCGCGCCAACAAAATCCGCAACGCGGCCTTCAACTATGACCCGGATACTGTCCGCGAGGGCAATGATCGCCTCATATCGAAATTCGATGCGGAATTTTTCGCGGCCCGGCAAGAAGACGGCATGGCCGACGACCGGCCCGTTTTCATTGTCGGCATGCCGTGTTCGGGGGCAGCGCGGGTCGAGCGAATTCTCGCCAACCACCGCTGGGTGGGCGGCGCCGGTGAAACGAAGGACTTCACCATTCTGGCGGATGAGTTGCCGGATATGCTGGGTGGCGGCAGTCTGGCGTTCCCGGCCTGCGTCGATCTGCTGGACCGAAAAAAGGTCCAGCGGCTGGCCGCAATCTATTTGCACCGCATGTCGCGCATGTTTCCGCAAACGCGGCGGTTCGTTGACAAGACGCCCGACAACTTCCTGCGTCTGGGTTTGATCGCGCTTTTGTTTCCGCGCGCGCGGATTATTCATTGCCGGCGAGATGCCATGGACACGTGCTTTTCGATTTTCGCGCAAACTTTCGCCGAGGGGCACGCTTACGCCTATGACTTGGAAAACATTGCCCATTTCCATGGGGAATATGTGCGCCTGATGGACCATTGGCGAAACGTTTGCCCGACCCCCGTGTTCGACGTGGATTACGAGAATTTGGCTGGGGACGTGGACGTAACAACCCGGAAAATGCTGGATTTCTGCGGGCTGGATGAGGACGAAGATTGCTTCGATGTCCAAGAAACCGAAGCTATTGGGCACACACGCTGGAAGCCCTACAAGGGCAAACTTCTCTCCCTGAAAGCGGCGCTTTCGCAACAATAAGGGCCGATGAGCCCGCAATCCGCGGCTTTTGCGCTGTGTGACAAAAAAAACACACGCCGCTAAAAATGTTACACCAAAGCCCTCGAAACGGTTGCCAACGCAGGCTTTTCGCGGTTTTATGCCTGCGGTTTCTTCGTGGACACCTGAAATGGTCGACAAGACCGAGAATGGGGACACGGAGAATTCAGGGGTAAACAAGGGGCTGAAATCAGCCTGAAACCTAAGGATAGAGAATGATGAAAAAGATTCTTCTTGGAACGACCGCCATCGTCGGTACCGCCCTTCTGGCCGGCCCGGCCCTCGCCGCCGGCCCCGAACTGGGCATGTCCGGCAACGTGAAATTTGAAGCCTCCTTCGTCGATCAGGATCCGATCACGGCGACGACGTCTTCTTACACCCGTGGTTACAAGTTCTCCACGGATGACGCGGAAATCGTCTTCAAAGCCAAAGCGACTGCCGACAACGGCCTCGAGTATGGCGCGAAGATCGAATACGAATTCGAAAACGAAGGCACCGACGAAGCCATGATCTGGCTCGAAGGCGACTGGGGCACCATCAACCTCGGCACCGAAGACGGCGCCGAAGACGCCATGAAAGTTGGCGGCTTTAGCCTGCTGACCGCCGCCGGCGGCTACGACGGTGAAAACTTCTTCACTAACAGCTCTGGTGCCATCGTAGGCCCCGGCAGCGTTGGCGACTCCGGCGACGCCAACAAGATCACCTACTACAGCCCCTCCATGAGCGGCTTCCGCGTGGGTGCCAGCTACACTCCGGACTTGGGTGCGGAAAACGACGATCAGCTGAGCGACGACGACGGCGACCAGGAAACCAACTTCGGCGTCGCCGCCGAATATAAGGGCGACTTTGATCAGGTCGGCGTGCATGCCAGTGTCCGTTACATGACGGCCAACTATGAAAGCAATG
>JADHSV010000039.1 GCA_016776725.1 Rhodospirillales bacterium
CGGAGGGTTCTGGATGAAGCTGAGAAGGGCGCCGTCGGCGGCCACGAAACGCGTGCTCGACGTTTCGGTCAGCGGAACCAGCGGAATGTCTTCGATGGTGTAAACGTACTTGGATTTCTTGTTAGCTGCGTAAGCCATTATCTTCTCCGTTAAGCAGTGTTTAGCGATATGCCGGAACCGCGTAATTGATGTGACGGACCGTGCCGTCGAACAAATCCATGATCCCGCTGTTTCGTGTGTTCTCCAGGTTCTTTTCACGGGCCGGTGAGGCCAGGGCCGCCTCCACGTCCTCGCGGCTCTCGAAGGTCAATTCGATGGTCTGATAGACATTGGGCGCACCTTCTTCGCGCCATTCGCTACGAAGCAGCCGCACGCCGCGAATGCCCGGAAACTTGTTAATCAGGGGAACGGCCTGTTCTTCAAAAAAGCGGTCGAATTTTTCGCGGTTTTCGGGTGCGACATCACCCTCGAAATAGGCGCAACGAACATACATCTTGCAGTTACCTTTTACTCTTTGATGAGAAAACGTGGCGGCCTGTCGGCGAGCAAGCCGACAAGCCGCCCAGGTCATCGTAGGAGATAGTCTTCTAAGCCAAACCTGCGGTAGGTCTCGGGCGGCGCATCGTTTCCGACCAACAGATCGACCATCAGCCCGCGCAGCCTTTCTTCAACGTCCTTGTCCTCGATGGGGTTTTGCTGCAGCGGATCGGCCCCGACGTCGTACAGCTTGGTATTGCAGTCGAACTGCGCGCCCGATCCGTGGCGGCTGTATTGCGGCGACTTGGGCGTCGAAGGCACCTTGAGCAGCGGCACCCCCTTCGTCCAATCGAACGGCGCCGCCAGTGACGATTCCTGCAACTCATCGACACTGAAGCGCGTGACCATGTGGGTCGGCATCAGGGTGTACTGATACAAGTCCCCGCAATGGATGTCGTCGGGATACAGGAAATACGTGTAGCGCCCGTCGGTAACGTTGATGGCCGCGCCGAACACGCCATACAGCGCGCCGTCGTGAATCTTCTCGTCCTTCTCCAGCACGTTCAGCAACGACACCCCCTCGACCTCCTTGGGAATTTCCACATCGAACATATCCAGGAACGTGGGCATCAAATCGATGGTTTGGGTCAGCGCCTTACGACGCTCGCCGGCGCATGATCGGTATTCCGGGTGATAGACGAACAGCGGAAGATGGGCGACCTCTTCGTAGCACGGCATGACCAGCTTGGCCCATTGGTCGTGCTCGCCCAGAAGGAAGCCGTGATCGGTGGAAACCACCAGCGCCGTATCTTTCCAAAGGTCGTGTTCGTCGAAGTAGTCCAGCAGGCGTCCCAGTTGCTTGTCGCAATGAGCCAGGATGGCGGCGT
This sequence comes from Rhodospirillales bacterium, assembly GCA_016776725.1. GTDB lineage: Bacteria > Pseudomonadota > Alphaproteobacteria > Rhodospirillales > Shumkoniaceae > JABGRG01. The sequence goes on from JADHSV010000039.1 coordinate 1,365, forward strand.
AGTTGGCGCGCAACTCCTCGATCATTTCAGGCGATTCGTTGACCGGGCCATTGGGCGGCCAGTCCAGAATGGGGCCGGTCCAGCCGGTCGGATAAGCGTCACGGAATCCCGGAGGGGCATCGAACGGCTCGTGCGGATCAAAGACTTCCAGATGCAGGAACCAGTTGTCCGCATCGTGGTTGACCTTGAGGAAATCAAGCGCCTCGTCGAAGCACTGCACGGTCGGATAGTCGGCTTCCTCGTTTTGGAATTCGCGGCTGAACATGCTGCGCACGAACTTGGTGCGCGGCTTGGTGCCGTTTTGCGAGTCGTGATACTTGGTCTTGATCGCATCCCAGTCGGGTTCGACGATGGCTTTCCACGGATCGCTTTCCTGCCCGCGCACCAACTCGCAACTGTCAAAACGGGTGTGATAGGTCGCCCCGCCATCTTCCCAGTAGTGCTGGTGATCGGTAATCAGGTGCGAATAGACGCCCGCGCCCGCCGCCAGTTGTTCAGGGTACGCGTTGTCGAACGGCTCCACCGGACCCCACGAGCGGTGAATGAAATTGACCCGCCCGGTCATGATTTCGCGCCGCGCCGGCATACAGGGCAGGCTGCCGCAGTAATGGGTATCGAAGGTTATGGTCCGTTCGGCCAAACGTTTGAAATTTGGCGTCTTTACGGTATCCCCGCCGTAACACTCCAGCGAAAGACGATTCAAAGAATCAAATAACAGAAATACGGCTCTCATTACGATCCCACCCGTGTCTCTTGGTTTCCCTGCCCTTACCCAGGCACACAGCTGATACTAGGTTCTCACTGCTATGAAAAAAAATGAATAATGGTCGTAGAACAATGAGCAAACCGCATATCAGATCGATCGAGTCAACCCGCCATCGGCGCGCAAATTCTGACCCGTAATGAACCCGGCGTCGGATGACAACAGGAAAGCCGCCGTCTTGGCGATTTCCTCGACCTTGCCCAGCCTGCCCATGGGTGTGCGCGCCAGTTTGGCGTCGGTCACCGGCATGTTGTCGATGAACCCGGGCAGGATGTTGTTCATGCGGATGTTGCGTTCGGCGTAACCGTCAGCGAATAGTTTGGTAAATCCGCCCAGCCCGGCGCGCAACGCGGACGAAATAGGAAATAGCGGGTCCGGCTCGAAGGCGGCGAAGGTCGAGATATTGACGAAGGCGCCACCGCCCTGCTTTTCCATGATCGGGCTGACCAGCCGCGCCATGCGGACAACGTTGAGAACGACCATGTCCAGGCCTGCGTGCCAGTCGTCGTCGGTAAGCTCCATCAGGGGCCCCTTCGGCGGATGGCCCGTATTGTTGACGACGCCATCGATCCTGCCGAACTTTTCCATGGCGCAAGCAACCACTTCGGCCAGTGCGCCCACGTCGGTGACCGAGCCCACAAGCCCCGCCGCATCCAGTTCGCGGGCCAGATTTTCGGCATTTTCCGAGCGTGACATCAGAACCAGACGCCAACCGCGCGCGTGTAGTTCACGGGCGATTGCAGCGCCGATCCCCTGGCCGGCTGCGGTGACGATAGCGACGGGTTGTTCGCTCATGTGACAGACTCCTCTTTTTACTGAAGCGTGAAAACGCCCATAAGAATGGCGACGATCAGCGCCGCCGACATGCTGTAAACCCCGTTCCATCGCCAGCACAGCGTGAACGAGTCAACACCCGCCAGACGCGCCGGAACCAGGGTGCAGACATTGAAAGGTGAATTGACAGACATCAGGCCCCAGGCCAGAAAATAGGTGGCAAACAAAACGGCGGGCGGAAGCCCCAGGGCGTGCGCATCGGGCAACACCGCCGCAACAATGATGAAAATCATGATCGGCTGAAAGGCCAGTTGCCCGGCTACCACGAAAACCAGCGTGATCGCCGCAGGGATTAGGAAGGGCGGGATGGACAGAGCATCCAGCCCGCGCGCCATGGCCTCCACGGGAAGCAGGCGGCCGATCGATACCCCGGCCAAACCGGCGGAAAACAGAATGGCCAGTTCGTTGCGGTCCTCGGCCATACCAATGGAAACCCGCCGAACCGCAAGCAAGCTCGACAACCCGGCCCCGCCTTTCCACCTTCGCCAAATCATCCAGACAAAGGCAAACATCGGTGCGGCGAATATGACGCCATAACCCAGGCTGACACCAAACGTTTGCTTCAGACCAACGACCGTCGCCACGAGAACGCCGATCAGAACCAGCATGCGCAGATAGTCGGTCCAGTCTCCGTCATGACCAGAAGTCGTCGCGTCGCTGTCGCGCTTGTTGCCAACGGAATCCAGCAGCCAGCCGAGAAACCAAAGCAGGACAATACCAACCCCGATCAACGGGGCGACGCGGGACCAGTCCATATCGGTATAGGTTGTCGAAATGGCGGCGAAGGGAATGGCCAGCGGCGAAATACTGGGCGTAAGCGCAAATCCCCTGAGCATGGCCAGAACGCTTCGGCGCACGGCGGGCGATCCCGCTCTTCCGGCGCGCACAATCATGGTTCCGAAAAGGTTAAGCACACTGAACAGCAGAACGACGGCGGCCGCCGCGCTGCCCAGGCTTAGCAGCGCATAACGCCGCCCCGGCGGCTGGTTGACCACAAGCAACCCGCAACGGCGGATAAACGGCGACTGACGCGCCGCCGTGCGCAGCATGTTTACGCACGAAACGAACACGGCCAGAAACAGACCGGGACGCAGCGCCGCAAGGGCTGTACCAAGCGGGGCGTCGGCAAAAACAAGGGCAGCGGCGGCAAGAACGGCCGCCAGTCCCAACATACGCCGTGCCATGATTGATAGGTCGTGCCGACGCACGACGAAGTACGCCATCAGGAAAGCCGTGGCGGGAAGCCGGAAAATGGGCATCCCGCCCACATCGGCGGCCACGGTTCCCGCAATCGCCCCCACCAGCAACAGGGCGGGAAGAACCGGGGTCGTGGGCGCGGCCATCGTTTTGACTTGGGGTCCGGTTTTATTCGTCGCCGAAGCTGGTGCCGCCCAGTTTGGCCAGGGCCGTGGCGATTCGGGTGACGTTTTCCTCGCCGTACCCCATGCCGCAGGCAAGCTGATACAGCGCGCGCGTGGCATCACCCACCAGGGACGGAACGCCCAGCGCCGTCGTCATGCCCGAATACAGAACGACATCCTTGGTCGCGGTGGAAACCGCGAAGGTTTTGGTGTGATCGTTCTTCTTCAGCGCAGGTGCTATGACATGAAGGCGCTTGCTGGACGCCATGGACGCGTCCATGACCTTGTAAAGCGTGTCCAGATCGACGCCCATCTTCTGCGCCACGGTAAATGACTCGTACAGGATTGCCGAATTGGTCAGCGTCACCGCATTATTGATCAGTTTGGCGGTGTGGCCGCTGCCCGGTCCGCCCGCGTGGAAAACGGCGGCGGCGAAACTGTCGAGCACGTTCTGGCAAACCTTCATGGCGGCATCGTCGCCCCCCACCACGATGCTGATCGTTCCTTCCCAGGTCATTTTCGGGCCGCCCAGAAGCGGCGCGTCGACCAGATGCAGACCTTTTTCGGCAGCCTGCGCGGCCAGCACCTTGGTCAGTTCGGGATCGCTGGTGGTGGTGTCGATAATGGCCGTGCCGGAAGCCGCATTTTCGAGAATGCCGTCCGGCCCTTCGAAGACGGCATGAACGGAAGGAATGCTGGGCAGGCAGGTGATGATGACCTGCGAGGCGGCAGCCAGTTCGGCAATCGTCGCAACCTCGGTAGCCCCCCGCTCGATCAGATCGTCAATCGGTCCACGGTTCGTATGGGCGAAAACGGCAACCGGAAAACCCTTTTCCAGCAAGGTCTTGCCGATCCCCTTGCCCATTAGTCCCGCGCCGATCAGGCCGATCTTTTGCAATTCGCTCATGGACTTTCCTCTTTCTTTGTACGGTGTCTGTATAACGAGAACCCCAGGAACAGCGCCGCAAACACCAGGAATGTAGCCGAAATCGGACGCGTCAGCATATCCCAGGCATGCCCCTGCATTTCCACCAATTGCCGGATATTGCCCTCCACCAGCGGGCCCAAAAGGTAACCCAGAATAAAGGGCGCCAGCGGATAGCGGTAGCGATCGAACACATAACCAAGGACACCGAAACAACACATGGTAAAGACGTCGAAAACCCGGCTGTTCATGCTGTAGATACCGGTTGCGGCAACCACAAACAACAACGGAAGCAGAATGTTCTTCGGCACCTCGACCACCCTTGAGAGCGGTTTGGCCGCGAACAGCATGATACACATCATCGCCAGGCTACCGAAAAAGACCGAGAAATAAATTCCGTAGACGACCTCGGGGTTGTTCATGAACAACTGCGGCCCCGGCTGCAATCCGTGGATCATCAGGCCACCGATCAGGATGGCGGTCACCGGATCGCCGGGAATGCCCAGGGTCAGCGCAATAATCAGCGCGCCGCCGATGGTCGCGTTGTTCGCCGTTTCGGCGGCGATCACGCCATCGACAATTCCCTTGCCGAACTTCTCGGGTGTTTTCGATGCGCTTTTGGCCTGCGAATACGAAATCAGCGCCGCAGGCGCGCCGCCGACCGCCGGAAGAATACCGATAAAGGTGCCGATAATGCCGGATCGGAAATAATTGATAATGTTGGCGCGAATGTCATTCAGGGTTGGAAGCACCCTGCCCAGTTTGCTGACATCGGCCTTGGTTGTGGTCAGCCCCTTGGCCGCTTCCTGCATCATTTGCGAAACGGCGAACAAGCCGATCAGAACCGGCATCAAACCGAAACCGCCGAGCAGCTTTTCGGTTCCCAGGTCAAACCGGATCAACCCGTCGACTTCCGAGATACCAAACGTCGCTGCCAGCAGACCGAACAAGGCGGTGACGGCGCCGCGGGTCAGGGTCGAACCGGTAATGGAAACCACGGCGCACAACGCGAAAATGCACACCGAGGCGTATTCCGCGTAAAAGAATTTGAGCGCGAATTCAGCCAGAAACGGGGCCGAGATCACCAGAAAAATTCCGCTGATCACGGTGCCGAAGAACGACGCGACCACCGCATTGCCAATGGCCGTACCGCCCTTGCCCTGCTGGGTCATGGGGAAGCCGTCCAGAAGCGTCGCAACCGACGCCGGGGTTCCTGGCATACGGATCAGGATGGCCGTCATGCAGCCTCCCGAAATGCCCCCGACGTAAACGACGACGAGCAAAGCCATGGCGACTTCGGCAGGCATGTTGAAAGTAAACGGGATCAGCAGCGCCACGGCCATGGTCGCAGTCAGACCGGGGATCACGCCAATCATAATGCCGCCCAGAACGCCCAGCACGATCATGACCAGGGTCCAGGGTTGCAGAACCAGGTTCAGGCCCTCAAGAACCACGTTGATATCAAAACTCATGTCTCAGGTATCCGCTAGTAGAGAAGTCCTTCGGGCAGTTGCACGTACAGCCCGTCGTGGAAAACAAGATAGGTAATGCCGGTGCCAAGCACGGCGACGATGGTCGCGGTCACGATCTGTTTGCGGTCGATCTTGCCAGCCAAAATGCAACTGCCGACAAATAGAAAAACCGGTGTCAAAAGCAAATAACCAATGGCGTCCAGCAGCACGACGTAGACCATGGCGATCCCAACCGCGATAAACGCCTTGGGATTAAGACGGTCGAACGGCCCCTTATCGAGACTGCCGCGAAAGATAAGAAAGGCACCGCAGGCCGCAAGGAAGCCAAGAATAAGGCGGGGCCAGAAAGCCACACCCAGCGGCACGTACATGCGCGTGGGAAAGTACAGGGTCTCTATGAACAGCGGCACACAAATCGCGATAATCAGAATGCCGAATTTGCGGTCTTGTGGCATCAGGGTTCTCTCAGAAACGACCCCGCCCACCGGGCCTGACCGGCGGGCGGGAATCTTTGGTATCTTCTAGTAGCCCATCTGCTTAGCTACTTTTTTCACGTCCTGGCGAATGCCGTCGATGTACTTCAGGTAGGCATCGCCGGATTTGCAGCTCCACACGACCGCGAGGGCGGCCAGCTTGGCCTGCATTTCCGTGTTGCCATTCAGCGAGCACATGGCGTCGGCAATGACCTTTTTCACGCTATCAGGTGTTCCCTTGGGGACGAAGAAACCCTTGGTCTGATAGGCCAGCAGATCGACGCCCTGCTCACGCGCCGTCGGCACGTCGGGAAGAGCGGCGAGACGCTTGGTGTCGAAAACCGCAATCATCTTCAACTGACCGGCCTTGTGCGCGCCCATGGCGCCCGGAGGCGGATCGATCATGGCTTCGACGTGACCGCCCAGAACCGCGGCCTTCTTTTTGGCGCCGCCACCGGCGTTGACCAGCTTAAGCGGAGTGCCCAAGCTGTTTTCCATCATCTTGGCAACAAAATGGGCCAACGTGCCCACGCCCATGGCCACGCCGACCTTGCCGGGGTTCGCCTCGGCCAATGCCTTGTAGGCCTTGAGATCGGCAATTTTGCCATCGCCATTTACCGTCACGGCCAAAGGCATATCGCCGATGGAAACCGTGGGGACGTATTCGTCATCGGCGTACTTGCCGAGGCCGACTTCCTGGGCGACCATGGTGTTGGTCTGCAGGGTGCCGATGGTATAGCCGTCGGGCTTGGCGCGGATGGCTTCAATGGTTCCGACCGAACCGCCACCGCCCTTGGTGTTGACAATAACGACCGTCTGCCCAATGGCTTTTTGGAAATACGGCTGCACGGTACGGAAAACCGTATCGGTGGTGCCGCCCGGCGGGAACGGAATGATGATGCGGATCGGTTTTTCAGGATAACCGGCCATCGCCGCCGTCGTCACAACCGCCAAACCGGCTGCTGCAACGCCGGTAACAAAAAGACGCTTGATAGATGTTTTCATCGTTGGTCTCCCTTAGTGGTTAATTCTAGAACATCCCAAGCCAAGGATGTCCATGGTATTCACGTCGCGCTAATTGAATTCGTACGCGTTGACCGCGTTCTTCTTGATGAAGTCCCAATCATATTCGACGCCTAACCCGGCCCCGTCGGGGACCGGAACAAAACCATCGTTGCCGATGGCGTCCAGTTGGTCCGAATAGCCACAGGCGAAAACGGGCGGGGACAGGAAATTCCCCACCTGCGGGCCAATCAGACAAAGTTCGTAGAAGTTCGTGTTTCGAATCGCCGACATGCACGCCCGATGCGCGGGGCCGGCGCCGTGGATTTCCACATCCAAACCGAAGGCCTCGGCCAGATGGGCAATTTTCATGCAGCCGGTTATGCCCAAATCCAGTTCGGGATCGGCGCGCACGAAATCTGTGGCTTCCGCCGTTATCCATGAGGCCTTTTGCTCTAAGCCCCGGACATGTTCGGAAATCAGAAGCGGCGTTTTGATGAATTGCCGCAGCTTGCGATGCGCCATTTGCGCGGTGCCGGTATCGCGGAATGGATCTTCGTACCAGAAGAACCCCGCCTCGTCGCAGGCCCGGCCCACGAAGAGCGCGTCGGCGAACGTGCGGAGATCGCCGCCCGGATCGATCATCAGCGACATATCCCCGTTGAAGCGCTTGGCCAACGCTTCGACGCAGGCCGTGGTTTCTTTCGGATCGCCTTCGCTCCAGCCGCGAAATTTGAAAGCCCGGTAACCGCGCGATTCACACTCTTCGGCAAACCCGACAACCGCCTCCGGCGACGACAAGCCGCCGTTGCGGTCGCACCGCATGGCGCTGACGTAGGGTTTCAGGCGATCCCGGTAACGCCCCAGTAGGCGCGAAACCGAGGTATTCAAACGTTTCCCGGCCAAATCCCAAAGACAGATGTCAATGGGGCCGACGCCGACAAATGCCACCGCCTGCAGAGCGTGTTTGAAGTCGTCGTAAATCTTTTCCCGGCTATCGGGATCGCGCCCGATCAAAGCAGGCGCCAGCCTGAGAACCTGCGCCAGATGGATCTGCTTGACGCACATCATCGCGCAGTATTCGCCGCGCGACCCGTCATCGGCTGAAATGGTAATTGCGTAATTGCTCTGGACGCCCTTGCCGCCAGGTTCGAAGACACGGGCAAAACCGGACGAGTCGACGCCGAGGTTCGCAACCTCGTGCGTAAACTCGATGATTTCGACCCGATCAATCCTGGCCATTTCCCGATCCGCAAATGGTATTGCCAAATTCGTCGTGGAGGATAACGGCAACAATCTATGAAAAAAAATGAGAAATTATTGTTGGTCGATGATATATTGGAATAGCGACAACGGAGGACCCGTGACGTGAAACTACGCCAACTGGAAGCCATACGCGCGGTTATCGCCACCGGAACAACCACCCACGCCGCCGAAATGCTGCATCTGACCCAATCGGCGATCAGCCGCCTGATCACGGAATTGGAACGCGAACTTGATTTCAAACTGTTCGACCGCCGCCACGGGCGGCTGTCACTGACCAGCGACGGCGAGATTTTCTTCCATGAAGCCGAAACGGTGCTGGCCGGAATGGACCGCATGAACGCCACCGCCGACGACATTCGCTCGCAACAGGCGGGATCGGTGCGCATCGTGTCCATGCCCGCGTTGTCCTACGGCCTACTTTCGCCTGCCGTTGCAGCGTTTTCCAAGGCTCATCCGAAGGTTCGCGTGTCGGTCGATGTGGTGGGCCAGCGCGAGCAAATCCAGAAACGTGTCGCCGGCGGCCAGTTTGATATCGGGCTGGTTACCCTTCCCATCGAACAGGAAGATGTCCACGTCGAGCACCTGTTTTCGGTGAACGGCGTGTGCATCACGCCGCCGGGTCACCGCCTGTCAAAACGGACCAAGGTCATGGCCCAGGATCTTTCGGGCGAGCCTTTCGTGTCGGTCGATCAGGGCACCAGCCTGCGCAACCGGGTCGATAACCTGTTTCGCGGAATGGGCGTGCAAAGGCTTCTGTCCGTTGAAGCGCAAACGTCCGTTATGGTTTGTCATCTGGTCGCCGACGGAGCCGGCGTTTCGCTGGTTCACCCCTTTGTCGCCACGGCGCTTCGCGGCAAACTTTCCGCAATCCCGTTTGAACCGGCCTTACGCTTTGACTATGGTCTGGTTTTCCCGCGTTCGCGGTCGCGGCCAAAGATCACCCAGACCCTGACCGACATTCTAAAAAGCCAGGCGGGCGAACTCGTCGCCTGATATTTGAGGATAATACTGCAATGGCGAAGACGATCCTGATCGTCGAGGACAACGAGCTGAATATGAAGCTCATTAACGACGTGCTACAGGCGGCGGATTACGCGACCGTATGTGCACGCACCGGCGAGGAAGCGCTTGAGAAATTCGAGGACCAGCGGCCCGATCTGGTTTTGATGGATATTCGCCTGCCCGGGATTTCGGGACTTGAGGTCGTGGCGCAAATTCGCGCGACCGATTCGCTGAAACTGACACCGGTCATCGCGGTGACCGCCTACGCCATGAACGGGGATGAAAGCGAAATTCGCGCGGCCGGATGCGACGGCTTTATCGAAAAACCGTTTTCCGTTGAAACACTGCTGGCAGCGCTGGCCAAATTTCTGACGTAAAAAGGCCGCACGCCCACGGCGCGCGGCCGAAAAACGGGTACGGCGACGCCGCCCTTACTTGATCTTCGCTTCCTTGAAGATCACGTGTTTGCGGGCGACCGGATCGTATTTGCGGAACTGCATCTTTTCGGTCATGTTGCGCGGATTCTTCTTGGTTACATAAAAGAACCCGGTGTCCGCCGAGCTAACCAGTCTCACAAGAATTGTTGCAGGCTTCGCCATCTTCCCAATATCCGTCCGGTTGGAGTGTTTCGTCTCAGGCGGCGCAAAATACTACGCGCGGCGCGCCTGTCAAGGATTATGAGATATTTACGGATGCGCCGCAGCCGCAGCCGTGTTGGAAAAACCTAAAAACCGCGAATACAGATCCGTGTTTTCGATCAGGCGGCGGGCGAATTCGACATCCCGCGAGACCGTGCGCCGTTCGGCGGGGCACGATGCGCGCAATTCGTTGCGGCGCGTTTCATCGGCAAAGGTCACGTTACGCCACGCCGAAATCACGTCCGCGCCTTGATCCTTCTGACGCAAAAAACCGTCGATGGGGTCGGCGCTCTTGGCGGTAATGCCACTGGTGCAAATGGTGGGGTGTACGCCCAGCCGGTGCAGAATATAGCCCGAAGGCGCTACGAATCGCGACCAGGTAAGGGTGATCTCGCCATCATTGGGCAGACGAACGACGGTTTGCACCGAACCTTTGCCGAACGATGTCGTGCCGATAACAATGGCACGGCCCCGATCCTGAAGGGCCGCGGCGGTGATTTCGGCAGCCGAGGCCGACTTCCCATCAACCAGCACGACTAACGGCAGCCCCTTCGAGACGTCACTTCCACGAGCCTGATAAAACTGAATGCTGTCGCGGTGCCGGCCGCGCGTCCTGACGATTTCTCCCTGGGTAAGGAACAGATCGGCGGAAAGTATAGCCTGCTTGAGAAGGCCGCCGGGATTTCCCCGAAGATCAAGCACGATACCCTTAAGCGCGCCACCGTGCGCAAGACGCGCGTTTTCTATCTTGCGGCTGAGCGAACGCGACGTAGCTTGATTGAAACGCGAAACCTTTAAAATCAAGATACCGTCGTCAGTGCGTTCGCTCACCGTACTGGGAATCACGTGGGCCCGTTCCAACTCGAACCTCATAGGTTCGGTCATCCTATCCCGCCGAACCATAAGAATAACCTTGGTTTCCACCGGTCCGCGCAGGCGGGTAACCAGTTCCTTGGTGTCGAGCCCCTTGACCGGTACGCCGTCGATGGAAATCACCAGATCGTTGGCCTTCAGGCCCGCGCGCTGCGCCGGCGTATCTTCCATGATTTCGGTTATGCGAACCTTGTCCTTGGCCGCCTTGAAACGGATTCCGATGCCGCCAAAGCCCTGACGCCGCGCCCGATTGCGCTTGGCGTCATTCCGTCCGGCATAGCGCGAAAAGCGATCCAGCTTGGTAAGAACGCCGTCAAACACGGCTTCGTAAATATCTTCAACGGTCGCATCGTTCATTTCAGGCGATACCGTACGCCCGGCCCGCGACACCTCCACCGTAACGCTCGCCCAGGCGTCGGCGTCGGCGTCGTCGGGGACTTCGAAGCGCGCGACCTCGTCACCCACCGATGCCAGCAGAACACTGTTCCCCTCGCGGCGAACACTCAAGGCGGGATCGATTGCGCCAAGCCCGCGCATGCCCTCCACCGCCAGATCACCTATGGAGACCGGATCGATATATTTCTTTTCGATATTGGAATATCCGACCGCGAACGTTTCCGTCGCCGCCTGAACCGGAAAGCCGTCGGCATCGACTTGTGGCGGAATCATGCGGGCAGGCGCGCAACCGGCTATGGCCACCGCCGCCACGATAATCAAAAATCGAATGTGCCGACCAAACGTCATTCTTCATCAACCCGCGTTTCACCGGATTGTCGGTCATTTCGACCGCGCCGTCACGATTATTACGAGCGGTTCTTTCGATTGCGTTTACGGCGCTTTCGCCAGGGTTCGGACGCGGCGCCTTCCAGCAGGTGAAAGATCAGGCCGCCGCTTATGGGCGTCGCCTCCGCCAGCATGACCTCGGCCACATCGCCCAGACGATATTCCTTGCGCGAATGTTTGCCGCAAAGGATTTGCCTGCGTTCATCATGGATATAGGTATCGCGCGGCAGATTTCTCTTGGGAATCAGGCCGTCGGCCCCGGTTTCGTTCAGGCGAACAAACAGTCCCGCACGATGAACGCCAACGATGCGCCCGGCAAAAACCGCGCCTTCGCTGCTGGCCAGCCAGGCCGCCATAAAGCGATCAACTGCGTCGCGTTCGGCGGCTGCCGCGCGGCGTTCGGTCATGGAAACGTGCACGCCCGCTTGTGTGAAATCCGGTGGATTATCGCCCAACCCGTCATCACCCAGTTTGCAGGCTGTCATCAGGGCGCGGTGAACCAGCAGGTCGGCATAGCGGCGAATCGGCGAGGTAAAGTGGCAATATTTGTGCAAAGCCAAGCCAAAATGGCCGATATTGTCCGGATTGTATTCGGCCTGCGCCTGGGTTCGCAGGATCATTTCGTTGACCAACGGGGCCTCGGGCGTATCGGCCACCCGGCCCAGCAATTCATTGAAAGCGGCAGGCTTGATGACCTGCCCGCGCGGCAGTTTCAGCCCGATACCATCCAGCACTTGACGCAGGGATTCCAGTTTTTCCGCGCCCGGCGCGTCATGAACGCGAAACATGCACGGCTTTTTCTTTTTTGTCAGGGTTTCGGCGGCCGCCACATTGGCCGCAATCATGAATTCCTCGATCAGGCGGTGGCTGTCGTAGCGTACCGCCACATCGATACCGGCGACGTTTCCGTCCGCGTCAATGCGCACCTTGCGTTCGGGCAGGTCCAATTCCAGCACGCCACGCATTTCACGCCCCCGCACCAGGGCGTCATAAGCGCCGAACAGCGGCTCGATGACGGTTTTGAGAAGCGGCCTCGTAATTTTGTCCGCCTTTCCGTCATGGGCGGCCTGCGCCTGTTCGTAGGTCAGGCGCGCAGCCGAACGCATGATCCCGCGCACGAACTGGTGGCGAAGCGGCTTTCCCGCCTCGTCAATCCACAGGTGCACGGCGAGGCAGGGCCGGTCTTCATTGGGATTTAACGAACACCACCCGTTGGACAAGGCCTCGGGCAGCATGGGAACCACGCGGTCGGGGAAATACACGGAATTCCCGCGCTCATACGCCGAACGGTCCAAGGCATCGCCGGCGCGCACATACCAGGATACATCGGCGATAGCGACCAGAAGATGCCAGCCGCCGGGGTTCTTTTCGTGCGCGTCGGCTTCGGCCCAGACCGCGTCGTCGAAGTCGCGCGCATCCGCCCCGTCGATGGTAACCAGCGGAATATCGCGCAAGTCCGTCCGCCCGTCGGCGGGCGCCGGACCGGCGGCCTTTGCCTGGGCCACGGCCTCGGGAGCCAGGTCGATGGGAATTTCATGATCGTGCAACGCGATCAGGCTGAAGGACTTAACTTCCTTCTCCAGACGTTCGACCACCTTGGCCTTGCGCAGGCCCAGGCGCTTTCCTTCCATCACGTCAACGCGGACAAGATCACCGGGCCCTGCACCAGCCGCCTCGCCGGTGGCCACGATGAAATCGTGCCGCGCGCCGCGCTCGGTCGGACGCACCCGCATTTCGCCGCGCACGATCTCGACGATTCCCAGCACCGAAAGTGGGGCCTCGGTAATCCGGCGGATGATTTTTCCCCGGTATTCGCCACCGCTTATGGGCGTCAATCGGGCCAGAAGGCGGTCTCCGGGGCCGAGCGCGCGCCGGTTGCGCTTTTCCGGCGGGATATGAATGAGGGGCGCATCCGCCTGATCACGCATGTTCAGCGGGCGGGCCAGAACCTCGCCGTTATCGTCGGTTCCCGTCACTTCGAGAACCGCCACGTTGGGCAGGGACAAGCGCGCGCGATAGGTCCGGCGGCGGCCCTTTTCGATCAGTCCGGCCGCGCACATGTCGGCCAGAACGTCGCGCAGTTCCGAGCGCTGGTTCATATCCAGATTGAAGGCCTCGGTGATTTCGCGGCGCGACACCTGCTCGTCGCTTTGGCGCACGAAATCGGCGATGGCTTCATGGCTGGGAAATTCGGCCTTTGTTTTGCGGGACTTCGCCAAAACTACTTAGCTGCCTTTGGCTTGGCCTTGGCCTTGGCTTTTGCCTTGGGCTTCGCCTTTGCCTTGGGCTTGGCTGTGGGTTTTGCTTTGCCCTTACCCTTGGCCCGCGCTTCCTTGGCCGCCAAAATTTCGACCGCCGCTTCCAGGGTCAGGCTGTCGGCATCCGTGCCCTTGGGCAGTGTGGCGCGCAGGGCGCCATGCTGCACGTAGGGGCCGAAGCGCCCCGAGCGCTGGGTGACGGGTTTCTTGTCCTTGGGGTGTTCGCCAAGGGTTTTGGCCGGCTCCTTCTTGGGTGCGTCCGCAATCAGCGCGGTGGCGCGGTTCAGGCCGATGCTCAGCACATCGTCCTCGCCCTTGAGAGAGAGGTAGTTTCCCGTATAGCGGATATAGGGACCGAAACGGCCGATACCGGCACTGATCATTTCACCCGTTTCGGGGTGCGGCCCGATATCGCGCGGCAGACTCAAGAGCGCCAGCGCGCGGGCAAGATCGATGCTGTCGGCCGTCATGTTTTTGGCCAGCGAAGCGCGCTTGGGTTTGGTTTTGGTCTTGCCCGTTCCTTGGGCTTCGCCCAGTTGCACATAGTGGCCATAAGGGCCCTGGCGCAAGGTAACTTCGAGGCCGGTTTCCGGGTCGGCGCCAAGAACGCGCGGGCCATTGTCGGCGCCGTTCTCACCCCCTTCGTCACCGTTGCCGGCGGCGACCAACCGCCGCGTGTAGCGGCATTCCGGATAATTCGAGCAGCCAATAAACGCGCCGTAGCGACCGATTTTGAGGCTAAGTTCGCCGGTCTCGCACGTCGGGCAGGCGCGGGCCGGTTGGCCATCATCGCCCTCGCCGAAGAAGTGGCGGCCCAGGGTTTCGTTCAGCGCGTCGAGCACTTGCGAGGTGCGCAGATCCTTGGTGGCATCCACGGCTTCATGGAATTTCTCCCAGAACTGGCCCAGCAAACCCTTCCATTCGACCTTGCCATCCGACACCTCATCAAGGCTGCCTTCTAGGTCGGCGGTGAAATCATATTCCACATAACGCGGGAAGAAGTTCGACAAAAAGGCGGTGACCAGACGGCCCCTGTCCTCGGGCAGGAAACGGCGTTTTTCAAGCCGCACGTAATCGCGGTCCTGCAACACCGAAAGGATCGTTGCATAGGTGGATGGACGGCCGATGCCCAGTTCTTCCAGGCGCTTGACCAGACTGGCTTCCGAATAGCGCGGCGGCGGCTGCGTGAAATGTTGCTCCGGCAGCACCTTGCGCCGCTCCAGCCCCTCGCCCTCGCGCAAATCGGGCAGGATGCGCTCGCCATCATCGCCATTGTTTTCCGCGTCGTCGCGCCCTTCCCGGTACAGCTTGAAAAAGCCATCGAAGGCAACGACTGATCCGGTAGCGCGCAGAACGGCCGAACCATCGGCCGCCGCAATATCGGCCCCCACCTGATCGAGCACGGCGGACGCCATCTGGCTGGCGATGGTGCGTTGCCAGATCAGGGCATAAAGGCGTTTCTGGTCGTCCGGCAGAAGCCCGGCGACCTGTTCAGGTGTTCGTGTGACGTCGGTGGGACGAATGGCTTCGTGGGCTTCCTGCGCGTTCTTGGCGCGGGTCTTGTACATGCGCGGTTTCTCGGGCACGTAGTTTTGACCGTACCGTCCGCCGATCAGCCCACGGCTGGCTTGAATGGCTTCATTGGCCATCTGCACGCCATCGGTTCGCATGTAGGTAATCAGACCAACCGTCTCGCCGTCGATTTTGACGCCTTCATACAGGCGTTGCGCCACCTGCATGGTTTGGCGCGCGCTGAAATGCAGCTTGCGGGCCGCTTCCTGTTGCAGGGTCGAGGTGGTGAACGGCGGCGCCGGATTGCGGCGCGACTGCTTGCGTTCAACCTTGGCCACGCTGAAAGACGCGGCTTCAATGGTGCGAACCGCGTGATCGGCGGCGGCTTGGTCGCCCAGGGCCAGCTTGTCCAGCTTGTTGCCGTCCAGATAGGTCAGGTTCGCGCTAAGTTTCGCGCCGTCTGTTTTGGCGAATTCGCCCTTGATGGTCCAGTATTCTTGCGCATTGAAGACCTCGATCTCGGCCTCGCGCTCGCACACCAGACGCAGGGCGACAGACTGCACCCGGCCCGCCGACCGGCTGCCCGGCAGCTTGCGCCACAGCACCGGCGACAGCGTAAAGCCGACCAGGAAGTCGAGTGCCCTGCGCGCCAGATAGGCGTTGACCAGATGATCATCCAATTCGCGCGGAGCTTCGAACGCGCCCTGCACCGCCGATTTGGTGATCTCGTTGAAGACAACCCGCTTGATCTCCACGCCGTCCAGCACGCCGCGTTCATCAAGCACCTGGCGCATGTGCCACGAAATGGCCTCGCCCTCGCGATCCGGATCGGTGGCGAGATAAAGGCGCGTCGCACCTCGGCAGGCCTTGGCGATTTCCTTGATATGTTTCTCGGCTTTTGCGTCCACCTGCCAGTCCATGGCAAAGTCGTTGTCCGGCTGCACCGAGCCGTCCTTGGGCGACAGGTCGCGCACGTGTCCAAAACTGGCAAGCACCTTGTAGGCGCCGCCAAGGTACTTGTTGATGGTTTTCGCCTTGGCAGGCGATTCGACGACGACGACGTTCTCGGGCATGGACGGCTTTCTAAATGAAGTTTCAGCGCTACGGTATCAACGACACCTGGTTCCCCGGGTGGCGTTCCAGTCGTCCTGCCAACTCCAGTTCCAGCAGAACAACAGACGCCACGGCAGGGGAGAATTGGCAACTTCGGAGCAATTCGTCAACAGTTACCGGCACCGGACCGAGACTTTCCATGATTTCCCTGCGCGCGGATTTTACCTCTTCACCATCGGGGCGAGCCGCCGGGACACCGCTGAATTCCGCCGTTTTTCGCTCTTTCAATGGGCGGTTTTGTTCGTTCAAAACGCGCAGAACGTCTTCGGCGCCCTCAGCCATCGTTGCGCCGTCCCTGATCAATTTGTTGGCGCCTTTCGCCCTCGGATCAAGCGGCGAACCCGGCACGGCGAAGACTTCGCGCCCCTGTTCGAGGGCCAGGCGGGCGGTAATCAACGAGCCCGATCGGGGGTTGGCCTCGACCACCACGACGCCACGCGAAATGCCGGAAATGATCCGGTTACGCCTTGGAAAATGACGGGCCTGGGGCTTGGTCCCGCAGCTGACTTCGGAAACCGCAACGCCGCGCTCACTGATCGATTCGTAAAGGGCTTCGTTCTCGCGCGGATAGATAACGTCCACACCACCGCCCAGAACGGCGGCCGTTCCCGTGGCAAGCGCCCCTTCGTGGGCCGCCGCATCAATGCCGCGCGCCATACCCGACGCCACCAACAGCCCGCCCTCGCCCAAACCCGCCGCCAAATCGCGCGCGAATCGTTTTCCAACGACCGAGGAATTGCGTGCACCAACGATGGCCACGGCCGCTTTGGCAAGCAGATGAATATGGCCGAGAACAAATATCAGCGGCGGCGCATCCTCGATATGACGAAGAAGGGGCGGATACTCGGGCTCACCACGGGCGACAATCCGAACCCCGATTCGCCCGCATTCCTCCATCTCGCGTTCGGCCTCGGCGCGGGGGGCTACGCGAATCTTCCCGGCTCGCCCACCGTTTTTGGCCATCTCGGGAACGGCCTGCAACGCCGCCGCCGCCGACCCGAAATGGTCCAGCAATTTGAAAAAAGTGATGGGGCCGATGTTCTCGCTGCGGATCAGCCGAAGCCAATCCAACTTCTCGGAAACCGGCAGGGGTTGGGTGGTTGTTTCTCGCATGACGCGAGAGGGTGCGCCAAGTGCGACTTGCGGTCAAGCCCCAAAAACAAGGCATTGACATTGGCCGTCGTTGAAAGTATTTAACATATTGGTTAAATAAAAATGATTCGCAATTGGTTGAAAGTTTTCGATGCTGGCTTCCTGCTCCCTCGATGCGACTTTTTCCGCGTTGGCCGATCCGACCCGTCGGGCCATCCTGGCGCACCTAGCGCGGAGCGACGCGTCGGTCGGGGAACTGGCCGAACCGTTCACCATTTCCCTTCCCGCCGTATCGCGGCACCTGAAGGTTCTGGAAGCCGCCCATTTGATCGCACGGGAAAAAGACGGGCAGTGGCGGCGTTGCCGACTTTCCCCCGAACCCCTGATTGAGGCATCCGACTGGATCGAAACCTATCGACGGTTCTGGGAGGGACAGTTCGACCGCTTGGCGGAATATCTGGATAAGACAGCCCCTGAGAAAGGACACCCCCATGACCAGCGCAGCGACGATTGAGGCCTTGGCCGTTCCCAATCTCACCATTTCGCGCACTTTCGCGGCGGACAGAACGCGTGTGTTCAAGGCGTTTACGGACCCCGACGTGCTGAAGGAATGGTTTGGGCCCGAAGGATTTTCGGTGCCGTCCGCCACTGTGGATTTCCGCGTCGGCGGCAAGTATCGCATCACCATGCGCTCGCCCGAGGAAACGGATCACACCGTCATCGGTGTCTATCGCGAAATTGACGAGCCGAGCCGGCTGGTCTTCACCTGGGCTTGGGAAACCGGCGACATGCCCGACGCCGATACGCTTGTTACCCTTGAATTTGCCGATGACGGCGCGGGCACCGCTATGACCTTGACCCATGAGGGATTCTTGAACGAAGATTTGCGCGAACGCCACAACGAGGGCTGGTGCTCGTCGTTCATCTGTTTGGACGCAGCGCTTTGAATTGGGAGGAAAAAAATGGCGGATATTACCCTATACGGCGACGCGCGAAGCAGCTTTACCTGGACCACGAGGCTGGCCTGCGCGGAAAAAGGAATTACCCACGAACTGGCCGGTTTAGAATTCGGCTCCCCCGAAATGCTGGCCATGCACCCGTTCGGCAAAATCCCGTTCATGCGGCACGGCAATTTCGTGTTGCATGAAACCAGCGCCATCTGCCGCTATATCGACGATGCCTTCGACGGCCCGCCGTTGCAACCGACGGAGATTCGCGAGCGCGCCCTCATGGACCAGTGGATCAGTTCGCTGGGCGACTATTTCTACGATCCGCTGATCCGGCGCTACGTGCTTCAATACGTATTCGCCAAAGGAAAGGACGGCGGTCCCGACCGTTCCGTGATCGACCCGGCGATTGAGGAAATCAAGGGCCGCCTGGCGATCGTGGAATCGGCGCTTGACGGGAAAGCCTTTCTGGCGGGCAGTGCGTTTTCCATCGCCGACATGATATTGACGCCGATCTTAAGCTATGTGCGCATGATGCCCGAGGGCGCAGATTTGATGACCCCCTGCCCCAACGTCACACGCGTACATGACGCGCTTATGGCGCGCCCCAGTTTCGCCGCGACTAGGCCCCAAACACCCGCCTAAAGATCGTGTCCACGTGCTTGGTGTGGTAGCTGATCGAATCCTCGTCCAACAGGGCCGACAGTTTCTCCACATCAAGCACGCGAGCCAGATCCGCATCCTTCGACAGGAAGAAGAACAAGCGGTTGTCGTGTTCGGCGGCCGTTCTATCCTCGGCGTCGAGCTCGGCTTCGCGGTCCGGATCGTCGGGGTCGATGCCGAAGCTTTTCCACACCCGCATGGCGCACCGCTGGACGATCTTGTAGGCGTCCTCGCGCGACACGTCGTTTTGCGTCAGAAACAGAAGAACCCGCTGGGCGTCATGAATGCCGCCGAAGGAATTGAGCTGGGTCATCATGTTCTCAGGGTACACGACCAGCTTTTCGATGACCCCTGCCATTCGGTTCAGCGCAAAATCCAGCGTGATGGTGGCATCGGGGCCGATCATGCGTTCGACGGACGAATGCGAAATGTCACGCTCGTGCCACAGGGCCACGTTTTCCAGCGCCGGAACCACGGCGCCGCGCACCGTGCGCGCCAGCCCGGTCAGATTTTCCGTCAGGATCGGGTTGCGCTTGTGGGGCATGGCAGAAGACCCCTTTTGCCCCGGTGCGAAATATTCCTGGGCCTCGCGCACTTCGGTGCGCTGCATGTGACGAATTTCGGTGGCCACGTTTTCGATGGAACTGGCGATCACCGCCAGCGTCGCGAAAAAGGCCGCGTGTCGGTCGCGCGGGATGACCTGGCTTGAAACCGGTTCGGGCTCCAGACCCATTTTTTCGGCCACATGTTCCTCGACCTTGGGATCGACGTTGGCAAACGTGCCGACCGCGCCCGATATGGCGCAGGTAGCAACCTCGGCGCGCGCGCGCACCAGGCGTTCGCGGCCCCGCGCGAACTCGGCATAAAAACGGGCGAACTTGATGCCCATGGACGTCGGTTCGGCGTGGATGCCGTGGGAGCGTCCGATAACCGGCATGTCCTTGCAATCGAACGCGCGCTTCTTCAACGCCGCCAGAACCTTGTCCATATCGGCCAGCAGAATGTCGGCGGCCTGGGTCAGTTGCGCGTTAAAGCAGGTGTCCAATACGTCGGACGACGTCATGCCCTGATGCACGAAGCGCGATTCCTCGCCCACCTGCTCGGCCAGTTCGGTCAAAAACGCGATAACGTCGTGGCGGGTTTCGGCCTCGATGTCGTCAATGCGCTGAATTCGTTCCGGTGTGTATTCCTTGTTTCCCTTATCCCATACCGCCTTGGCGGCCTCGACGGGGATCACGCCCAGATCGGCCAGAGCGTCGCAGGCGTGGGCCTCGATCAAATACCAGATGTGAAAGCGGTTGGCGGCTTCCCATATAGCAACCATATCTGGGCGGGAATAACGCGGGATCATCGGACGTCTCCGGTTGATTAATTAGAGGAAGCGCGATTTTACTCATCAATGCGCGTTTGCATAGACGTGATATAATGAAACGGCGTTGAAATATCGGTGGATGGAATGACCTTGCGAACAATTCCCTTGATCGATGCCGGACCGCACGGCGCGCTGGGCGCGCTGGACGCCGCACCCGAACGCCTGGACGAAATCATGCGTACGGCCCGGAAACGCTACAGCGTACCGGCCATGTTGGTGGCGGACGCCATGTCCCGGCGCTGGATGGAACGCTCCGACGATCCTTACCTGCCCGAAATCGCGGCCGTGGCCGCGCGCAGCGTGTGGCCGGGTGCCTATATGCTGAACCTGTCCTTTGAGTGGGGCTGCACAACCGGGCTCGCCCCCGATCCGGAGGCGCCCGGCAACCGCATGCTGCGAACCCTGGACTGGCCGTTGGAAGGTCTGGGCCGCGCCCTGGTGGTGACCCGCCACGAAGGGCGCGCGGGTGAGTATTTCAACGTCACCTGGCCGGGTTTCGCGGGCATTATCACAGCCATGGCGCCGGGGCGCTTTAGCGCCGCCATCAACCAGCCGCCCATGCGCTGGACATCGCCCGTCATGGCTTTCGACTGGGTCGCCAACCGGGCCGCCATCTGGCGCAACGGCGGGCTGCCGCCGGCGCATTTGCTGCGCAAGGTGTTCGACGAGTGCGAAACCTACGCCAAGGCCAAGAAGATGCTTAGCGAATCGCCGCTTTGCGTTCCGGCGTTCTATTCATTGGGCGGCATGGAAGCCGACGAAAGCTGCGCCATTGAACGGCTGGAAACCAGAGCCAAGCTTCGTCACGGACCGGTCAGCACGGCCAATCACTGGACCGGCTTTCGCGTACCGGGCCGGGCGCGCGGGTTCGATAGCCCGGGGCGCTGGCGGTGCATGGAAGAGACGCACGCGTCGGGCGTGGCCGATGATTTTTCGTGGGTCGCGCCACCCATTCTGAACGCCACGACCCGCGTTGCCGTCATTGCCAATGCGAAAACACGAAAACTGATGGTCCAGGGATGGGAAGAAGACGGCCCGGCAACCGAAGTCTTCACGCTCTAAGGGGCAAATCCCCCTTGCGGTAGAAGACCATCCAAAGCAAGGCCATGACCTCAAGCATCAGCACCACGCCGAAGCCGGTTTGATAGGCCTGCGGCAAATAGCCGCCCGTATCGGCAAGCGGGAACTGGTCGATAACCACCCCTATACCCCATTGAAAGGCGAAGCTGGCTACGAACACCAGCAGGTTCATGCCGGTGTTCACCCGTCCGGCCAAATGGCGCGGGAAGGTTTGCGAAAGGCCTGCGTAAACCAAAATACCGTTGGTGCCGAACAGGGCCAACGCGCACCAAAGAACGAGGGGCGGAACGGGAAGTTCCAAAACCAGCACCAACTGCATCACAATGGAACCGATCATGGATACGATAGCCACCGCCACCGGGGTAATGCCCACCCGTCCCAGCCGTTCAGCCACCACGCCGGCCAGAATGAAGCCCACGGTCATGGCCCCGGCAATGGCCATCAAACCGGTTGCCACTTCGTCCCGGCCCAATCCGGCCACGTCGCGCAGCCACGGACCCGACCACAGGCTTTGCAATGACAGGAATGCCGCCTGGGTGGTGAATGTAATGGGCGCGATGCGCCAGAACAGCGGGCTGGTCATCACCTGTACAACACCGCCGAACTGATCGGCCATGCGGCTGGGCTCGGCCTCACCTTCTTTGTCGGGCACGACCGTGAACAGAAGGATCGCCGCAAACACGGTCAGGGCGCCAAGGGCCATGAAGATGCCGCGCCAGTCGGTGAAGGCCAGAGCGTTCTCGATGGGGACCGTTGCCGTCAGCGCGCCAATGCCGCCCACGGCCATTTGCAGGCCGTTGACCAGGGGCAG
>JADHSV010000040.1 GCA_016776725.1 Rhodospirillales bacterium
GACCGACCTGAAGATTGGCCTTGCGAAGAGCATGGACGCAGATGCCGACCTGTTCCAGCCCGGCGGCCTGCGCCGGCGAGAATTCTTCGGGCACCTCGACAATCATGTGCCGGTTGGCCTTGAAATATTCGGCCAACGCGCCTTGGTGCGGCGGGCCGCCGTGGAAACGCTGATTCAGGCACATATTGGGCCAACCGGAATGGCAGGGCCCGCAGTTGCCACAGGCTTCGGCCGGCTCGATCGCCACCAATTGACCTTTTTTTAGACCGAATTCAGGCGCCCGGTCGTCCCACACCCAGGCAGAGGCCTCGTGTCCGGGCACTTGCGGATTGACGATGCGCTTGGTGTTAACGCCGCCTTCCATATAGTAGTGCAGGTCGCTGCCGCAAACGCAGACGCCGGCAACCTTCAGCAACAACTCGTCGTCATTGGGTTCCGGCATCGGAACATCAGCCATGCGGATGTCTTTTTCGCCATGAATTTGAACAGCGCGCATCTTTTCAAACCTCCAAAAAGTCTTCGTAAATTCGGCGCGAAAAACGTGGTCCGACCGGCCAACACCTATCGCGGAAGCCTAGCCATCACTCAATTTCGCGCAAATGGCAAGCAGATTCTCAAAAAAATGAAACTTAGTTCCGCATTTGGAAATCGCTCTTTTGGAAGGTCTCTTATGTGAAACGTTTTCGACCCAAAAGCACCTATTCAACGGCCAAAGCCGCCATCCCCTGCCAGTCAAATTCGACTCCGTGTCCGGGACGGTTCGGGGCTGTCGCGTAGCCATCGGTAATGACCATCGGATCGGCAATATATTTCTCCAATCCGAACCCATGGGCTTCCAGCAGCGACTTGTTGGGAACCGCCGCCAGCAGGTGGACATGCAGGTCGTGAACGCCGTGGGACGTGACCGGCAGGTTGTTGGCCTCGGCCATATGGGCGACCTTCATCCACACGGTGACGCCGCCACAGTTGGAAACATCGGGTTCGGGGAACGAAACGCCGCCCGCCTCGATCATGTTGCGAAATTCATACAGCGTGTGGAAGTTCTCGCCAGTGGCCACGGGCAGCGCGCCCTCGCGCTCGATCTTGGCGTGGCCGGCGATATCGTCGGGGATGGTCGGCTCTTCCAGCCAATAGACGTCGTGCTCGGCGAAGGCCCGGCTGGCGCGAATGGCGCGTTCCACCGACCAGCGCATGTTGGCGTCCACCAGCAGCGGGATATCGGGTCCCAGGAATTCGCGCATGGCGGCGACCCGCGCGATATCCTGTTTCAGATCGTCGCGGCCCACCTTCATCTTGATGGCCCTGAACCCGCGCGCCAGATTATCCTTCGTCTGTTCCAGCAATTCATCGAGCGTGAAGTCCAGATCAATCCCTCCCGCATAGGCGCGAACTTTGGCGTCGTGCCCGCCAAGGAGCTTCCACAACGGCAGGTTCGCGCGCTTGGCGCGCATATCCCAAAGGGCAATATCAACCGCCGAAATGGCGAACGATACGGGTCCGCCGCGGCCCACGTAATGCAGGCCCCACCACATCTTTTCCCAGATTTGTTCGATGCGTTCGGCATCGGCGCCCATGAGCATAGGCGTGATCTCGCGCATCATCAGCGCCTTAATCGCCGCGCCGCCCGCGCCCACCGTATAGGTGTAGCCAACGCCCTCGACCCCCGTATCGTCGGTCAGGCGCACGGTGATCAATTCAAAGGCGGTAATCTCGCCGTGGGTGGAATCGCTTAACACCTTGGGCAATGGAATTTTGTAGTGCCCAACCTCAATGGCGGCAATTTTCATCGTTTATCGGCTCCTGCTTTTTGAATTTAGGCGATAATAAGGATCGGCAAACTACCCGGCAACCTGCATGACGATGATGCCAAGCGTGATCGCCACCGCCGCCAATATGCGGCGCAAGCCCAAAGGCTCTTTCATGGCGATAATGCCGATCAGGGCGGCGAACAGCACCGATGTTTCGCGCAAGGCCGATACGTAGGCCATGGCGCTTTGGCTCATGGCGTAGAGCACCAATGTGTAAGCCAGCGCCGACAAAAACCCCGCCAGCGTCCCGTATTTCCACCGCAGCGCCAAATCCCCCAGCAGGGTTTTTCGGCGAACGTAGGCGGTGGCCATACAGAACGGCACGCCCGACCACAAGAACGTCCATACGATATAGGAAAACGGCGTTTCGCCGGTGCGCGTTCCCAGTCCGTCGCACAGGGTATAGGCCGAAATGAAAAGTCCTGTGGTCAGCGCCAGTTTTACCGGCTTTGAGCCGCTGGGATAGTGGCCGTTGCCCACGAACGACAGGCTGACGATGCCGACGGAAATCAGCAAAATTCCGATGATGCCGCCCGTGCTTGGCGTTTCGATGGCCAGCACGCTGGTCATCACCGCCACCAGCAGCGGGGCGGAACCGCGCGCCAGCGGATAAACGTGGCTCAGGTCGCCGTCCTCGTAGGCCTTCATTAGGAAATAGAAATAGCCCGTATGGATGATTACCGAGCCGATCAGGTAGGGCCACGCGTCAGCGGTGGGGATCGGCACGAACGGCAGGAAAAAAAGGGCGAAAACCGTCTGCGAGCCCTGGATGACGGCAACTGTCATCAGCCGGTCGCCGCTGCCCTTGGCCAGCGCATTCCATGTGGCGTGAACGACCGCTGCCAGCAGAACCAGGGCGGCAAGTTCGGGTTGCAGGGACACTAGTCTTCCAGCCCCATCAACGCGCGACCGAACGCGCGGGCCTCGAAGGGCCGCATGTCTTCCATGGTCTCGCCGACGCCGATGGCGTGGATGGGCAGGCCGTATTGTTCGGCCAGCGCGACAATAACCCCACCGCGCGCCGAGCCATCCAGCTTGGTCAGCACCAGACCGGTGATCTCGACCATCTCGCGAAACACCTCGACCTGGCTGTGCGCGTTCTGGCCGACGCCCGCGTCCATGACCAGCACGCAGTCGTGCGGCGCGCTTTCGTCCAGCTTGCGAATGACGCGGACGATCTTTTGCAATTCGCCCATCAGATCCTTGCGGTTCTGCAAACGCCCGGCGGTGTCGATAATCAGAATGTCCGTGGCCTCAATGCGCGCGCGCTTCAGGGCGTCGAACGCCAGCCCCGCCGCGTCCGCGCCCAAATTGGCGGAAACCACCGGGCAACCGGCGCGTTCGCCCCATATCTGCAATTGCTCGACGGCGGCGGCGC
This sequence comes from Rhodospirillales bacterium, assembly GCA_016776725.1. Lineage (GTDB taxonomy): Bacteria > Pseudomonadota > Alphaproteobacteria > Rhodospirillales > Shumkoniaceae > JABGRG01. The sequence goes on from JADHSV010000040.1 coordinate 3,187, forward strand.
GGAATGTATCCGCCGCCGCCAGCATCACGTTCAGCCCCTGTTTGCGATATTGGCCGGCCAGCTTGGCAATGGTCGTTGTCTTGCCGCTGCCGTTGACGCCGCACACCAGAATAACGTGGGGTTTCCGGTTCGCGTCCGGTTCAAGCGGTTTGGCGACGGGTTCCAGAACGGCGGCGATCTGGTCGGCCAGCGCACCCTTCACCTCGTCGGGATCGACTTCCTTGTTGAAACGGGTCTTGGCGAATTCCGCGGCCAGTTTGGCCGACGTCGCCACACCCAGATCGGCGGTGATCAGAACCTCTTCCAGCTCTTCAATGGCGGCGTCATCCAGCCTGCGCTTGGTGAAAATGCCGGTAATGCCGCCCGTGATCTTCGACGATGACCGGCCCAACCCGTTTTTCAGTCGCCCCAGCCAACCGCCGTTCTCTTCACTCATTTTATTTTTGTTCCCATCAGATGGTCGTTTCCGGCACCAAAGGCGCGCACCGTTACGAAAGTACCCGGCTCGGCGTCGAAGTCCAGTTTTACCCGCACGTAATGGGGCGTATGGCCCTCGCGCCCGGTCTCCACCAACACTTCCACATCACGCCCGACCTGCGCTTCCAGATAACGCGCCAGCGCGGCGTCACCGGCGGCGCGCAATTTCGCCGCACGTTCCTTGCGCACATTTCCCGGCACCGCCGGCATTTTGGCCGCAGGCGTGTCGGGCCGCGCCGAGTAGGGGAAAACGTGCAGGAACGTCAGCCCCAGTTCATCAACCGCAGCCAGAGTGTTCTCAAACATCTCATCGGTTTCCGTCGGGAAGCCCGCGATCAGATCGGCCCCGAACACCGCGTCCGGGCGCAGATCACGCATGCGTCCGACCAACCGGGCCGCGTCTGTGCGGGTGTGGCGGCGTTTCATGCGCTTCAAAACCATGTCGTCGGCGGCCTGCAGACTCAGATGCAGGTGCGGCATCAGGCGTTCTTCGCGGGCCAGCAAATCCAGCAGCGCGTCATCCACCGCCGCCGGGTCCAGGGAAGACAAACGCAGCCGCCTGATTTGCGGAATTTCGTCAAGAATTCGCGCAGCCACACCGCCAAGCCCCTTGTCATATGAACAGATATCAACGCCGGTCAGCACCACCTCGGCGTAGCCGCGTTCCGCCAGCACGCGCGCCTGTTCGACAATGCGCGCCGGCTCGACGCTGCGGTTGGGGCCGCGCGCAAACGGGATGATGCAGAACGTGCAGCGGTGATCGCAGCCTTGCTGGATTTGCACAAACGCCCGGGTGCGTTCGCCGAAATCGGAAATCAGCGGCGTGTCGATCAGATGCCCGGCGGTCTCGCGAATAGCCATGATGTCGCCGACCTGAACCGCGTCGCCGTTTGCCGCCAGACTGGCCTCGTCCATCTTTTCGATATTGCCGATGACCCGGTCGACCTCGGGCATGGCGGCGAATTTTTCGGCCCCCAATTGCGCCGCGCAGCCGGTGACCACGATCTGCGCATGGGGGTTTTCGCGCTTCAGCTTGCGGATGGTCTGGCGGGCCTGCCGTTCGGCTTCCGCCGTTACCGTGCAGGTGTTGATGAACACGGTATCGTTCATGCCCGCGGCCAGGGCGTGCTCGCGGATCACCTCGGATTCGAAGGCGTTCAGGCGGCATCCCAATGTGACGACCTTGGGTGACGTCATCTCTTGATCTTTGTCCATTAAATAAAATTAAGCCTGATCTTCGCTCAGGAGCTGCTTTTCAATGGTGCCCCTGAAGGCGAATGTCACCGGCCCGGTCATGCGCACGCGGCCCGATTCCAGCCATTCGATGCGCAGGCTGCCGCCATCGAGGATAACCTCAGCCCAGTTTTCCGAGTACTCGCGCCGGTGCGCCGCCACCAGGGCCGCGCAGGCGCCGGTGCCGCAGGCCCGTGTAATGCCGACGCCGCGTTCCCACACCCGCATGCGAATTTGGTTGGGTCCCATGACCTCGGCGACTTCAACGTTGGTGCGCTCGGGGAACATGTCGTGGTTTTCGATAATCGGTCCCCACGTTTCCAGATCCACCGCTTCGGCGTCATCGACAAAAAACACCGCATGCGGATTGCCCATGCCCACCGCGCACGGCCCGGCCAACGGCCCGGCCTCGATATCCAGACGCAGGGTATCAACTTCGTTCGCCAAGGGAATATCCTTCCACTCGGTCAGCGCACGCCCCATGTCCACGGTGATCAGGCCGCCGCTCGCGGCGCGGGCGTCCAACAGTCCGGCCCGGGTCTGAATGACGGCGTGATCGACGCCGTTTTCTTCCATCAGCATGGCCGCGACACAGCGCGTGGCGTTGCCGCAGGCGGCCACCTCGCCGCCGTCGGCGTTGCGAATGCGCATGCTGACATCGGCCCGCGAGTCGCTGGCCGCACCAACCACGATCAACTGATCGCAACCGACCCCTGATCGCCTGTCGGCGATGGCCCGCACCTGCGCAGCGGACAGGCGCGTCGCGCCCGCGCGCGCGTCCAGCACAACGAAATCGTTGCCCAGCCCGTGCATCTTTATGAACGGCAATCCAGTCATAACCCGAAACCTATGGCCCCAATACGGCCCGTGTCCACAGATTTCTCAGCCATGGCTCGCCACAAAGTACTTCATATGAAAGGCGGCCTGCGCCGGTTGCTGGATAAATTCGCGCCCCACCGGACAGGCGCGCCGCGCCAGACACCCCCGTTCCAGACAGTCCGGCCCCAAGCCTTCGACACACGCCGGAACGTCATATCCGGCCGGCGAAAACGCGTCCGCGGGACAGCTCGTCAGACACGGTTTGTCCGCACAAGTCTCGCACGGACTGACCGCCGCAGCCGGCGGGGGCAATTCTATCTTGTGATCGAACGCCAACGCCCCCCGATACCCATGCCAAAGCCCGTATTCGGGATGCACCAACGGTCCGATGGGACTTTCAAACACACCGTCGGCCCGCATCGCCCACTTCTGAAACGGCATATACGGCGGCCCGTCGAAGGGAAACAACGCAACCGCCCCCACCTTCTCCGCCACACCCGAAATAACGCCCCGCGTCCACGCATCCAACGGATCGGGGCCATCCCCACGCGCGCACTCAAACGCCCGCCACATCCCCGGCCCCGCATTGCCAATGATCACCAGCGTCGCCGGATCGCCGGGAACGACGTCCGCAGGGTCCGGATAAAACCCGCCACGAACGATCAGTCCGTGGGGAGCAAGTTGTGTTGCGATGGCGTTTAGTGGCATGACGGTTCCGATTTCGGGTTGGCTTACCGTGTCACTTTAGTCCATCGATTTCTATGGTGATTACTTCTTCTTCCTCGTCCGGCGGGCTGGCGGCGACTCGCAGGGAGCTGTCTTCCATGGCGAAGGGCTCTGCTTCGTCAGGCCCCGGTTCAAAGAAGATCGGTTCATCGGAAGCGGATACCATCGGGGCATCGAGGTCCGGGGTGCGGCAAATATCATCGCCCTTGAACCCGCGCCAGACTGCACAATCCCGTTGGGTGATGATGGATATGCCGTGATCGGTCAGCGTTTTGTCGGTGGCGACAAAGGATATGCCGTCGGCGACCAGCGATGCGACCTGCAAACCGACCGGAAGGGCGCATCCGCCCAGCACCAACGGCAGACCGAAAACGGTGAAAAATCGAATTTTCAGTGGTGAAATCATTCCAACCTCCCTGATCGCCGAACCTGAACCTCGTCGGATTTCTCCGAAAAACGAGCAGAACGGGGTTATTTGCCCGGCCATTGAAAAACAGCGTAGGGCCCGCCCGCGCCACACAATATGACGGAGGTCACATAAAAAACCGTTTATTTTAAGGAGGTTAGAGATAATTTCGGGAGAAATTCAGGGGAATTTCGGGGGAGTTTCGGGGGAGTTTTATTCAACTCTCCGGAAGACCGCGAGGGACGGGGGCGGAAGCGGGTGGATTTGGGAATTGAATAAACTGTCTCCGGAATCCGTTTCTGCAAACGAAGGGCATAAAAATAATCCATGCCGCTTTTCCGCCTGCCGGAAGTTTCTTGTCTCAGAAATGCTGGGGAAATTTAAGCATGCCACAAATTATGGGCGGTTTTAAGAGAGCCTGAACCCATTGCCCGGCGCTCAAACGAAGACGCGAATATCAGGGTTGAAGGGATCGGAATGTCCACATGAAAAGGCAAAAGGTTCAAAGCCTGGAATCGCTGCGAAACGAGATGAAGGCCGTTGCGCGCGGCGACACGCCCGCGCCCGCCGATGCTGCAGCGCCCAGCTTCAATTCCATTGACGCCCTGGTCCGCCTGCTGACCCCCGAGAACCGCAAACTGCTGGCCCTCATCCGCGACAACAAACCGCAATCCGTCGCCGGACTGGTCAAACTATCGGGCCGCGCCCAACCCAATCTCACCCGAACCCTGGCCAAATTGGAAGCCGCCGGTCTTGTCCAAATGACGGCAACGGGGCGGCGCAAGGCCCCCAGCGTAACCGTCGAAAAGATCGTCGTCGAGATTGATCCGTGTGGAAATGATCGGGTTAGTGTGGGGTGAGGGAGGGGAATTGGGGGGAGTCCTGAAAAATTCATTGTTGCCTCCTTGTTCTCCTTGCGATGGTCAAATTGGAGTGGGACAATTCTTTAGTCCCCTAAACCCCAAAGATGAACTTGATCATCAATGGGGTTTTGTGCGTTATGGACGGGTTCATCAGCGAAATCTGGGAATGGGCTAAGGCAGGTGATGCTTGGAGTGCGGTGACGCCCATCATCTGCTTTTTGGTCGTTCGGGCCTTTGTTGAACATTTCCTTAGCCCTGTCTTGCGTTCCCTGAGCCGGTTCGTGTGTCGGCCTATCGACAAACTTTCCACGGAAAAACCTGGTTCGCCCTCCCCTCCCACCACTAACACCCCACTTGACTCCCCCACCCCATCCCCCTAGAGTCCGCGCCGTTATTGGACGCTCCGAGGGGCGCCGCCAGTCCGCGAGTTTCGCGCACTGGCGTTTTTTGGTTGTTTGGCGGGAAATTCGGCGAAGACATGTTTGACGGCCTGAGCAAAAAACTGAGCGACATCTTTGACGGGCTGACGCGCCGCGGCGCGCTGTCGGAGGAAGATGTCTCGACGGCCATGCGCGAAATTCGCGTGGCCTTGCTTGAGGCCGACGTCGCCCTGCCTGTCGTCAAGGACTTCATCGAGGCCGTTCGCGAACGCTCGCTGGGTCACGAAGTCCTGCGCAGCGTCACGCCGGGCCAGATGGTGGTCAAGATCGTCAACGACCATCTGGTGGAAATGCTGGGCGGCGATGCCCCCGATACCGCCATCAATCTGGCCGGAACCCCGCCGGTGGCCATCCTGATGGTCGGCCTGCAGGGCTCGGGCAAGACGACCACCAGCGCCAAGCTGGCCATGCGCCTGATCAAGCGCGAGAAAAAGCGCGTGCTGATGGCGTCGCTGGACGTATACCGCCCGGCGGCGCAACAGCAGCTGGCCATTCTGGGTGAACAGGCGGACGTGCCGGTTCTTGCCGCCGTGTTCGGCGAGCAACCCCTGGCCATTACCCGCCGGGCCATGGAAACGGGCCGCCGCGAAGGCTATGACGCGGTCATCCTGGATACCGCCGGACGGCTGCACATCGACACCGAACTGATGGCCGAAGTGGCCATGGTGCGCGACGAGGCCAGGCCCACCGAAACCCTGCTGGTGGCCGACGCGCTGACCGGTCAGGACGCGGTCAATCTGGGCCGCGAGTTCCACGAAAAAATCGGCATTACCGGCCTTGTGCTGACCCGCGTTGACGGCGACGCGCGCGGGGGTGCTGCCTTGTCCATGCGCGCGGTTACCGGCCAGCCCATCAAGCTGATGGGTGTGGGCGAAAAGCTGGAAGACTTAGAGGCCTTCGACGCGACGCGCATCGCCGGGCGTATTCTGGGCATGGGCGACGTTGTCGGCCTGGTGGAACGCGCCGCCGAAACCATTGATCAGGCCGAGGCCGAAGCTGCGGCCGAGCGCATGATGAAAGGCCAGTTCACGCTGGAGGATCTGGGCAACCAACTGGGCCAGATTCGCAAGATGGGCGACATGGAAGGCCTGATGGGCATGATACCCGGCGTCGGCAAGATCAAAAAGCAGATGTCGCAGGCCAATGTGGACGACAAGACCATCGCCCGGCAGCAGGCCATTATCCAGTCCATGACGCCCGACGAACGCAAACGTCCCAAGCTTCTGAACGGGTCGCGCCGCCGACGCATCGCGGCGGGCTCGGGGACCACGGTTCAGGACGTCAATCGCGTGCTCAAACAGTACAAACAAATGAGCCTCATGATGAAAAAGATGGGCAAACTCGGCAAGAAGGGCCTGATGAGGGGCGGTCTGCCGCCCGGCATGATGGGTCCGCAGGGGTTTGGCCGCTAATCAAGATAATTTGTAATTTGTAAGAACAGTCACAAGCAGAAGGATTGCTAAGAGTATGTCAGTTAAAATCCGCCTTTCCCGTGGCGGCGCAAAAAAGCGCCCGTACTACCGCATCGTCGTCGCCGATTCGCACAACGCCCGCGACGGCCGCTTCATCGAACGTGTCGGCACCTACGACCCGATGCTCGCCAAGGACGATCCCGGCCGCGTGCGTCTGGTCGAGGACCGCATCAAGTACTGGCTGGGCGTGGGCGCGCAGGCCAGTGACCGCGTCGCCAAGTTCTTCGCCGCCGCCGGTCTGATGGAAGCTCGCAAGATCGCCGAGCAGACCAAAAAGAACCAGCCCAAGGCGAAGGCCCAGGAGCGCCTGAAGGAAAACGCCGAGGCCGCCGAAGCCAAAGCCAAGGAAGCCGAGGAAGCCAAGGCCGCTGCCGAAGCCGCTCCGGCTGAGGAAGCTCCTGCTGAAGAAGCCCCGGCTGAGGAAGCCGCCGCCGAAGCAGCACCTGCTGAGGAAGCCCCGGCTGAGGAAGCCCCGGTCGAAGCCGCTGCCGAGGAAGCTCCGGCTGAGGAAGCCCCGGCTGAGGAAGCTGCCGCTGAAGAAGCGCCTGCCGAGGAAGAGGCCGAGAAGCCGGCCGAATAGGTCGGTCTCTGGCTTTTGTCATGGCGGGGCCCCCTCGAAAACCGAGCTGGCGAAAACCGGGCCGGATCGCCGAAAAACCGGGCTACGTATGTATCGGTGTCATTACCGGCGTACGGGGTCTGAAAGGCGATCTCCGGGTCAAGAGCTTTACGTCCAACCCTAAGGACGTAGGCGCTTACGGCCCGGTCTCGGACGCAACCGGCGACAAGGTCTGGAAACTTTCGGTAACCGGCATGGCCAAGGATCAGGTCATTTGCAGGATTGCCGGGGTCGCGGACCGCACCGCCGCCGAGGCGTTGAAGGGAATGCAGCTTTTCGTGCCGCGCGAAGCCCTTCCAACGCCGGACGAAGACGAGTTCTACCACGCCGATCTCATTGGCCTTGTCGCCGTTGAGGCCGGGATCCGCAAAAAATCCGAACCGTTTGGCCGGATTTTGGGAGTTTACGACTTCGGCGCCGGTGACGTTTTGGAAGTCGAGCGGCCTTCGGGCGAAACGGTCATGTTGCCGTTTACCCGTCAGGTGGTGCCGGAAGTCAACGTAGGCGAAGGCCGTGTGGTGGTCAGCCCGCCGGACGGATTGTTTGAAACACCCGATGCCGGGCAGGACGAAACCGAAGGGAACGGAAACGAAGGATGACGGATCAGGGAGCCATGTGGACGGCGCGCGTCCTGACCATCTTCCCCGAGATGTTCCCGGGGCCGCTGGCCGAATCGCTGGCCGGGCAGGCCCTTGATAGTGGGCTGTGGGCGTTGGAAACGGTGGACATTCGCGATTTCGCAAGCGATAAACACCGCTCCGTGGACGACACCCCCAGCGGCGGTGGTCCCGGCATGGTCATGCGCGCCGATGTGGTCGATGCGGCTTTGGGCTCGGTAATGGATGAAAAGCCCGATTTGCCGGCGATCTATTTGTCGCCGCGCGGAAAGCCGCTGGATCAGGCCCGCGTTCGCCAGTTGGCGGCAGGACCGGGCGTTGTGCTGCTGTGCGGCCGCTTCGAAGGCGTTGACGAGCGGGTTATCGAAGCCCGCGGGTTGGAGGAAGTCAGCCTTGGCGACTTCGTTTTGTCGGGCGGCGAACCGGCGGCCATTGCGCTGATCGACGCCTGCCTGCGCACCGTGCCCGGCGTTATGGGCGCGGCCGCGTCGATGGAGGAAGAGAGTTTCGAGAGCGGGCTGCTTGAATACCCGCAATACACCCGTCCCCGCGAGTGGCAGGGGCGAACGGTGCCGGAAATTTTGATGTCGGGACACCACGCGCGAATTCGCGAATGGCGTCTGGCGCAAGCGGAAAAAATCACCCGCGAACGCCGGCCCGACCTTTGGGAACGATATGTGGCGATGCGCGACGAAGCCCGATAGGGCGTAAAGCGCTAACCGCCGAAGAAAACGACTATTTGCAGAAGGAAGAAGAAAATGGACATCATTCAACAGCTCGAACAAGAGCAGGTCGCGGATCTGAGCGCCAAGCGCGAAGTTCCCGAATTTGCGGCGGGCGATACGCTTCGCATCAACGTCAAGGTGGTGGAAGGCCAGCGTGAGCGCCTTCAGGCCTTCGAAGGTGTGTGCATCGCGCGCAAGAACCGGGGCCTGAACTCGTCGTTCACGGTTCGCAAGATTTCGTACGGCGAAGGCGTCGAGCGCGTGTTTCCCCTGTACTCGCCCATCATCGACGGCATCGAAGTGGTGCGCCGCGGCGACGTTCGCCGGGCCAAGCTTTATTACCTGCGCGGCCTGCGCGGCAAGCGTGCCCGCATCGCCGAAAAGACCGATGGTTACTCGGCCAAGCTGACGACGCAGGAGAAAAAGGCAGCCGCTGACGCCAAGGTTGCGGCCCATGCCGCCGCCCGCGCCAAGGCGAGCGAAAAAGCAGCCGCCAAGGCCGCTGCCGAAGAATAGAAATGTTTGTCAGATGCGCGGGAACACCCCACTTGTGGGAGTGTTCCCGGCAAGTTGTAGATGCTGCCGGGGGGATATGATCCATGGCTCAAGCGCGGACCCTGTTCGACAAAATTTGGGACAGCCATCTCGTTGAGGTGCAGGAAGACGGCACGTGCGTGCTGTATATCGACCGTCACCTCGTTCATGAAGTGACCAGCCCCCAGGCTTTTGAAGGCTTGCGCGATGCCGGCCGCAAAGTGCGCCGGCCCGACGCCACGCTGGCCGTGGCCGACCATAACGTTCCGACCACGGATCGCAGCCAGGGCATCGAAGAAGAAGAATCGCGCATCCAGGTCGAAACCCTGGAAATGAACGTCGCCGAATTCGGCATCCCCTACTTTGGCATGGACGACATCCGCCAGGGCGTCGTTCACATCATCGGGCCGGAGCAGGGCTTTACCCAACCCGGAACGACGATTGTCTGTGGTGATTCACACACCGCCACACACGGCGCGTTTGGCGCACTGGCCTTCGGCGTCGGCACCAGCGAAGTGGAACACGTTCTGGTCACGCAGACATTGCTGCAAAAACCGGCCAAGAACATGCGGGTCCTGGTCGAGGGCGACCTGCCCGACGGCGTCACCGCCAAGGATCTGATTTTGGCCATCATCGGCCAGATCGGCACGGCGGGCGGCACCGGCCATGTCATCGAATACGCAGGGCAGGCCATTCGCGACCTTTCCATGGAAGGCCGCATGACGTTGTGCAACATGACCATCGAGGGCGGCGCGCGCGCCGGTCTTGTCGCGCCCGACCAAACCACGTTCGATTACCTGAAAGACCTGCCCATGAGCCCCAAGGGGGCCGATTGGGACGCGGCACTCGCCTATTGGCAGACGCTGGCCACCGACGAGGGCGCCACGTTCGATTCCGAAGTGACCATCAACGCCGCCGAACTGGTTCCCTTCGTCACCTGGGGCACCAGCCCCGAGGACGCGCTGCCCATTACGGCCAAGGTTCCCAACCCGGCGGACGAAGCGGATGAAGGCAAGCGCGCCGCCATGCAGCGTTCGCTCGACTACATCGGTCTGACGCCGGGCACGCCGCTTAACACGGTGCCGGTCGACCGCGTGTTTATCGGATCGTGCACCAACGGCCGCATCGAAGACTTGCGCGCCGCGGCTGCCGTCGCCAACGGCCGCACGGTGGCCGACGGCGTTGGCGCCATGGTGGTTCCGGGATCGGGACTGGTCAAGCAGCAGGCCGAAAAGGAAGGTCTGGACAAGATTTTCATCGAAGCCGGGTTCGAGTGGCGCGAGGCGGGTTGTTCCATGTGTCTGGCCATGAACGCCGACAAGCTGGAGCCGGGCGAACGTTGCGCTTCAACGTCGAACCGTAATTTCGAAGGCCGCCAGGGACGCGGCGGACGGACCCATCTGGTCAGCCCGGCCATGGCCGCAGCCGCAGCCGTCGCCGGTCATCTGACCGACGTGCGCAAAATTTAGGAGGCGAGCGAGACAAAATGGAAAAATTCACCACGCTCACCGGCGTCGCGGCGCCGCTGCCGATGATCAACGTCGATACCGACAAGATCATCCCCAAGCAGTTCCTTAAAACCATCAAGCGCACGGGGCTGGGCGTCAGCCTGTTCTTCGAAATGCGCTATGACGACGACGGCAACGAAAAGCCCGACTTCGTGCTGAACAAGCCCGCCTACCGCCAGTCAAAAATTCTGGTGGCGGGCGATAACTTCGGCTGCGGATCGTCGCGCGAGCATGCCCCCTGGGCTTTGCTGGATTTCGGCATTCGCTGTGTCATTTCCACCAGCTTCGCCGACATCTTCTATAACAACTGCTTCAAGAACGGCATCCTGCCTATTGCGGTTTCCAAGGAAGATCTGGACAAGTTGATGGACGACGCCGAACGCGGCGCCAACGCCACGTTGACCGTCGATCTGGCCGCCCAGGAAATCACCGGGCCCGACGGCGGCTGCGTCAAATTCGAACTCGACCCCTTCCGCAAGCACTGCCTGCTGGAAGGCCTGGACGAGATCGGCCTGACCATGCAGCGCGGCAAGGAAATTGAAGGTTTCGAGGAAAAACAGAAAGCGGCGCAGCCCTGGCTCTACGGCTGATCGCTTTCAGACAAATAATTTAGGGGAAACGAACCATGGCCGACACCAAGAAACTCCTGTTCCTGCCGGGCGACGGCATTGGCCCCGAAGTGATGGCCGAGGTTCGCCGCGTCATCGACTGGATGGCAAAGAACCGCTCCATTTCTTTCGACATCGTCGAAGGTCTGGTCGGCGGTTGCGCCTATGACGATTGCGGCGAGGCAATTTCGGATGAAACCATGGCCGACGCCATGGCCGTGGACGCGGTTCTTCTGGGCGCGGTGGGCGGTCCGAAGTGGGCCGATGTTCCCTTCGACAAGCGGCCCGAAGCCGGTCTTTTGCGCCTGCGCAAGGAAATGGATTTGTTCGCCAACCTGCGCCCGGCGGTGGTGTTCGATGCGTTGGCCGATGCCTCGTCCCTGAAGCTGGAAATCGTGCAGGGCATGGACATCATGATCGTGCGCGAACTGACCGGCGGCGTTTATTTCGGCGAACCGCGCGGCATCGAAACCCTTGCCGACGGCACGCGCCGGGGCATCAACACGCAGGTTTACACCACGCCTGAAATCCACCGGGTGGCGCGCATCGCGTTCGAGCTGGCCAAAAAGCGCGGCAACCGCGTGGCCTCGGCCGAAAAATGCAATGTCATGGAAAGCGGCCTTCTGTGGCGTGAAGAAGTGACGCACATCCACGAAACCGAATTCCCCGAGGTTGAGCTGTCGCACATTCTGGCCGACAACTGCGCCATGCAGCTGGTGCGCAATCCCAAGCAGTTCGACGTGATCGTCACCGACAACCTGTTCGGCGACATACTGTCGGACGAAGCCTCCATGGCCACCGGGTCGCTGGGCATGTTGCCGTCGGCTTCGCTGGGTGCCGAGGACGAAAACGGAAACCGCAAAGCCCTTTACGAGCCGGTCCACGGCAGCGCACCGGACATCGCGGGCCAGGGTGCCGCCAATCCGTTGGCCACCATCCTCAGCTTCGCCATGATGCTGCGCTATTCCTTCGACATGGGCGCCGATGCCGAGTTGATCGAACAGGCCGTGCAGAATGTGCTGGGCGGCGGCCTTCGCACTGCCGACATCATGCAGGAAGGTAAGGCGCGGGTGTCCACATCGGTTATGGGCGAGACCATCGTTGCCGAGCTGGGCAAGCTGGCCGGATAACAGGGTTGAGCCATCCGTCCCAAGCGGGACGGGCTTTTTTGTGCTAGACTTAAACTTCGTCTTGAACCGACATAAGGTTGGAGGGTGGTTGTTATGCGCAAAATTCCCGGACTGCGAATTTTGGTTCCGGTGGCGGCGTCGATGCTTCTCGCCGCCTGCATCACTGTTGCGCCGACGCTCAAGACGACGCCGAGTATCACGTCGATCGGCAGCGAACGCCTGGCGCTGGAAGTGGGCGTCATCGTTTCCGAGCAGGTGCGCTCCTTCAACGTCGCTCACGAAATCCCCGGTGCTTGCATATCGGGCGGCATCCAGTTCGCGCCGGTGTCCTACGGACAGCAATTGCAGGGAACCCTTCAGGACCGCTTTTCGCGCCTGTTCGAGAGGGTCGCATTCGTCGATCCGTCCGCCGACCGCGATTCGTTCGATGCCGTGTTCGAGCTGGGAATATCCGATGTCGGGTTTCGCTTCGGCTGCATGATCGCGCCTCAGCAATACGGCACGGTGACCGCTTCGTTGCGGGCGATTGACGCGGACGGACGCGAGATGTGGCGTAGCGCCACCACGAAGGGACGTGGCGACGCGCCGTTCGTCATGGCCATGGATTTCAACCCCATCATCGGCGATGCCGTTTCCACGGCCATTGGCAAGATCGTCGATGACTGGACCCGCGAGGTTGGCGGACTGGAAGAAGACCGGTACGCCATGGGCGCGTCACCGGCGCGGCGTATGGTCAAGAACCTCGGGCGGAAGATGAAAAAAAGCAGGCGCGGCTTCGGGCGCGGCAAGCTGAAAGTTCAATATCCGGCAACTCCCGAACAGCCCGACGATATCGCCGTCATTATCGGCAACGGCGATTACGGTCAGTTCGGCGCGGACATTCCGGACGTGCTTCCGGCCTACGCCGATATGGATGCTTTCGCCCAGTACGCCATTGAGGGCCTGGGCGTGCGCGAAGGCAATATCATTTTCATGCGCGACGCCACCGGCGCGCAGATGGTGCGCGTTTTCGGGTCCGAGCGTGACGCCCACGGCCAGCTTTTCGACTGGGTGCGCCCGGGCCGCTCGCGGGTATATGTGTATTATTCCGGCCACGGCGCGCCGGGGCGCACGGGTTCGGCCTATCTGGTGCCCTCGGACGCAGACGCCGCGCGCATCGAATTGAACGGCTTCCCCCTGTCGCAGCTTTACGCCAACCTTTCCAAGTTGCCCGCCGCCCATGTGACGGTGGTGTTGGAAGCGTGCTTCTCGGGCGCCAGCCAGAAAGGATCGGTCATCGGCAAATCTTCGGGCATTTATGTGCGTCCGAAAATACCCGAGGTTCCCGCCAACATGACCGTCATTTCGGCGGGGGCCGCCGATCAGGTGGCGTCGTGGGAACAGGACAACTCAAACGGCCTTTTCACCAAATACTATCTCAAGGCACTTAGCGGCGAGGCCGATACGGGGTCTTACGGCAATCACGACGGCCATGTGGCGCTGTCCGAAGTCAACGCGTATTTGAAAGACACCCTGACCTATTTCGCCAGACGCTATTACGGCCGCGACCAGAACCCGCAGATCGTTATCGGCGGTCGGGCGATGTTTTAAAATAAAATTGCGCAATAATCGCAGCAAGCCCTTGAATTTGTAAAAGCGAGGCTGTATGGCTATCGGCCAACGAAGATAGCGAGACACAATGAACCGTTCGATCGACATGATTGCACCCAAGCAAATTTCGGGCACCGCAGCCCGGACGGTTCTTGCGCGCGCCACCACGACGACGACCACTACGACTACCAAGGCTAAAAAACTGCCGGAATAGCGCGGGCCGAATAGAGGTTTAAACAACCTAACGAAAAAGGCCCGCGGATCACACCGGCGGGCCTTTTTCGTTGAGAAATTTTGATAAAGAACTGGAGAAGAAAAAGATGGGTTACAAAGTTGCCGTAATGGGCGCAACGGGCAACGTCGGACGCGAACTGCTGTCCACGATGGCCGAAAGAAAATTCCCGGCCGACGAGGTCGTGGCACTTGCTTCGGAACGCTCGGTCGGGCGTGAGATTTCGTTCGGCGAAGACAAAATTCTGAAGGTTCAGAATTTGGCCGAATACGATTTCGCGGGCACCGACATCGTGCTTTCCTCGCCGGGCGCCAGCGTCTCGGCCAAATATGCGCCCAAGGCCGCCGCCGCCGGGGCCGTGGTGGTGGACAACACATCCCATTTCCGCATGGACCCGGACGTGCCGCTGGTGGTGCCGGAGGTTAACCCCGAAGCCATCGCCGGGTACACCAAGAGCGGCATTATCGCCAACCCCAACTGTTCGACCATCCAGATGGTCGTGGCGCTGAAGCCCCTTCACGATATCGCCAAGATCAAGCGCGTCGTGGTGGCCACCTACCAGTCCACTTCGGGTGCAGGCAAGGCGGCCATGGACGAGTTGTTCAATCAGACCAAGGGCATCTTTTCCAACGAGCCGGTCAGCGCGCATCAGAAAAAGTTCACCAAGCAGATCGCGTTCAACGCTATCCCGCACATCGACAAGTTCATGGACGACGGCGCCACCAAGGAAGAATGGAAAATGGTGGTCGAGACCAAAAAAATCATGGACCCGGACATTGACGTGTTCGCCACCTGCGTGCGCATTCCGGTTTTCATCGGCCACGGCGAAGCGGTGCATATCGAGTTTGAAAACCCGATTTCTGATGAGCAGGCCCGCGAAGCCCTGCGCGCGGCACCCGGCATCGTTGTTGTCGATCAACGCGCCGACGAAGGTTACGTCACGCCCGCCGAATGCGCCGGCGAAGATCCGACCTATGTCAGCCGCATCCGCGTTGACCCGACCGTGCCCAATGGCCTGGCCATGTGGGTCGTCGCCGACAACCTGCGCAAGGGCGCAGCACTGAATACGGTGCAGATTGCCGAAGAATTGATCCGGTCGTACCTTCGGAAGGCTGCGTGATCGGCGTAACTTAGAGTTTCATCACCTCATCCCGGACGAAGAGGTGAAACTGGCCGGACGGTGAAAATCGTCCGGCCCTTTTTTTTGACATTATACCAACGGCCCTAAGCAATGACGTGGGGGCGTTCGCCCGCCGATCAGGCTGCGGGGGTTTCGGATTTGCTCTGGTCGGACGCATCCGTTCCGATCAGGGCATCGTCATCACTGGGTTTGCGCTTATCGTCGCCTTCAAAGGCCATATCCTTGCGCCGGCGATCCGGCCCGAAATAACCCTCGATTTTGACAAACGGGCGCGGACGTTCGATCACGGCCTGAATACGAGTGAAAAGGCCTTGGGCCGAAAACGGCTTGATGACATATTCGTTGACGCCCACATCGCGCGCTTGCTTTACGCGCTCAACCTCCGAATGTCCGGTCAGCATGATGATGGGCAGGAAAGCCAGCGGCGTATCCTGGGCGCCACGGATTTTCTTTACCAACTCGATACCGTTCACCGGCTCCATTTCCCAGTCGATGATGATGATATCGGGTTCGCGGCGTTCCAGCATCTTAATGGCGGCAGCGCCGTTCGACACTTCGTCGATATCGCGTGTCCCCAGGGCCTGCAGCACCAGACGCACCGTCGTGCGCACGAACATGTTGTCATCGACAACAAGAAACCGGACGTTTTCGAGATATTTGTCCGCCATGGCCGCTTTTTAAAATCGCCCCCCGCCGTTGGGGGCCGACTCTCCCCGTTCCACGCAATCTCCTACCATACGGGTTAGCCACTTCTGCCAACCCGATCAATAAGATAACATAGAATTTCCAGTTGCACCGGACCCGCGTCAACACTTTTCTCGCCGATCCGGGCAACTGGAGGGGTTTTTTGTTCAGATAACGCCGTCTTTTTCGAGATCAGCCAGCGCGGCAGCGTCCACACCGAACTCGCCGAGAATTTCCGCGTTATGCTCGCCCAGCTTCGGCGCGGGGCGACGGAATTCGCCCGGCGTTTCGGAAAGCCGCGCCGTAACCGTATGCATGGGCAGGGTTCCGAGCTCTTCATCCGGAACCTCGACAATGATTTCGCGGTCCTTGATATACGGATGATCCATCAGATCTTCGATGTCGCAGATCGGACCGACCGTAATACCCGCTTTGTCGAAGTGATCCAGAATGAATTCCCGATTTTGCGTTGCCATGAAGGCGCCGACAATCTCGTCAAGCTCATCGACATTCTTAAGGCGGTCGGAGTTCGTCTTGAAACGCGCGTCCTCGATCAGATCTTCCTGATCGATGGAGCGGGCGAACTGTTCCCACATGCCCTGGGTCGAAGCCGAAAGGGCCACCCATTTGCCGTCCTTGCACTGATAGGCATTGCGCGGCGCGGCCATGGTGAAACGGCTGCCCATGCGCGACGGAACCTTACCGGTCACCTTGTAGTTGGCGGCCAGCGGCCCCTGGATGGAGAACAGCGGATCGAAAAGCGGCAGATCAATCACCTGCCCCTTGCCGCCGTTGACTTCCACATGCCGGATGGCGGCCAGAATGGCGCTGGCCCCGGTCAGACCGGCAATCATATCGGCCATGGCGAAGGCCGGAAGTACCGGCGGGCGGTCTTCAAAACCGTTGGAAGCCGCAAAGCCCGACATGGCTTCGATCAGGGTGCCGAAACCGGGCTTGTGCTGGTACATGCCGTCCTGACCCCAACCCGAGATGCGAACGAGCACCAGTTTGGGGTTGATTTCGTGCAGCCGGTCCGGGCCAAAACCCATTTTTTCCATGGTGCCGGGGCGGTAATTTTCGACCACGGCATCGGCGGTTTCGATCAGCTTGACGAAAATTTCCTTCGCCTTGTCGTCGCGAAGATTGAGCGTCAGGCTGCGCTTGTTGCGCGAATAGACTTTCCAATGGGTGGAAATGCCCTCGGTCTTCCAATTCCTAAGATCGTCCCCTTTGCCGGGGGTTTCGATCTTGATGACGTCGGCGCCGAAGTCGGCAAGGATAACCGTCAGTTCGTTTCCCGCGACAACGCGGGTCATATCAAGGATCCGCAAACCCTCAAGCGGGCCTGTGGCGTCGGGTTTAAAATTCCGCATATCTGTCCTCCCGTTGCGGCGGCGGCACAAATTCCAAAATGACATTGCTAAAAGGAAATCTATGGACCAACTAGCGCTGCTGCCAAGCCGAGTCAATTGTGCCGCCGAAAATCCACACTTTCCAGCCCTGGTTTTTCACAATGTGGTTTGCCCGTCGCGTAACATCCACAATGCGAAAACACTGTTGAAGATGACCCCGCGTAAGCTTAACGTATGCACCTGAAGTCCGGTTCACCGGCGGTTTGGTGTGCCTGAGGACGAAGGTTTTGTTTTCCATTTTTGCGGCGCGCGTGTGGTTGCGCCGTTGGAAATTGATCGGTTTTTCACGAAAATCGGGTAAGCCAATGAATATTCATGAGTATCAGGCCAAGCAACTTTTGGCCAAATTCGGTGTGGCCGTGCCGCGTGGCGGCGTCGCCTATACCGCCGAAGAAGCGGAAGGGGTCGCACGCGACCTCGGCGGCCCCGTCTGGGTCGTTAAATCTCAGATTCACGCCGGCGGACGCGGCAAAGGCCAGTTCAAGGATAAACAGGCCGGTTCGGCGGGCGGCGTGCGCGTCGTCAAGTCGGTTGCGGATGTGAACAAGAACGCCGGCCAGATGCTGGGATCGGTCCTGGTCACGCACCAGACGGGCCCGGCGGGCAAAGAGGTCAAGCGCGTTTATGTGGAAGAAGGCTGCGATATCGCGCGCGAGTGTTACCTCAGCATGCTGGTTGATCGCGCCAATGCCTGCATTACCGTCATGGCGTCCACCGAGGGCGGCATGGACATCGAAGAGGTGGCGGCCAAAACGCCCGAGAAAATCGTCAAGGTGGCGATTGATCCGGCGACCGGAATTCAGGCCTTCCATGCCCGCAAGATCGCCTTTGGCCTGCAGCTTGAAGGCAAGCAGGTGGGTTCGGCCGTCAAGTTCCTGATGGGCATGTACAAGGCCTTCACCAGCCTTGACGCCAGTCTGGTTGAAATCAACCCGCTGGTGGTGACCGGCGAGGGCGGCATTCTGGCGCTCGACGCCAAGATGAACTTCGACGACAACGGCCTTTACCGTCAAAAGGACGTCGCCGAGTTGCGCGACGAGGACGAGGAAGACCCGGCCGAACTTGAAGCCGCCAAGTACTCGCTCAACTACATCACGCTGGACGGTTCCATCGGCTGCATGGTCAATGGCGCCGGACTGGCCATGGCCACCATGGACATCATCAAGGCCCATGGCGGCGATCCGGCCAACTTCCTGGACGTTGGCGGCGGCGCCACCAAGGAACGGGTGACGGCGGCGTTCAAACTGATTCTTTCCGACCCCAAGGTCGAGGGAATTCTGGTCAACATCTTCGGCGGCATTATGCGTTGCGACGTCATTGCAGACGGCGTTGTTTCGGCCGCCAAAGAGGTCAGCCTCAACGTGCCGCTGGTGGTTCGTCTCGAAGGCACCAACGTTAAAGAGGGCAAACAGATCCTGGCTCAATCGGGCCTGCCGATCATTTCGGCGGACGATCTGGGAGACGCCGCAGCCAAAGTGGTAAAAGCCGTGAAGGAGGCCGCCTGATGTCCGTTCTCGTTAATTCAAACACCAAGGTCGTTTGCCAGGGCATCACCGGTGGCGAAGGAACTTTCCACACCGAGCAGGCCATCGCCTACGGCACCAGCGTTGTCGCCGGTGTAACGCCGGGCAAGGGCGGCATGACCCATCTGGACGTGCCCGTCTTTAATACGGTGGCCGAAGCGGTCGAGAAAACCGGCGCCAACGCGTCGGTGATTTACGTGCCGCCGCCGTTCGCGGCCGACGCTATCTTGGAAGCCATCGACGCCGAATTGGCGCTGGTGGTCGCCATCACGGAAGGGATTCCGGTGCTCGATATGGTGCGCGTCAAGCGTAAGCTGGCGGGCTCCAACACCCGCCTGATCGGCCCCAACTGCCCCGGCATCATCACGCCGGACGAATGCAAGATCGGCATTATGCCGGGCCACATTCACAAAAAGGGCAAGGTCGGTATCATGTCGCGTTCGGGCACGCTCACCTACGAAGCGGTGGCGCAAACCACCGCCGCCGGGTTGGGCCAGACCACGTGCATTGGCCTGGGCGGCGATCCCGTCAACGGCACCAACTTCATCGATTGCTTCGAGTTGTTCCTGGACGACGACGAGACCGAAGCCATCGTCATGATCGGCGAGATCGGCGGCAGCGCCGAAGAAGAAGCCGCCGAGTTCGTCAAAAGCCACAAGGTGAAAAAGCCGACCGTCGGCTTCATCGCCGGCCTGACGGCGCCTCCGGGCCGCCGCATGGGCCACGCCGGCGCCATCATTTCCGGTGGCAAGGGCACAGCAGGCGACAAGATCGAAGCCATGAAAAGCGCCGGTATCGCGGTCGCCGATTCGCCTGCCACCATCGGCAAAACCATGGTCGAACTGCTTAAAGGCTAAATCCAAACCGAGGCGGTTAGCCTGAAAGAAACGGGGCGCGGGAGAGAAAACCTCTTCCGCGCCCTTTCCATTTTCCGGAACCCGCCACCCATTTGATTTTAATGAATAAATTGGGGTCACGCCTTGATTATTGCGTCGAATGGCGGGGTTTTGGGGGTTTCGGGTTGCGGGGATGCCACTAAATCTAAGCTGTGAATCGGGGCGCACACCAAATGTTGCGGCTGGCACAATATGTTGTTGCAAATATCAAGGGATTTTGATAAAGAAAAAGGTGTCAGGTGCGTTGAGTCCTGGGACATCATCGCAACGTATCGCGTGAACGATACTCCTGACACCTTTCTGGAGCCGGCGAGGCCCCTCGCACCTTGAAAGCGCCGTGCCTGCGCACCCA
>JADHSV010000005.1 GCA_016776725.1 Rhodospirillales bacterium
AAATGCGGGTAACACGGCGGCGACCAGCAACACCAGACCGGTTACGGTCGCCACACGTTCCAACATGACGCCATTTAACGCACCACGCAGCGAAATACCGTGCCGATAGGTCAGATAGGTGCGAACCGCATCGCCGCCGACGGACGCCGGAAGGGTTTGGTTGAAAAAAGACCCAATATAAAAAAGCCTGAGCCCCGGCACGAAGGCCAACGGCGCACCGATAGTGTGCAGAACCGTACGCCAGCGAAAAGTGCAAATTACAAACTGAACGACAAAGGCGAGCACGACCGGGACAATCATCTCCGGCGCCATCTGAAGAATCCGTGCCTTCGCGGCTTCCGGATCCACACCGGAAACCGCCCACCAGATCAAAGCGGCCGAAAACATAATTTTCAGCGATATCAGCAGCCACTTCTTCAGCATCGGCGAGGCGTTCCTTGAACTTGGCCTTAATTTCTCAAACGTAGCGCTGTTTAGCACGAAACGCCGGGCGATCCACCCTAAACCCTAACCGGTGCGCGTTTGCGTCCCCAGGTTCCGGGCGGACCGTCGAAAACGCCGGCGCACGCCGCGCCGCAGGAACGGCAGCGGCCGTCGTCGGTCAGGTTCCACCCAGATAGTTCATACCAGTCGCGCCCGATCAGCGGCTCGCGGCACTGGTGGCAGTAGGTGCTGTCGCCGGCGGGGTCGTGGACATTGCCCACATAGGCATGGCGCACGCCGTTTTTGATGGCGATGGCGCGGGCGCGGGATAGAACGGCCCCGGGCGTGCGCGGCTTGTCCCGCATCTTCCAATCCGGGTGGAAGGCCGAGAAATGCATGGGAACGTCCGGCCCCAGGTTTTCCACCACCCAGGCAGTCATTTCCTCGAACTCGGCGTCGCTATCATTTTCACCGGGAATGACCAGTGTTGTCGTTTCAAACCACACGTCCGTTTCGTGCTTCAGGTATTTCAGCGTCTCCAGAACCGGTTCCAGCCGGGCCGAGCAAAGACCGGCGTAAAAGCCCTCGGTGAACGCCTTCAGATCGACATTGGCGGCATCCATGTGCTTGAATAACTCGGCCCTGGGTTCTTCGCAGATATATCCGGCGGTGACGGCCACCGTTTTAACGCCCAGTTCGTGACAGGCTTGCGCCACATCGACCGCGTATTCCAGAAAGATAACCGGATCGTTGTAAGTGAAGGCAACGCTGCGGCACCCGGTTTTGGCCGCCGCTTCGGCGATGGCGCGCGGAGACGCCTGATCGGTCAAGCGGTCGAATTCACGCGATTTGCTGATGTCCCAGTTCTGGCAGAACTTACAAGTAAGGTTACACCCGGCGGTGCCGAAGGACAGAACCGGCGTTCCGGGAAGAAAATGGTTGAGCGGCTTTTTTTCGATAGGATCGATGCAAAAGCCGCTGGAACGGCCATAGGTGGTCAGCGCCATCGCGCCTTCATGATTTGCGCGCACGAAACATAGCCCGCGCTGCCCATCACGAAGCTTGCACAGCCGGGGGCACAGATCGCACTGCACCCGGCCATCATCCAGCGTATGCCAATATCGCCCCGCGTGAACATCCATCGCCATCGTCCACTTTGGTCAAGCGTGCTATATTAAACCTATATGTGGGGAAAAGCGCCATGGGTTCCATCAGGCAAGCTGCCGTCGCCGGCCAGTTTTATCCGGATAACGCCGCCGAGTTGAGCGCGACGGTCAAGCGTTACCTTGCCGCGGCCGAAATGACGACAGGCGGCGTTCCCAAGGCGATCATCGCGCCCCATGCCGGTTACGTCTATTCCGGCGCCGTGGCGGCCACTGCCTATGCCCGCATCAGCCCCGCCGCAGGGCAGATCAAGCGGGTCGTCCTGCTGGGGCCGTCCCACCGTGTTCCGCTACGCGGCCTGGCGTTAAGCAGCGCCGAAGCCTACGCCACGCCGTTGGGCAACATCCCCCTGGATCGCGATACAGAGCACCATTTGCTGGAACTGCCACAGGTCCAGATATTTGACGATGCCCACCAACACGAACATAGCCTCGAGGTCCACCTGCCCTTCCTGCAGATCATACTGGGTGACTTCACCCTGGTACCGATCGTCGTCGGCGAGGCCAGCCCGGACGAAGTCGCCGATGCGCTGGAAGCGGTATGGGGTGGACCGGAAACCCTGATCGTCATCAGCTCCGACCTCAGCCACTTCGAGAATTACGAAACGGCGCGCGGGATGGACGACGCCACCCGCCACGCCATTGAAAATCTGGACCCGGCGGGCATTGGCCGACATGACGCCTGCGGACGAACCCCGGTCGGCGGCATTCTGACCATGGCCCGGCGGCGCGGTCTGGAGGTTTCCACCGTCGATCTTCGCAATTCGGGCGATACCGCCGGATCAAAGGATCGCGTGGTCGGCTACGGCAGTTGGGTGTTCGTTAATCACGCCCTACGGCCCGGCGATGAATTCGCGGAAAAAACACGCGCGCTTCTGGCTGATCACGGGGGTACGCTTTTACATCTGGCCGGGGCGTCCATCCGATATGGCCTTGAACGCGGCAGGCCGCCTGTTGTCGACTTGAACCAATCAGCCCCCGAGTTGCGGGAAAACGGCGCCTCTTTCGTGACGCTGAAGCGCGACGGCAAACTGCGCGGCTGCATCGGGTCTTCGGTCGCCAATCAACCGCTGGTCAAGGACGTTTCCGAACACGCCTACGCTGCCGCTTTCAAGGACCCTCGGTTCCCACCGCTAACGAATGCGGAAATCCCGGGTCTTTCCCTTTCCGTTTCGGTTTTAAGCACGCCCTCGCCCATGAGTTTTTCCGATGAAGGGCAGCTTCTTTCCATGCTTCGGCCGCGCATCGACGGCCTGATCATCGCCGATGGAGGGCGACGGGCGCTGTTTTTACCGGCCGTTTGGGAATCCCTTACCGAACCGCACGCGTTCCTCAGCCAATTAAAAATAAAAGCGGGGTTGTCGGCGGGCCACTGGTCAGGCAATTTCAAGGCTTGGCGCTTCGTGGCTATCGAGGCCTCCACCGATCAGCTCGCCGATCCGCATGCGATCTGGACACAAGGCGACTGAGAAAAAAGAACGGAGACAACGTGTGACGCTAAATATCGGACTTGGACTCATCAAGCAGGTGCGGGAACTCGCGGTCCTGGCGGGCCATGAGGTTATGGAAGTTTACAACAGCGATTTTACGGTCGACACCAAGGACGATGCGTCACCGGTCACCGAGGCCGACCGCCGGGCCGAAGCGCTGATCACGAAAGCAATCCGAAATGATATCACCGACGCCTTCCCCATTGTCGGCGAAGAAGCATTTTCTGAAGGGATCATTCCCGATGTCGCCGGACAACCCTTCTGGCTTTTGGACCCTCTTGACGGAACCAAGGAATTCGTCAAGCGCGGAAAGGATTTCACTGTCAACATCGCTTTGATCGAAATCGGCATTCCGGTGCTGGGCGTCGTTCATGTTCCGGCTACCGGCGACACCTATTGGGGAAGCCGCATGGGGTCGTTCGCCACCACCGGCGGCAGTGCTGAGCGCCAGATCTTTTGCAGGCCGCAGCCCAGCGACGGCGTTGTCGCCATTGTCAGCAAATCGCACAGAACGCCCGAAGTGGACGAGTACTTGAAGCAATTTACCGTGAGCAAGGAAATCAGCGCCGGAAGTTCGCTGAAATTCTGCCGGGTGGCGACGGGCAACGCCGACATCTACCCGCGCATGGGACGTACCATGGAATGGGATACCGCAGCCGGACACGCGGTGCTGAAATACGCCGGGGGAAAGGTTAACACGCTGGAAAATCAGAACCTTTTCTATGGCAAGCCGGACTTTGAAAACCCCGACTTCGTAGCCCTCGGCGCCGACCCTCTTTAACCCTTTCGGCATAACGGACAGAGGGGTGTTCACAATGTCCCAAATCGGCCCTAGTTTACTTGACAAATTGCCAAAAAAGGGCGCACTATATTGATGGTGTTTTTAGCTAAACACCGCTTTAGCCGCCGCATTCCATGCGGTGACTGCCGAGCCGGATCATTACCGCGGATGGTCTAGCCTGACCGCAGAAAAGATAAAATTAAAGAGCCGTCGGTATGGCCGACGGCTCTTTGTTATGTAGTTTTTGAGTTATGCAATTTTGACTGATTTATCAACGATAGTCGCCGCCGCCGAACCGGACGGCATTCAAAGGGCGGCAACACTTTTGCGGCAGGGCCGATTGGTCGCTTTTCCCACCGAAACCGTATATGGGCTGGGCGCGGACGCCACCAACGATAAGGCCGTTGCCGCCATTTACGGGGCGAAAGGCCGGCCCGACTTCAACCCGCTGATCGTGCATTTCACCGATTTGGATGCAGCCGCCGAAGCCGTGGTCTTCGATGATCGGGCAAAACGTGTCGCCGCGGCCTTCTGGCCGGGTGCGTTGACCCTGGTTCTTCCACGGACAAAGACATGCGCCATTTCGCTTCTGACAAGCGCGGGCCTGGACACCCTGGCCGTGCGTGTGCCCAGTCAACCGGTCGCCCAATCCTTGTTTAGGGCAACTGCTCGCCCCATTGCGGCGCCCAGCGCCAACCGATCCTTCTCGGTCAGCCCAACGACGGCCCGGCATGTCACCCAGGATCTGAGCGGGCGGATCGACATGATTTTAGACGGCGGCCCCTGTGCGGTCGGACTGGAGTCAACGGTTATCGACCTGAGCACCCCGCGACCCACGTTATTGCGGCCAGGCGGCATTCCGGCCGAAGACATCGAAGCGGTAACCGGCCCGTTGGCTGCAGCGGGCGAAGGTGCGCCCAGGTCCCCGGGAATGCTAAGCCGCCATTACGCGCCAAACCGGCCGGTCCGACTAAACGCGGCAGCCCCCCGGGACGGAGAAGCGTTTTTGGCCTTCGGCCCCAATTCCGGCAACGCAACCATGAACCTCAGCGAAAGCGGCAACCTGAACGAGGCGGCGGCCGCGTTTTTTGCCATGCTGCGGGCCCTCGACAGCGACGAATTCGAAGGCATCGCCGTGGCCCCGATCCCCGAAAAGGGGCTGGGGCGGGCCATAAACGACCGGCTACGCCGCGCCGCGACACCTGAAACTTCATCGGAAACACCATGAACAAGAAAATCAATGTCATCGAAGCAATCCGTGAAGTGGTCGGGCCCGCCGGTTGGATCGACGACGACGACGGCAAGGAACCGTACCTGAAAGAAAGTCGGGGGCTTTTCCGCGGCGACTGCGCGGCCGTGGTTCGGCCCGCATCCACGGCCGAAACGGCCGAAGTCGTGCGCCTGTGCGCCAAAGCGCGCATTCCCATCACCCCGCAAGGCGGAAATACCGGGCACGTCGGCGGCGGCGTTCCCAATGGCGGCATCATTCTTTGCACCGGAAGGATGAACCGCATTCGCGCCATCGACCCGCTAAATCATACCATGACGGTGGAAGCGGGATGCATTCTGGCTAATCTGCAAAAAGCGGCATCCGATGCGGATTGTCTGTTCCCGCTAAGCATGGCCTCGGAAGGCAGTTGCCAGATTGGAGGTAATCTTTCAAGCAACGCCGGCGGCATCGCCGTTTTGCGATACGGCAATACCCGCGAACTGGTCATGGGGGTGGAGGTCGTCCTGCCCGACGGCCGTATTTGGGACGGTCTCAGGGGATTGCGAAAAGACAATACCGGCTATGACCTGAAACATCTGTTCGTGGGCGCGGAAGGAACTCTGGGGATCATCACCGCCGCCGTCTTGAAGTTGTTCCCCCTGCCCCGGGCACGGGAAACCGCCCTGGCCGCGGCACCGGACCTGGACAGTATCCTCGAACTCTTCAAACGGGTTCGTGACCGCGCGGGCGACACCCTGACGGGTTTTGAGATGATGCCGCGCATCGGCGTGGAATTTGCGCTCAGGCATATGCCGGGGGTGATCGACCCCTTTGCCGAGGCCCACGCGCATTACGCCTTGATCGAATTGACCAGCCCACGGCCCGATGACCCGTTGCGCGCAACTCTGGAAACCGTTCTCGCGGAAGCCTTGGAAACCGGTTTCGTGGACGATGCGGTGGTGGCAACCAGCGAAACCCAATGCGACCAACTTTGGCGCATTCGCGAGAGCATTCCCGAAGCCCAAAAACATGAAGGGGCCAGCATCAAGAACGATATTTCGGTCCCCATCTCGCGGATCGCCGAATTCATGGCACGCGCGCGGGAATTGGTTGAACATGAAATTCCGGGGGTTCGGCTTTGCGCATTCGGACACGTCGGCGACGGAAATATTCACTTCAATCTGACCCAGCCTCTCGACGCCGAGCGCGAGGAATTCGTGGCCAAATGGCAACCGATCAACCGGAAGGTCAACGCCTTATTGGCGGAACTGGGCGGCTCCATCAGCGCCGAACATGGAATAGGCCGCTTGAAAATGGATCAACTGGCCGAATTCCGCTCGGATGTCGAATTGGACGTCATGCAGCGGATCAAACGTGCGCTCGACCCCGACAACGTTATGAACCCCGGAAAACTATTCAAAAGCTGACCCCGATCGTTGGTTTCTGGCAGCCGTGCCACAAAAAAAGCCGGGCCCGAAAAGGCCCGCGGAGTCAACAAGGAGGCATGCTCTTGAGGGGCGGTGGCTGCCCGGCCATGAGGGGAGGGGGGAGACTGGAAGGGGCAGGCAGCCACCATTGTTTTTGATGTTGATCACCGGTTCCTTGAGAAATCGAGAAATCAACACCCGTGCAACGAACCGCGTATAGAATAATAGGGGATGCCCGTTTCTGGATTATGTCATTTCCCGAGTATTTTGTTTCGTTTTGTAACGCGAGTGAAAAGATTTGTTGCAGTTGGTTTGCGTTAATTTCTCTTACACCAACGGTGTGTAACATTGTGGTTATTCCTTGATTCTTGGGAGTTTTTCGCACAGTTTGGCGCGGGATTTAGTCGATTGAAATGACGAATGGGTAGGATTACACGATACGTCTTCGGACAGTTGGTCATGGGAATGATTCTCGTGACGGCGGGGCTGACCTGTGTCGTCTGGCTGATGCAGTCCCTCAGGTTCGTCGAAATGATCGTAAACCGGGGGCTTAGCGCCGGAACGTTCGTGTACATGACGATCCTGATGCTGCCGAGCTTCTTCCCGATCGTCCTGCCGATCGCGTTGTTTACCGTGGTCATTTTTATCTACAGCAAACTGGTATCCGATCGCGAACTAATGGTCATGAGAAGCGCAGGTTTCAGCCAATCCGCGCTTGCTGGACCGGCTATATTGCTGGCCATTATCACGATGCTGCTCACCTATATTCTTAATCTTTACGTGATGCCGGAATCATGGCGGAAATTCCGCGACATGCAGTGGAATTTCCGTTACAGCTTCGCCCATATCGTCCTGAAGGAAGGCGCTTTCAACACGTTGAACCGGGACATTACCGTGTTCGTCCGCGAACGCGGCAGTGAAGGTCAGCTTGACGGGGTATTGGTTCATGACAATCGGAACCCTGAAAAGCCGACCACATATATGGCCGAAAAAGGGGCGCTGGTGTCAACGGATGAAGCGCCGCGCCTGGTTTTATTTGACGGCAATCGCCAGGAAATGGATCGAAAGACGGGGCGATTATCAACACTGTTTTTCGACCGCGCGACCCCGGATCTCGGAGAGTTCATTAAACCTCCGGCGAAGCGTTTTCTTGAAGCACGCGAACGAACCCTGGATGAACTTCTGAACCACCTGGATGAATCAGATATCATCAAACGTGATATCGGGAAATTCACCGTCGAGGCACACAAACGGCTTTCATCACCCATCCTTTCACTGGGATTTACGATCACCGGATTGGCCTGCCTGCTTTCCGGGGCGTTCACGAGACGCTCGCAAACCCGCAGGGTTGTTCTTTCGATTGCATTACTGGTGTTTTTGCAGGGCCTGACCCTTGGCTTACATTATTATTGCGCCCGCAACCTCGCCCTAATTCCGCTGATGTACGTGAATGCGGTTTTACCGGTCGTTATTGGCTATCTGGTGCTTTTGCGTGCAACTGATTGGCGGCGGCGGCGGCGGCATCGCCAACCGACCGCAGCGACATCCTAGGAGAGCCAAAGTCGTGCGCCTTTCATCAACACTTTCATTTTATATCGGCCGGAACTTCCTGATTAGTTTCCTGGCGTTGTTCGGCATTTTCATGCTGATCATCCTCCTGTTTGACAGCATCGAACTGATGCGCCGATCTGCAAACAAATCGCACATTTCCTTTGCGGTCATCATCGAAATGGCGCTGTTCAAATTGCCGCACCTGGGCCAAAAAGCGTTTCCGTTCGCCGCCCTTTTTGCGGCCATGGCCGTGTTCTGGCGGCTGACGCGCCACCATGAACTGGTGGTCACACGATCCGCCGGGGTGTCTGCCTGGCAATTCCTGTTCCCCGTTCTGGCCAGCGGATTTTTTCTGGGAATCGTAAAAATCGCGGTATTAAACCCGTTGGCGGCGACCCTTCTGACCCGCTATGAGCACCTTGAGTCCGTTCAGTTCCAAGGCGAGGTCAGCCTATTGGCCCTGTCAAAGGGAGGAATTTGGCTGCGCCAAGCGAACGACACCGGGCAATCGGTCATATATGCGCCCCATGTGCTTCATCAGGGCCAGGATGTCGAACTAAAAAACGTGATCGTCTTCGTCTATGACAAGGACTACAAATTCGTCGGTAGAGTCGACGCTGAAACGGCGCTTCTGGAAGATGGTTTCTGGCACATGAACAAGGCGATAGTGTCAGCCCCCGAACAGCCCCCCACCTTTGAAAAGGAGTACTGGCTGGCCACTGACCTTACGTTGAACAAAATCCAGGAAAGTTTCGCCACCCCGGAAACCATGT
This sequence comes from Rhodospirillales bacterium, assembly GCA_016776725.1. Lineage (GTDB taxonomy): Bacteria > Pseudomonadota > Alphaproteobacteria > Rhodospirillales > Shumkoniaceae > JABGRG01. Next base: position 8,819 of record JADHSV010000005.1, read on the forward strand.
CGTTCTGGGATCTTCCCGGTTTCATCGCCACTCTTGAAAAAGCCGGGTTTTCGGCCGTGCGCCACCGCTTGCACTGGCATTCTTTGTTGTCGGCGCCATTGATGATTTGCGCGATGATTCTGATTGCGGCAACGTTTACATTGCGCCATGGCCGACGCGGCGCTACGACATGGGTAATAGGCAGCGGCGTGTTAAGCGGATTCGTCCTTTACTTCTTCCAGGACATTGTTTTCGCGTTGGGTTTATCCAACGGCCTGCCCGTAACACTGGCGGCTTGGACCCCCTCCAGCGTCGCGACGCTTCTGGGGGTTGCCATGTTGCTCCATCTCGAAGATGGTTAGGCTGAAATGCTGAGATTGACGCTCAAGATCGTATCCGCAATCGCCGCCGCCGTCTGGTTGTACGGACAGGCGGCTGTTGCTGCCGATCTGCAGGAAGAAGATATACCCGTTCTGTTGCGCGCCGACGAGCTTAGTCATGACCGCGAACTGGGTATCGTTAACGCCCGCGGAAACGTTGAAGTCTCGCGCAGTGACCGGGTCTTGCTGGCCGATTCGATCACTTATAACCAAAAAGATGACGTCCTTACGGCCAAGGGAAATGTATCGCTGCTCGAACCATCGGGAGAAGTCATCTTTTCCGAATATGTCGAACTAACCGGCGATTTTAAAGACGGCTTGGTCCGTGACATCCGCATGATCCTGAGCGACGGCGCCCGGCTCGCGGCGAACGGCGCCCGGCGGACCGGCGGGGTCGTGCATGAAATGACCAAGGCCGTATATTCGCCGTGCAATCTGTGCCCGGACAACCCGACCGAGCCTCCGCTGTGGCAAATCAAGGCGGTTAAGGTTACCCACGACAAGCGTACGCGGAACATTTCCTACGAAGACGCGTGGCTGGAAGTCATGGGTTTGCCCGTCGCCTACACGCCCTACATGTCCCACCCGGACCCGACCGTCAAACGGCGAACGGGCTTGTTGGTTCCCAGTATCGGGACGTCCTCGGATTTAGGTGTCATCGTCAAGGTTCCCTATTTCATCAATATCAACCCATGGCAGGACGTCACGTTCAATCCGATGTACACGTCGGAGGAAGGGCCGGTTCTGGCTGGCGAATACCGCCACCGTCTTGCCAAGGGCGAGGTGGAGGTCGCCGCCAGCATTACCAGTGATTCGGACGACGACATCCGCGGTCATGTGGACGCCAGCGGGCTTTTCGACATTAACAACACGTGGCGCTGGGGGTTTGACGCAAATCGCACCACCGACGACACCTATCTGCGCCGCTACGGCTTCCCGTCAAACAACACCCTGACTAGCCGTCTGTATGCCGAAGGATTCAGGAAACGAAACTATTTTTCTGCAGACGCATACGCGTTCCAAGGCCTGCAAGAAGCGGACGACCCGGGTCAAGCGCCATTTGTCCTGCCCATGGTCAATTATCATCATGTGGGCGAACCTGACAAACTGGGCGGACGAAAACGCCTTGATGCAAACGTTCTGGCCCTTACGCGAAACGACGGAACGGATACGCGAAGGGTTTCGCTCAAGGCAAGATGGGATTTGCCCTATGTGGGACCGATGGGTGACATCTACCTGCTTTCCGCCTCGGTCCGTGGCGATGCCTATCATGTGACCGATCTTGACCGTGGCGGCAACAAAAGCGAATTCGACGGTTTTTCGGAACGTGTTCTTTACGAGGCCGGCCTCCATTGGCGTTATCCTTTTGTCCGTTCACAGGGCAGCGCCGTTCAGGTGATAGAACCGATGGCTTCGGCGATCATCAGCCCGTATGGCGGCAACCCCGACACCATCCCCAACGAAGACAGTCAGGAATTCGAATTCGACGACACCAATCTGTTCAGCGCCAACCGGTTTCCTGGTCTGGACCGCGTTGAAGGCGGGCCACGTTTTAATTACGGCTTGAGGTGGGGCGTGTTCGGCCTGGGCGGCGGGCATACGTCTTTCGTCATTGGCCAAAGCGTTCGTGTCAGGGACGATGACACCTTCGCTGAGAATTCCGGTTTGGAAGGCCATTTTTCCGATGTCGTGGCTCGGGTGAAGGTATCGCCGGGAGAGCACCTGGATTTGACTTACAGAACGCGGCTCGACAAAGAAGATTTCGCCCCGAGACGGAACGAGGTCTCACTTGCGGCCGGCCCCAGTGCCTTGCGCCTGAGCACCGATTACGTCTTTTTTGATCGCCAGCCCGGTAGCGAGTTTTCCACTTCACGCGAGGAACTGCGCTCGTCCGTTGCGGCGAAACTATCCCGAAATTGGCGTTCCGGCGGAAATTTCGTGTATGACGTCGAAGAAAGCGACATTCGATCCTATGGCCTGAATTTCACCTATGAGGACGAGTGCCTGGTATTTAACACCACTTGGGGACGTACGTTTTACCGTGATCGCGACATCGAACCCACCGACACCGTATTCTTCCGGGTAAACTTCAAAACACTCGGCGAGGTTTCGACGCAGGCCCTGTAATTGAAGTATGGTCGGGAGACCGTCCATTTTGCACATGCGGTATTCAATGAGAAAATTTCTGGTTTTCAGCCTCGTCCTGTTGTTTGGCTTCGCCGGGCCTTCCGGTACGGCGTCCGCGCAACAGTTCGATAAAATTGCGGCAGTCGTAAACGACGAGGTAATTTCCGTATTCGACCTCAATTCCCGCCTTTCATTGGTAATTGCGGGAACCCAGGCAAAAAAACAGCCTGAAATCCTGCGTCGGCTTGCGCCCCAAATACTGCGGCAACTGATTGACGAAACACTTCAGATGCAGGAAGCCAAGCGCCTTGGCGTTCGGGTGACGGACGCCGACCTTGAGCGCGCATTTATCAATATCGAACGCCAAAATAAATTGAAGAAGGGAACACTCGAATCCCACCTGGCCTCTCAAGGGACCGATAAGATGGCGCTGATCGCCAAGATCGAACCCGAGATCGCATGGGTCAAGGTGGTTGGCCGGCGTATACGGCCGCAGGTTCAGGTCGGCCCCGAAGATATTGATGAAGCCCTTGCCCGCATCAATGCCGCAGCGGGCGCGCCAGAGTTCTTTCTCTATGAAATCTTCCTGCGCGTGGATGCCGCCGAAAACGAAAAAGAGGTCAGGCAGATCGCCCGGCGAATTGTGCAACAGCTTAAATCCGGCGCCGCGTTCCAGGCGTTGGCAAGAAACTTCTCGCAAAGTGCTTCGGCGTCCAAAGGCGGAGACTTGGGCTGGGTTCGTCAGGGTGAACTGGAAAGCGAATTGACGGAGCCTGTGGCAAAACTAAAGCCTGGGCAATTTCTTGGACCTGTGCGCACCCTGGGCGGTTACCATATTCTTTTGCTCCGAGACAGACGGATCGCCAAAGGCCTCAAGGCCCCGAATGCCACACTCGAACTTCAACAGCTGTTTTTCCCCATCGCACAAGGCGCGCCATCGGACAAAGCCGATGCTGAGATGGTCCGCGCGAGATCATTCGCAGCACGGGCCGAAAATTGCGAAAGCATGGAAAAGCTGGGGGCCGAATTGGGCACGGGAATGTCGGGTAGCTTAGGCAAGGTTGAACTCGCCGATCTTCCCGCCCCCCTTCGAAAAGCGGTTGAAACGCTGGAGCCGGGTCGTCCGAGCGAAGCCGTGCGCACCGAGAACGGTATCATTGTTCTGATGGTGTGCAGCCGTGAAGACGGCGGAACCGGCGGGACCGAGCGTGAACGCGTTGAGAAGATGCTGATTGTGCAACGCGTCGACGCGGCCGCCCGGCGCTATATGCGCGATCTTCGCCGCGCCGCCTTCATTGATATAAGACTATGATAGATCAACTCGACAACGGGCAAACACAAGCCGTTCCACCAATCGCGCTGACCATGGGCGAACCTGCCGGGGTCGGCGGCGAAACCACGCTGATGGCGTGGAAACGCCGAAATTCCAACGTTCCCTGTTTTTTTGCTATCGACAGCACGGAACGCCTGCAAAAGCTATCCGAAACGATTGGACTGGACGTTCCCGTCGCCGCCATATCGTCGCCGTCGGAAGCCGCCGGGCAGTTCGAATACGCCTTGCCCGTTCTCGAACAATCGCTGGCGGCAGCAGACGTGCCAGGGTCGCCGGACCCCGCCAATGCGCCCAGCGTCTGCGCATCCATCGAGCGGGCAGTTGGCCTTGTGAATGACGGACAGGCCTCGGCGGTTGTCACGAACCCCATTCAAAAGGCCTGCCTGTACGACGCCGGATTCACCTACCCCGGACATACCGAATATCTGGCCGCATTGGCCAAAATCGGCACGCCGCCGGTGATGATGCTTCTTTGCCCTCGGTTGCGTGTGGTGCCGGTCACCATTCACGTCAGCCTTGGCGAGGCTTTAAAGACGCTCGACGCAACCGCCATCGAAACCACGGCCGAAATCACCGCCACGGCATTGAAAAACGACTTTGCAATTAATCAGCCACGGCTGGCGATTGCCGGGCTTAACCCCCACGCGGGCGAAGACGGATCCATGGGCCGCGAGGAAATCGACATCATCGCACCGGCCGTTGAACGGCTGCGCGCGAAAGGCATCAACGCCGTCGGACCGCTGCCGCCCGACACCCTGTTTACGCCGCGTGCGCGCACCACTTACGACGCCGCCATTTGCATGTATCACGATCAGGCCCTGATCCCCATCAAGGCTTTGGACTTCGACGGCGGCGTCAACGCCACCCTGGGGTTGCCGTTTGTCAGAACGTCGCCGGATCATGGTACCGCGCTGGACATCGCGGGGCACGGCCGGGCCAATCCCGGTAGCTTGATCGCGGCCTTGAGAACGGCCTACGCCATGGCCCGCCGCCGGGCTTCAAAAACCTAGTGGACTGTCCGAGACATATGGCACCCATACGATCACATATCCCGGTTTCTCGGAAGGAGAGTGGCCGCAGGCGATGCCTTTGCATCGTCAAGGGTGCTCGACGCCCCGAGAATCCGGGATATGGGACCCGCAGGGCGGCTACCCAAGCCCGCCGGATGCGTTGTCCGATGCTCGTGATGCGAAGGCATCACGTCACATCGAACGCCTTACCGGACGAACTTGGGAAACCGTCGTATGGGTACCATATGTCTCGGACAGACCACTAGATGCCCACTGATCTGCCGCCGTTACGCGACGTCATCGCCCGCCATAATCTGGGCGCGCGTCATTCGCTGGGCCAGCATTTCCTTTTTGATTCGAACCTTTGCCGCCGCATCGCCCAGGCGGGCGGAAACCTGACCGATTGCAACGTTATCGAGATTGGCCCCGGTCCCGGCGGGCTGACCCGCGCGATCCTGGAATCAGGCGCCAAAAGCGTAACCGCCATTGAAAAGGACAGCCGCTGCATCGCTGCCCTGAACGAGCTGGCCGATCATTTTCCCGGACGGCTGAACATCATCGAGGGCGATGCGCTTGAAATCGATGAAACGCAATTGGTTCCCGCCCCCCGGCGGATCATCGCCAACCTTCCCTACAACGTCGCCACGCCGTTGCTGATCAACTGGCTGAAACGCGCCGACGCCTTCGACGGCCTGACCTTGATGTTTCAAAAAGAGGTGGCCGACCGCCTGGTCGCCAAGCCGCGAACCAAAGCCTACGGCCGGTTGTCGATCATCACCCAATGGATGTGCGACATTCGCTTCGGCTTCAACATCGACCGCCGCGCCTTCACGCCGCCGCCCAAGGTGACCAGCGCCGTGGTCCTGCTGACCCCCCACGCGCCCGCCCCGGCGGACGCTACGTTTGCGGCCATGGAAACCGTCACGGCCGCCGCCTTCGGCCAGCGCCGCAAAATGCTGCGCAGCAGCCTGAAATCCCTGGGCCTGGACCCAGCCGCAGCCGACATCCCCCCCACCGCCAGAGCCGAAGAACTAACCGTCCCCCAATTTTGCGCCCTGGCCCGGGCGTGGGCGGAGAAGACAAAGGATGAAGATTAGGGATATTCGATACCAAGCGTGGAATCGCCGCGCTCACGGATGACATCGAAATCGAAGCACCCTTTCTTTCAGCCGCTTTCGGGCCGATACCGGACCACCTTCAATGAAGTCTTGGTAGTCTGGAGGTGACCCGTAGCAGACGGTTGCACGAAAAGGACTCAACCTCTTCGGCATGGCTGAATTGACACCAGGCACCACATTAAGTTAACGTTAACATCACAGCTCAATTAGCGAAATGCTGAACAATCATGCAGGAACGTGCGAAACGACCGACCATCAAAGATGTCGCTCGGGAGGCCGGAGTCTCCACCATGACGGTTTCGCGGGTGGTGACGAAAAAGGGCCGCGTTGCGCCGAAAACGGTCGCCAAAGTCTCGCGTGTCATTGAGGAACTGGGCTATGTCCCCGACCTGAATGCGGGCGGTCTCTCGTCGCGGAACTCGGGTTTCGTTGCCGTCCTGGTGCCATCCATCGATAATTCGAACTTCGCCCAACAGGCCCGCGGCATTACCGACGCTCTTACCAAGAACGGTCTGCAAATTCTGCTCGGATCGACCGATTTTTCCATCGAGCGTGAGGAAACAGTTCTCGGAACCATGCTTCGCCGCCGTCCCGACGGCGTCATCCTGACAGGTGGTAACCATACCGAGGGTAGCCGCCGAATGCTTGAAAACGCGGGTATACCTGTCGTCGAGACCTGGGACCTGCCACGACAACCCATCGACCATGTTGTCGGTTTTTCCAATATCGCCATCGCCCAGGCCATGGTCGATCACCTGCATGAACGGGGCTACCGCCACATCGGTTTTATCGGCTCCTCGTCCGCCAGCGATACGCGCGGCGCTGACCGCGAGCGTGGGTTCTCGGAAGCGCTGCGCAAGCACGCCCTCGACGATTCCCGTGTCATTCGTCTTGGCGCTCCTCCCATTCCGGTCGAACAGGGCGGCGAGGCCATCGTCGAGATGCTGCGCCGGTGGCCCGATACGGACGCCGTGATGTTCGTATCCGACCGCACCGCATTCGGCGCCATGCAGGAATGCCTGCGACGCGGCTGGCCGGTGCCCGAGCGCGTCGCCATTGCGGGGTTCGGCAACTTCGACATGGCGCGCAACTGCCACCCCCGCATCACGACGACATCCATCGATTGCTACGAAATGGGGCGGTTCGCTGCCGAGCGTATCATCTCGGCAGGAACGCAACTCGCCGACGGCGTCAGCGTCGAACCTGAAATCATCATGATTCCATACCGAATCCTCGCTCGGCAAACGACATAAGCCGAATATTTCGCGGTTTTTCGGTTAACGATAACCCGTTGTTCAAAACAAATTTTTTGAAAACCCCTTGGATTACAGCCAATTACGGGGGCCTCAAGGATGTTTATAGAGATTATTGACTCGCAAAATTGTTAACGTTATCATTTTTTTGGGTTTCGGGAGAAAACGAGAATTCATATGAGCAAGAATATTAAAGTAGGTCTCATCGGCGTGGGGCTTATGGGCCACGGAATGGGCCACAACATCCTTCAGGGCGGTTTCGAATTGCGGCTCTTCGATCCCAACAAAACCAAGGGGATGGAGGAACTGACGGGGAGCGGCGCCATGGAAATGCCAAGTGTGCGCGCCGTGGCCGAAAATTCAGACATCGTTTTGTGCAGCCTTCCCACCGTGCCGGTCATCGCCGAAGTCATCGGCGGGCCTGACGGCGTCATCGAAAGCATCGGCGAGGGCGCGATCATCGTCGACACCTCGACCGGCACGCCGGTTCTGGCAACCGGATTTGCCGAGCGCGCCGCCGCCAAGGGCGCGGGATTCGTCGATGCGGCCCTGATGAAGGGGCCGGTGCAGGCGATGGAGGGCGTTCTCAACGTCATCGCCGGCGGTTCCGATGCCGATGTCGCACGGGTCAAGCCGGTGCTGGATACGTTTTCCGAACAATTCTTCCACGTCGGCCCGGTGGGCTCCGGCTTCACGGTCAAGCTGCTCAATCAGGCCATCGGGCTCGGCACCCATGCCGTGGTGACCGAGGCTTTTGTTTTGGGAGCCAAGCTGGGAGTGGACATCGGCGTGCTGTTCGACATTATCGATTCGGGTCAGGCAAGCTCCGAAAAGTTGAAAATCCTGTCCAAGAAGTTCCTGGATCACGACTACAGCCTGAAATTCGCCACCAATACCGGAATCAAGGATCTGCGCCTGTGCGAGCGCATGAGCGTCGACGCCGAGGGGCATACGCCGATTTTGAACACGGTCATCGGATTATTCGAGACGAACGCGGCGCTTGGGAACGGAGCAGAGGACGTTTCCACGCTCGCCGCAAGCGTGGGAAAGCTGACAGGAATCGATTTTCCCGAAATCGCCCATAAGAAATAGCGGCGCAGAGGGGAGCAAGGGTTTTTTGCTATGCGCGACGAGGAAACATTCAAGGGCCGCATTCATCCGGACTTCTACTTCGGCCTGGTCCTGCTCATCATCGGTACGGGCCTGCTTTTGCATACCTTCAATGACCGCTACGACTTCGACTTGCTGTTCGGTGACGTCTCCACGGTGTTTTTTCCGCGCATCATTCTGGTCTTCTGGGTCGGGCTGTCTGCGATTCTGATCTTCAACGGTTTGCGCGGACGCGGGGCGACCGAAGACCGCACCCGTTTGCTGTCGGTCGGCATTCCCAGGCTGGCGATGGTTTTTGCTGTCATCGTCGCCACGGTCATCGTCCTGTGGCTTGTCGGGCTTCTTGTCGGCGGCCCCATTCTCATGATCGCCACCGGGGTGGCGCTGGGCTACCGGCGATGGGTGCTTCTGGTTCCCGTCAGCCTAACGCTGCCCGTCGCCATTTGGTTCGCGCTGGGTCATGTGGCGCGGATCAGCCTTCCTTCCGGCATCCTGTGGGATTGATCGCATGATTGAGCATCTTCCCGAAGCGATGTCGTTGGCGTTTTCGTGGCATGCCCTGCTGGCGGTTCTCGCTGGCAGCGTGGTTGGTGTCGTGGTCGGCGTTTTGCCGGGGCTTGGCAGCGCGCTTGGGCTGGTCATGGTGCTGCCGATTACCTTCGGTCTGGAACCGGCGGCGGCCATCGCCGTGCTGGTGTCGGTCTATGCGTGTTCGATCTATGGCGGATCGGTCTCGGCGATCCTGATCAACGTGCCCGGTACGCCACAATCGGCGGCGACGGTCATCGACGGCTATCCCATGGCGCAGCAGGGCAAGGCGGCTCTGGCGCTCGGCTGGGCCACCGTGGGCTCGTTCATCGGCGGCATGTTCTCGCTTGTCTTGTTGGTTCTGACTGCGCCGCAACTGGCGAAATTCTCGCTGAACTTCGGCCCCATCGAAACCTTCGCCCTTATTCTTTTTGCCATGACCACCATTGCCTGGGTGTCCCATGGCAGCATGGTGAAGGGTGTTCTGGCGTCCTTGATCGGGGTTTTTCTCGGGCTCGTCGGGCCTGATCAAATGACCGGCCAAATCCGGTTCGACTTCGATTTCTTCGCCCTTTCCGGCGGCTTTGCGCTGGTGCCCGTTCTCATCGGCATCTTCGCAATGTCGGAAGTTCTCATTCAGGCGGCGTTCCTTAAGGACGCATCCGCGCCAACCGTCATCGAGGGCGGGTTCAAACTGGCTCCGTGGCACGAATGGTGTATACGCTGGAAGACCTTCCTGCGCAGCAGCGTCATTGGTAGCTTCATCGGCATCCTGCCGGGCACCGGTGCGACCGCAGCGGCCTTCATCGCCTATGCCGACGCCAAGCGCAACTCGCCACGCACTGGCAATTTCGGCCATGGCGAACCGGAAGGCGTTGTCGCCTCCGAGACCGCCAACAACGCGGTCAGCGGTGGTGCGATGATCCCCATGCTGGCCCTGGGAATTCCCGGTGACGGCGTGACGGCGATTATGATGGGGGCGTTGACGATCCATGGGATCGTGCCCGGCGTCCGTCTATTCAGCGATCAACCGGCACTGGTGACCAGCATCTTCCTTCTGTTTTTCCTCGCCAATTTTCTGATTCTGATCGTCGGTGCCGCCGGTGCGGGCCTCTATGCCCGTTTGCTGCGCGCGCCGATGTCGCTGTTGATGCCTGCGGTCGCACTTCTGTCCTTCGTCGGCGCCTATGCCACGCGAAGCGCCCCTTTCGACTTCACCGTCGCGATCGTTGCCGGTGTGGTTGGTTTTTTATTGCGCCTCAACGGGTTCCCCCTGGCGCCGATTATCATCGGGTTCATTCTGGGCCGACCGCTGGAGATGTCGTTGCGCCAAGGCTTGGTCATGACCGACCAGAATTTCTTTGCTTTCGCCCTCAGCCCCATCGCGGCGGTACTGTTCGCGCTCACGGTCGTGGTGCTGCTTCATCCCGTTATCACCAAATGCATCAGCGCGTTGCGCGGGAACGGTTCCGACAGCGCCAAAGAGATGAATTGAATGGGTCAAGCCATGTCCACACGACCAAACGTCCTGCTGATTACTGTCGATCAATGGCCCGGTTTTCTTCTCGGCGCGGCCGGTCATCCGGTGATCGAGACGCCGACCATCGACACCCTGGCGGCGGCTGGAACCCGCTATGCAGCAACCTACAGCGAATGCCCGATCTGCATTCCGGCGCGGCGCACCCTAATGACCGGTCTCAGCCCGCGAGGCCACGGCGACCGTGTATTCAAGACCCAGGAACCCATGCCGGACGCGCCGACGTTGGCCTCGACCTTCCGCGCCAACGGCTATCAAGCGACGTCGGTTGGCAAGCTGCATGTCTATCCGCAACGCGACCGCATCGGTTTCGACGACACCATTATCGCCGAGGAAGGCCGTCCCCAATTGGGCGCGGTTGACGACTACGACACTTTCCTGGCTGACCGGGGGCTGGCCGGACAGCAGTTCATGCACGGCATGAGCAACAACGAGTACGCTTGGCGCGAATGGCATCTGTCGGAGTTTGATCATGTCACCAATTGGACGGCGCGAGAAACATGCCGTGCCATCAAGCGCCGCGATCCGACGCGCCCGGCCTTCTGGAACATGTCCTTCACGCACCCCCACCCTCCGCTGGTGCCGTTGCGCTCTTATCTGGAACGCTACGAACGCTCGGCCATCGACGCGCCGGTAAACGGCGACTGGGCGGAAAACTTCGACGATTTGCCCCATGCCCTGCAGCTGGTGCGCCTTTACTGGTCTGAATTGAGCCCCAGGGCGATGATCGAGATGCGCCGCGCCTTCTATGCCCTTTGCACCCATATCGATCATCAAATCCGGGTGGTGCTGGGAACGTTACGCGAGGAGGGGCTTCTCGACAACACGGCCATCTTGTTCACCGCCGATCATGGCGATATGCAGGGCAATCACGGGCTCTATGCCAAGCGCCTGTTCCTGGAGCCCTCTGCCTGCGTTCCGACCTTCCTGGTCCTGCCCAAGGGCGACATGGCTGAATCGCGCGGCAGCGTGCGCGAAGATCTTTTCGGGCTGGCCGACGTGATGCCGACGCTGCTCGAAATCGCCGGTATCACGGTGCCCGATACGTGCGAGGGCATCTCCATGCTCGGCAGCGAGGGGCGGCCGTTCTTCTACGGTGAATGTATGGAGGACGGAAAGGCCACGCGCATGATCCGCGAAGGCGGGTTCAAGCTAATCTGGTATCCGGCCGGTAACCGCGTGCAGTTGTTCGATCTGGCAAACGATCCGAAAGAATGCCGAAATCTGGCCGACGATGCGGCCCACGCCGAAACCCGCAAGCGGTTGGAGACCACCTTGATTTCACAGCTTTACGGCGTCGACCTCGATTGGATCGAGGGCGATCAACTCAAGGGCTTCGAAGCCCCTGACCTTCCGCGGCTGGACAACCGCGGTCTGTCGGGGCAGCGCGGCCTCCACTACCCCACCCCGCCCTTTGATGCCAAGGGGCAGGTGGTGGGTACCATCTGAGACACGACAGGGAACCACTTGAAAAAATGGGAGAAAGACCATGATTAAGCGTATCTTCGGTGCCGCCCTAGCGGCCACCGTCATCGCCCTGCCGGCGGTGGCCGAATACCCCGATAAGGACATCAAGCTGATCGTGCCCTATGGCGCAGGTGGCGGCACCGACACGGCGGCCCGCCTGATCCAGCCGCATCTCGAAAAGGTACTGGGATCGAACCTTATCGTCGTCAACATGCCGGGTGCTGGCGGCACCATTGGCGCGACCAACTTCGCCCAGACCAAAGCAGACGGCTACACGCTGGCTTTTCTGCCGGCGGGTACCGCAGTCGTGCAGCCCCACCTTCGCAAGCTGCAATACAATGAAAGCAGCTTCGAGCCCGTCTGCAGGACCATCCAGGAACCGGTCGCCATTATGGTGGGGCCGGAATCCGAGTACACAACACTAGACAAGCTGATGGCGGCCGCGAAGGCCGGCAAAGTGTCGGCGGCAGGTTCTGCTCCCGGCTCGTTCCCCCATATCGGCGCGGTTCTGGTTCAGAAAAACTATGACGTGAAAATCAAATACGTTCCGCATGAAGGCGGTGCCAAATCTGCCCGTTCGGTGCTCGGTGGCAAGGTCGACATGCTCGTCGACAACATCGGCCTGGCAGCCAAATTTGGAATCAAGGCCCTTGCCGTACTTTCGGACAAGCGCGCCAAATCGATGCCCGATGTGCCGACCATCGACGAACTGGGCGGGCCTCCGATCCGCCTGTCGATCTGGTGGGGCCTCTTTGCTCCTGCTGGCACGTCTGCCGCCGTTTTGGATAAACTCGCGTCGGCATGTGCCGAAGCTGGCACCTCGAGCGCCTATATCAGTTCGGTGAAGGCTGCGAACAAGACGCCTAACTTCCTCGGCGCTGGAAAGTTCAAGGCGTTGTTCTTGGAGCAGTACAAGGCGAATGCGACCCTGTTCCAGGAAATCGGATTGAAGAAGAAATAGAAACTATCGTCTCAATCTCCAACGTGATCAGCCGCGCCTTCGGGCGCGGCTTTTTTTGTCGGCTTGTGGCTGAGGCTGTTGAAAAACTATTTTGAGGGCCCAGAGACGCAAGATTGATTCGCCGACAAGGCCGTCAGCGAAACAATGATTCGATTTGGCGCTCTCGCTGATTCAATTATTGCGACGACCCCGATTTCTTGGGAGTTTTTCAACGGCCTCGGCTATAACCAGCAGTTCAAGCCTTCCCGCCATTATTTCCGCAATCAGTACGGTAGCCGACGTCCCTACGCCGCGTCGGTGTCCAGCTCAATAAACCCCGCCCACAACCCCGTCGATCAGGTTGGTGTTAAGCAGGTGTTCGGTTTCACGGTCGGCGGAGCCGGTGGCGGTCATGGATTCTTTCAGGTGTTCCAGGCCGTCCAGCATGGTCTCGCGCAGAGTTTCGGCCTCGATGATGGAAATGGCCTCAAAGCGAACCGTTTGGCCCGGCCTGCGTTGGGCGAAGAGCGGCAGATCGGCCGATATGATGGTGGCAATTTTGGCGTAGCCGCCGGTGGTCTGGCGGTCGGCCAGCAAGACGATAGGCTGCCCGTCGCCGACGATTTGAACGCTGCCCCGGGCGATGCCGTCGGAAACGATGTTGAAATCTCCGGCATGCTCGACCACCGGCCCGTCCAGCCTGCACCCCATGCGGTCCGACTTGGGCGACACCTTATATTCGGACGACAACAGGGTTTCAATTCCGGCCTGTGTGAACAAACCGTCCTGCGGCCCCATAACCACGCGAATGGGTCCCTCACCGTGGGGCCAGAGGGCGAAGGGGAGCGACAAATCGGGGCCGTTAAACGTGCCGGGCGCCCGCAAGGGGATTTGCGCGCCGCTTGCGAGCGCCTCGCCGTTAAGCCCGCCCAGCGCGGATCGGATGTGGGTCGAACGGCTACCCAGGTCTTCGGGCAGGTCAAAGCCGCCCGCCACCGCCAGATACCCGCGAGCGCCCGTTGTGGCGGCCCCGATAGCGATGCGGTCGCCCCGGACCAAAGTATGACAGGCGTGGCTGCTGGCCGGGATATCGTTTATGGAGACGGGAAAGTCGCCGCCGGCCACGGCCAGGCGGCATATGTCGGCGTCAATCCGATAGCTTCCGCCCGCAAGGGTAAACTCGATAGCTGCTTCACCTTCGTCGTTACCCACAAGCATATTGGCCACGCGGAGGGAGCTTTCGTCCATGGCGCCGGAGACCGAGACGCCGAACCGCTGATATCCGAAACGACCCAGATCCTGAACGGTGGCAAACGGCCCCGGATCAATAACGTAAAGACAATCCATTTATTTCGCCCAATGTGAACCGGTTCACTGAACCAACGCCGCCTATGTGGCACGATGGCATCATTGATTGAGGATTTATACGGTTTCTCTCCCCCTCAATCAGGCTCCCTGTTGAACTTGCCGGGTCCCTTTCCCCCCCGAACGGACCCGGCACCTTTTTTCCGATATATCAATTTCCGTCGCAAAGGCCGGCAACGAAGGCCGGAAGGTCCAACTGACGCTTTCGGCGCAGGCGTTCGGCCGCAAGAATGGCCTGTACGCTGGCAACGCTTTCGTCCACATCGTCGTTGACGATGATGTAGTCATAAGCTTCCCAGTGGCTCATTTCGGACGCGGCCTTGGCCATGCGGCGGCGCACCACTTCCTCGGGATCCTGGGCGCGTTTGTGAAGCCTGCGTTCCAACTCGTCGTGGGACGGCGGCAAGATGAAAACGCTGACCAGATCGTCCCCGGCATTATGGGCAAGCTGCTGCGCGCCCTGCCAATCCACATCGAAAAGAACATCGCGCCCGTCGCTCAGGGCCGCTTCCACCGCCCCTTTCGGCGTTCCATACCGATGGTCGAAAACATGGGCGTGCTCAAGAAATTCCTCGGTGTCCACCATTTCCCGGAATTTCTCGTCGGGAACGAAAAGATAGTCCTTACCGTCCACCTCGCCGGGTCTGGGCGAACGCGTCGTCGCCGAAATCGAAAGGGACAGGTTTGCGTCGTGCGCCAGAAGGGAGCGCGAAATCGTCGTCTTTCCAGCGCCCGAGGGCGAGGACAGAACAAGCATCAGGCCCCGCCGGGACATGGGCCGGGACATGGCCGAAAGTTTTTCCGTTTTCTTCGCTTCGTTACTCAACGTTCTGCACCTGCTCGCGTAATTGATCGATCACAGCTTTCAGGGCCAGTCCCCGTCGGCTTAATTCCAGATCCGCCGCCTTGGAACACAGCGTATTGGCTTCGCGGTTAAACTCCTGACACAGGAAATCGAAACGCCGGCCAATGGGCTTGTCCTCTTTCAACAGTCCGCGCGCGGCTTCCAGGTGGGCTTTCAGGCGATCCAGTTCTTCGCGCGGATCGGCCTTGGTCATTAAAATCGCCGCCTCCTGCGCCAGCCGGTCCTCGGAAATAGCCGGATTGTCTTCCGTCAGCGCCGCGATTTGCTTCTTTAGGCGCTCGCGAATGGTTTGGGGCTGCATCGCCGTCAGGGCTTCGGCTTCGACGCACAGGCCCTCGACCTCGTCCAGCTGCGAAGAAAGAATATCGGCCAGACGCTCGCCTTCGGACCGGCGCGCGGTCAACAGGCTTTCGAGCGCCGTTTCCAGGCTTCCCAGAATTTCAGTGTCGAAAGCCGCCTTGTCTTCTTCGTTAAGGGTATCTTCCGCCATTTCGATAACTCCGCGAAGAGCGAAAATACCGTCAAGGCTGGGTGCGGCGGCTCCCGGAACCCGCGCCTGGATTTCCGGCAGCAGCCCGATAACTTCGTCGAGCACCGCTTGGTTGACCCGGTAAGCCACTTCCTTTCCGGCTCGTTCGACTGCCAGATTAAGGGTGATGCTGCCGCGCTTGAAAATCGTCTGCGCGCGCCGCCGAACGGACTGATCCAGATGGTCGAAGCCGCCGGGCAAACGGCTACGAATGTCCAGGCCACGGCCATTTACGCTTTTCACCTCCCACACCCACGAGCTCGCATCGTTACGGCCCTGGGTGCGTGAAAACCCGGTCATTGAAGAAACGGCCACGGGACCTCCTGCCATTCTAGTTGGAAGGCCCCGTTATATCCCCGCGCCTGCCGTTCAACAACCCGCGACGTAGGCTCACGGCCCCTTTTGCTGCGCAGAAGCCGTCTTTGCCGTAATACGGACGACGCGCCCCGCCACAGCACCGCCGCGGGGCAGGCGCCGCACCCCGACAACCACACACCTGTCGTCCGCCTGAACGACGAGGGGCGCAAAACGTCCGACGCGGGTCGTTTGCCCTTTTTGAATAGCTTGGGTGCGGGTTTCTTCCTTGCCCAGACCGTAAGCCACCACGCCTTGTGCAAGGTTTTCGCGGGTCGGCGTAATCTCCACGGGAACCCCGCCCTTGATAATGAATTTGAAACCGTCGCATACGACAATGTTATCTTGCTTGGGACGGCTTGTTGGCCAGCCGCCTAAAAATCGAACGGCGGGCAGCAGTTCTTCGCACCGTTCTTCAATGGCATCTTGATCGGCGTCGGCGGCGAGCCCCAGAAGTTCACCCAGCGGAAACTCAACCTCATCACCGTCGTAATACTTGTGAAAAAAGTTGCAGTGGTAATTCTGCCAATTCGCGGTTGCTTCGGCTTCTTTTTCTCTTTCCGCTTTTCGCAGGGCGATTTCATCCACCGATAGTGCGATCGGGATGCCTTCGTCCCCATTCAGCTCGGGAAGGGCCAGATAAAGCCATCCGGACACCGCTGCGGCAATGATGACCACGCAGGAAACAACGAGGTAGAGGATCAGCCGTTTCGGCTTTTTCGATGCGGCAGGCTCGCCCCCGGCAACAACGGCCGCCTGATCTTCGCGCTCAACATCCGCCTGCAGCTCTTCGCTCATTGATCTAAGCACCAATTATTTTGCTGCATAAAAAAATTTACCCGTATCGCAATATCGGGAGGTATCTTAGATGAGAATTCGACGGCGCGAAAGATGCCGGTCCGAGAGTGTATCGGATTGCAACGTTTTGGGAACGGGGAAATGACGACCAAGTCCATTCTGATTACCGGGGCGTCGAGCGGAATCGGCGCGGCGCTGGCTAAGGAGTACGCTACGTCTGGCGTTTTTCTGGCCCTTACCGGGCGCAATTCCGAACGCCTGCAGGCTGTGGGGGGCGAATGCGAGGGCCTTGGCGCGCAGGTGGCGATCAAGACCATGGACATAACCGACCGTGAAGCCGTGCAAAGCTGGATCGACGAGATCGACGACGTCCACCCCATCGACCTTTTGGTCGCCAACGCGGGAATTTCATCGGGAACGGCACGGGCTGAGGAAAGGTTTGACAAGGTTCGCGAGATTTTCGCCGTCAATGTGGACGGCGTTCTCAATACCGTCCTTCCCGCGATCCCACGCATGCAATCGCGCCGCGCCGGTCAAATCGCCATAATGAGTTCAGTTGCCGGATTTCGCGGATTGCCCGGAACATCGGCCTACGCCGCCGGAAAGGCGGCCGTTAAAAGCTGGGGCGAAGGCCTGCGAGGACAGTTATGGGCCGATGGAATTCGGGTCAGCGTGATTTGTCCGGGCTATGTGGTCAGTTCCATGACCGACACAAACCAGTTTCCCATGCCCCTTATCATGCCCACCGCCCGGGCGGCGCGCATCATTCGCCGCGGTCTGCAACGCAATAAATCACGCATCGCCTTTCCCTGGCCCATGCATTTTCTTGTGTGGCTGATGCAGGCGCTGCCCATTGGGTGGACCGATCCGCTGTTCCGCAAACTGCCCAAAAATCCGGAGTGATCTACTTTTTCTGCTGTTTGCGGATTTTGCGCCAGCGCGCGACGTTTCGGTTGTGCTGAGCAAGCGTACTGGCAAAAAGGTGGCCGCCCGATCCGTCAGCGACGAAGTACAGCTCCTTCGTTTTTTCCGGATGCAAGGCCGCCGCCAGCGATTCCCGGCCCGGATTGCAGATGGGTGCGGGCGGAAGTCCCTTGTTGAGGTAGGTGTTGAAGGGGGATGGAGTTTTCAGGTCCTTGCGTGTCAGGGTCCGGCCCAGGCTCCGTTCGCCTTCGGTCAGCGCATACACGACCGTCGGATCCGACTGAAGGCGCATGCCGCGTTCCAATCGATTGATGAAAACGGCGGCGACACGCGCGCGCTCCTCGGCCCGCCCCGTTTCCTTCTCGATCAGGGACGCCAGAACCACCGCCTCGCGCTCGTTTTTCAGGGGAAGGTTGGGCGCGCGCCTGGGCCAAAGTTCGCCCAACGCACGGCGCATGGCCCCGGCCATTCTATCGACCACTTCGTTGCGACTGTCGCCGAAGGAAAAATGATAGGTTTCGGGAAGCAATTCTCCCTCGCCCGGCTGCCGCGCAATATCCCCCGACAGTCCGTCAACAGCGCCTAGCAGCGTAATAACCTCGGCAGCGGTCGTACCTTCGACGATAGTGAACCGCCGGACAACGGTTTTCCCGCTGTTCAGGAGAGCCAGGGTTTCGCGCATGCTTATGCCCGCCGGGAACGCGTACTCGCCGGCCTGCAATCCCTTGTCGGCCTTGATCAGGCGCGCGCCAACCCGAAAGACCGCCGGATAGACAACAACGCCCGCCTCGCTCAAGCGCCCGGCGATGGCCGCAAGGCCGGTTCCCTTTGGGATAACAATGGTGGCGGGGGCCGACAGCGGCCCAGGGCGCGTAAACTGGGCATGACCCCAGGCGAACACACCACCCGCCGCAATAGCGGATAGAATTAGAAGCGCCGTAAAACTAAGGACGGCCCGACGCATCAGACCTTACGAACAGGCCTTGAACACGAGCGACGCGTTCGTACCCCCGAACCCGAACGAATTGGACAGGATAGCGCGAATTTCGCGTTCCCTGGCCTTATGCGGCACCAGATCAATGCCAAAGCAGCTGTCCGAAGGATTGTCGAGGTTCAGCGTCGGCGGCGCGATGCCTTCGTTCATGGCCATGATCGAGAAAATGGCCTCAACAGCACCGGCGGCGCCCAGACAATGACCGACGGCGGATTTGGTCGATGACATGGACAGCTTCTCGGCCGCATCACCGAACAGGCGCTTGACGGCGCCGAATTCGATCTCGTCACCCAACGGCGTCGAGGTGCCGTGCGCATTGACGTAATCGATATCCTCGGGGTTAAGACCGGCCCGGTTGACGGCGGCGGTCATGGACCGGAACGCACCGTTTCCGTCTTCGGCGGGGGCCGTAATATGGTTGGCGTCACCCGACATGCCGTAACCGACGATTTCGCCGTAAATTTTGGCGCCACGCTTCTTCGCGTGTTCCAGTTCTTCGAGGACAACGACACCCGAACCGTCACCCATGACGAAGCCGTCACGGTCACGATCCCACGGGCGCGAAGCCCGCGCTGGCTCGTCGTTGTATCCGGTTGAAAGCGCATTGGCGCGGGCAAATCCAGCCATGCCGAGACGGCAAATCGCCGCTTCCGCGCCACCGGCAATCATCACATCGGCATCGTCCCACATAATCAGGCGGGCGGCGTCGCCGATGGCGTGCGCGCCGGTCGAGCACGCGGTCACCACCGCGTGGTTCGGTCCCTTGAAACCGTACTTGATGGAAACGTGGCCCGAGACAAGGTTGATCAGGCTGGCGGGAATGAAAAACGGGCTGAGGCGGCGAATATTCGTATCCACCGTTACCGCGCCCTTGGCAATCTCGGCGAGGCCGCCGATGCCCGAACCGATCATGACGCCGGTGCGGCACTTTTGCTCGTCCGTTTGCGGTTCCCACCCGGAATCTTCAACCGCCTGGGTCGCTGCCGCCATCCCATACAGGATAAATGTATCGACCCGTCGGGCATCCTTGGGGGACATCCATTCGTCGGCGTTGAACAGACCGTCGGCCTTATCGCCCGGCGCGACCTGGCCGCCGATTTTCGCGGCGATGTCCGAAACATCGAAAGACTCGATAGCCCTGATTCCGGAACCGCCCGCGATCAGGCGTTCCCAACACGGTTTCACCCCGCATCCCAAGGATGTGAGGAGCCCCATACCAGTAACAACGACACGTTTCATGATGGCTGATGACCCGTTGCGACGGGGATCACCGCGGCACTCAAGCTACGAGGGCGGGTCCCCTTTCCGACCAATACGATATTACGCGTCCTGGGACCCGATAAAATCGATAGCGTCTTTCACGGTGAGAATTTTCTCGGCCGCGTCATCGGGGATTTCGCAGTTGAATTCCTCTTCGAACGCCATCACGAGTTCAACGGTGTCCAGACTATCGGCGCCGAGATCGTCAATGAAGCTGGCATTTTCCGTAACTTTGGATTCTTCCACGCCGAGATGCTCCACGACGATTTTTTTTACGCGATCAGCAACGTCACTCATCGTTAATTTCCTTGCGTTTTTCTAAGCTCAAAACAAATGAACCGGGCGCTTTTCGCCAGATTCCACATAGACCAAACTCCGGCCAAACGGGCACCGGTTTCGCCCTCTGGTAACACACTTTTCAGGCCATTGCCAGCGCCCAAAAGGGGGTTAAATCATAGCCATTCCACCATTCACGTGAATGGTCTGCCCCGTGACGTAGGCCGCTTCATCGCTGGAAAGGAAAGCGACAGCAGCGGCCACGTCTTCGGACGTGCCCAGGCGGCCTCCCGGAATTCCGGCGATCAGACGGTCCTTTTGTTCTTCCGAAAGGGCGTCAGTCATGGGCGTGGCGATAAAGCCCGGCGCCACGCAGTTAACCGTGATGCCGCGGGCCGCCACTTCCTGGGCCAGCGATTTGGACATGGCGATCATGCCGCCCTTGCTTGCTGCGTAATTGACCTGCCCGGCGTTGCCGGTAACGCCGACGATGGAAGCGATGCCAACAACACGCCCGAAACGCTGCTTCATCATCGGACGCATGCACGCGCGGGCCAGCCGGAACGCCGCCGTAAGATTGACGTCGATCACCAGTTGCCAGTCATCGTCCTTCATGCGCATGGCGAGGTTATCGCGGGTCAGGCCCGCGTTGTTAACCAGAATGTCGATGCGCTCCATAGCTTCCAGGGCCTGTTTTACAAGCTGGGCCGGGGCTTCCGGATCGCTCAGATTAGCTTCCAGAACATGGACCCTTTCGCCCAGTTCAGCCGCTAGCTTGTCCATGCCTTCGCGGTTCATGTCGGTCAACGCGACCGTCGCGCCCTGCGCGTGCATCATCCGTGCGATGGCGCCGCCGATGCCGCCCGCAGCACCCGTAATCAATGCACATTTACCCGTAAAATCCATCATTTGCAGATATCCCTTCAAAGGGTTTTTACAAGTTCTTCGATGCCTTCCGGCGTTCCCACGGCCATGCCGCCAAGTTCGCGGTCGATGCGGCGGGTCAATCCGCTCAGCACCTTGCCCGCGCCCACTTCAACCAACGTATCAACGCCGCGTTCCTTCATGGCCAGCACGCATTCACGCCAGCGCACGGTCGCCGTTACCTGCTTAACCAACAGGTCGCGAATCACTTCCGGGTCTTGGGCCGGTTCAGCGGTCACATTGGCCACGACAGGAACCACCGGATCATTCATTTGCACTGCGGCCAGGGCGTCGCGCATGACATCCGCCGCCGGGGCCAAAAGCGAACTATGGAACGGCGCGCTGACCGGCAGCATGACGCATTTGCGCGCCCCGCGTTCACCGGCAAGCTCAACCGCCTTTTCCACGGCCGCCTTGGCGCCGCTGATCACCACCTGTCCGGGCGCGTTGTCGTTGGCGGTTTCGCACACGCCTACGCTTGACGCTTCCTCGGACACCGCGGCGGCCACGTCAAGATCAACACCCAGCAAGGCAGCCATGGCGCCTTCGCCCACGGGAACCGCTTCCTGCATGGCCTTGCCGCGGGTTTTCAAAAGGCGCGCGGCATCGGCAACGCTGAACGTGCCTGCCGCGGCCAAAGCCGAATATTCGCCCAGCGAATGACCGGCGACAAACGAGCACGCGCCCGCCAGATCCAGTCCGCCTTCCGAACGCAACACCCGCATCACCGCCAAGCTAACGGCCATCAGCGCAGGCTGGGCATTTTCGGTGAGCGTCAGTTCCTCGATCGGCCCCTCGAACATCAGGCGGCTGAGGCTCTGCCCCAAGGCGTCATCGACCTCTTGGAACAACTCCTTTGCGCCGACAAACGCCCCGGCCAGTTCGCGGCCCATTCCAACCGCCTGCGACCCCTGCCCCGGAAATACAAACGCACGCGCCATATCATTCAGTTCCCATATAGCCAATTTCGCGGCAAGTGATAACGGTTCTGCCACTCACGTTCAAGCCCAACCCCTCCTATTTGGTGACAGTATACTAAACTATCTCTTATAGTTTAGTATACTGTCACGTAACTCGGGTCAGGAATCGGTGGTTCTGTGCAGAAGCCTGCGTCGACAACGATCATCCCCATATAACGATTAGCTGGAACCGGATTTTTTTGCGGAGGGCCAGAAACATATGCAAACGATCACCGCCTATATAGGCGCTGCCATTGCCGAAATCGCCGGGTGTTTTGCGTTCTGGGCCTGGCTGAGGCTGGACAAGCCGGTCTGGTGGCTGGTGCCGGGTATGGCCTCGCTGGCATTGTTTGCCTATCTCCTGACCCTTGTCGACAGCGCGGCGGCGGGACGGGCCTATGCGGCATACGGCGGCGTATACATCGGCGCATCGTTGGCCTGGCTATGGATCATCGAAGGCGTGCGCCCCGACCGCTGGGACGTCTCAGGCGTCATCATCTGTCTTGTGGGCGCAACGGTGATCATCGTCGGCCCGCGCTAATGGCCGACAAGGCGGGCCGGCTCGAGGCGGCGGCGTCAAGGTGGCAGACCGAATTACATTGACAGTTCACCTTTTGCATTTCCATCGGCGCGCGGGAAAGGGGTAAACTGTCACCCGGAATACACCTGGAATATGGGTTCTCGGGAGGCTTTGTCCGATTGCAAATTTCTTGAATATTGCGTCCGACTTTCTGCTAATCGGAAAAGGTCGGTGGAGATATTTGATAACCGCGGCGTTGCTTTTGATACTGGCATTCGGCGGGTATCTGCGTGCGGTCGCAATCGATGAAACCGTTGTCATTAAGCCAATCCGGGCCGACGCGGCGGAGTATTATATTTCCGCCTATAATCTCTATCATCACAACGTCTATTCCGCGTCTACGAAGAAACTGCGTGATCCGAGGGCCGAACTGGTTCCGGATGCGCTCCGTCCACCGGGGCTTCCTCTCGTCATCACGCCTATGATGAAGGAATGGCCGAACCACAAAAAAATCCTCGGCAACCTTCAGGACATCAATTTGATGTTAGGGGTAGCGACTATCTTTCTGGTTTTTGTCGCTGCAGCGCGCGTCCTTTCCCCCTGGGCAACATTGACGGCGGCCTTGCTAACGGCGATTTCGCCGCATCTTGTCTCGTTCAGCGTTTATATGCTGACAGAGACACCAAGCGCATTTTTCGTTACCGCGATACTTGTCATGGGTGCGGTTTGGACCCCTGATCGAAGGATATATTACTATGCCTTCATGGGGGTGCTGGTTGGTGTTGCCGCGATGGTAAGGCTGCAATTCCTCCTCCTGCCGTTCTTACTATGCTTTCTTTTATTTCTAAGCATGGACAGAAGGAAATGGTTCAGGGGTGCAGGGGCGATGTTGTTGGGGTTCGCGCTCGTTGCTGCACCCTGGTTTATCCGCAATGCAGTTTCCGTTCCCGCCGACCAGAACGAAAATTACATGGCGCGAACATTGGCCGCGGGTGCGTATGCCGATCTGAAATATTTAGGGGATGATAAAACTTTTCCGTACCCCTACCTTCATGATCCACAATTCAAAGAGGCAAAAAAAAATCTTCCCAACGCACTTTCGTTCATTGGCAAACGAACGCTTGAACAACCCTATGAG
Source organism: Rhodospirillales bacterium (assembly GCA_016776725.1). Classification (GTDB taxonomy): domain Bacteria; phylum Pseudomonadota; class Alphaproteobacteria; order Rhodospirillales; family Shumkoniaceae; genus JABGRG01. The sequence goes on from JADHSV010000005.1 coordinate 32,507, forward strand.
ATGTTGAAATGGTACATAATTGGAAAAATACGTTTCATTTGGCAATTTGATAATGTGGATGGGATTGGTGACGTTTTTATTTATGCCCACAGATATTCTCCGTTTGGCGTCTCCGGCCCGCATAAAACGACCCGCGCGGCCATGAAATCGGCTCACTGGGTGTTGATTGTCCTGGCGGCAATTGGAGCTGTCGGCGCGTGGCTTCCCCAGATACGCGCACGCTATTCGGAACGGGCCGTGTTCGTTTTGCGTCTTTCCTCCCTGTTTCCAGTTCTCATAACGGGAGTGTTCATGGTTTTCTGGCCGGCGGCCCGTTTTGCCGTTCCCGTTTATCCTGCCGTGTTCCTGCTTTCGGCGTTCACAATGATGCATGCGGTTTCGCTGATGCGCGATTTGAAGATCCGCAGACGCCTTTCCAACGGCCCGTCGGAATAATTGGCGCAGAGAATAGGCGCGTCGTTTGAGCCAAGTGCGCTTGCGCGGCGCAATTAAATGTGTATAGTGCCGCGCCTTGATCTCTGTGCCGGGAAACCCCCGGCTATGCCTGATCGTTGCGAGGATTTCACTTCGCAGCCGCGGGATGAGAAAAGCCATACGGAGTAGATCATGCCATTCTATGAGAACGTGTTTATTGCACGTCAGGATATCTCTGCAACCCAGGTCGATGCGCTCTGCGACGCTTTCACCGGTATCATCGAAAAGATGGACGGTAAGGTGGAGAAGCGTGAGTACTGGGGTCTGCGCAGCCTGGCGTACCGAATCAAGAAAAACCGCAAGGGCCACTACGTCCTGTTTAATCTGGATGCGCCTTCCGACGCCGTCCAGGAAATGGAACGGCAAATGCGGATCAACGAAGATGTTCTTCGTTACCTGACCATTCGCGTCGACGAGCTTGAGGAAGGTCCGTCTGCGGTCATGCAGGGACGTGGCGACAGACGCCGTGAACGCGGCCCCGATTCCCGAGGCCCGCGCGACAGCCGTCCGCGCGACGACCAAAGTGCTTCGAGCGAAAAGGTCGAAGCCGAAGCTCCGGCAGCAGCCGAAGCCCCGGTCGAAGCCCCGGTCGAAACCAAGGTCGAAGCCAAGGTCGAAGCCCCGGTCGAAGCCAAGGTCGAAGCCCAAGTCGAAGCGAGCGAAGTTAGCGAAGAAGGAGAAGATAAATGATCGGCTCCGAACAGAATGAAGATGGTGGACGCGGACGCAGTGGCGGTGGCGGCGGTGGCCGCAGGCCGTTCGTGCGGCGGCGCAAAACCTGCCCCTTCTCGAGCAAAAGCTCGCCGAAGATCGACTACAAGGACGTGAAGCTTCTGAGCCGTTACGTTTCCGAACGTGGCAAAATGGTGCCGAGCCGCATTACCGCGGTTTCCGCCAAGAAGCAGCGCGCGCTTTCCACGGCGATCAAACGGGCACGCTACCTCGGTCTTCTTCCTTACTTGATCAAGTAAGGTCGCGACCGGGCGGCATTGTCGAAATTCAGATCTCATAGGCAAGCAGGAAATTTGATGTCCAGGCAACTCCTCATCGCACTGGGAGGCGGCACGAGCGCAATTCTTTCGATTGCGTTCATGGCCGGTTCGCCGATGATGCTGGTGTTCGCCAATCTGGCGCCGCTGCCGCTATTCTTTGTGGGGCTGGGCATTGGCTCGACCGCCGCGGTGGTAGCGGGCGTCATCGGACTGATCATTTCCGGCACGTTCGGTGGGTTGGTAAGTGCGGGTCTTTACGGGCTCGTTCATGCGTTACCCACCTGGCTGGCGGTTCGCCAGGCCCTTCTCAAGCGCGTCGCACCCGACGGAACCGTGCATTGGTATTCCATCGGTGCGGTGCTCAGCTGGCTGTCGGCCCTTGCCGCCGCATTGCTGATTGTTGCCACGTTGACAAGCTACCAACATGGCAGCGGACTTGAAGAAGCGGTGACGGCCTATCTGGATCAGGTGATGCTGGCCTTGATGCCGAACATCGGGGTATCGGACAGGGAGGTGTTCGTCGCAACGCTTACCCCCCTTTTCCCGAGCACCGCGGGAATTTCGTGGATTGCGGTCGTCGTGGGCAACGGGTTGTTCGCGCAGGCGGTCCTTACCCGGTCCGGGCGCAACATCCGCCCGGCCCCCACGATCAAGGACTTCACGCTTCCCGACTGGATGAGCTGGCTTTTGGTCGCTTGTGCGGCCATGGCTTTGCTGGGGTCCGGTGATCTGGAGTATATCGGCCGTAATTTGGCGGCGATCATAGCGGTTCCGTTCTTTGTGCTCGGTGCCGTCGTGGTTCACGTCCTGGCCCGCCGTACTCCGTCGCCCAAGGTGCTTCTGGTGGCGTTTTATTTGGTTTTGTTCGTGTCCGGCTGGGCCCGCGTGGCAATTGCCGGGTTAGGGTTGATCGAGCAATGGTTTGGCGTGCGGCAACGTGTCGCGGCGGCCCAACCCTTGCAGGAGGATGAATGATGGAAGTAATTCTTTTAGAGCGGGTTGAAAAGCTTGGGCAGATGGGCGACGTGGTTAACGTCAAGCCCGGTTATGCCCGGAATTTTCTTTTGCCGCAAAAGAAGGCCCTGAGGGCCACTGCGGAAAACAGTAAAATCTTTGACGAGCGCAAAGCGCAACTCGAAGCGGTTAATCTGGAGCGTCGCGCCGAAGCCGAGGCGGTCGCCGAGAAGCTCGAAGGCCTGATGATTTCACTGATCCGCCAGGCCGGTGAAGCCGGTCAGCTTTACGGATCGGTTAATGCCCGCGACATCACCGATGCGGTTGTCGAAGGCGGGTTTACCATCGACAAGCAGCAGGTCAAGCTGGCGCCGCCGATCAAGAACGTCGGCATCCACGATGTGCGGGTAGATCTGCACCCCGAGGTTCAGGTCATCGTCAAGGCTAACGTGGCTCGCTCGGCTGAAGAGGCTGAAATCCAGGCTGAAACCGGCTCCGCCGTGCTCAGCAGTGAAGAAGCCGAACGTGCCGCCGAAACCGCTCAAATCGAGGCTGCCGAAGCCGCTGCCGCCAAAGCCGCCGAGGCCGAGGAAGCCGCTGAGGAAGCCGCTGAGGAAGCCGCTGAAGACGAGGCTCCCGCGGAAGATACCGAAGCCGAGGCTCCGGCCGAGGACGCGGAAAAAAGCGAATAATTTTCGGCCCCGATCGGTCGTGAATTGGGAACGGCGCGCTGCCTGCAGTGCGCCGTTTCGCTTGCCCGTTTTCGCACAGGCTTTTCCACCGCTCATCCCCATGTTCCACAAGCCGACCGGCTATCGCCGGAGGCCAAGACATTCTAGTTTGACCTCGCAATGACCATTCAATCCTCAACCCCGTTACCGCCGGAATTGTCGGACGCCGACCCCCGCCTTTCCGCCTTTCGCACGGCCCCGCACAACGTCGAGGCCGAAAAGGCCTTGCTGGGCGCCATCTTCGCCAACAACCGTGCCTATGAAGCGGTGTCCGAGTTTCTGCGCGCCGAGCATTTCGCCCTGGGACAGAACGGACGCGTTTTCGAAGCCTGCGGCAAATTGATCGACCGCGGCCAGATTGCCGATCCGGTTACCTTGCGAAGTTTTTTCGAAGCCGACGAAGGGTTGGCCGAAATTGGCGGACCGGCCTACCTGATGGAACTGGCAGGATCGGCGGTGGGCATCATCAATGCGGGCGAATACGGCCGCGTCGTCTATGACCTTTTCCTGCGCCGCGAGCTTATTGCACTGGGCGAGGAAGTGGTCGAGCGCGCCTTCGGCGGCGATGTCGAGGAGACCGCCGTCCGCCAGATCGAAACCGCCGAGCAGAACCTCTACGACCTGGCCACTTCGGGTGAATACGAGGGTGGATTTCAGGACTTCAAATCATCGGTGATCGAGGCCATCAGATTAGCCGAGACGGCGCACAAACGAGACGGCGCGTTCGCCGGCGTGGCTGCCGGGTTTACCGATATCGACAAGATGCTGGGCGGGCTGCATCCGTCGGATCTGATCATTCTGGCCGGACGTCCATCCATGGGCAAAACGGCGCTGGCCACCAACATGGCTTTCAACGCCGCCTATTCGCGCGCCCAGTCATCGGGCAAGGAAGGCGGTGTCGTCGGGTTCTTCTCCCTGGAAATGTCGGCCGAACAACTGGCCAGCCGCATCCTGTCGGAACAGACCAACATCTCATCCAACCGCATGCGCAAAGGCGAGTTGACCAACGACGAGTTTAACCGTCTGGCCATGGGCAGCCAGACCCTGCATCAAATTCCCATTTTCATTGACGACACTCCGGCCCTGACCGTCAGCGCACTGCGGACCCGCGCCCGGCGCTTGAAACGCCAGCATGGCCTGGACATGATCGTGGTGGATTATCTGCAGCTTATTTCGGCTTCGCCCAATTCGCGCAACGACGGGCGGGTCAACGAGGTGTCGGAAATCACGCGCGGCCTGAAAACCCTGGCCAAGGAACTGGACGTCCCGGTTCTGGCCCTGTCCCAGCTTTCGCGCGCGGTTGAGCAGCGCGACAACAAACGCCCGCAACTGTCCGACCTCAGGGAATCGGGGTCCATCGAACAGGATGCCGATGTGGTCATGTTCATTTTCCGCGAGGAATACTATCTGGAACGCGACGAACCGGTCCAGCGCCAGGACGAGAAGGACGACTCCTTCCACAACAAATTCGAACGTTGGCAGCAAAGGCTGGAAGAGGTGCGAAGCGTGGCGGAAGTTATCGTCGCCAAGCAGCGCCATGGACCGATCGGCACCGTGAAACTGCACTTCGAGGGCCAATTCACGCGCTTCGGAAATCTGGAACGCGAACACGGGACCGATTTCTGAGTGCCGGGCGATGCCAAAGATGGAACACAGCGGCGCAATCCTGACCATCGATCTGGGGGCCGTGTGCGCCAACTGGCTATCACTTAGGGAGCGCCTGAGCGGGCTCGCCGAATGCGCGGGCGTGGTCAAGGCTGATGGTTACGGACTGGGCGCGGAAAAGGTCGCTGCCGCCCTGTCGGGTGCGGGCTGCCGCATTTTCTTCGTCGCCCATCTGGATGAAGCCTTGGGCCTGCGCGCCGTTTTACCCGACGCCGAAATCCATGTCCTCAATGGCCTGATGCCCGGATGCGCGCCTGAATATATCGAAAACCGGCTGGTCCCGGTGCTTAACGATCTGGGAAGCATCGACGCGTGGCGGGAATTTTGCGTAGCGCAAGATCAAGCGTTACCCGCCGATGTTCATGTCGATACGGGCATGTCGCGGCTGGGACTGCCGCCCGGCGAAGTGGCGATTTTGGCGGACCAACCCCACCGGCTGGAAGGTTTCACGCTCGCAAATCTGATAAGCCACCTGGCCTGCGCCGATGAGCCCGATCATCCGCTAAATCGCCAACAGTTGGCCGATTACAGAACCGCACTCGCCACGTTGCCTGCCGCCCGCCGATCCTTCGCCAACTCGTCCGGAATATTCCTAGGCGCTGAATATCACTTCGATCTGGCCCGCCCGGGCGTCGCGCTTTATGGCGGAAACCCAACGCCCGGCAAGCCAAACCCGATGACGCAAGTCATTCGTTTACAAGGAAAAATCCTGCAGGTGCGCGACGTTGACACCCCCCTGACCGTTGGATATGGTGCGACCCATAAAGTCACCGGCCCCACCCGGGTCGCCACCGTTGCCGTCGGTTACGCCGACGGATTTTTACGATCATTAAGCAGCTCCGGGTACGGGTATATCGGCGGCGTTCGAGTTCCAATTATCGGACGGGTGTCCATGGATTTGATCACGCTCGACGTTTCATCCGTTCCACACTCCCAATCCTTGCCCGGCGGTCTGATCGATCTTATCGGCCCCGACAACCCGGTCGATGCCGTGGCGGAAAGTGCTGGAACCATCGGCTACGAAATCCTCACCAGCCTAGGCCGGCGCTATCATCGGGTTTACGTGGACGGAAATTAACCTATGGCACGAAACACCCGGCAGTATGTTTGTCAGGAATGCGGCGCAAGCTTTCCCAAATGGGCGGGCCGGTGCGACGCCTGTGGTGCTTGGAATTCGCTGGTCGAGGAAACGGGCGCGCAATCCGCGCCCAAGGGGCTGGGAACCAAACGCGGCCGCGCCATCGAATTCGTCGGCCTTGAAGGCAAAAGCGAACGCCCGCCCCGGCAGATCACCGGTATCGCGGAGTTTGACCGGGTATGCGGCGGCGGATTGGTTCCGGGCTCGGCGCTGCTGGTCGGCGGCGATCCGGGGATCGGCAAATCAACCGTGCTTTTGCAGGTGGCCGCCGCGCTGTCGGCGGGCTGCGGGTGTGCTTATATTTCTGGTGAGGAATCGGTCGATCAGCTACGCCTGCGCGCGGACCGACTGGGGCTTGCCAAAGCGTCCGTGCAGTTGGCCGCGGCCAATTCGGTGCGCGATATCGTGGCGACCCTGGACGCGCCCGACGCGCCTCGTTTCGTGGTTATCGATTCGATCCAGACCATGTTCGTCGATAACCTGGACTCGGCCCCCGGCACGGTGGCCCAGGTGCGCACCTCGGCCCAGGAACTGGTGCGTCTCGCCAAACGCCGAGGTTTTTCGGTGGCGCTGGTCGGCCATGTCACCAAGGACGGGCAAATCGCCGGGCCACGGGTTCTCGAACACATGGTCGATACGGTTCTCTACTTTGAAGGGGAACGCAGCCATCAGTTCCGAATTTTGCGCGCCGTGAAAAACCGCTTTGGAGCCGCCGACGAGATCGGCGTGTTCGAGATGACCGACGCCGGATTGACCGAAGTGCCCAATCCGTCAGCACTTTTTCTGGCCGACCGTCAGGGCGACGTTTCGGGAGCCTGTGTTTTCGCCGGGATGGAAGGAACCCGCCCCGTGCTGGTGGAAATCCAGTGCCTGATCGCGCCAAGCGCCTTCGCCACGCCGCGCCGTGCCGTCGTCGGCTGGGATTCGGGCCGTCTGGCAATGCTGTTAGCCGTCCTTGAAGCAAGGTGCGGGCTTGCCTTTGCCGGCGCTGACGTGTACCTCAACGTCGCCGGTGGCCTTCGGGTTCAGGAACCGGCCGCCGATCTGGCCGTGGCAGCGGCTTTGGCCTCGGCGGTGAGCGGCGTTCCCGTCCCGCCGGACGCCGTTATCTTCGGCGAGGTAGGTCTGGCCGGTGAAATACGGCCCGTGGCACATACCGAAGCGCGGTTGAAGGAAGCGGCGAAATTGGGATTTGCCCAGGCCATCGTCCCGGTCAGCCGCAACAAGGGAAAAAACCGGCGGGCGTCGGAGGCGGCGGCCAAGGGAATGGAATTGCGCCGGATATCGCGTGTCGACGAAATCGTGCGCCTTTTCGGGCCTGAGCGTGCCATAGGTGAAGAACGAAGTATGGAAAGAGCGATGAATGGATAGCCTGCCCGTCAACATTACCGATATCGCGGTGGTGGTCGTTGTTTTGCTTTCGGCCCTGTTGGCCTATGCGCGCGGGTTCGTTCACGAAGTTCTTTCGGTTCTGGGGTGGATCGGCGCCATCTTTGCCACCATTCACGGATTACCTTTCGCCAAGCCCTACGCCCGGGACCTGATACCCGTCGAATTGATTGCCGATTTGGCCGCAGGCGTCGCCATTTTCGTGATCACGTTGATCTTGCTTTCGTTCGTAACCCGGGGCGTAGCCAAATTGGTAAAGGCCAGCGCGCTGAATTTCCTGGATCGTTCGCTTGGGTTTTTGTTCGGCATCGTCAGGGGTGGCGTTATTATATGCATCTTGTACATCGGGCTTTCCTGGATGGTAACGCCCGCCGATCAACCGTCCTGGATACAGAATGCGCGCAGCATGCCGCTTATTCAGACCGGTTCGAACATGTTACGCACGCTAGTCCCCGAAAACGCGGCCAAAGCCGGTTCGGATGCGGCTGAAAACGTCCAGAAGAAGGCGGAAATTGTGATTGAAACACAGAAGGTATTTCGCGACATGATGACCATCCGACCGCAAGCGCCCGAAGGCTCGGGCTCTGACGGCTATAACCGAGGCGAGCGCAGCGAAATGGAACGCTTGATCGAGGGCGCCAAATGATGCGGCAACCCGTCCTCCCGCAACTCACCACGTTCGACGACGACGACCACCCGCACGACGAATGCGGCATCTTCGGCATCTTCGGTCACGAGGATGCAGCAGCCCTTACGGCTCTGGGGCTGCACGCCCTGCAACATCGCGGTCAGGAGGCCGCCGGTGTGGTATCCTTTGACGGCGATCACTTCCATATTCACCGCGCGCTCGGACTGGTTGGCGACAACTTTAACTCCGGAGACGTGATCGGACGCCTACCGGGGTCGGGCGCCATGGGTCACGTACGTTATTCGACCAGCGGCGAAACCATCCTTCGCAATGTCCAGCCCCTGTTCGCCGACTTTGAATTCGGCGGCATGGCCATCGCGCACAACGGAAACCTGACCAACGCCTATCGTATGCGCCGTCGTCTGGTGCGCCAGGGGTGCATTTTTCAATCGACGTCCGACACCGAAACGATCGTCCATCTGATCGCGCTAAGCCATCACTCGACGGTTGTCGACCGTATGATCGATGCGTTCCGGCAGCTTGAAGGGGCATATTCCCTGATTTCGCTGACCCGGCGCAAACTGATTGGCGTTCGCGATCCGCTGGGTGTGCGCCCGCTGTCACTGGGGCGCATTGGGGACGCCTATATCCTGGCATCCGAAACCTGCGCCTTTGACATCATCGGCGCCGAATTCGTGCGCGATGTGGAACCGGGCGAGATCGTGGTGATTGACGAAGACGGGATTCACAGCATCAAACCGTTCGCCAAAACACCACCGCGGTTTTGCGTCTTCGAATATATCTATTTCGCCCGTCCCGACAGCATGGTGGACGGCAGAAACGTTTACGAGGTGCGCAAAAGAATTGGCGCCGAGTTGTCCCGGGAAAGCCAGATCGAAGCCGATATGATCGTCGCTGTGCCGGACTCGGGCGTTCCGGCGGCCATCGGTTACGCCGAACACGCGGGCATTCCTTTCGAGTTGGGCATTATCCGCAATCACTATGTGGGCCGCACCTTCATCGAGCCAACCCAGAACATTCGCCATCTGGGCGTCAAGCTTAAGCACAACGCCAATATTTCCTACCTGAAGGGCAAGCGGGTCATTCTGGTGGACGATTCCATCGTTCGCGGAACAACGTCCATGAAGATCGTTGAAATGGTCCGCAACGCGGGTGCTGCCGAAGTTCACATGCGTATTTCCAGCCCGCCATCGGCGCATTCGTGCTTTTACGGAATTGATACGCCCGCCACCTCTGAACTGCTGGCCGCGCAAATGAATATTGATGCCATGGCCAAGCATATCGGTGTCGACACATTGCAGTACATTTCCCTGGACGGCCTGTACCGCGCCGTTGGTATGGAAGGGCGCGACGAAGTAACGCCGCAATTCTGCGATGCGTGTTTCAGCGGTGATTATCCGATAAGATTGATTGACCAGGAAGAAGGCCCCATTCCCGAACAGCTATCGCTGTTAACGGAAACGGATTGACAGATGGGCGGAACCGCAAGCGCAAATCGTCTTCAGGGCCGCGTTGCACTGATTACCGGCGCATCGCGCGGCATCGGGCGCGCAGTGGCCTTGCGATTCGCCACCGAGGGCGCGCATGTAATCCTGGCGGCGCGAACCCTGGGCGCACTGGAAGACCTGGATGATGAAATCCGCGCCATGGGGCGGGCCACCACCCTGGTGCCGACGGATTTAACCGATCACGCCAAAATTGACCAAATGGGCGCCGCCGTATTCGAACGTTTTGGCCGTCTGGACATCCTGGTGGGAAACGCCGCTGTTTTGGGAATTCTGGGCCCCGTCGGCCACGTTGACCCCGAAACCTGGGCACAGGTTATCGATGTCAATCTTACCGCCAACTGGCGCTTGATCCGCAGTTTCGACCCGCTTCTGAAAACCAGCGAGTCGGGCCGCGCCATTTTCGTTACTTCCGGTGCGGCGCGCGGGGCAACTCCGTATTGGGCGCCCTACTCCGTCAGCAAGGCCGCCCTCGAAACCATGGTTCTGACGTACGCCGCTGAAGTCGCCAAGACACCGCTAAAGGTCAACCTGATCGACCCCGGTATCGTGGGTACGGCCATGCGCGCCCAGGCCTTTCCCGGTGAAGACGCGGCCAAACTGAAAACGCCGGAACAGATTACCGATCTTTTCGTTGAACTGGCCGAACCCGCGTGCCGACATCACGGCGAGATTATCGGTTCGGTTTAAGAGCCTAGCGCTTTAGTCGCTTTCTTCCGCCACCAAAACTTCCGCGCCCAGGATATTAAGCGCCGTGGCAAAGGCGTTTTGCGGTTTGCGGTCGACGACAATGTAATTGGCTTTCTCGAAATTGGCGACGCGGACGGGAGCGATGCGGTCGAACTTTGTATGATCGGCCAGAACCACGGGGCAGCGCGCCAGCCCCAGCATTTGGCCCCGGATTTCGGCGGCCTCGCGGGAAAAATCCATGAGCCACGGATGCGATGAGATAGCGCCCGCGCCAACGAACGAAAAATCGGCGAAATAGTTTCCCAGCATGGCCGTAGCATCACGGCCCATAATCGCCCCTTCTCCGGCAATTAGTTCACCGCCCAGGATAAGCACACGGTTGTCATTGCGGCCCGACAGTTTCGCCGCTGCCTGAAAATCGTTGGTGATGATACTAAGCCGCCTCTTGTCGGCCAGCGCCTCGACCAGTCCCTGAATGGTCGTCCCCGAATCGATAATCACGGATGCGCCATCGGGAACCAACGCGGCCGCCACCCTGCCGATGGATCTTTTGGCTTCAACGTTAACGGATTTGCGCTCGTCAAAAGCGGGCTCGCTATCAAGCGCCAACGCCCCGCCATGGGTTTTGCGCAGGCGGCTTTCCTTGTCCAGACGCGTAATGTCGCGGCGAATGGTTTCGCGCGACACGCCCAGTTTCCGGTAAAGATCGGCTACGGAAACCGCGCCCTTTTCCGCCAGTGTGTCCAGAATAACGCTTCGTCTTTGCTCGGCGAGCATATTTCTTTCCCCGTTTTGGTGGAGAGAATCTAACATACGTTGGATTTTCGCAGACAGAGCAAATTTTGGCAGAACAAATTTAGGATCGGGGACTTGATGCCAAGCGGCGACGAAACAAATTCGGGCAGCAAAGCCGTCGTCCAGGGAATCGGCCTGATCGTACTCGCAATCTTTTTTCTGTCGTCTCTGGACGCCATGGTGAAATGGCTGACCAGCGGTTTCGCCCTGGCCCAGATCATTTTTTTTCGTAACCTGTTCGGCCTGCTTCCCGTGTTTGTCATCATTCACATGCAAGGCGGCGTGAGCGCCATCAGAACCCGCCGTCCGGCATTCCATGTGTTCAGGGTATTTCTGATTTTGACCATCGCATTTTCTTTTTTCTGGGCGCTGTCGCGCATGGAACTGGCCGACGCAACAGCCATTTTCTTCACGGTGCCGCTGTTCATCACCGTCATGTCGGTGGTGGTGCTGAGGGAAACGGTGGGAATACGCCGCTGGATCGCCGTTTTCGCCGGTTTAGGCGGAGTGCTTCTGATCATACGGCCGGGATCGGGCGTTTTTGATATTGGCGCCGTTGCCGTTCTTGTCGCCAGTCTGGGCTACGCCACATTGATGATCACAAACCGCGCCATTCGCAACAAGGAAACACCCGCCACGTTGACATTCTTCACCACCCTGGGCTGCCTGATCGTGACAGGTTGCCTACTCCCGTGGGTTTGGGTCACGCCAAGCACGTTCGAATGGCTGCTGCTGGCGGCCATAGGCGTATTCGGCGGAACAGGCCAGATTCTTCTGGTCTTCGCCTTTCAACGTGCGCCCGCCGGCGTCATCGCACCGTTTGAATACACAACGCTGATATGGGCAACTTTATACGGTTACCTTATCTGGGGTGATTTGCCGGATATGATGACCGTGACCGGCGCCGCGATTATCGCAGCCGGCGGCGTCTATATTCTGCATCGCGAAAAGGCAGGTGCAGATACGCTCCGCTAATGATGCGCTTTCGCATTCTATATGATAGTGTTCGCGCCGAATTGAACCTCGCCGAAAGACACTTATGAAAACACCAGTGAACCGCACGGAAATAGCGATCCTTCTGATCGCGCCCGTGGCCGCTGCATTGGTTTTCGTGGTGCCGGATATTCATGACTATTGGCACGCGTTCTACGAGGATACCGGCGAACATCGGTTGGGCCTTTTTTTGTCGGCGGCGGGTGGTTTGGCGTTAGCGGCGCTGGCAATTCGATTGCGGCGCTGGCGCGAGGCCGCCCGGCAGTCTGCAGACCGGGCAAGGACGGAAACCGCGCTACGTGAAAGCGAAGCCCGCTTCCGCGCCATCTACGCCAATGCCGGAACCGGAATTTTGCTGGCATCGCCCGAGGGAAAAATCCTCGGCGCCAACGCAGCATTTCAGGATATCCTGGGATACGACGAGGACGAGTTGCGCAATATCGGGTGGCAAGAACTTATTCACCCGAAGGATGACCCCGTCGCCGCAGAAAACACGGACGACGGCGGTGGCGTCGAACGCAGGTTTGTTCATAAAAACGGCGATCCGATCTGGCTAAAGCTGACAACTTCCTACGCGTTTGATCATAACAATATGCCGGTTTTGGGCATCGCCGTGGCCGAGGACGTGACCGCCAAGCGGCGCGCCGAGGAAGCCTTGCGTGACGCTCATGATGATCTTGAGCATCGGGTCGAACAGCGAACCCGGGAGCTGCAGGACGAGATCGCCGAGCGCGTGAGGGCGGAGGCCGCCTTGCGCGAAAGTGAAGAGAAATTCCGTGCGTTGATCGAAAACGCCCTGGATATCATCACGGTTCTGGACAAGACCGGGTCGATCACCTTTCAAAGCCCCGCCATTGGGGAGTCATTGGGTTTGCGCCCCGACGATATGGTCGGAACCAACTTCTTCGACCACGTTCATCGGGAAGATACGATCCGCGTGAAGGAAGCTTTTTTCCACCTGATGGAGGTTGAAGGCGCGACGGCATCGTTCCAGCTTCGGTGCCGACATGCCGACGGGTCGTGGCGGACCATGGAAATCATTTGCAGGAACCTTTTGCATGATCCCGCCGTCTGTGGCGTGGTTATCAATTCGCGTGATGTTTCGGCCCGCCACGAGGCCGAGGGAAAGGCCAGCCGGCTTCAAAACGAGCTCGCCCATGTGGCTCGGCTTAGCACCATGGGTGAAATGGCTACGGGATTTGCGCACGAGCTCAACCAGCCCCTGACAGCCATCCACAGTTACGTGAAAGGCAGTTTGCGACGCCTTCAGGCAGGCGCGGAAACCCACGAAGACATACTTGAAGCCATGGAGCTGGCCGCTGATCAGGCCTTGCGCGCCGGAGAAATTTTGCGCCGGATTCACTGGTTCATCCGCCGCGTCGAACCCGAGCTTGCACCGATTGTTGTTAATGACGTGGTCATGGAGGCGGTCGATCTCATACAAAGCGAGGCCAATCACAACGGTGTTTCCGTTCGTGCGGATCTTGCCCGTGATCTTCCCTGGGCAAAGGGCGACGCCGTCCAAATTCAGCAGGCCATCATCAATCTGGCCCGTAATGCCATTGAAGCGATGGCAAGCAGCAGCCGCCGGTCCCGTAAATTGACAATACGCACGTCATTGCCCAAACCCGACCAGATCGAGATCGAGGTCGCCGACAACGGGCCAGGCATTCCCACCGATGTTCATGATCGGCTTTTCGAACCCTTCAGCACGACGAAATCGCACGGTTTGGGAATGGGTTTGGCGATCTGCCGTTCGATCATCGACCGCCACGGCGGACGCATCTGGACGGAAGAAAACGGCCAGCGGGGAACGCGCGTACTCTTTGTTCTGGAAGTTTTCGACGAAGCGGCGCACCATCGTGACCCCAATATCGGAAAACCGGACGAAAACGAAACCGTAAATTACACGTCATGACCAGGGTTTGATCGTTTCATGTCACGAATTCTTCGCGCCATTGCCGAGTTCGCCAATTTCTTCCACGGCATGTTTGGAAGCAGCATCCAACGCCCGTTCAGCCGTCAGGCGATTGAGGACCGCATCGGGCCGGTGTGGACACGCGTGGTCATGAGCATCCCGGCCGTTACCCTGGGCGTCTGGCTGATTTTGTGGGTGGCTTCAAGACTTCTCGATATGCCCGAAGGCGAGGATCCCTTCGCCTGGATGCGCAACAATTTCGGAAACTAAGAAAAAACTGCAAGTTCCTCGCGCACCCGTCTGACGACACCGGTCCAGTCGCCGGGCGATTGCTGACGAAAAAGGCGCAGGGTCGGGTACCAGGGGGAATCGTCGCGATCCGCCATCCAACGCCAATCCGCCACATAGGGAAGCATCGCCCACACCGGCTTTCCCATGGCGCCGGCCAAATGGATAATCGCCGTATCCGGCGCAATTACCAGATCGAGGCCTGAAACAACAGCCGCCGTTTGCGAAAAATCGCGCCACGACGCGGTGTCGTCACGCACAACCCCGGTAAGGCCGAATTCCGCCAGATCGGCGGGACCGCCATCCTTTTGCAGGGAGACGAATGAAACGCCGGGCATATCAAACAAGCCGCGCAGAACCTCAAGGCCCACTGAGCGAATACGATCACGTTTGAAGGCCGAACTGCCACGCCAGGCGATGCCCACGCGCAGGTTTTGTGTTTCCAGCGGGCTGGAACAATCGGCGTTCAGATAGGGTATATCCGCCGGGATATTTGAAAGATCGGTGGCGAAGATACCGGGAAGGCTCAACAAGGGGGCATGGCAATCGATATCGGTCATTCGGGACGCGTCAGCAACCACCCGTCCGGGGTCCACCAGACCGCGCGCCAGCTCAGCCAATTCCGGCGGACACTCGAACACGATATCGCCGCCGCGCGCCGAAACCAGCGGAAGGTAGCGCATGAATTGAAGGGTATCGCCGTAGCCTTGCTCGGCGCGAATCAGGATGGTTCGCCCCGAAAGCTCATCCCCGCCCCACTGTGGAACCCCCAAATCCCGCTTGAGGACCGCGAAGTGCTTTGTTTTCCAGCGCCAATCGTTCTCCCGCCAGCCTTCGGCGAAACGTCCCATGGACAACAGAATTACGGCGCGGTTGCGGTGAATTTCGGCGTCATCCGGCGCCAACTCCAGGGCGCGGTCAAAACACCCCAGCGCCCCCTCCTGATCGGCCAGTTCATGAAGGACCACGCCAAGGTTGGAGTGGACTTCGGCGATGGCCGGGTTGATGGTGATTGCGGCCCGGTATTCGGCCTCGGCGGCCGCGAAATCCCCGTTGTCCTTGAGGATGTTTCCCAAATTGCAACGGGCTTCGGCATGCTGCGGATCAATTTCAATCGCGCAGCGGTAACACGCCGCCGCATCCGCCGAGCGGGCGGCCGCCTGAAGGGCGACGCCACAATGGAACTGCGCGAACCCGTCTCCGGGTGCAAGTTGAACGGCTTTTTCCAGACTTTTGATAGCCTCCCCGCCCGCGCCGCCGTTAAGGTGAACCAGTCCCAGGTTCAAATGCGCTTTGGCAAACCCGGCATCCAATGCCAGGGCGCGATCACAGTCGTTTCGCGCCTCGTCATACCTATCAAGCGAAATCAGCGCCGCCGCCCGGTCCGAATGCAATACGGCGGTCCCGGGTTGCAAGTCGATCGCCCGGCCGTAAGACCGAACAGCGTCTTCCGAACGTCCCGAAGCCTGAAAGACACGTCCGAGATTTGCGTGATACGTCGCCTGCGTTCCGTCAATCCCCACAGCCTTTTCAATCAACCCGGCGGCTTCATCCATCCGCCCCGTCTGAAAAGAGATCAGGCCGCTGAGATGCAGCGCGTCCGCATGATCGGGATCGTTTCGCAGAATTTCGTCATAGATGCGCATCGCCGCAGCTAGATCGCCCGCTTGATGCGCGCGAATGGCCCGGCTTAACGGATCAGGAGCCATTCCCGCATTCCACGATTTTATCGAAGGGGGTTTGCATAACCTGGTTCCGGTTCAGGGGACCGTCTCCCGGAAAGAAAAATACGCTTTTCACGGCAACGCTTCCCAACCCCTTGTTCACCGGGTCAAGAAGACGGTCGGGAAGGTTTCGCAAATCGGGACGGCCGCGGAATATGGGCACGGGATTAGACCAAAGGGCCTGGAACACCGCTTCGTTCACGCGCGGGGCCAGCCCACACACTGCTGCCGAAGCCGCCGGGTCGATCAATTCGACGATCAAATTCACCGAATAATCCTTGGCCTCTTTGTTGGTGAGAGGAACGTCCATCGCAAGAACGCGAAGTCCCGTTCGCGTCGGTTTCGGATCATCCGTCTTTTGATCCGGCGGCAATTTGCCCAAAAGAGCCGTTCCTTCGCGCAGATAACTGCGACTCGCGTGGGCAGGGCTGAATTTCGCGGCCATTTTTTCACCGCGCGAGATATCAAAACGCGTCATGCGCGCCGCCAATTTATCGCGCGCCTCGATCGCATCGAAATCCTTGTCGGCAGCCAACGCCTCTTCCTGCTTTTGCGCCGCCAAAGTGTACCATTTATAGGCTTCGGCGGGATCGGCTTTAACGCCCCAGCCTGCTTCATGGATGGCGCCAAGCCGGTACTGCGCGCCTGCGTGCCCGCGTGCCGCCGAATTGCGGTACCATTTAAGCGCCTGGCTGGGATCGTTGGGTACGCCGCGGCCTTCGTAATACAACTGCGCCAGCGCAAACTGCGCTCCGGCGTGTTTTCCGATATTGGCCGCAAGATCGTACCACTCGGCTGCCTTGCGAAAATCCTGCCTCAGGCCCTCGCCGCTCTCAAACAGGTTTCCCAGGGCGAACTGTGCCCCGACATGTGACTTTTCAGCCGCTTTTTCGTACCAGCGAACGGCTTGCGAGATGTCCTTCTTGACGCCGACCCCCTGATGAAAAAACCGAGCCAACGCGAACTGGGCCGTATGCTCACCGGCCACGGCCTTGACCTTAACGGCCTGGAATTGTGCCACTTTCTCGGCTTGAACACGGGCTTGCTCTATTTCAGCCTCAGTATCGCGCAAGGCGAAATAGGCCACGATCAAAACCGCGGCCAATAACCCGAGTCCAACCCAAAGACGCTTACGAGTCATTTCCCAGGGTCCGGCACACCATATTAGTTAGTATTTTTTTATGTAGTTGTGTTCGTTGTCGCCGACTTGGCGACGTTCGCCCTGCCGGGTGTCCGGTTTGTCGTAGCAGGTTACCTTGGCAAGCTCGCGGTAGCAGTAGACCTCGGGACGCGGGATCACCTCGTCTTCCTTGCAATAGGTCATGCCGCGTTCCTTACGGACCAGCGAGCAATCCTTGCCGCTGGACATGGAGACGACGTGATCGATCATGGTCTTGTCGGAACCGATCACAACCCCGCCGTCAATCATTACAAACGGCGGCGCAATTCCGCACCCGCCAACCAACAGGCCGACCCCTATGCCCGCCAATAATCTTGGCAATCGTTTCATCACTGGAACACCCAAGCCTCTTTCAATCGCTTCGATTCCCGTCATATCATGACCTAACGTGGTTAAGGTCCGGTTAAGCGGAGGCAAGGAACGCATCATGGTCAGCACCAAAACCCCCATTTGTGATTTCGGATGGAAGGCTCCAGATTTCAGCCTCAAGGGCATTGACGGCAAATCATACGCTCTGGCGGACCTGCGCGGACCGAAGGGTCTTCTGCTCATGTTTATCTGCAATCATTGCCCTTATGTGAAAGCTATCGCCGACCGTTTGGTCAGGGACGCGGGCGATCTTCAGGCCCTGGGTATCGGCGTGGCGGCGATCATGTCCAACGATTACGCCCATTATCCCGACGACGCGCCGGACAAAATGAAGGCGTTCGCCGCCAATCACGGATTTACGTTTCCGTATCTGATTGATGAAACCCAACAGGTGGCACGATCCTATGACGCGGTGTGCACGCCCGACTTCTTCGGCTTCAACGCCGAACTGGGTCTTCAGTATCGTGGTCGGCTGGACGAATCGAGGAAGGAACCCGCCGGGCTCGATGTCCGGCGCGAACTGTTCGAGGCCATGGAAATGGTCGCGAAAACCGGAAATGGGCCGGAGGATCAGCACGCCAGCATGGGATGTTCCATAAAATGGCGTGAATAAGCATGGATTCGCACCAAGGATCAGTGATAAAGACCCGTGGTGATTTCGTGTCCGCGTTAAATTGACCAATAGTCTCGGAGTTTCAAGTGGCCGACCAAGTTCAAGACAATCTGCTTCGCGAAATTGATGAAGAGCTTCGCCAGGAAAAATACTCGAAGCTTTGGAAGCAATACGGAAGTTACATAATCGCCGTAGCCGTGATTATCGTCGGTAGCGTCGGCGGGTATCAGGGGTGGCGAAGCTGGGACACCAGGACCCGGATGGAGCAAAGCGACCGTTTCGAAGCGGCCTTGGAAATTCAACGTGCGGGCGACTTGGAAGCCGCGCGCAATGCCTTCGTCGAACTTTCCGACGACGCCGGGGCCGGATACGCGACGCTGGCGCGATTCCATGAAACCGCGATTCTGGCAAAAAATGGGGATCGGAACGCAGCGGTCGAGAGCTATCGGCAAATCTCCGAAGACTCGTCGGTCACAGACGATTTCCGCAATCTCGCCATTATCCTCGGTGCCCTCCTGGAATTGGACGACGCCGACCCGGCTCAGTTGGCCGCCAGGATCGAACCGTTGACCGGGGCTGAAAATCCGTGGCGTTTCAGCGCCCTTGAGATTACCGGGATATTGGCTTTCCGCACCGGTGACTCGGAAAAGGCGCGAACGGTATTCAAACAACTGAGCGACGACGCGGCCACCCCGCAGGGAATCAGGGGACGTGCGGCGGAAATGTTGGCGTCGCTGGGGTAATCAGGCATGAGTTCTTTCGGAACATGGCGGACGATCGCACTGATGACGGGCGTTGCCCTTCTTGGCGGAGCCTGCGACACGTTGTTTCCGGATGCCCAGGACCCGCCCCTGCCGGGTGAGCGGTTGTCGGTGTTGACACATGCCCGCACGGTGGTGCCGGACCCTGAACTGGCCGAAGCCGAAATCCTGTTGCCGCCGCCATCGATCAACACGGAATGGCCGCAGGCCGGCGGCTACGCCAACCACGCCATGCATCATATCGAGGTTGGCGATTCCCTGAACGAGGCCTGGAGCGAAGACATCGGCGAGAGCGCCGACGATGAGGAACGTCTGGTCGCTTCGCCCGTCGCTGCAGACGGGATGGTTTTTGCCATCGACGCGGAAACCACCGTTTCGGCAGTGGACGGTAAAAGCGGAAACAGGCTCTGGTCGGCGGAGTTGACACCCGACGAAGAGGATGACGGTCATATCAGTGGCGGTCTCGCCTATGAGAACGGGCAGGTTTTCGTCTCGACGGGGTTTGCGCAGGTCATCGCACTGAATGCCAAGAGCGGACGGATAAATTGGCGCCGGTCGGTTGACGCCCCCATGCGGGCCGCCCCCACGGTGCGCGGCGGCCGTGTTTTCGTCATTACGCTCGACAACAAACTTTATGCCCTGAACGCCCAAAACGGTGAAACGCTGTGGACGTATAGCGCGGCCACCGAGGTGGCAAGCCTGCTTGGCGGCGCAAGCCCCGCCGTCGACGAGGGTTTCGTCGTGGCCCCGTTTACCTCCGGCGAACTGATTGCCCTGCGGGTCGAGAGCGGCCGCGTTTTATGGACCGAATCCCTGGCGGCGGTGCGGCGCACGGACGTTGTTTCAACCCTGTCGCATATTCGGGGACGTCCCATTATCGACCGTGGCCGCGTTTATGCGGTCAGTCATAGCGGTCAGATGGCAGCCATCGATCTTAGAAGCGGCCGGCGTGTCTGGGACAAGGAAATCGGCGGGCTGGAAAGCCCATGGGTCGCGGGGGACTACCTGTTTCTATTAACCAACGAGGCGGAACTGATTTGCCTTTCGCGGAAATCGGGCCGGGTTTTCTGGGTTCAAACCCTGCCACGCTTTGAAGATGAAGAAGACCGTGAAGACCCCATCGTCTGGACCGGGCCGATCCTGGCCAGCGACCGGCTGATTGTTGCCGGATCGCACGGTGAATCTTATGCCCTTTCCCCTTACGACGGCCGCATTCTTGGAAAGATGGAAATGCCGGATGATGTTTCGGTTCCTCCCATCGTGGCGAATGGCACCGTCTATGTGCTAACCGACAATGCCAGCCTTGTGGCATTGCGCTAAAAGCGCATTGAAAACCGCTAGATCATGAACTTTACCGTTGCCATCATCGGCCGACCCAATGTCGGCAAATCGACTTTGTTCAATCGTTTGGTCGGCAAACGGTTGGCCATCGTTAACGATTCGCCCGGTGTCACGCGAGATCGCCGCGAGGGCGACGGGCGGATTGCCGATCTTCGCTTCACGGTCATCGACACCGCCGGGCTGGAAGATGCCTTTGACGACAGCATGCAAGGGCGCATGCGCGCGCAGACCAACCACGCCGTCGCCACGGCCGATGTCGCCCTTTTGCTGATCGACGGGCGCAGCGGACTAACGCCGTTGGACAGCCACTTCGCCCGCTGGCTTCGCACCCACGAGACGCCGACCATCCTGCTTGCCAACAAGTGCGAGGGCCGGAAGGGAGACATTGGTTTGTTCGAGGCTTTCAAATTGGGTCTGGGCGATCCCATTGCGCTGTCAGCGGAACACGGGGAAGGCATCGGCGATCTGTACGACGCGCTCGTTCCCTTTGCCGAAGCCGCCCGCGCACGCGCAGAAAGTCAGACATTTGAGGCCGTCGATACCGGCGACGACGATTTGGAAGACGACGACGCAGCACCGACCCATTTGCAGATGGCCATCGTCGGGCGACCCAACGTCGGCAAATCGACCCTGGTCAACCAATTGATCGGCGAGGATCGGATGCTGACCGGGCCCGAGGCAGGCATCACGCGCGATGCCATAACCGTCTCGTGGACCTTCCGCGACCGCCCCATCCGCCTGATCGACACGGCCGGACTTCGGCGCAAGGCAAGGATATCGGAGCAACTGGAACACCTGTCGGTAAACGACAGTTTACGCTCCATCCGCTACGCTCATTGCGTTGTGCTGTTGATCGACGCCACGGCGCCGCTGGAAAAACAGGACCTGACCATCGCGCGAACCGTCATCGAGGAAGGACGTTCGCTGGTCATCGCCGTCAACAAGTGGGATCTGGCGAAAGACCGGCGAAGTATTACGCGCGCCATTCAGGACCGATTGGAGACGTCTTTGCCGCAGGTTCGCGGCATCCCCGTGGTCACGCTATCAGCCAAAACCGGCACCGGCGTCGGAAAACTGCTGCCAGCCGTTTTTAAGGTTTTCGATACCTGGAATACCCGAATTTCCACGGGCAATTTGAACCGCTGGCTGGAAGAAGTGTGCGAACGCCATCCGCCGCCACTGGCGCGCGGCCGCCGATTGCGCCTTCGTTACATGACCCAGGCCAAGGCGCGGCCGCCGACTTTTGTAATCTTCGTCAATATTCCCGAGGAATTGCCGGAATCGTACTCGCGTTACCTTATTAACGGCCTGCGGGAAACATTTGATCTTCCCGGCGTTCCTGTGCGCATTCGTACGCGCCGGGGCAAGAATCCTTACGCCAAAGACTAGCGAAAATTCTTTGTTTTTTGGCTAAAAAACCGGTTTACTTCGACATCCGATAGGACTAGAAGTCCCACGTTCGCGGCTACCCTTTTGCTGGGGCCGCGTCGTTTTTTATACCCGAGATACAATTTGGAATAAGAAGATGCTGCTGCGGATGCTACGCGCCCGCTCCGAAGGCAGCGCATCGCCGTTACTGCCTTCGCTTTCATGGCTTCAAACCATGGACCGGCCCACCCTCGGAGCCGACCTTACCGCTGGCCTGACCGGTGCGTTGGTCATGCTTCCGCAGGGCGTGGCCTTTGCCATTATTGCCGGAATGCCGCCCGAGTACGGCCTTTACGCGGGCATGATTCCGGCCATCATCGCCGCCCTTTTCGGATCATCCTGGCACCTGGTCTCGGGTCCGACAACGGCGGCGTCCATTATCATCCTTTCCGCCATCAGCGCTTTTGCCGAACCGGGTTCCATAGACTACGTGCGCCTCGTGCTGACGTTGACGTTCATGGTCGGTGTGATTGAACTGGCCATGGGTCTCATGCGCATGGGCGTTCTGGTCAATTTCATATCCCATACCGTCGCCATCGGGTTCACGGCGGGTGCGGCCATTCTGATTTCCGCCAACCAGATCAAACATTTTTTTGGACTGGATATTCCCCGTGGCGCGCCCTTTTACGAAATCGTACGTATTCTCGCCAGCGACATTCAACTGATATCGCCCGCCGCGACTGTCGTGGGCGTCACGACGGTGATTACCGGCCTACTTGCCAAACGCTATCTTCCCCGCCTGCCCTACATGATCGTTGCCATGGTTGCCGCCAGCGTTCTGGCAACTGTTCTAAATGGGTTTTCCGAGACCATGGTTCCAACCATCGGAGCCATTCCCTCGGGTCTGCCGCCGCTTTCTTCGCCGGAATTTTCCCTGGACGTTATTCGCGAACTTGCGCCGACGGCGTTGGCGGTCGCGCTTTTCGCACTGACCGAGGCGGTTTCCATTTCGCGGGCCCTGGCGATACGTAGCGGACAGCAGATCGACGGCAACCGGGAATTCGTCGGACAGGGCCTGTCCAATCTGGCCGGCAGCTTTTTCTCGGGCTATGTGGCGACGGGATCGTTCAATCGCAGCGGCCTGAACTACGAATCAGGCGCCAAGACGCCGTTGGCCGCGATTTCGGCCGGTGTATTGCTGATGCCGGTCGTTTTCCTTGTCGCCCCTTACGCCATTTATCTGCCGAAAGCCGCGGTGGCGGGAATTTTGTTTCTGGTCGCCTACGGCCTGATCGACATTCCCCATATTCGGCAAATTCTTAGATCGGGCCGATCCGAATCGACGGTCATGGCCGTTACCTTTTTCGCGGTCCTGTTTGTTAATTTGGAGATCGCCATCTTCTCGGGCGTGATTCTGTCGCTTTTCTTTTACCTTAACCGCACGTCGCATCCGAACGTCGCCAGTCTGGTCCCCGATCCGCAGGAGCCGCGCCGTCGCATGACCACCAAACCGAACCTTCCGGAATGCCCGCAGATCAAGATCGTTCGCATCGACGGATCGCTGTATTTCGGCGCCGTTTCCAATGTGATTGGAAAGCTGCGCGGCATGGAAAAACGAGGTTCGGCGCAGACCCATCTGGCCATCGTCGCTTCGGGCATCAACTTCATCGACATGGAAGGGGCCGAAGCCCTGGTCAATGAGGCCCGCCGCAGGCGGAAGGCCGGCGGGCAACTTTACCTGATCGACCTGCACGAAACCGTGGCCTACCAATTTGAACGCGATGGCCATATGGACGCCATCGGCCGCGAAAACGTTTTCGCTTCAAAAACCGCCGCCCTTGCCAACATTTACGCTCGCCTCGACCGTAATCCCTGCGCGACATGCACAAAGCGCATCTTCCGCGAATGCGATGCCAAGGCCTCGAAAAATCTTGCGAAGGAAGAACCCGTCGAAATGATCAATACCGAAATTCGCGTCGCCAAACGCGCAGCCGCCGAGCCGATTTATTCCGATCCTCGCAATACCAAACCCTTGGAGCCCCGCCGCCCGCGGGTTCTGGCGTTGGTCGACTTCGATATCGCGGCCGATAAAACGGTCCGCGCGGCCGCCCAACTGGCAAAATCCGCCGGAGCCGAACTGGCGCTGGGCCATGTCGCCAGCAGCGACTGGAGCAGCGGCTACGACTTCGCCCCCGGGCTGGTTTCGGGCGACACCTTTACCGCCCTGCGCGGCTCCGCCCGCGCCCGCCTGGGCAGGGTCGCCGCCGAGGCAAATATCCAGACGAAGGCTTTACTGGCCGCAACGACGCCGGATCGAAGCAGGGGAATTCGCGAACTTGTCGGCGAATGGCGGCCTGAAATCATCATCGTCAACGCGCGGTCAAATTTCGATATCGCGGATAGGCCGTTCGTCGATCTCGACACGCCCTATGGAACGGTCCACTGCGAAGTTCGCAAGGTCGGAGGTGGGTTCCCCGAAACCTACGACCTCGAACCCGATTCCCTGAAATCATTGTCGAGCTAAAATTCACGCAAAAGAAAAGGCGCGAAGGCATCGCAATCATGCCTTCGCGCCAATTTTTTGTGGGCGCACTCTAGAACGTCAGAGCCTTCGCCCGCACCACGTTAGGCAATTTGTTCACGCTATCCAGAACCTCGTCGGGAACTGCGCCGTCCACTTCGATCAGAACAATCGCGTCCCCACCGGCATCGGTCCGCCCCAGATTGAACGTGGCGATATTGATGCCCGCATCGCCCAATGCTGTGCCCAGCGCGCCGATAAAGCCCGGCTTGTCGTGGTTGGTGACAAACAGCATGTGCGGCCCCATTTGCGCATCCATGGCGATGCCCTTGATTTCAACAATGCGCGGATTGTCGCCGTTGAAAAGGGTGCCCGAAATGCTTCGGGTCTGGGCTTCCGTGGTCACCTCAAGACGGATCAGCGACTGGTATGCGCCTTTGCGTTCGTGGGTGATTTCGGTCACGTCAATCCCGCGTTCCTTGGCGATTGCGGGCGCACTGACCATATTCACCGCTTCCAGAAGCGGCGTCAGAAGCCCCTGCAGGACAACGGCGGTCAGCGGTTTGGTGTTGAGTTCGGCCACCGCGCCTTCGTAGGTGATGGAAACGGCCTCGATGGAGCTTTCCGTTACCTGCCCCGCGAAACTGCCGATCTGTTCGGCCAGCTTCATGTAGGGTTTCAGTTTCGGCGCTTCCTCGGCGCTGACCGACGGCATATTCAGCGCATTGACCACCGCCCCGGTCAGCAGGTAATCGGCCAGTTGCTCGGCCACCTGAAGGGCGACTTTTTCCTGCGCTTCCGTGGTCGACGCGCCCAGATGCGGGGTCGCCACAACCTGATCCATACCAAACAGGATATGTTCCTTGGCCGGTTCCTTGGCGTAGACGTCAATGGCAGCCGCCGCCACTTTCCCAAGTTCCAGCGCCGCTTTCAGGTCTTCATCGACGATCAGGCCGCCGCGCGCGCAGTTAACGATGCGTACGCCGGGCTTCATTTTAGCGATGTTTTCGGCACAGATTATGCCCTTCGTGGCATCGGTCATGGGCGCGTGCAGGCTGATGAAGTCGGCGCGGGCCAAAAGCTCGTCCAGTTCCACCTTCTCGACACCCAGATTTTTGGCCCGTTCGGGCGACAGGTAAGGATCGTAGCCGATCACCTTCATTTTCAGGCCCTGGCCCCGTTCGGCAACCGCCGAACCGATGTTGCCGCAGCCGAAGATGCCCAGCGTCTTGCCCATCAATTCCACGCCCATGAAGGCCGACTTTTCCCATTTACCGGCATGGGTGGACACGTTGGCCTGCGGAATTTGCCGGGCCACCGCCATAACCAGGGCAATGGCGTGTTCGGCGGTGGTGATGGAATTGCCAAACGGCGTGTTCATGACCACGACGCCGCGTTGCGTGGCGGCGGGAATATCGACGTTATCAACGCCGATACCGGCCCGTCCGATCACTTTCAGGTTCGTGGCGGCTTCCAGAACTTCGGCCGTGGCCTTGGTGGCGGAACGAACGGCAAGACCATCGTATTCGCCGATGCAGGCTTTCAGTTCTTCCGGTGTCATTCCGGTTTTGACGTCGACCTCGACCCCGCGTGCCTTGAAAATTTCGGCCGCCATGGGGCTCATTTTGTCGGAAATCAGTACTTTTGGCATTTTTCCCTCCTCAAATCTTTTCTTTGGCTTGCGCGAAGGCCCAGTCG
Organism: Rhodospirillales bacterium; assembly: GCA_016776725.1. Classification (GTDB taxonomy): domain Bacteria; phylum Pseudomonadota; class Alphaproteobacteria; order Rhodospirillales; family Shumkoniaceae; genus JABGRG01. The sequence continues at coordinate 58,263 of JADHSV010000005.1, forward strand.
AGCCACGGCAAAAGCGCCTCGACATCGGATGTTTCGACGGTTCCACCCGTCCACACCCGCAGGCCCGCAGGCGCATCGCGGTAGGCGCCGATATCAAAGGCGACGCCTTCCTCGGCCAACAGGGCGGCGATACCCTTCGCCGCAGCCGCCTGGCCATCGGCATCCAACGACGGATCAACCACCGTCAGGCATACCGACGTGCATGATCGCGTGGCCGGATCGGCGGCGAGGAAATCGACCCAGGGCGTTTGTTCGACCCAGGCCGTAATGGCGGCAAGATTGCCTTCGGACCGCCCAATCAGGCCCGGCAATCCCCCAACGGATGCCGCCCATTTCAAGCCGTCCAACGCATCTTCCACCGCCAGCATTGAAGGGGTGTTGATGGTCGAGCCCTGGAAAATCCCTTCGATCAGCTTGCCCGCTTTGGTCATGCGGAAAATCTTGGGGATCGGGCGATCGGGCGTGAACGTTTCAAGCCGTTCGACCGCTGCTGGGCTCAAAACCAGAATGCCGTGCTGGCCTTCGCCGCCCAGAACTTTTTGCCATGAATACGTCACCACATCGAGCTTGTCCCACGGCAGTTCCATGGCAAAAGCCGCCGATGTGGCATCCGTGATAACCAGCCCGTCATGTTGGGCGGGGATCCAGTCGCCGTTTGGCACGCGAACGCCGGAAGTCGTTCCGTTCCAGGTGAAGACCACGTCGCGCGAGAAATCGACCTCGCTCAGGTCAGGCAGACGCCCGTAGTCGGCCTTTAAAACACGCACATCGGCGGGTTTCAGCTGCTTAATGACATCGGTGACCCAACCCTCACCGAAGCTTTCCCAAGCCAGCATATCAACGCCGCGCGCGCCCAAAAGCGACCACAAGGCCATCTCCACCGCGCCCGTGTCGGACGCCGGGACGATACCCATGCGATAATCGTCGGGCACGCCGAGAATTTCCCGCGCCCGCGAAATAACTTCCTGGATTCTTTCTTTTCCCGGCTTTGATCGATGCGATCGCCCAACGAACGCATTTTCAAGCGCGGCTGGAGACCAGCCAGGACGCTTCGAACAGGGACCGGATGCAAAATTTGGATTCGCCGGACGGATGTCCGGATATAAGGACGTATTCATCTTTCATCTCCCTTCCTCACAGAAGGGTCGCGATCCGTTGGGGGACCGTGGCCCAACTCCGCTTATAAGGAGGTGACAGATGGGCGTCAACAGCCAAAATTCGATGCAGCATTTGGTGACAGTATACTAATAAGGGAGACAGGCTCTAGCCCCCGTCAATTAGTAATCGGCGTCCACTGACCCTGCGGAATTTGCTGGGGCGGCTGAACTGCCGGGGGCTGCGTTGCGCCGGGGAACTGAACTGTTGGCGCGGGCGGCTGCGGCGGGATTACCGGCCTTGCCACACGTGGTGTTGCGTCGGCAACGCGGGTTGCCTGCATGGCATAGAACGGCTGCTGAGACATGGTCTGGCCGTTCGCGCTCGTGCGGGTCAGGCGCGATCCGGCGGCGTTGTCCATAAGTGATTTCCAAGTGGGCTGCGCCTGGGCGATTTCGCCTCGCAGGGCTTTCAGGAAACTGAGCGTGAACAGGCTGCCGCTGCCGGTAGCAGTCGAGGTTTCGCCGGGGATCGAGGACGCGCCGTTGACGTAACCGCGATAGCGCAGGAACAGCTCCTTGTATCCCGCAGCCGCTTTCGACGCACTTGCAGGAATTCCCTTTTGCTCTTCGCGCACCTGAACGTTGACCACGTTGTTGCACGCATCCACCAGGGAAATGGCCAGCCGCGCACCCTTGTTGCGAAGAGTATCGGCAACCCAGCCGAAATCAATCACCCGGTCCGAATGAAAATAGAAATAGGGCCAGTCGCTTTTCTTGGGTGGCGTGCGGAAACCGTGGCCCGAGTAATAGAAGAAAACCACGTCGTCCGGCCCGGGAGCCACGGAATTCACCGCGTTTTTGACGTTGTCGATGGTGAAATCGCGGCCCTTGAAAACACGGTCCGACAGGGTCATTCCGGTCGCCTGGGCGACGCGCTGGATTTCGTCGCCGACGACGCTCAGATCGCGGGCCACCATTTGGCCGATGCTCTTGTCGTCGGTGTCGATAACGAAGATCGCATGCAGGGTGGCCGCACCGGCAGGCGCTGTTACTGAGAGCGCCAGAAGAACCGCTATCATCGTCCGCAACGTTTTCACGGCGCCCTCCGATCAATCCAGCTTGAACACGGTCTCGACAATTGCGCTCAGATTTGCCGCCACCGGATCGAAGTCCTCGACATTGTCATTCGAACCGAAGGCCCACATTTTGCATCCGAAGGCCACCAGCACGTCGGCCGACTTCGTCCCCGCATGGAAGCGAAAAACGTATTCGGGAACCATCACGCATTTCTTGGCGGCCTCGAAATCGTAACTGGCTTCATCAAGCACCAGCGCCTTGAAGGCGGCCATCTGGGCCGGAGCCAGATCGGCGCCGCGCGCTTTCCACTCGTACCCGGCAATCGCGCCTGGGCCGGTTGCGCCGGGCGGCATCAGGGAGGGCTTGAGCAGGAACGGCTCCACCCGCTCGGCGGTGCTGACCACATGGATGACGTCGGCGCCTAGAAAACCGCCCAGCCTGTCCTGGGCGACCGCGCCGCAGGCCACCAGCGTCATGACGCCGACAAGACCGGCGAGTTTCGATGAAAATTTCCAGAATGCGCCACGAAATTTCATTGGTTTCCCCCGATTTCCGATGCCTCTCATCCGACTATGAAACGCCCAGCCGCAAATTCTTAAAGGCCATAGTACCACGGAACAACCAGCGTGAATGTGGCCCATAGAATAAATATCAGTGGAATTCCGACCCTTGTGAAGTCCAGAAAACGATAATGCCCCGGCCCCATGACCAGCAGGTTGGTTTGATATCCGATGGGTGACCCGAACGAGCAGTTCGCTGCAAAAACGACGGCCACGGCGAAAGGCTCCGGCTGGGTTCCCAGTTCAACGGCGATATCAATGGCAATGGGCGTGAACAACACCGCGCAGGTTTTCGTACTGATGATATTCGACAGCCCGGCAACCAGAAGAAAGAAGAAGGACAAAACCGTCACCGTGCTGGCGTCGCCAACAACAATAAGCAAGGCGCGGGCAAGAAAAGCGGCCCCCCCCGTTCCCTGAAGGCAAACACCCATGGCCAACGCCGCGCCAATAGTGGTGGCGATTTTGGGATCGACTGCGCGGGTGGCTTGCCGGATATTGACAACCCCTGTCGCGATCATGGCAATGGCCCCGCAAAGGGTCGCCACCACGATGGGGATAAGCCCGGCCGCAGCCAGCGAAATGGCGCCGCCGAATATGAGCAAAGCCCTTCTCGCATGGATCACAACGGGCAATTCCTCGGCCGACCATTCGATCAGCACAACGTCACTGTTGCGCTTGAGGGCCTCGATATCCTGGGTTTGCCCCTGAATCAAAAGCACATCACCAGCCTTGAGACGAATATCGGTCAGCTGGGCGCGGATCATGCGCGAGCGCCTTTGCACCCCCAAAACGATGCATTGGGTCTGATGATGAAAGCCGATCTGCAGCAAGGTCTGGCCGATAAATCTGGATGCCGGCGGGATCATGGCTTCGGCCAGCATGCGTTCGCCTTCGTCCCAGGGGGCATGGCCGTCGTCGTTATCCAGACGCGGAAACAACAGTCCGGGATCTTTCGCCAGGGCGTCGGTCAAGGCTTTGCGGGTCGCGGCGACAACCAAAATATCGTCATGCCGCAAGGTCACATCCTCGAAGGGCGGCAAAACGGCCACCTCGCCACGCTGGACCATGCGCACCGTCATGTCCGGCAGATCCTGGAAGATACCGCCGCGCGCGCTTTTTCCAATCAGTCCCGAATCGGCGGTTAGCGTCAATTGGGCGATGAATTGTTTGCCGCCGCTCCCTAAGAGGCGCTCGACCAAGGATGCCCGATCGGGAAGAAGCCGGGGTGCCGCAAGGTAAACGTAGATAAACCCGACTGAGGCCATAATCAGGCCCGGAACGGTGAAGTCGAAGAATTCGAAGGGGCGCTCGCCAACCTCGATCAGGGCGCTGTTGACGAGAAGGTTGGTGCTGGACCCGACCAGCGTGGTCATGCCGCCCAGAACAGCGGCGAAGCTAAGCGGGATCATGACCTTGCTGACCGAGCGGCCAAACCGTGCGGCCAGCACCTGCATCACCGGAATGAAGATAACGACCACCGGAATATTATTGAGAAACCCGCTGACCGCCAAAGCCACTATGAGCACCAGCCCGACCGACAGCCAGGCGTGCTTTCCGCCCAGCGCCAGGATCATCCGCGCCCCACGGTCCAGAACACCTGTACTCACCATTCCCTGCCCCATTACGAGCAAAGCCAACACCGTAATCAGCGCCGGATTGGCGAACCCCTGAAGAATACGGGTGGGACTGAGATGATTGACGCCGGCCTCGTCGACCAGCGGAAAAACCGAGAAAAGCATCAAAAGCGCGCACACGACACCGATGGACGTAACTTCCATAGGCGCGCGTTCCAGCGCATATACCACCAGCGCGCCGGCAACGATGGCGAAGACAGCCATCATGTGAAAATTGACGCCGAATTCCGCGTCCGTCATACCCCACGCCCCGCGGCAATTCTAACCCCTACCACTATACCAAGGATCAGTTCTTTCGATACAGATGATAACGTTTGGCAGGAACCCCGTCGGGCAAGGCCGGACGCTTCCAGTCGTCCAACCCAAGGTCCTGATCGGACGCTATAATTCCGCCCGTCGCCACCAGAGCCGGAAGGTGATGGCCGAGGAAAGCTGCAATACGCGCGTTCCCTTCGGCGTCCCCCGTGCCGATATCGGTATGCACCAAAGCGGCTGGACCGCCGATCCATTGCATCGCCTCGGGCAACGTCTGGAAAATATCGCCCAAAATCATGTGGTCGTCGTCGGGAATGCATTCCGGATGGGCCGCAACCTGCCGATCAAACACGAAAATCTCGCGATTTGGAAACAGGGATCGCAGATGATCGAACGTGCGGCCGTTGCCCAGCCCCAGTTCCAAAACCGGGCCGTTGATCCCGGACACCATCCCGGCCACCATGTTCAGGCAATCGCGTTGGGCCGAGACCCTGCGGATAAAGCTATCAAGACGGCTCAACGCTCACCACCTCCGGGCACCGGCATCGGTGCGCACGGGTGCGCCGCATCTGATATGGATTGCAGGCTGCGGACCTGTTCCTCGACCGCTTCAAAACGTTCCGTCGTGCGCGCGATCTTGTCGCTAAGCATCTGCATCACGCCCAGCGCGGTGTCTGGATTCTCGGTCACCATGCGCAGGAACATATCGCCTTCAATCTGTATCACCTTGACCGCACCCTTGGCGCGGATCGTGGCGACCCTGGGCGAATTCCTGAAAATGGCCATCTCGCCGAACAATTCGTGGCGACCGAGCGTTCCCACGACCATCTCATGACCGGCATCACCAGCACAGATCAATACCTCGCCCTCGTCAATCAGGTAGGCGCTGTCGGCCTCTTCGCCTTCGAAGAAAAGGACTTCGCCGTCGTCGAAGGTCAAATAATCGCTGGCGAATGCCAGAAGCTTTAGTTTCGCGGAGTCCAGCTTCGAAAACATCGGGACACTCCGCAAAACCTGAACCGCTTCACCAAAATCCACGGATCAACTCCCTTTCTCACGGTTACAATAAATGGCCTCCGGGCGTATTTTACTCGGCTGCCGTCGCGCGCTCCAGCCAACCCCCTGGTCTGCCCAGATCGGAAACCGACCCCTGCTCCAACACCTTGCCACTTTCCATGACAACTGCATAGTCGAACAGGCGGGCCTGATCAATCTGGTTTAGAACCCAAATCAACCCGCGGCCCTTCATTTCCTCGAATATTCCCTTCATGATGAAATCCTGGACGCTGGGGGCCATGGCCGCCGTCGCGCCGTCAAGCACCAGAATATCCGGCCGTTTCAGCAAGCTTCTTGCGATACCCAGTTGTTGCCGCTGGCCGGTGGTCAGACGTCCGCCGCCGATACCGACCGGCGCTTCAAGACCCAAATCCAGGATCGCGCGGCGCAATTTCAGGGAATTGACAACTTCTTCTATGGCCTCGCCGACGTTCTTCTCCGCCTGCCGCCGGCCATAAACCAGGCGGCCGAACAGAATGTTATCCTGCACGGAGGCCGCGGCGTTGTATTCGCCTGCATCAAAAAATGCGACCGACGGACGCAGGCCGGGCGGCAATTCCTCGGCAAAAAGCCGGCGGGCATTCAGTAACTTATCCTGCATATCGTCATCGATAAGCCCAAGCCGGTGGCGTGCCGGTATCAGGCGGAACGGCAACGACAGAAGCATACTGCGTTCTTCGGCATTAAGTTCTTCAACGCCCGAAGCATCAACCCGGCGCACAATTTGCTGAAACTCGGGCAGTTGCTCGGCCGAGATAAAGCTGAATCGCTCGAAATACTCATGATCGGCGGGAACGTCCTGAAAAAGCTCGACCATGATCGAAGCAAGTTTCACACCGGTTTCGAGGATACCGTTTGTCAGGCTGGCTTTATCAAGGATTGAACGGACGTATTCGTTGTCGCCCAGATTATCCAAATCGAACGCGTCGCCGATGGGCGTCCCGAACAGCAGGTTTTCGGCCATCGTCATGTTGACGTTGTAGCGATCCGCATCAAAGGGTTCGACCAGCTTGGATAACGCGGGATCCCCCTCGAACCGGTCTCGCAGGACCGCACGCGCTTCAAGAATTTGCCCCGCGAGGTCAGGTCTGGCAACCGGGTCCAGAGGACTGTTCAAACCGAAACGATAAACACCGTCTTCCAAATCGACGGTACGCAAAACCTCGAGGGTACGCTGGGTCAAACCCTCGGCATCGGCGACCCCGGCGGCGTCGAGATCAATCCAATCGGCCTTTATGTCGCTGACGGTATTACCGGAAGCCGCCGCTTCATCAACGAACCACTCGTGGTCCTTCTTGTCGTTTCCGGTGTAATCGGCGGCGCGCAGGGGCCGATGCTTCAGCCCGTAATACAGGTTTTCGGCGACGGTACCCGAAAACAGAAAGGCGTTTTCATCCACATAGGCGATACGGCGTCCGGTAACGGCCTCGGGTTGCGACGCCAAATTCAAATCGCCAATTCGAACCGTTCCCGAGGTCGGAGCAAGAAGCCGCGCGAGAATTTTAGCGACCCCCGATCGTCCGGCGCCGCCTGCGCCGATAATGGCCATCCGGTGCCCCCCGTCGAAGCTTAAGTTGGCGCCATCGACCATCTTGAAGCCGCCCTCCTCTTCAAGAACGAGGTTGGTGGCAATGACGCTGCCCCGCAATTGCGGAAGCGGGTCGGGCTCATCGCGCTGCAACTCTGTGTCCATCATGTCGGCGGGCTGGAATTGCTCGACCAGTTGCTCGTATTTGATACGGGCGTCCTCTTTCGTCTGGTAGTAGCGCAGAAGTTCCTTCCAGGGGCCGGAAAGGTCTTTGTAGGCGGCAAGGATTGCGACCAGGGCGCCGAACGTAAGGTCACCGGCAATCACCAGGTATCCGCCGATCGAGTAGAATAGAAACGGCGTCAGCTGGCCGAGAAAATTATTGAGAAATTTGATAAAGAATTTTTTGCGGTAAATTTGATAACGGATATGGAATATCAGTCCGACCCGGCTGGAAAAATCAGCCAACTCCAGCTCGGAAGTGTCATTGGAGTGGATTTCCTGAATTCCCGAGACGGTTTCGCCGATGCGCTCGGACAGCTTGCGCACCGCCTGCACCCGCTGCTTGGCCAGAGCGTTTACGCGCCGTTGCAGCTTGGGAATTATATACATCTGGGCGGGATAGAGGGCGACTGCGGCTAGGCCCAATATGGGATCTTGCACGAACATGAAAATCAGGATCGTGAGCAACGTTCCGCCCTGGAATGCCGGACCGGCGAAAGCATCGCCGAAAAAACCGCCCAGCGGCTCGCCTTCCACCGTAATCATGGCAATGATTTCGCCTTGCGAAATACGCCGGAAATGGGGCAGCGGAAAGCGCAAAACACGGCCGAAAAGCTCATAGCGCAGACGGCGCAACATACGCTCGCCCAATTGCCCCTTGAAAACGTTAATCCAGAATTTGAACCCGCCATTGACGAAAACCAGGCAGATAAACCCCATGCAGAGCAAAAGCAGGAACTCCACCTGCTCAAAGGAAGTCCCGAAAACCTCGCGGGGGAAATCCGTGCCGCCGATTGCCTCGTTGATGATTGTCTTGGGCAAATCCAGCGTCATGTATAGAAACGGGAACGAAAACAGCGTCGCCCCCAGCAAAATCAACTGCTTTGCCTTACTGTGCGCGAAAATGTAGCGGAATAACGTCGGCTCCATGCCTCTCCCCCAAAGCACCGTCAGTTTTTCTTCCACCTAACAAAAGAAATAGGCATTTTCAGCGGCTATACAATCAGCTTGTCCGTTCCCCGGCGCGCTTTTCCTCAATGCGGATGATCGCCGGATTCTCCACCTCTCGGGTCAAATCATATTCCAGAACTTCGATCGCATCGGCATTTTTCGGCCCGATTCTGGACAGGTTTATGGCCGACAGGGCGTCGCGCAGCGGTCCGTTTCTATCTGTTTTACGCATTCGCACGAAAAGTCTGTCCGCCCCTCGCCGGCACGCCCGATCCGCATACCAGTGGAGAAACGCCTCTTCCACGCGTTTTCTCGCCACCCGGCATGACATCACAAAATCAATCAACACCGGCCCGTCATCCTCCAGACGAACCGCGGCAAACCCGACGACACCGTAGTCACCGTAATCATCGGCGACATCGAAAGCGAAGCATTCAACGTTTACATCCTTTAGAAGTGCCTGGAATTCAGGTTCGGTATAGCGCGTGGCAGAAAGATTGAACTGATTACTGCGCTGCAAAAGCTCAAGGCAACGTGGAATGCGCGTCTCCGACACCGGGCCGATACACATCACCATGTTGCAGCTTTTCAAAAAGTCATCGATGTCGCCATCCCACGACCCCGAAACCTTTTTGCGCCGGGCCTGGGCGAGATAGCTTTGGCGCCGGGTTCGGCTTGTTTCGGTCACCGGCACATCGAATTCGGGACGGGAAAGAAGTTCGTCGATGCGGGCCGCGTCAAACGTCCTGACCTGCGGCAGGGTTCGACCCACTTCCCCACGTTCAAAGGCCGAATCGTCGATAAACGCGAAGGTATCGACGTTGATATCCAGTTCCTCCGCAATTTTGCGCAGACTCCCGCTTTTCGGCCCCCAATGGATCGCCGGATATAGAAAATAGTCGGCCAGTCCCAACTCTTCGATTTTTGGCCATGCCCGGTCGAAATCATTTTTACTGGCGATGGTTTGAAGAATTCCGCGCGCATCCAACTGGCGGATCAATTCCATCGCCACCGGTCTCGGAACAACCCCGTCGGGCCCGTCTTCGCCAATGATGCCGTCCCAGATCGTTCCGTCCAGATCCCAGGCGACGCACTTTACCTTGTCGGCGGGCACGGGCCCGGCACCCGACGTATTTTCAAAGGCCACCACATCGAGCCACGTGAATATCAGGCGAAGGGGCGCATCGTTGTCGGGCCAGACCCTTATCTTTCCGGGCTCCTCCGGCAACTCGGATGCGGGAACCACAAGCTCATTCCAGCCGTGGGAAACATCAAGGCTGCGCCGGAAAACGGTCTGATTGCGTTTCTCGCCGTCTCCTTCACGGTCGATTTCGATCTGCAGCCGGTGTTGGTCCTCGTCCGGAGAGAAAAAACGGACCAATAGAGCATCGGCGTTTCCACCGTCTATTCCGGTGTTGGCGAAGGTGCGGCGAATCAGGCGTTTGCGGGACTTGCGGATTTTTTCGGCCAAACCGTACGCAATTGGCAGCCCGCGAACCACAGCCTCGGCGCGTTCAAGAACGTCGGGCCGCCAGACCATGGCCCGTAATTCACGAACGGGAAAAAGTGAAGGGCGGCCCGGCCAATAAGCCTCAAGTTTGGCCCACCGCCGGAAACGAACATCGGCCCCATAGGGAAAAAGACCGTCAAAACTGGAATTCGCCGCAATTCCGTATTCGAACCGCGCACATTTTCCGTCGGCGCGGCGCGCGTATAGCGGACATGTGGAATAGCAAGACGGCAGCGCGCACTCGACGCAATGCTCCTCCCAAACGAGGGCCGCAGCCATAGCAACATGCGGGCCGGACGGGGCCGCCGCTATGGCATCGGCGGTATGTTCCCGCCGCCAGCCGCTTCGATCCTTCCACGCCCGTTGATACATATCACCCCGTCCACAAAATCGCCGCTAGTTCAGCGTCGCACCGCACATTTGGTCAAATCTTCGTGCTTTCAAAAAAATAATGCGGCGGGCAAGTCCATGAAAGCCCATATCTACGTTTCCCTGATCATTAATTTTTGTTTTTCTCCAAAGCGTTGGAGTGTAGCATCATGGGTAACCTTTTGGGGGAGAGTGGGGACAACGTCTTGAGCCGAAAGAGAGAAAACACGCGTCTCATGATTTACAGTCATGATTCGTTCGGCCTTGGCCATTTGCGCCGCTGCCGCGCTATTGCCCATTCGCTTGTCGGGCATCGACGGGATCTTTCGGTGCTGATCCTGTCCGGTTCTCCCATCGTCGGCAGTTTCGATTTCCACGGCAGGGTTGATTTCGTGCGCATCCCAGGCGTCATCAAATTGCGCCGTGGCGACTACACGTCGTTGAATCTGGACATCGGCATTGATGATATGCTGGCGTTACGCGCGTCCATTATCCATCACACGGCGGAAACCTTCGCGCCTGACATCTTCCTGGTCGACAAGGAACCGACGGGACTGCGCGGCGAAGTTCTTGATACCCTGACCATGTTGAAGGCGCGCGGATCGACATTGGTGCTGGGCCTACGCGACGTCATGGACGAACCGGCCAAACTGGCCCGCGAATGGAACCGCAAAAAGGCCATCCCGGCCCTGCGCGACCTTTACGACCACATCTGGGTCTACGGTCCGCCGGATATCTGTGATCCGCTGGAAGGCGTGCCGGTTCCCGAAGCGGTCAGGCAAAAGGTAACGTTTACCGGTTATCTGCGAAGAACATGGTCGCAGGCAGCCATGCCCGCGCCGCCAATTCCGGCCATTGGCAATCAGCCATACTTGCTGATCACCACCGGCGGTGGCGGCGACGGCGCCAGTCTGATTGACTGGGTGCTCAGAGCCTATGAACACGACCCGGGAATTCCTTACCCCGCACTGATGGTTCTGGGCCCCTTCATGCGGACAAATCAGCAGGCCGATTTCATGCAACGGGTTGCCCGGCTTGAAAACGTGCATGCGATCACCTTCGACGCCCATATCGAAAGCCTTCTGGCCGGCGCCGCCGGCGTGGTCGCCATGGGCGGATATAACACGTACTGCGAAATCCTTTCTTTCGACAAACCAAGCGTTATCGTTCCCAGAACCGTGCCGCGCATGGAACAGTACATCCGGGCGTCGCGGGCCGAAGACCTGGGGCTGGCGCGCATGCTCGTCGACGACGGCGAATGCGCGCCGCACGATATGGCCCGGGCGCTTCGCGACCTTCCGCACCAACCGCGGCCATCCACGGTCCAAATTCCGGGTATGCTGGACGGACTGTCGGTCGTGAACGGATTGGTCGATCAATGGCTTAACCGACGCGCAACAAGCCCCGCTCCCATATCGCTGGTCAATAAAAGCGCCTGATGTGAACGGTCCGGTCGCCATTGTCCTGAAAGGCTATCCTCGGCTGTCGGAGACCTTTATCGCCCAGGAAATCCACGCGCTGGAACAGCGCGGTCTCGATATTCGCCTCATATCCCTGCGCCATCCGACCGACAAAAGACGCCACCCCGTGCATGACGAGATCAGTGCGCCGGTGAATTATCTGCCCGAATACCTTGGCGATGAGCCCGCCCGCGTCCTGCATGGGTGGCGGGCCGCGCGAAAAAAGCCGGGCTTCGGCCGGGCCTTGCGTGTCTGGCTTCGCGATCTTGTGCGCGACCCGACGCGCAACCGCGTTCGCCGTTTTGGTCAGGCCTTGGTCCTGGCCATGGAACTGCCGCCCGACACTTCGCAAATTCATGCCCATTTTATGCACACGCCCGCCTCGGTCGCGCGCTATGCATCCATGATTTGTCAGGTGCCCTGGAGCTGTTCGGCTCACGCCAAGGACATCTGGACCTCGCCGGAGTGGGAAAAGCGCGAAAAACTGGCCGATTGCGATTGGCTGGTCACCTGCACCGCCGTCAATGCCGAACATCTGGCCGGTCTGGCTCTCCACCCGGAAAAGGTTTTGCTGGCCTATCACGGGCTCGATTTTGGACGCTTTGCGTGTCCGGCGCACAATCGCCCGCCCCGTGACGGAAGCGACGCCGACGATCCGGTCACCCTGCTTTCGGTGGGCCGCGCCGTCAACAAGAAGGGGTTTGACGTGCTGCTGCAGGCTTTGGCTGAAATTCCGCCCGGTCTGCAATGGCGATACATTCATATCGGCGGCGGAGAGGACCTGGAAACGCTGAAACGCCAGGCCGCCGATTTGTCCCTGAACGAGCGAATTTCCTGGCTGGGCGCATTGCCGCAAGAAGAGGTTTTGGCGAACTATCGCGGCGCCGATCTTTTCGTTTTGCCGTGCCGCATATCCGCCAACGGGGACCGCGACGGTCTGCCCAACGTTCTTATGGAAGCGCAAAGTCAGGGGTTGGCCTGCGTGTCGACCGACGTTTCAGCAATACCGGAATTGATCGCAAACGGGGTAACGGGCATCCTTGTACCGCCGGAGGACCGGCAAGCCCTCGCCCATGCGCTGGCCGGGCTGATTGCCCATCCGCCGGACCGGGTGCGCCTTGGCAAAGCCGGGTTGGAAAACGTCCGCGCCGGGTTCGGAATGGAAGCGGGACTGGACAAACTGGCTGCTGCGTTTGGATTGGAAGACCAGGACTAAAAATGCGAATCGCATTCTATGCGCCAATGAAATCCCCGGACCACCCGACGCCGTCGGGGGATCGCCGCATGGCAAGGGCCCTGATGGCCGCCCTTGACCTGGGTGGGCATCAGGTTGATCTGGCCAGTCAGTTTCGCAGCTACGATGCGACCGGGAACCGCGAAAATCAGGAACGCCTTCGCGATATGGGAAGCCGTTTGGGGGCAAGTCTGGCGCAAAAACTGCTGCACACCCCGGACGCCGAAAAGCCCGACGCGTGGTTTACCTATCATTTGTATCACAAGGCGCCCGACTGGATCGGCCCACAGGTCTGTGAAGCGTTAAGCATTCCCTATTTTGTGGCCGAGGCCAGTTTCGCGCCGAAACAGGCGGGCGGGCCCTGGGAAATCGGGCATGACGCGGTGGCCGCAACGCTGGCCGTAGCAGACGGGGTTTTTACCCTGAACCCCAGTGACGCCGAATGTATCCTTCCCCTTCTGAAATCGGCCGGTTGCCACCATTCGCTTCTGCCGTTTCTGGATCCGTCGCCCTTCGATCAGGCCGTGAAATTGCGGTCCTCGCACCGAAACCAGATTTCCGGCAAATTCAATATTCCCGGCGCCCCGCCCTGGCTGTTGACCGTGGCCATGATGCGCGAGGGCGATAAGTTTGCATCCTATCGGGTTCTGGCCGACGCGCTGGAGGGCGTTCGCGAGGTGCCCTGGCAATTGGTTATCGTCGGCCACGGTCCGGCGGATTCAGAAACGCGAGCCCTGTTCGCCGCGCTGGACAAACGCGTGAGCTTTCTGGGAGATATTGAAAGCGAGGACCTTCCGGCCATTTACGCGGCGTGTGACCTTTACGTGTGGCCGGCCGTCAATGAAGCCTACGGCATGGCCATTCTGGAAGCCCAGGCCGCCGGTCTTCCGGTCATTGCCGCCGATGTTGGCGGCGTGGGCTCAATTGTCGCCCATGGCGACACGGGGCTGTTGGCGGCCACGCCCACTCCTTCGCTTCTCGCCGACGCGCTGGCCTCGATCCTGAAGGACCCGCCCCTGCACCGCGAATTCAGACGCGCCGCCATGGAGCGGGTGCGAGAACATCACACAATCGCCAGGGCAGCGAAGGCCCTTAGTGACGTCATCAAGGGCTGATCATGGAAACGCCAACCACCCCGCTCGTCTTCATTCGGCACGGTCCGACCACATGGAACGCGGAAAAGCGGATTCAGGGCCGGGTCGATACTTCCCTGAGCGCCGAAGGGAGGAAATTTGTCGCCACATGGCGCATCCCCGACGAATTTACAGAGTTCAAATGGTATTCCAGCACCAAAAAGCGGGCCGTTGAAACGGCACGGATGTTGGGCCTCGATCCGGCGGTGGAACCCCTGCTGGCCGAAATGAACTGGGGAGAATGGGAAGGGCGCGTAATCGGCGAATTGCGCGCCGAATACGGCGAGGAAATGGCCGCCAACGAAAACCGCGGGCTTGATTTCCGCCCGCCCGGCGGCGAAAGCCCACGGGACGTTCAAAAGCGTGTCGCCGGGTGGATTGCGGCGACGGCGCGGGAGGGGCGGCCCGTCGGGGCCGTCGTCCATGCGGGCGTCATTCGCACCATCTATTGTCTGGCAAGCGGCTGGGATATGATCGGCAAGCCACCGGTCAAGCTTCTCGATGGAACGGCCCATCTGTTCGATGTGGACGCCAGCGGTTTACCGTCGGTCTCGCGCCTGAACATTCCGTTGACGGAGGTGTGATGGCCGGGCGCATCCTTTTTTATGTGCAGCATCTGCTGGGGATCGGCCATCTCAAGCGCGCCGCCGCCATTGCGCGGGCAACGGCGGCGACGGGCACGCAAATAACGGTGGCGGTCGGCGGCCATATGGCTCCGGGTGTCGAATTCGGGAACGCCAAAATTTTCCGGCTTCCCGCCGTATCTGCTGCTGACGACAGTTTCAAACTTCTGATCGACGAAAACGGGCAGCCCATCGACGACATCTGGCGCAACCGCCGCCGCAACGCCCTTTTGGCATGCTTCGAGGAAACGCAACCCGACGTTATCGCCGTGGAACTTTACCCGTTCGGACGGCGGCAATTTCGTTTTGAGCTACTTCCGCTTCTCGAACTGGCCACCGCATCCGCGCGGCCGCCAAAAATTGTGTGCAGCGTTCGCGACATTCTGGTCAGCAAGGCGCGGCCCGAACGCAATCGGGAAATCGTCGATATCATCAACAGGTATTTCGATGCGGTTCTGGTTCATGGCGATCCGGAACTGATTACGTTCGAGCACACTTTCCCCGCGGCGCGCGAAATCGAGGACAAGATCCGTTACACCGGATACGTCGTCGACGGGGCGCACGCGGACTTCAAACGTCTGCGGGAAACGGGAGAGGTCCTCGTATCGGCGGGCGGCGGTTCGGTGGGCGAGCCCCTGTTGCGAGCAGCCCTCGCGGCGCGCGCAATGTCTTCGGCGGGGCATATGCCGTGGCGGATGCTGAGCGGCCCCAATCTGCCCGACGGCGTTTTCGAGGATTTGAAAAACACCGCGCCGGCGGGCGTCGTCATAGAGCGCCACCGGACCGATTTTCCGGCCCTTCTGGCCAATTGCCGCCTTTCGATTTCCCAGGCCGGGTACAATACCGTCATGGACATTCTAATGGCGCGGCCACGCGCCATTGTCGTTCCGTTTGCGGGCGGAAAGGAAAACGAGCAAACGATCCGCGCGAAATTGCTGGCCGAACGCGGATACCTGAAAATGGTTGATCCCGAGAAGATCAGCCCCGAAATACTGGCCGCCGCAATTGACGAAGCACTAGCGGGTTCCGCAGGCGAAGTTGCGGGGATTGATTTCGGCGGCGCTGCCGGAACGGCGGCGGCTCTGAAAGGGTTTTGCACGGAATCAATGGAACACGGCCCAAATAAACCTACATAAATTAAGGGAACCGCCAAGGAGAGCATGTGAGCGTCTGGAATAAACTGAAGCAGGAACTGGACGAATGGGAGCTCCTTGGGCGTAACGCAACTCTGTGGTGGCGTGACGACGACGCAACCCAGCCGAGCTCCATGCTGGACCGCCTGACGGCGTTGAGCGAGGATTACGCAATTCCGGTCGTACTGGCCGTGGTGCCGGCCGAAATCAAAACGTCTCTTTTCGGTCGCCTTTCCGCCTTTGATAATTGTACGGTTGTGCAGCATGGGTTTCGCCACACCAACTATGCCGCCGGTGGTGACAAAAAGGCCGAATTTGGTCCCCATCGGGGGCATGATAATATGTTGGCCGAATTGACTGAGGGTGCAAAGAATATGCAAGCTTTCGAACGGGCATATCCGGCGTTGGCGCCGCCCTGGAACCGCATCGACAGCGGCCTTTTTGCCGGCCTTGCAGACATCGGATTTCGCGCGGTGTCCACCTTCGGCCCGCGGCAATCAGCCTGCCCCACGCCCGGACTTCGCCAGGTTAACACCCATGTCGATCCGGTGGCGTGGCGAAAAGGCCGGAGCTTCGCCGGCGACGAAGCCACCCTTGCGCAGTTGACCGGGCACCTTGCCGCGCGACGAAACGGGACCGTGGACGCCGACGAACCAACGGGGCTTCTGACCCATCATCTGGTCTGCGATGACGCGGGCTGGGACTTTATCGAGGCCTTGTTCGAAAAAACCAGAAACCACCGGGCAGCACGGTGGCTAAACGCGAAGGAAGCATTCAGTAAATGAGCGTCCACACCTACCCGCTTTATACCGTCCTGGGCGACTACATACGCGCCTTTCTGGGTGTCTGCGTATCGGTGGTTCCCCTGTTCGTCATTACGAACAAACCGCTTGTCACCTACGCTTTCTGGGGACTGATTGTCGTCTTTACCCTTTATGGCCTGCGAACACTGGCGCGCCATTACACGCGCGTTGAAACAACAAACGACGGGGTCGCGGAATATGGGCTGTTTCGGCATGGTTTCGCCTGGTCCGAGCTTTCGCGGCTTCGCCTGAAATATTTTTCCACCCGGCGCGACAAATCCAATGGCTGGATGCAACTGGAAATGACGGGAAACGGCCGTCGCATCGCCGTGACGTCGACGATTTCCGATTTTACCGACGTACTGGCACGCGCCGCAGACGCGGCAAAGACAAACGAAATCGAACTCGACAAAGCAAGCCTCGCCAATATCGCATCCATTATGCCAGGACGCTTGGATGAGGAGGCCGCTGTTTGACCGACCTGCTTATCGTTCGCGATCTGAAAGTCGATTTTCACACCCAGGCCGGCGTGGTGAACGCCGTCAACGGCATCTCGTTTCGGGTGCCGGAGGGTGGAACGGTAGCTTTGGTGGGCGAATCGGGATCGGGAAAATCGGTTACGGCCCAGGCAATCATGGGCATCTTGCCGCGCACGGCCGAAATTACCGGTGGCGAAATACTGTTCCACGACCCGAAAAGGACCCGCGTCGTGGTACCGCCGGAACGGCGGCGCGCTTTTACCGACCTGGCAAACCTGCCTCCCAACACGCGGGAATTCAGATCCATTCGCGGCAATTCCATTTCCATCATTTTTCAAGAGCCGATGACATCCTTGTCGCCGCTGCACACCATTGGCGACCAGATACGCGAAGCCTTGTTACTGCACCGGGAAATAAGCGCAAGCGAAGCCCGGGATATGACCATTGAAATGCTGGGTATGGTCGGCTTCCCCAACCCGCAGCGGGCCTTTGACGCCTATACGTTTGAATTGTCGGGCGGATTGCGCCAGCGCGCGATGATCGCCATGGCTTTGGTATGCCGGCCGTCTCTTCTTATCGCGGACGAGCCCAGCACCGCGCTGGACGTGACCATTCAGGCGCAGATACTCAAGCTGATCAAAGACCTTCAGGCCGAACTGAACATGGCGGTTCTGATCATCACCCATGATCTAGGCGTGGTCGCCAACATCGCCGAGGAAGTGGTCGTCGCCTACAACGGATCGGTCGTTGAAAGCGGCACTCTGGATGACATTTTCAGCCGTGCTTCGCACCCCTACCTGAAAGCCCTGTTGCGCGCGGTTCCGCACTTCAACATGAAAGACGGTGAACGGCTTGTGCCGATCCGCGAGATCGAGCATCAGGCGGGACACCTGCTGAGCGCCAAGGAGCCCTGGCCGGAAACAGATATGCAACCGCCGTTGCTGGAAGTGCGCGGCGTTACCAAGACGTTTCGCATGCGCCGCGAAACCGGCATCCTGAAAGTCGGCAAAAGCACCTCGATAAAGGCGGTGGATGACGTCAGCCTGAAAGTCCGGCGCGGGAAATGCCTGGGGCTTGTCGGCGAGAGCGGCTGCGGCAAAACGACATTAAGCAAGATCATCCTTAGCGCCATGACCCCGGATGCCGGAGAAGTGCTGTTCGATGATCGAGGCGATGTGGTCGATCTCACACGTCTTGATGCGGCCGCCATGGTCCCCTTACGGCGCAAAATCCAATACGTATTCCAGGACCCGTTCGGATCGTTGAACCCGCGCATGACGGTGTTTGAGATTTTGAGCGAACCACTGGTCATTCATAATATCGGCGACGACGCCTACCGCCGCGAAATGGTGACCGAGCTTATGCGGCTGGTGGGGCTGGATCCGCGGTTCCTCAATCGCTATCCGCACAGTTTTTCGGGTGGGCAGCGCCAACGCATTGGCATCGCGCGCGCTCTGGCCTTGAAACCCGATCTACTGATTTGCGACGAACCGGTTTCGGCCCTGGATGTTTCGGTGCAGGCCCAGATCCTAAATCTTCTCAAGGACCTTCAGAGCGAACTGGGCCTGACCTATTTGTTTATCTCGCACAATCTTGCCGTCGTTGACTATGTGGCCGACGACATCGCTGTCATGTGCGGCGGGCGGATTGTCGAAGTGGCTCCGCGCGAAGTCTTGTTCGCCGAGCCCGTTCATCCCTACACCAAGGCGCTGCTGTCGGCGGTTCCCTACCCGGACCCGGATCGCTGCCTCGATTTCACTGCCCTTATGGAGGGCCGCGCGTCCGATCCCGACGCTTGGCCGCACCCCTTTGACGTGACCGCCGCGGGTGCGCCCTCTCTTCTCGATTTCGGCCAGGGTCACATGGTCAGAACCCACGCCACACCGCAATTGGTGGAGAACCAATAATGAAAAAACAAGTTGCGCCCGCACTGTTTTTTGCCACGGCAATTTCACTGGCCGCGCTGACAAGCCCTGCGGGGGCTGCGTCAATACCCGGTTCCTTCATCGAAACGCCTTATTTCGCCGAACGCGTCACCGCCGGAACGTTACCCCCGGTGCGGCAGCGCATTCCGGCTGCTCCTGCCCTGGCCAATTTCAGTGCGAAGGGTATGGAACAGGGGCGCCACGGCGGCGATCTGCGCATACTGATGGGCAAATCAAAGGACACCAAACGCATGGTCGTTTACGGCTATGCCCGGCTGGTCGGTTATTCGCGGGATTTCAATCTGGCCCCCGATATTCTTGAATCCTTCGACGTCAAAGAGGGACGCATTTTCACGTTTCATTTGCGCAAAGGGCACAAGTGGTCTGACGGACACCCCTTCACGGCAGAAGATTTCCGCTATTTCTGGGAAGACTTCGCCACCGACAAGGAAGTTTCCAAGGGCGGGCCGCCGGTTGTCATGCTGGTGGACGGCAAGCCCCCCGCGTTTGAAGTCGTGAACGAAACCACGGTGCGCTACAGTTGGGACAAACCCAACCCCTATTTCCTGCCCGCCCTGGCCGGGGCGTCGCCGCTGTATATCTATCGCCCGGCCCATTACATGAAGCGGTTCCACAAGAAATACGCCAAGCCCACCGAACTGGACAAGCTGATCAAGGCGCACAGGCAACGCAACTGGGTGGCGCTGCAATACAACGTGGGCCGCCAGTATAAAAACAATAATCCGGACCTGCCGACCCTTCAGCCGTGGGTTTTGAGAACGCGGCCGCCGTCGAAGCGTTTCGTGTTCGAACGTAACGCCTATTTTCATCGCGTCGATCCCAACGGGCGGCAGCTTCCCTATATCGACCGCTGGATCATGGGAATCGCAGCAACGAAACTGATCCCGGCCAAGGTGGGAACGGGGGACTCCGATCTGCAGGCCCATGCCCTGGCCTTCAACAATGCGACGTTTCTGAAGGAAAGTGAAAAGCGCAACGACTATACGCTGCGCCTGTGGCGCACGGCGCGCGGCTCGCAAATCGCGCTTTTTCCCAATCTCAATACGACCGACGAGGTCTGGCGGCCGCTGGTCCGCAATCCGAACTTCCGGCGCGCCCTTTCCCTGGCCGTTGACCGCGAGGACATAAACGATTCCGTCTATTTCGGCTTGGCTATTGAAGGCAATAACACGGTTCTTCCGGCCAGTCCGCTTTATGACGAGAAATACACGACGAAGTGGGCGACTTTTGATCTCGACCGGGCCAACGAACTGCTGGACGGCATGGGCCTTACCGAACGCGACAGCGACGACATTCGCCTGCTGCCAAACGGCGCACCCATGGAACTGATCGTGGAATCGGCAAACGAGGAAACCGATCAGGCCGACGTGCTGCAACTGATCGGCGAAAGCTGGCGCGAAATCGGCATCAAGCTGCACACCCGCGTTCTTCAACGCGAAACCTTCCGCAACCGCATCTTTTCAGGCGCCACCGTCATGTCGGTATGGTCGGGACTGGAAAACGGCGTTCCCAGCCTTCACTCCTCGCCCCATGAATTGGCCCCGACGTCGCAGATGCAATACCATTGGCCGAAATGGGGACAGCATTTTGAAACCGGCGGCAAGGCGGGCGTGCCGATCGATCTGACCGAAGCCAAAGAGCTGAGCGCCCTGAACGCGGCCTGGATGGCGGCAAGCAAGCCCGAGCAACGCGAGAAAATCTGGCGTGAGATGCTGGACATTTTTTGTGATCAGGTTTTCTCGATCGGCACCGTTTCGGGCATTCTGCAACCCGTCGTCGTCAGCAACAAACTGCGCAACGTTCCTGAAGAGGGGATTTACAACTGGGATCCGGGTTCCCACTTCGGCATTTACAGGCCCGATACGTTCTGGTTCGCTAACGCCGGCGGAAAATAACCGAGGAAACGAAAGTAAGTGTCCAACTATTTCGTCCGACGCCTGCTAACGATGATGGGAACGCTGCTGGTTATCAGCGTTCTGGTGTTCGTCATCGTCCAGCTTCCGCCGGGTGATTTCCTCAGCAACCAGATCGCCGAGCTGCAAAGCCAGGGCGAAATGGTTCCGACGGAAAAAATTGAGTTCCTGCGCAAGGAATACGGCCTGGACAAGCCGGTGCACGAACAGTACCTGCGTTGGGTCATCGGCCTTGTGCAAGGCGATATGGGATATTCGTTCGAGCACAACCTGCCAGCCTCCGAAGTCATCGGCGACCGCCTGTTCATGACCATCTTGCTGAACTTCGGCACGATCCTGTTCATCTATATGGTCGCCTTCCCCATCGGCGTTTATTCGGCAACGCACCAATACAGCTGGGGGGATCACGGCCTGACGTTTCTGGGCTTCCTGGGCCTGGCCACGCCCAATTTCCTGCTGGCCCTGATCCTCATGTATTTGAGCCACCGCTGGTTCGGCACCGACATCGGCAGAATGATGGCCGAGCAATACCTGGATCAGCCGTGGAGTATGGACAAGGCCCTGTCGGTCCTGTTCCACATGTGGGTTCCGGTATTCGTTATCGGCACCTCGGGAACCGCTGGAATGATCCGCCGCCTTCGCGCCAACCTTCTGGACGAGCTGCAAAAGCAATATGTGGTCACGGGGCGCGCCAAGGGCCTGCCGCCGGGGCGGCTTTTGGTCAAATACCCGCTGCGCATGGCCATCAATCCGTTTGTCGCCGATATCGGTAATCTTTTGCCGCAGGTGGTGTCGGGATCGGTGATCGTTTCCTTCGTCATGGGCCTGCCGACCACGGGTCCGGTATTCCTGGACGCCCTTCTGAGCCAGGATTTCTATCTGGCCGGATCGTTTTTGATGTTCCTGGCCGCGCTGACCGTCATGGGGATGTTCGTTTCCGATCTTTTGCTGGTGGCGCTGGATCCGCGCATTCGCATGGGCGGACGGCTGCGCAAATGAGAGAGCCCCTGCCCCACTTCGTTTCAGATGCGCCTTTCGACCCCGTCGAGGCCGAAACCCTGACCGCCGATCAGGAAAAATTCTTCATGGCGGGTCAGTGGCGGATGATGTGGTGGCGGTTCCGTCAGCACAAACTGGCCATGGGCGCCATGATGGTGCTGATCTTAAGCTACCTTTCGATCATGTTTGTCGAGTTCCTGGTGCCCTACGATCTGCACTCGCGCGACCGCAAACACATTTACGCCCCGCCGCAGGTTGTTCACTTCTTCCACAAGGACGAATTCATCGGCCCGTTCGTCTACAAGTTCAAAGTCAAGTTCGATCAGGTCAAGATGATGCGCGAATACACCCCCAACCTGCGCAAACCCCAGAAAATCCGTTTTTTCTGTGAGGGAGACTCCTATAAGTTCTGGGGCCTGTTTGAGGCCCGCACCCATCTGTTTTGTCCGGCAAAGCGCGGAACGCTGTTCCTGCTTGGAACCGACCGGTTGGGCCGCGACGTGGCCTCACGCCTGGTCTACGGCGGGCGGATATCGCTGACGGTCGGGCTGGTGGGCGTGACGCTCAGTTTCATTCTGGGGATATTTTTCGGCGGAATGGCGGGCTACTTCGGCGGTTGGGTCGATAACGCCGTTCAGCGAATGATCGAGATTCTGCGCTCGCTGCCCGAACTGCCCCTTTGGCTGGCCCTGTCCGCCGCCCTTCCCATTACCTGGAACCCGGTCCTGATTTATTTTGGAATTACGCTGATTTTGGCGCTTCTGGACTGGCCGGGACTGGCCCGTGCCGTGCGTTCCAAGCTGCTGGCCCTGCGCGAGGAAGATTTTTGCGCGGCGGCTAAGCTGATGGGCGCAAAACCCAGCCGCATTATCGGCAGGCACCTGCTTCCCAACTTCATGAGCCATTTGATCGCTTCGGCCACCCTTTCCATTCCATCCATGATCCTGGCCGAAACGGCGCTCAGTTTCTTAGGCCTTGGATTGCGCCCGCCCATTACCAGTTGGGGCGTGTTGCTGGTGGAAGCCCAGAATATCGAGGCCGTGGCGCTGTATCCGTGGCTGCTCATGCCCATGCTTCCCGTCATCATCACGGTGCTGGCTTTCAACTTCATGGGCGACGGACTGCGCGACGCCGCCGACCCTTACGACTAGAGCATGTCTCCCTTATTCGGAACCACTGAGACACCGTATCCGGTCTGCTGACAAGGAAGGCGGCGCGCCGCGATGCCGGCGCATCGCAAGCGTTGCCTGACGCAGCTCAGCAGGCCGGATACGGTGCCTTCGGTCGCTTTTCCGGCCCTCCCGCGTCGTCGAGAACGCTTGATGATGCCCCGCATCACCGGCGCGCCCTCTCCTATCGGGAGGGCCGGAAAAGCGATCTCAGTGAATCCGAATAAGGGAGACATGGTCTAGGTCAAATTCGCTCAAAATACCGTGAAGCCCCCTCCTGCCGGGCCCACACGCTTGCCATTATCTAAAAGGCAACCGTTTCAGGAGGTTCCATGCCCGCACTTCGTGTCGCCACAGCCTTGCTGATTATTTTGGTTCCATTGGCCGGGTTCGCACAATCCACCAATGATACCGACCCTTTGCGCCCGAAACGGCACTTTAAGGTCCAGCGCCCGGCAAGCCTGTCGCCGCCCGAGACCCTTACCATTTATGACAATATCGCCAACGAGATGGCAAAAGGATATGCCGTTTCCATGGACCCGGCGGCCCGGCATTTTCGCAAGTGGCGGCGGTTCAACAGCGCCCCTTACAAATCCGCCACCCACGGCAATCGTTATATCAACAACTACGTCAACGGCATTGGCGTCAGCGCCTACGGCCCCATGGAAAGCGGCGAAAAAATGCCCGCCGGCTCGATCATCGCCAAGGACAGTTTCACCGTAACTTCGGATACCGCCGTCTTCGCGGGCGCTTTTTTCGTCATGGAGAAACTGGCGGAAAACGCCCGGCCCGAAACTGGCGATTGGCGTTACACCATGATCATGCCCGACGGCAGTTACCTGGGCGACAGCGAGGGCGACAACGCCGACAAGGTCGCCTTCTGCCACGAATGCCACAAATCCAAGGCAAAGAACGATTACCTGTTCTTCATCCCGAAGAAATACCGGATGCCGTTCCTTCAGAAGTGAATTTCCGAGGTTGCACCCCGGCAAACTTCCCCTACATGGAAGGGATGCCGCTCGTTTTTGTGAAGGGTTAGATGAACCAAAAACGATTAAAGGAAATTGCCGCTCAACTCGCCTGCCCAAGTGGCAACGGCGGTGCGTCCATGGGCGAGAAAATGAACGACACGAATGCGTTCATTACCGAGCGCAGCATTGAAATGCTTTCACCCGAAGCCGGCGAGCGGATTGCCGAGATCGGTCCGGGCAACGGTATTCTGTCCATTCCCATCATTGAATCAATCGGCTCGGGCGGACACTACATCGGAATGGAACTGTCATCCGAGATGGCCCGCCAGGCCATGAAGGAACTGAGGCAAATTAACGCCACGCAGGTCGACGTTCATGTTGGAGATTGCACTTCCGCGCCGATTGAAGAGAGTTCAATTGACGGCCTGATTGCCGTAAATCTGCTCTATTTCGTCGACGATGTCGGGGCCTTATTCAAAAGAATATCGCATTGGTTGAAACCCGGCGCGCGCGCCGTATTTGGGTTGCGGTCCGCGCAGTCTTTAAAAGGCATGCCGTTTACCCGATATGGTTTCCGCATTCGATC
>JADHSV010000006.1 GCA_016776725.1 Rhodospirillales bacterium
CCATTCGCTGGAAGACCGCGTGGTCAAGCAGTTCCTGCGCCAGCGCAGCGGCGGTGACGCGCGGGGCAGCCGTCATTTGCCCGAAAGCGATGTTTCCGGCCCGGCTCCGACGTTCCAGCTGGTTTCAAAAAGGCCGCTCAAGCCGTCCGACGACGAATGCCGCAGCAATCCGCGCGCCCGCTCGGCCCGTCTGCGTGCCGCCGAACGAACGGCTGCGCCCGCACAAGATTTGCGTGACGGGGGTGCGGCATGATCCGTCAGGCAACTCTGCTGACAATCCTTCTGGCGGCGGCGCTGAGCGTCGTGCTGTTCGGCCTGAAGTATCAGGTTCAAGACTTGGAAGGCGAGCTTTCCTCCATTGATCGGAACATCTTGAACGAAGAGCGCGCCATCCATGTGCTGCGCGCCGAGTGGTCTCACCTGAACGATCCCGAGAGGCTGCGGCGTCTGGCCGAACGGCATCTCGAACTGGGTCCCGTTTCGGCTCGCCAATTGGGCCAGCCGCAAGATTTATCAGACCTGCCGCCAAAGGCCGAGAACGGCCAGGCCGCGGCATCCGCCAAAAGCGTCGCGTTTGATACGCGCGGCGAAAACCAGAGGGGTGTGCGATGAACCAGCAGAAGCTGCCGTTCCCCGCAGAACGTAAACCATGGGAAACCAATCGCGTCCGGCTCGAAGGGTCGCGAAAGCGCGCGTTGGATACCGGCCGCAACAGGGTCGTGGTGACGGCCGTTTTGTTCGGGCTGGCCTTCAGCGTCATTGCCGGACGACTGGTCGATCTGACGGTTTTGGACCGTTCACGTGAACCGCAACTGGCCCAAAGCCAGGATGCGGGCTCATGGACCGCCGAACGGGCCGATGTTCTGGACCGCAACGGGTATGTTCTGGCCACAAGTCTGCCGACGGTTTCCGTTTATGCCGATCCGCGCGAAGTTCTGGATCCGGTCGATGCTGCCAACCGTTTGGGCGCGGTGCTTCCCGATCTGGACCGCCACGCGATTGCGACAAAACTTTCCTCGCCGTCGCGGTTTGTTTGGATCCGGCGCAACCTGACGCCGACCCAGCATCATGAAATCAACCGTCTCGGTCTTCCGGGAATTCAATTCCAGCGCGCCGAACGCAGGGTCTATCCCCACGGCCGCGCGGCGGCTCATGTTCTCGGCCTGACCGATCTGGACGGACGCGGCATTGCCGGTGTCGAACGGTTCTTCGACGCCCGCCTTCGCGAACGCGCCGGACCCTTACATCTTTCGCTCGATATCAGGCTGCAATCCATCGTGCGCGACGAACTGGCCAGCGCCGTTCAGGAGTTTCGCGCGCTGGGTGGCGCGGCGGTCGTTCTGGACGCCAATACCGGCGAAACCCTGGCCATGACCTCGCTGCCGGACTTCGACCCCAATATTTCCGAAACCCTTCGCGGCGAGGCCGGTTTCAACCGGGCCGCCAAGGGCGTCTATGAAATGGGTTCGACCTTCAAGCTGTTCACGGCGGCCATGGCGCTGGATGCCGGCACCGTAACCCTTGAAGGCGGCTACGACGCGTCCAAGCCCATCCGCGTCGCGCGTTTTACAATTTCGGACTACCACGCCAAAAACCGCTGGCTGTCGGTTCCGGAAATTCTGGTTCATTCATCCAACATCGGCGCCGCCAAAATGGCCGTGGATGTGGGCGGCAAAGTCCAGCGCGATTATTTGAAGCGCCTGGGTTTGTTGTCGTCTCCGGCGGTCGAGTTGCCCGAGGTGGGCCGCCCGCTTTCCCCCGGAACGTGGCGCGAGATCAACACCATGACCATTTCCTACGGTCACGGTATTGCGGTGAGCCCGCTGCAACTGGCCAGCGCCGTTTCCACGCTGGTGAACGGCGGCGTGCAATACGGGCCGACCCTGCTGCGGCACGAGCCCGGCTCGTCCATTGCCGGTGAGCGGGTCCTGACCGCCGATACCTCCAAAAAAATTCGTGGACTGATGGAACTGGTGGTCAAGCACGGAACCGGCAAAAACGCCGCCGTCGCGGGTTACCGGGTCGGTGGAAAAACCGGAACGGCGGAAAAGCAGGTTGGCGGCGGATACCGCAAGAAAAGCCTGATTTCGTCCTTCGTTGGCGCATTCCCCATGGAAAAGCCGCGCTACGTGATTCTGGCTTTGGTCGACGAACCGAAAGGCAACAAGCGCACCTTCAATTACGCCACGGGCGGCTGGGTGGCCGCACCCATGGTCGGGCGGATTATCGAACGGATGGCTCCCTTGTTGGGTATTGCGCCGGCCTCAATCGAGGATGGCGGCAAGCGCCGCAACGCAAAACCGACCCAAGGAACCCTATTGGTCGCACTCAGGGAAGCCATCGCCGATGCGAGGGAGACCCGAGGTGCGTCTCACTGAATTGATAAACGGAGATGAAACGCAATTGGCTGGATTGACGGAATTCGGACAGACGGAAATTACCGGACTTACCTGCGACTCACGCATGGTTCGCCCCGGTTTTCTGTTTGCCGCATTCCCCGGTGATCAGGCCGACGGTCGCGAGTTTATCGCCGAGGCTCTTGGACGTGGGGCCACCGCGGTCCTTGCGCCGCCGGGCACGCGCCTGCACCCACCGACACAGCCCGCCAGCCTTCTTACCGTGGAAAACCCGCGCCGCGCATTTGCCCAAATGGCAGCGCGGTTTTACCAATTTCAGCCCCGGACCATCGCCGCCGTCACCGGCACCAACGGAAAAACCTCGGTTGTTTCCTTCCTGCAGCAGATGTGGACCCGGCTGGGACACGATGCTGCGTGCATGGGAACCCTGGGCGTCAGCGGGCCGGGCATTGAAGTGGGCGGAAACCTGACGACGCCGGATGCGGTCGAGGTGCACCGCGTGCTTTGCGAAATTGCCGAGGCCGGTATCGAGCGTCTGGCCTTGGAAGCATCCAGTCACGGACTGGATCAGTTCCGGCTGGACGGCGTTCGGGTGTCGGTCGCCGGTTTTACCAATCTTAGCCGCGACCATTTGGATTACCACGGCTCCATGGAAGCCTACGCGGCGGCCAAGCTGCGGCTGGTCGAGGATTTGATCGAACCGGGCGGCACGCTGGTTCTCAATGCCGATGACGATCACGCTCAGCCGTTCGCTGAAGCAGCAAAGCGTCGGGGATTGCGCGTTATCTCTTATGGCCGCAAGGGCCGCGACGTCCGCCTGATCGACGTCGAACCCGGCGCCGAGGGTCAGAAACTGCAGCTCGAAATTCTGGGCAACACCTGTTCGCCGGAACTCCCGCTGGTCGGCGCATTTCAGACGCACAACGTCTTGTGTGCCCTGGGTCTGGCCATTGCCTGCGGCGAGGACGCGGCGCAAGCGGCAGGCTCGCTCGAACACCTTGAAGGGGTTCGCGGCCGCCTTGAATTGTGCGCCCGGCATGCGAACGGCGCGCCGGTTTTTGTCGACTATGCACACACGCCCGATGCCCTGGCCAGCGTTTTGGCAGCACTTCGCCCGCATGTGAGCGGGCGGCTTGTCGTCGTTTTCGGCTGCGGCGGCGACCGGGACGCGGGTAAGCGCCCGCAGATGGGACACATCGCGTGCGAAAACGCCGATACGGTGTTCGTCACCGACGACAATCCGCGCAGTGAGGATGCGGCTGAAATCCGCAGGCAGGTCCTGGATGGCTGCGCCGATGCGACCGAGATCGGCGACCGCGCCCAGGCTATCGCGGTGGCGATTGGGACATTGAATGCAGACGATTTGCTGGTGGTTGCCGGAAAAGGGCACGAGAAGGGGCAGATCGTAGGGTCCGAGGTTCTGCCGTTCGACGACGCGCAGGTGGTTCGTGACGTCATCGCGGGGGTCGAACCATGACCGGCCGCACAAATGAAACAACTGTGTTGTGGACCGCCGCCGAGGCGGCCGAGGCCACCGGCGGGCGCGCTTCGGGTAATTGGTCGGCCATGGGCGTCTCCATCGACAGCCGTACGGTGCAAGCAGGCGATCTGTTCGTCGCCATCGCCGGGCCGTCCTTCGATGGCCATGAATTCGTTGCCGATGCGCTGGCGCATGGTGCAGCCGCGGCAATCGTGTCGCGCCCCATGGACGGCGTGGCGGACGAACAACTGCTTTTGGTCGAAGATTGCCTCGCGGCTTTGTCAGCTTTAGGGGGAGCGGCCAGGGGCCGAACCCGCGCAACCGTTATCGCGGTTACCGGAAGTGTCGGAAAAACAGGCACGAAGGACGCGCTTAAATCGACCCTTGGCCGCTATTCCTCGGTTCACGCCAGCATCGGCAACCTCAACAACCACTGGGGCCTGCCGCTAAGTCTGGCCCGCCTGCCGCGTGATGTTGATTTCGCGGTGCTGGAAATGGGCATGAACCACAGCGGCGAGATTTCGCCCCTGACACGGCTTGCCCGCCCGCATGTGGCGCTGATTACCACGGTGCAGCCCGTTCACAGCGAATTCTTCGCCAGCGTGGAAGAAATCGCCGACGCCAAGGCCGAAATTTTCGAGGGTGTCGAAGCGGGCGGCGCGGCGGTGCTCAATCGCGACAACCCGTATTTCGACCGTCTGGCCGAAGCGGCACGAAAAAACGGGATTGAACGGATCATCACCTTCGGTGCCGATGAAACGGCCGATGTGCGGCTGCTGGGTATCCAGAAGCAAAGCGACGGGTCCCTGGTTCGCGCCGCCATGGGGTCCGAGGCGATCCGCTTTCGCATGGGCCTTCCGGGCCGCCATTGGGTGGAAAACGGCTTGGCCATTCTGGCGACCGTGTGGGCCGCGGAGGGCGACGTCCTTGCGGTCGCCGCGTCGCTTGGCGATCTGCAAGCGCCTGCGGGGCGCGGGCAGCGTCATAGCATTCGCCTGGGTGACGGCGCGTTCGAACTTATCGACGAAAGTTACAACGCCAGCCCGGTTTCGATGCGCGCCGCGTTTGAGAATTTGGCCCTTGCCACGCCGCAGGGTGACGGTCGCCGCATCGCCGTTTTGGGGGACATGCTGGAGTTGGGCGCGCAATCGCCGGATATGCACGCCGGCCTCGCCGAACCTTTGCAGCGTAGCGGAATTTCAAGGGTTTTCACCGCCGGGACCGACATGGAGCTTCTTTGGGAAGCGCTGCCCAATGATCTGCGCGCGGGACATGCGGCGAACGCCGAAACCCTGGCGCCGATGGTCACGGCGGCCATTCGTGCGGGCGATGTGGTGATGGTTAAGGGATCGGCGGGAAGCCGCACGACCAAGGTGGTCGAGGCGCTTCTGGCTTTGGGCGCCAACGGCGGCAACGGAACACCTGAAAAAGTGGTCAACGGGAGTTAACGCGAAACATGCTCTATAACCTACTCGTCCCGTTGGCTGATCAGATCGCCGTGTTGAACGTGGTGCGTTACCTGACGTTCCGCACGGGCGCGGCGGTGATGACCGCGCTGATCATCAGCTTCCTGCTGGGACCGGTACTTATTCGGCATCTTCGCAAAGTGCAGATCGACGGCCAGCCCATCCGCGACGACGGGCCGGAAAGCCACCTGATCACCAAAAAGGGAACCCCGACCATGGGCGGGTTCCTGATCTTGCTGGCCATTTTGTTCTCGACCCTGTTGTGGGCCAATCTGGAAAACGGCTTTGTCTGGATCGTTCTGTTCGTCACGGTCGGTTTCGGCGCCATCGGGTTCGCCGACGACTGGATGAAGGTTTCGCGCCGCGAAAGCAAGGGACTGCCCGGAAAAGCCAAGCTTCTGGCGCAAACGGCCATTGCCCTGGCGGCAACCCTTTGGATCATGCAGCTTCTGCCCGACGCGCTGAGCACGTCTTTGGCGGTGCCGTTCTTCAAGGGCGTTCTGCTAAATCTCGGCTGGTTTTTCGTCGTTGTTTCCCTGTTTGTGATGGTCGGCGCATCCAATGCGGTGAACCTGACCGACGGCCTCGACGGCCTGGCCATCGTTCCGGTGATGATCGCCATCGGCGTTTTCGCGCTGATCGCCTATCTGGTCGGGCATAGCGGTTTTTCGGGTTACTTGCAGCTTCATTACGTTCCCGGCAGCGGCGAACTTGCCGTCTTCTGCGGCGCGCTGGTTGGCGCCAGTCTGGGCTTCCTGTGGTTCAACGCCCCGCCGGCAGCGGTGTTCATGGGCGATACGGGATCCTTGTCGCTGGGCGGCGCGCTGGGCGCGATCAGTGTCATCACCAAGCACGAACTGGTTCTGGCCATCGTCGGCGGCTTGTTCGTTCTGGAAACCGTTTCGGTCATCGTGCAGGTGGCGTCGTTCAAGCTAACGGGACGCCGCGTCTTCCGCATGGCGCCGTTGCATCATCATTTTGAAAAGAAGGGCTGGGCGGAGTCGACCATCGTTATCCGCTTCTGGATCATCGCCACCATCCTGGCGTTGATCGGCCTTTCCACACTGAAGCTTAGGTGAGGGCGGAGATGATCGCAGTTTCCTCCTTTGCCAATCGCTCTGTCGCCGTTGTCGGCCTTGGCCGCTCGGGTCTGGCTACGGCGCGCGCGCTGGCCATGGGCGGTGCAAATGTGTGGACGTGGGACGATAACGAACGCGCCCGCGAAGCCGCCATTGACGAAGGCTTCGACGTGTTCGAACCGGCCCCCGAAACCATGACCGATACGTCGGCTGTCGTTCTCAGCCCCGGTATTCCGCTGACCCATCCCGAACCCCACCGCGTGGTTGGGCTGGCTCGCGATGCCGGCTGTCCGGTGATCGGCGATATCGAGCTTCTGGCGCGATCACAGCCTCGGGCCACCTACGTTGGAATTACCGGAACCAACGGAAAATCCACCACCACATCGCTGGTCGGCCACATTCTTTCGCAATCGGGCCGCAAGGTGGAAGTGGGCGGAAACCTGGGCGCTCCGGCGTTGGGGCTGGCGGAACTGGGGACCGAAGGCGTCTATGTTCTGGAGCTGTCGTCCTATCAGCTCGATTTGCTGGATGAAGCAACCTTCGACATTGCCGTTCTGATCAATATTTCGCCCGACCATCTGGACCGTCACGGCGGGATGGACGGCTACGTGGCGGCGAAACGCAGGATTTTCCGCTCGAACGGTTCGCGTCTGATCGCCATCGTCGGCGTCGATGACCGGCATTCGGCTGAAATTTTCGCGCAATTGAACGCCGGGAGCGAACGGCGGGTCATTCCCATCTCGATCAAGAGCCCGGTGGCCGGTGGCGTGTATGTGGCTGGTGGCCAACTGATTGATGACCAGTGCGGCCGCGCGGAACCGGTTCTTGATTTGACCGGCGTGGCCAACCTGCCCGGCGAACACAATTGGCAAAACGCAGCGGCAGGTTACGCGGCGGCGCGGGCGGCGGGCGTTGCGCGCGATGAAATCGTTGCCGCGATCACGACCTATCCGGGGCTGGCCCATCGCCAGGAAAACCTGGGAACGGTCGACGGAATTTCCTTCGTTAATGACAGCAAGGCGACCAACGGCGAAGCCGCCGCGCGCGCACTTGATTGTTACGAAAACGTTTACTGGATCGCCGGCGGTCTGGCCAAGGAAGGCGGCCTCGAACCGCTTGAAGGGCGCCTTTCAGGGGTTCGGCACGCGTTCCTGATTGGCGAGGCCAAGGATGCTTTTGCCAAAATCCTTTCCGGCAAGTGTGCTGTTAGCGTTTCCGGAACCCTTGACGTTGCTGTTGGCGAGGCCTTTGACGCGGCTGTGGCGGATGGATTGCCGAACGCCGTCGTTCTGCTTTCACCGGCTTGCGCGTCTTTCGATCAGTTCACCGATTTCGAAGCGCGCGGCGACGCCTTCAGGCAGATGGTCAAGGCCCTTACCGATAGCCGGGGGGTGCTCGCATGAATATCGGGCGCACCGATACGAGCGTGCTGGGCCGCTGGTGGTGGACGGTGGATCGCTGGAC
The DNA here is from genome assembly GCA_016776725.1 of Rhodospirillales bacterium. GTDB lineage: Bacteria > Pseudomonadota > Alphaproteobacteria > Rhodospirillales > Shumkoniaceae > JABGRG01. The sequence goes on from JADHSV010000006.1 coordinate 7,847, forward strand.
CTTGACCGCGCTTATTCTCATTGCCGCCATCGGGGCCGTGCTGACGCTGGCCGCGTCGCCGCCCGCCGCCGAGCGTATCGGGCTTGATACCTATCACTTTGCCCGCAGGCAGTTCGTCTATCTGCCGCTGGCGCTGATGGTCATGGTTGGGGCGTCTCTCATTTCGGTGCGCGGCGTGCGCCGTCTATCCACGGTGGTCTTTGCCGGAGCCGTCCTTTTGATGGTGGCGGTTCTTCTGTTCGGGGCCGAAATCAAGGGCGCGACCCGGTGGATTCAAATCGGCTCGATCTCGCTGCAGCCGTCGGAATTCATCAAGCCCAGCTTCGCCGTGCTGTCGGCCTGGATGTTCGCCGAACAAAGACTTGATGGGCGGTTCCCCGGAATTGCCATCGCCACCGGCCTGTTCGTGTGCGTCGCCTTCCTTCTTTTGATGCAGCCCGATGTCGGCATGACCATCGTGGTTTCGGCCATTTGGGCCGTTCAGTTTTTCGTCGCCGGGTTGCCGCTGGCCTGGGTGGCAATCATTGCCGCGGTTTTCATGGGTGCGGGGATCGGCGCCTATTTCACATTCGATCACGTGCAGTCGCGCATCGACCGCTTCTTCGATCCTTCGGCGGGCGAAGGTTATCAGGTGATGCAGGGGCTCGAAGCGTTCCGTAACGGCGGTCTTTTCGGGCGCGGCCCCGGCGAGGGCGAAATCAAGGCCGTTCTGCCCGACGCCCACACCGATTTCGTGTTCGCCGTCGCCGGCGAGGAATTCGGCCTTCTGGTGTGTCTTTTGATCGTCGTGCTTTTTGCCTTCGTCGTGCTCAGGGGGTTTGCCCGAATTCTCAAGGAAGAAAACCTGTTCATCGTTTTGGCCGTGGCCGGATTGCTGGTGATGTTTGGTCTTCAGGCCATTATCAACATGGCGTCTGCCATTCATTTGATGCCGCCAAAGGGCATGACGCTGCCGTTCATTTCCTATGGCGGCTCTTCCATTATCGCGCTGGCCCTGACCATGGGCATTGTCCTGGCGTTGACAAGATCGCGGCCTGGACAGGGGGCGGACCAATGAACGCGTCCCGAAAATCCACGGTCGTTCTGGCCGCCGGCGGCACCGGGGGACACGTGTTCCCGGCCCTGGCTCTGGCGTCCGAGCTTGCCCGCCAGAACGTTGGCGCAGCTTTGGTGACCGACGAACGCGGCAGTGCCCATGGCGGCGGCTCCGACGGCATCGACGTGCATCGCGTTCAGGCCGGTGGTCTGGCGGGGAAGGGCGTTTTCGCCCGCATCAGAAGCGTTTCGGAACTGGCCATTGGAACCCTGCAGGCGCGCCGCCTTCTCAAAAGCATCGCGCCTGACGCCGTTGTCGGGTTTGGCGGGTATGCCTCGGTTCCGACCATGCTGGCCGCCCGCATGGCCGGAATCAAAACGGCCATTCATGAGCAAAACGCCATTTTGGGCCGCGCCAACCGCATGCTGGCATCAAAGGCTGCCGCCATCGCCACCTCGTTCGAGGAAACCGCGGGCCTTCCGCCCGGATCGGCCCCGCGCGTAACGCACACCGGAATGCCGGTGCGTCCGGCCATTGCTGCCATGCGGGATCGTGATTTCCCGGCACTGGAAACGGATGGCGCGATTAACGTTCTCGTTCTAGGCGGCAGTCAGGGTGCGCACGTTTTGTCGGAAGTCATTCCGCCGTCCGTGGGACAGTTGCCCGACGACATTCGCCAGCGGCTTCGCATGACCCAGCAGTGTCGGCCCGAGGATGTGGAGGCGACCGAAGCGGCTTACCGCGCGCACGGAATTAAGGCCGAAATTGCAACCTTCTTCGCCGACGTTCCCGAACGTCTTGCCGCGACGCACCTTTTGATCGGCCGGTCCGGGGCTTCCACGGTGGCCGAGGTCTTGACGGTCGGAAGGCCGTCGATCCTGGTGCCCTATCCGTATGCGGCGGACGATCATCAGTCGTTTAATGCGCACGCCGTGGCCGATGCGGGCGCGGGGTGGCTGATGCCGCAAAACGCTTTTGATCCACCGGCTTTGGCCGCGCGTCTTCAATCACTTTTCAGTTTGCCGGCGACCCTTGAGAAGGCGGCTGCGGCGGCTCGTTCCGTGGGACGGGCCGACGCGGCCGCAGGGTTGGCCGTCATGGTTTCAAACCTTCTGCCGTCCGGCAGCAAAAACAACACCCGGGAGAATGGGGCATGATGGCGCTGCCGCTCAATATCGGTCCCATGCATTTCGTCGGTATCGGCGGAATCGGCATGAGCGGCATCGCCGAGATTCTGCACAACCTGGGTTATCGTGTTCAGGGTAGCGACCTCGCCGAGAATGCCAACGTCAAGCGTCTCAGGAAGATGGGCATTTCCGTTGCCATCGGCCACGCGGGCGAAAACATCGGCGAGGCGCAGGTGCTGGTGACCTCGTCGGCGGTGAAGGCTGACAATCCGGAAGTGGCGGCGGCGCGCAAAAGCCTGATCCCCATCGTGCGCCGGGCCGAAATGCTGGGCGAACTGATGCGCCTGAAATGGTCCATCGCGGTCGGCGGAACGCACGGAAAAACCACCACGACATCGCTGATCTCGGCGGTTCTGGATGCGGCGGCGGTTGATCCCACCGTGATTAACGGCGGCATCATCAACGCGTTTGGATCCAACGCCAAGCTGGGCGCGGGCGACTGGTTGGTGGCCGAAGCCGACGAGTCCGACGGCACGTTCGTTAAACTTCCGGCAACCATCGCCATCGTCACTAACATCGATCCGGAACATCTGGATCACTACGGCACGTTCGACGCCTTGCGCGCAGCCTTCCGCGTGTTTGTGGAAAACATCCCGTTCTACGGTTTCGCCGCACTTTGCATCGACGATAACGAAGTGCAGGCCCTTATCCCGAAGGTGACCGATCGCAGGGTCGTGACCTACGGCTTCAGCCCGCAGGCCGATGTCAGGGCCATCAATCTGAAGACCGTTCCCGGCGGCAGCCGGTTTGATGTGGTGTTGACGGACCGCAAGCTGGGAACCAGCCGCACCATCGAAGGCTTGAGCCTGCCCATGTCGGGCGAACACAACATCTGCAATACCCTGGCCGCCATCGTCATCGCCAACGAAATGAAAATCGAGGAGCCCGTTCTGCGCCGGGCACTGGCCGATTTTGAAGGGGTCAAACGGCGCTTCACCAGGACCGGCGAAGTGGACGGCATCGGCGTTGTGGACGACTACGGCCACCATCCGGTTGAAATCGGCGCGGTGCTGCGCGCCGCGCGCATGGAAGCCAAGGGCAAGGTCGTTGCCGTGGTTCAGCCCCATCGCTATTCGCGCCTGCAAAACCTATTCGAGGGCTTCTGCACCTGCTTCAACGACGCCGACGTGGTGGTCGTCGCCGACGTATATGCGGCCGGCGAAGCGCCTATTGCCGGTGTCGACCAAAAGGCCCTGATTGACGGTCTGCGCGCCCACGGCCATCGCATGGTGGTGCCGCTGGATGACGCTACCGACCTTCCCGGAGTGATTAACGATCTGGCCCGCCCCGGCGATCTGGTGGTTTGCCTGGGCGCCGGAAACATCACCGCATGGGCCAACGACTTGCCTGCGCAATTGACCCGCCTTCGTTACGCCGACACGGACGGGGGTAACTGATGGCGCAGATGACTAAACCCCTCACCGGCGGATTGATCGAACGGCTGCCCAAGGTTCGCGGACACTACGAGGCCGGTTTCGATCTGTCGAAAATCACCTGGTTTAGGGTTGGCGGTCCGGCGGAGGTCATGTTCCGGCCCGCCGATGCCGACGATCTGGCTGGTTTCCTGTCACGCAGGTCCGTCGACGTTCCGGTGTCGCTGGTTGTTGGTGTGGGCTCCAATTTGTTGATCCGCGACGGCGGCGTTCCCGGCGTGGTGATCCGCCTGGGCCGTGAAATGGGCGCCATCGTCGCCAAGGGAACGGACATTCGGGCGGGCGCAGGCGCCATGGACATTCATGTTGCGCGCGCGGCCATGGACGCAGGCATCGAAGGTCTTGAGTTCCTGAACGGCATTCCCGGCACCATCGGCGGCGCACTGCGCATGAACGCGGGCGCCTACGGTACCGAATTGAAGGACATTTTCGTTGAAGCCGAGGCCCTTGACCGAAACGGCACGAAACACAGGTTGCGCGCCGAGGACATGGGTTTTTCGTACCGCAGTTGCGCCATTGCCGCCGACTGGATTTTCACGTCCGTCCATCTGCGCGGCCAAAAGGGCCGGCGCGAGGATATCGAGCGGCGCATGGTGCATATCCAGTCCGAGCGTGAAACCACCCAGCCGGTCCGTTTCGCCACCGGCGGCAGCACCTTCAAGAACCCCGCCGGCGCCAGCGCCTGGGAACTGATTGAACAGGCCGGATGCCGCGGGATGCGCCGTGGCGGCGCGGTGGTTTCCGAAAAACACTGCAATTTCCTGATTAACACGGGCGATGCAAGTGCTGCCGACCTGGAAGGCCTGGGTGAAGAGGTTCGCCGCCGCGTGGCCGAGGTAACGGGTGTTGAACTCGAATGGGAAATCCGACGCGTCGGGGTTGCCGACCCGGCGTTGGGAAAGGAGACGCCATGAGTAAACATGTGGCCGTTCTCATGGGCGGATGGTCCGCCGAACGCGAGGTCTCGCTGGTCAGCGGCGCATCGTGCGCCAACGCCCTGCGCGAAGCCGGTTATCAGGTGACCGCCATCGACGTCCAGCGCGACGCGGGCGCCCTGCTGACCCGTCTGTTCCCGAAACCCGACGCGGTGTTTAACGCCCTGCACGGTCGCTTCGGCGAAGACGGATGTATCCAGGGCCTGCTGAATATTCTCGACGTTCCCTATACCCACTCGGGCTTGATGGCGTCGGCGCTGGCCATGGATAAGCCGATGGCCAAGCGCATGGCCGCCGCTGCCGGGGTTCCGGTGGTCGAGGACCGCGTCGTCAGCCGGGCCGAGCTGCTGGAGGGCGATCCCATTGCGCGGCCCTTCGTGGTCAAGCCGCCGAATGAAGGTTCCAGCGTCGGAATCTATTTCGTCATGGACGGCGATTCCCGCGACGTCATTGCCGAGCGCTGGCCGTTCGGTAACGAGGTGATGGTCGAGGCGTACATTCCGGGACGCGAGCTGACGGTTTCCGTCATGGGAGGCCGCCCGCTGGCCGTGACCGAGATCGTCACCGAGCGCGAGTTCTACGACTACGACGCCAAGTACGTCGATGGCGGATCGCACCACGTAATTCCCGCCGATATCGACGCGGGCACCTACGACGAGGCCCTTCGCCTGGCCGGTGTGGCGTTCAAGGCATTGGGCTGCCGCGGGGTGGCGCGGGCGGATTTCCGCTTCGATGGCGAGAACCTCTATTTCCTCGAAATCAATACGCAACCGGGCATGACGCCGACATCGCTCGTGCCGGAACAGGCCGCTCACGTTGGAATTTCGTTTTCCGAGTTGTGCGGATGGATGGTCGAAAACGCGGAGTGCGACTCATGACGAACAAAAACTCCACACCTAAAGGCAAGAAAAAGAGCCAACCCCGTCGGCGGGTGAAGCCGCTTTGGAAGCGGGCCGGAACCCTGGCGCTGGGCGGTGCGCTGCTGGTCGCGGCATCGGGCTTCGGTGGCTGGTGGGCCTGGCAGGACGGCATGATTTTACGCGGCGTTCAGCACGTAAAATGGGCCGCGATCGCCACGTCGGTGGAAATGGGGTTGGGCGTGCGCGACGTGCTGGTGGTCGGCCGCCGCGAAACCCCGCGCGAGGAGCTTCTGAAAGCGGTCCGGCTGGCCCGGGGCGCGCCGATCCTGGCGTTCGATCCGCAGGCCGCGAAAGCGCGCATCGAAGCCTTGCCGTGGGTGCGCTCGGTTTCCGTCCAGCGGCAGCTTCCCGACACCGTCTATTTGCGCCTGATCGAACGGCGCCCGCTGGCGGTTTGGCAGCATGACGGAAACCTGTCGCTGATCGACTACGACGGCGCGGTCATCGTGAAAAACGATCTGCAACGCTACGCCAATCTGCTTCTGGTGGTTGGCGAGGATGCGCCGGTTCATGCCGCAAGCCTTCTCGAAATGCTGTGGAACCAGCCGAAACTGATGTCGCGGGTACGCGCCGCCGTGCGCGTTGGGGGACGGCGCTGGAACGTGCGTCTGGATAACGGCATTGACGTTCGCCTGCCCGAGGAAGGACCGGCGTCGGCATGGGCGCGTCTGGCCGAATACGACCGTGAACATAACGTGCTGACCAAGGATATCGGTGTCCTTGATCTGCGGCTTCCGGACCGCCTGATCGTGCAGAAGACCAACCGCACAAGGCAACGGGGCGGCGGCACGGAAACTTAAGACGAAACGCAATTTTTGCGAGGGGAACCCGAGGGGAATGAAGAAGAACGGCTCGAACGGTAAGGTCCGAAACGGACTGGTGGCTGCGCTGGATATCGGCTCCACCAAGGTCGCGTGCTGTATCGCGCGCACCGGCGGGGAGCGCGGGCTGGATATCGTCGGCGTCGGTCATCAGATTTCGCGCGGAATTCGTTCGGGCGCCATTGTTGATATGGAAGCGGCCGCCGAGTGCATCCGCGCCACCGTTGAGACCGCCGAACAAATGGCCGGCGAGAACATTCGCCAGGTGGTCGTCAACCTTTCGGGCGGCGAGCCGAAGTCCCGCCTGATCGCCTATGAAATTTCCATCGCCGGGCATGAAATCAACGATGCCGATCTGCGCCAGGTGCTGGACCCGTCGGTTTTGAACCAGGACCGGCCCACCGATCACGAGACCATCCACGTTCTGCCGGTCGGCTACAGCATTGACGGCAATCGCGGCGTCAGCGACCCGCGCGGGATGTTCGGCGAACGGCTGGGGGCCAACGTCCATGTGGTCAGTGCCAGCGGTGGCGCGGTGCGCAATCTCACCACATGCATGGCGCACTGCCATCTGGAAATTGAATCGAAAGTGATTTCACCGTTTGCCTCGGCGCTGGCTTGTCTGGTCGAGGATGAAAAGAAACTTGGCGTCACCCTCATCGACATGGGCGGCGGCACCACGACCATCGCCGTCTACTTCGATGGCGAACTGGTTCATACCGACAGCGTCCCCGTCGGTGGAATTCACGTGACCAACGATATCGCGCGCGGCCTGTCGACACCGGTCGCCCATGCCGAACGCATGAAGACGCTGTACGGCAGCGCCGTCCCGTCGCCGTCGGATGACCACGAAGTTCTGAAGGTTCCGCTGATCGGCGAGGACGACAACGGCGAAACCAACCCTGTGCCCCGTTCCATGCTGGTCGGCATCATCCGCCCGCGTATCGAGGAAACCTTCGAGATGGTGCGGGCGCGGCTCGAGGAGACCGGCTTCGACAAGGTTGCCGGGCGCCGCGTCACGCTTACGGGCGGGGCAAGTCAGCTTCCGGGTGTCGGCGATGTCGCCGGCATGATTTTGGGCAAGCAGGTTCGTCTGGGCAAGCCCCAGGCCATTCGCGGTCTGGCCGAAGCCACCAGTGGCCCGGCGTTTTCAACCTGCGTGGGCCTCATTCGGTTTGCGATCAACAATCCGGCGGTAGAGCCAAGTGCGGCCTACCGCCCAGCAGAGGTTCCGAGCGGCCGACTGGGTCGGATCGGACAGTGGTTACGTGAGAATTTTTAACGGGAGAGCAAGCGGATCACACGGACCGCCAAATTGCGGTTCACACACTTTAGCAAAGCCCGTTTCGAGCGGGCGAACACTGGGTAGCCTTGGTATCGACAATTTTTTGCGGAGGGAGACATGAGTATCAACCTGAGCGTACCGAATACAACAGAGACGCCGGAGTTGCGTCCCCGAATTGCCGTTTTTGGTGTCGGCGGAGCGGGATGCAATGCCGTTAACAATATGATTCAAGCCAATCTGGAGGGGGTGAACTTCGTGGTCGCCAACACCGACGCGCAAGCGCTGGCGCTGGCCCAGACCGACACCCGCATTCAGTTGGGCGCAACGGTAACGCAAGGCCTGGGGGCGGGCAACCGACCCGAGATCGGGCGAGCCGCGGCCGAAGAAACCTTGACCGAGATTGCCGGCCATCTGGAAGGCAGCAACATGGTCTTCATCACCGCCGGCATGGGCGGTGGAACGGGAACCGGGGCCGCGCCCGTTATCGCGCGTGCGGCCAGGGAACTTGGCATTCTGACGGTTGGTGTCGTCACCAAACCCTTCCAGTTTGAAGGGGCGCACCGCCAACGCATCGCCGACGCCGGGATCGAGGAGTTCGAGCAGTTCGTCGATACCCTGATCATCATTCCCAACCAGAACCTGTTCCGTGTCGCCAACGAGAAAACAACGTTCGCCGATGCCTTTAAAATGGCCGACGACGTTCTTTATTCGGGCGTGCGCGGGGTAACCGATCTGATGATCATGCCCGGTCTGATCAATCTGGATTTCGCCGATATTCGTTCGGTTATGAGCGAAATGGGCAAGGCCATGATGGGAACCGGCGAGGCCGAGGGCGAACGCAGGGCGCTGGATGCGGCCGAAGCGGCCATCGCCAATCCGCTTCTTGATGATATTTCCATGAAGGGCGCCAAGGGCGTTCTCATCAATATCACGGGCGGCTCCGATATGACGCTCTTTGAAGTGGACGAGGCGGCCAACCGCATCAGGGCCGAGGTCGATTCCGACGCCTACATCATTTTCGGTTCGACCTTCGATGATCAACTCGAAGGGAAAATGCGGATTTCGGTCGTTGCCACCGGGATGGACGCCAACGTTCACGTCCAGCCTGCACCGGTCACGCTGGATGTCATCGCGCCCGTGCGTCCCGTTGAGGAACCGCGTGAGCCAGAGATCAAGGAAGAGGCTCCGGCAGCGGTCGTCTCGTTGACGCCCGAAATGGCCCTGACTGCGGAACTTCCGGAAGAAAAGGCCGAAGCTGAAACCGAAACCGAAATCGAGGCCGAAGCCAAACCGGAAGAGAAAAAGGCCGCGGGCGCGCTTGATCACTTCGCCCCTGCCGACACCAGCCAGGCACCGCCGCCACCGGCGACCCCGGCTGCCAACGCCGCAAACGCGTTCATTCCGGCGCCGCCGTTGGAAAAGACGGCGGAACCGGCCCCGCGCAAAGCCGAACCCTTTGCCGGCGCCGCCATGGCCAACGGAGCCAAGACGGCCCCGAAACCGGCCGAGCCAAAGACCGTGAAAGCCCGTGGTATCAGCCTGTTTGAGAAGGTTACGGGAACCGGAAGGGCGGCCAAGGCGAAGGCGGACGCACCGGCCGAGGTTATTAGCGCACCTGTGCCTGCGGCAAAACCGGCGGTTGGCAGACTGGACCCGGCGGATCGAATTCCCGAGGCCCAATCGGGTGACGATCTTCTGGATATTCCGGCTTTTCTCAGAAGGCAGGCCAATTAATGCTAACCAATTGAGTTTCCGAAACAATTGGAAACAATGATTGATTTGAGTGCTTCGAGGGGGCCTGTTAAAAAGCACCCTCGAAGCCTTCATTTTGTTGGCCCTATGTAAAAACGCGAATGGCGCGTAGTTACGAAAAGTCGAGAACGGGAAAAGAATAGGAAAAATGGGATTCCCTGAAATCAGGCGCCAGCCGATCGATCAGTTGAACGAAGTAAAGATCGATACGCAAAAGACACTTAAGAGCTCGATTTGTTGCACGGGTGTTGGTCTGCACTCGGGCGCCAAGGTTTCCATGGTTCTCAAGCCTGCTGAAGTCGATGCCGGTATTACTTTCCGGCGGACCGACATTGGCGGCAAGGGCGCGGTCATTCGCGCACACTGGAAAAACGTGGTCGACACCAGGCTGTGCACCGTTCTCGGTAACGCCGAAGGCACGACCATCGGCACCGTCGAGCACCTCATGGCCGCCTTGGCCGGCAGCCGGATCGACAACGCCGAGATTGAAATCAACGGCCCTGAAATCCCGGTTATGGACGGTAGCGCCGAACCGTTCGTTTTTCTGATTGAATGCGCGGGTGTTCTGGATCAGGGCGCGCCGCGCCGCGGCATTCGGATTTTGAAGCCTGTCAAGGTCGAGGAAGGCGGGGCTTCGGCCGCCCTTTATCCCGGGCAGGGAAGCACAATCGGTTTCGAGATCAAGTTTGACGGCACGCTGGTCGGTCGCCAGACCATTTCGCTGGGCCTGGTGAACGGCACGTTCAAGAAGGAACTGTCGCGGGCCCGCACCTTTGGTTTCCTTCATGAAGTCGATCAGCTTCGGGCCAACGGTTTCGCCCTTGGCGGCTCGCTGGACAACGCGGTTGTGGTCAGCGGCGACAAGATCATGAACGAGGGCGGTCTGCGTTACGACGACGAATTCGTCCGCCACAAATCCCTGGATGCGCTGGGCGATTTGTATATGGCGGGCGCGCCGATTATTGGCCATTTCGAGGGGCAGTGTTCGGGCCACGCGTTGACCAATAAGCTTCTCGAGGCCTTGTTTGCGGACCCGGAGAACTGGTGCGAGGACATGGTTACGGACGACTTCGGAGACGAAGCCGTCGCCAGCGTCTCCAGCGACGAGACCGTGGAACTGGCGGCAAGCGCCTGAACGCGCCTTCCGCTCATGAGTGCGAAAAAATGTCCCTCGGGTAACGCGAGGGACTTTTTTTTGAGCGGTTCATGATATAGTCCGCCGACGCGGCGGGGGCGAACGGTTTCCGTTGTGCATTTTTCGTAGACGCGACTTGAGACGATGAACCGATTATTGCTGCGATCAGTTATTTTGGCTTTGTGTACGGTCCTTGTGGCCTGCGCCGGCGATGACGACCCCGAATACGTCGAGCGTCCCGTGGAAGAGCTCTACAACGAAGCCATGGATTCCATGCAGGCCGGCAAGTTTTTCTCGGCCGCGCAGCTGTTCGACGAGGTCGAGCGCCAGCACCCTTATTCCAGCTGGGCCACCAAGGCCCAATTGATGGCGGCCTTCGCCCACTATCAGAACGGCAAGTACGACGAGGCCATCGTCGCCCTGGACCGGTTTATCCAGCTTCATCCGTCCAACCGCGACGCGCCCTACGCCCATTATCTGAAGGGACTTTGCTATTACGAGCAGATTTCCGACGTCAAGCGCGACCAGAAAATGACGGAACTGGCGCTGAAAAGCTTTGAGACGCTGATCGCGCGTTTCCCCGAAAGCAAGTTTTCCAAGGATGCCCGCGTCAAGCTGGACCTCACCTATGACCACCTGGCCGGAAAGACCATGGAAATCGGCCGGTATTATCTGCGCCAGGGGCATTATCTGGCGGCAATCAACCGGTTTCGCGCGGTTGTCGAACAGTACGAGAAGACGACCCATTCCCCCGAGGCCCTGCACCGTATGACCGAAGCCTATCTCGCCCTTGGTTTGAAACAGGAAGCGCAGCGGACCGCTGCCGTTCTTGGCCATAACTTTCCGGGCAGCGAATGGTACATTGACGCCTACGAACTGGTGGAACAAAAGCGCATCCGGCCCGAGGAAAAACCCTGGTATCAGGTGTGGGACGGCAATGACGCCCCTGAGGCGCCGAAGGCGCAGAAGATCGAGACCAAGGAAGAACCCTGGTACATATTCTGGTAACGCCAAGGACCGTGGATAATTGCCGGTATGCTGCTTAGCCTGTCCATCCGCGACGTCGTATTGATCGAACGCCTGGATTTGTCTTTTCAGTCGGGCCTTTGCGTTCTGACTGGCGAAACAGGCGCGGGTAAATCCATTTTGCTGGACGCACTTAGCCTGGCCCTGGGCGAAAGGGCCGACGCGGGACTGGTGCGACATGGTGCCGCGCGCGCCGTGGTTACGGCGGAGTTTGATGTCGAAGCGGGCCATCCTGCCGAGGAAATGCTTGAAGAACAAGGCGTTGCGCCTGACGGTGGCGAACCCGTTATTTTGCGCCGGACATTAAGCGCCGATGGCCGGTCGCGGGCGTTCGTTAACGATTCCGCCGTCAGCGTCGCTTTCTTGCGCCGCATTGGCGAGACCTTGGTTGAAGTTCACGGCCAGTTTGAAAACCAGCGCCTGACACAGACCTCCATTCACCGCGCGTTGCTTGACGCATACGGCGGCCTTCGCGATGACGCCGAACGGGTGGGGGCGGCGTTCAGGACGTGGCGGGTGGCTGTCGATGAGAAGGAAGAGGCGGCGACGCACCTGCAATCGGCCCGCGTTGAGGAAGATTTTCTGCGCCATGCCGTGGATGAACTGGCCGCCCTGGACCCGCAGCCGGGTGAAGAGGAAGCCCTGGCCGAGCAACGCTCGCTGATGATGCATGCCGAGAAAATCGTCGAGGGGATGAACCACGCCGCCGAGGCGCTGAACAGCGGCGGCGGGGTTGAAGAGGCCTTTCGCACGGCCTTGCGCGCGCTGGAGCAAATCGCGGAGAACGCGGAAGGCCGTCTGGACGGCGTATTGGCCGCCCTTGAACGGGCCGCCGTGGAAAGCTCGGAAGCGACCGCGCTATTGGAAAAGGCCAGCTCTGAAATCGATCTGGATCCGCACAGCCTGGAGCAGACCGAAGAGCGCCTGTTTGCCTTGCGCGCGCTGGCCCGCAAGCATGGATGCGCTGTGGATGTCCTGGCCGACGTTCGCAATTCGCTGAGTGTTCGTCTCGAAGCTATCGACGATGGTGGCGAGATCTTGAAACGTCTGGAACACCAGCAGGCCGAGGCGCGTGAGGCTTTCGCCGCGGCGGCAAACGAATTGGGCCGCCGACGCAAGGATGCCGGTGTGCAACTGGATATGGCCGTTGGCGCCGAGTTGGAACCCCTGCGGCTGGGCAAGGCGCAATTCGTCACACGGGTTGATGCGCTGCCCGAGGATGCCTGGGGCGTGCGCGGCTGCGACGCCGTCTATTTCGAAGTGGCGACCAATCCAGGCTCGGCCCCCGGCCCGCTCAACCGCATCAGCTCGGGCGGTGAAATGGCGCGCTTCATGCTGGCGCTCAAGGTGGTGCTGGCCAAGTCCGATCCGGTTCCCACCCTGATTTTCGACGAGGTGGACGCCAACGTTGGCGGGGCCGTGGCCGCCGCCGTGGGCCAGCGTCTGGCGGCTTTGGCTGAACGCTTTCAGGTGTTCGTCATTACCCATTCGCCACAGGTGGCGGCCCGCGCCGCCCATCATCTGCGCGTTTCCAAGGAAGAGGGCGAGGACGGCGTGATCAGCGGTGTCGAGGCCCTGTTGCCCTTCGAGCGTAAGGAAGAAATTGCCCGAATGCTGGCCGGTGCGCGCATCACCGACGAAGCCCGCGCCGCCGCCGACAGCCTTCTTGCGGGAACCGGCGAATGATCGACGAGCTGCGAAAACTGGCGGTCGAGGACATGTTTGACCTCGACGCCGCCGTCGAGTTGAAAAATCTGGCCCGTGAAATAGCCGAACACGACCGCGCCTACCATCGCGACGACGCCCCCAAAATCAGCGACGCAGAATATGACGTGCTGCGCCGCCGCAACGACGCCATTGAGGCCCGTTTCCCCCATCTGGCCCGCCCCGACAGTCCGTCGAAAAAGGTGGGCGCGGCCCCGGCCACGGGATATGAAAAGGTCACCCACGCCAAGCCGATGCTTTCGTTGGGAGACGTATTTTCCGAGCAGGAGGTCGCTGAGTTTCTTGCGAAAATCCGTCGCTTCCTGAAATTGGGGGAGGATGCGGCCGTTGAACTGGTAGCCGAACCAAAGATAGACGGCGTATCGGTTTCGTTGCGTTACGAAGGTGGGGTTTTTGTTCAGGGTGCGACGCGTGGCGATAGTGTCACTGGCGAGAATATTACCAAAAACCTTCGGACCATTTCCGACATCCCTAAGCAAATCTTCGGAAGCGACGTTCCCAGTATTCTTGAAGTTCGCGGTGAGGTTTACATGCGGCGCGACGCCCTAGCGGCGCTTAATGTAAGACAGCAGGCCAATGGTGGAAATGTGTTCGCCAACCCCCGCAACGCCGCCGCCGGAAGCTTGCGCCAGTTGGATACGTCCATTACGGCGCAGCGGCCTCTGAGTATGTTCGCTTATGCTTGGGGCGAAACCAGTGCGACGATAGCGCCGACCCAGTGGATGTTTCTCCAGCGACTGAAGGAGTGGGGATTCGAGACCAATCCGAATGTCAGGCTGTGTCATTCATTGGAAGAGATTCTGGCGTGCTATGCGCAGATAGAAAGGGTGCGTGGCGATCTTCCCTATGACATCGACGGTTTGGTTTATAAGGTTAATTCGGTGGAATTACAGGAACGGCTGGCATTCGTCAGTCGCTCCCCGCGTTGGGCTATCGCCCATAAATTCTCCGCCGAGCAAGTGATGACGAAACTCTGGGAAATTAATGTTCAGGTTGGTCGCACCGGCAGTTTGACCCCGGTGGCAGAGTTGGAGCCTGTTGCAGTTGGCGGCGTCCTTGTAAGCCGCGCGACCCTACATAATGAGGATTACATCACCGAAAAGGACATTCGCGTAGGCGATACGGTGCTCATCCAGAGAGCTGGTGACGTAATTCCACAAGTTGTAGAGGTGGTAGCGGACGAACGCACCTCCGATAGTCGGCCGTATGATTTCCCCGATACCTGCCCCGATTGTGGTAGCCAGGCCGTGCGCAAAGAGGGCGAGGCGAAAAGGCGTTGCACCGGCGGACTCGTTTGTCCGGCCCAGGCTATTGAACGGCTGAAACATTTCGTGTCCCGCAACGCCTTCGATATCGAAGGGTTGGGGGGCAAACATATGAAAACCTTCTATCACCGTGAGTTGGTGCGTTCACCTGCGGATATCTTCTGGCTGAACCGGCGGGCCGCGAGGATTTTTGAGCTTGAAGGCTGGGGCGAGAAATCGATTGCAAACTTACTTAACGCTATCGACCTGCGCCGAAAAATTTCCCTGGAACGATTCATTTATGCGCTCGGAATCCCTCAAGTTGGGCAGGCAACAGCGCGGCTTATGGCGAAGCATTACCTAGAGGTTGGAAACTTGCTTAAGGAAATGCAAGTGGCGACGGTGCCTGGGTCGCAGGCTCAGGCTGAACTCGTTGATTTTATGGAACTGGATGGTATTGGCCCAGCGGTGGTTGGTGAAATTCGCGATTTCTTTTCGGAGCCATTCAATTTCAACGCCGTGAGAGACCTAGTCAATTTGTTGGACATTCAGGAATTTATCCCCCCCGATGAAACCTCATCCCCCATCGCTGGAAAGACGGTCGTCTTTACCGGCGGGCTTGAGACCATGAGCCGGGGCGAAGCCAAGGCGAAGGCGGAAGCGCTGGGCGCCAAGGTGGCGGGATCGGTTTCCAAGAAGACCGATTACGTGGTCGAGGGCGCTGATGCGGGTTCAAAAGCACGAAAGGCCCGCGAACTGGGCCTTTCG
This sequence comes from Rhodospirillales bacterium, assembly GCA_016776725.1. Lineage (GTDB taxonomy): Bacteria > Pseudomonadota > Alphaproteobacteria > Rhodospirillales > Shumkoniaceae > JABGRG01. The sequence continues at coordinate 23,114 of JADHSV010000006.1, forward strand.
GTACTCACTGAAAATGAATGGCTTGCCCTGATCGCCTAGTGAAGCTTTTCAGGCAGTTCCTTGATGGCGTCGTCCACCAGGCCGTCGGCCTTGTCCTGCGGCAGGTTGTCGGTCAGCACGCGGCGGGTCGCTTCCAGGGCGACGTTTACGGCCAGCCCGCGAACCTGTTCCACGGCGGAAGTTTCGGCCTGCGCGATGCGGTCCATGGCCAATTGCTCGCGGCGTTTTAAGGATCTCTCCAGATCGGCGGCCGCGCGTTCGGCCAGCCGGGCCGCTTCCTCGCGCGCCTTCTCGACGATTTCGTCGGCCTCCTTGACCGCCTCATGTTGCTTGCGCTGGTAGGACGCCAGCAATTCCTGGGCGTCGCCGCGCAGCTTTTCGGCTTCTTCCACGCGGGCGCGGATGGTCTCGGCGCGGGAATCAAGTCCGGCGGTGATGGTGCGCACCACCTTGCGTCCGGCAAGTGCGATCAAAAGCACGAACGCGACCAGAACCCAGAATTCGGGGGTTACCCAAAAGGACTCGTGCCCACCCGCGGCTGTCTCGGCGGCGTAAGCAACCATATCAGTCGCGCTCCTTCAATACGGCGTCCACGGCGGCGCTTACGGCCTTGCCGTCGGGCGCGTCGCCCGTCAGGCGTTCGGCGGCGGTGGCGGCCACGTCAAGGGCCAGATCGCGCACACCGGCGACGGCTTCCTGCGTCGCTTTGGCGATCCGCTGTTCGGCTGCCGTGACCTTCGCGCTCAGGCGTTCGTTTAACTCGTCATGGCGCGAGGATGCGTCGGCGCTCATGGTGTTGCGAGCTTCGGCCACAACTCCCTGGGCGTTTTGCCGGGCCTCGGCGATTGCCTGCTCATAAGCGTCCGCCAATGCCTGGGCATCGGCCTTCAACGTCTGCGCACGTTCCAGATTGCCCTCGATACGATCCTTGCGGGCAGCCAGCACGCTGCCGATTTTCGGCAACGCTACCCGGGACATCAGCACGTAAAGCACGGCAAACGTGATCACCAGCCAGACAAGCTGAGGCGCGAACTTGGACGCGTCAAGCTGCGGCAGGCCCGCCGCAAAGGCGGGAGCCACATACCCCGACACGGCTATGGTAAGAGCCGGTAATCCCCAGGTGGATTTGCGCATTTCACGCTCCTGCGAAAAGACACGTGCCTGCCTGGCCCGAACAAGCGGGCCGGGCAGGCGGTGTCTTCAGGTGAACAGGATCAGGAACGAGATGAGAAGCGCGTACAGCGCAACCGCCTCAACCAGCGCGAAGCCCAGCATGGCCAGACCGAACACCTGTGAACGGGCGGCCGGGTTGCGCGCGATGGAGCTGATCAGCGACGAGAAGATATTGCCGATACCGGCGCCCACGCCACCCAAACCAATAACGGCGAGGCCGGCCCCAATCATTTTCGCGGCAGCAAGTTCCATGGTCCTATTTCCTCATTTGCTCAATAAACAATTAATGCAGATGGATAGCGTCGTTGAGATACAGGCATGTGAGAATGGTGAACACATAGGCCTGCAAAAACGCCACCAAAAATTCAAAACCACTTAATGCGACATCAACGGTCAGGGGTGCCCAGCCGCCGATAATTCCCAACGGAATGACAAAACCGGCGAACACCTTCATCATCGTGTGTCCGGCCATCATATTCGCGAACAGCCGGATGGAAAGACTTACCGGGCGCGATAAGTAAGACAGGACTTCGATGGGAATCAGTATGGGCGCCATGATCATCGGCACGCCCGTGGGCATGAAAAAGGTAAAAAAGTGAAACCCGTGCCGAACGATGCCGATAACCGTCACGCCAATAAAGACGAACGCGGCCATGGCGAAGGTGACGATGATATGGCTGGTAAAGGTGAAACTGTAGGGGATCAGGCCGATCAGATTGCCAAAAAGAATGAACATGAACAGCGAGAACACGAACGGGAAATACCTGCGTCCTTCGCTGCCCACATTGTCGCGCACCATTCCGGCAATGAACTCGTAACTGAGTTCGGCCATGGACTGCCAGCGCCCCGGAACGATTGACCGGCCGCGTACGCCGAAGACAAGGAACACGCTGACCGCGATCACGGTTAAAACCATGAAAACGCCCGAATTGGTCAACGAAACATCGACGCCGCCGATCTCGATGGGCGCAACGGTGGTGATTTCAAACTGATGCAGTGGGTTGGCCAACTTTTTATTCCGCCTTTGCCGTTTCCTGCTTCTAGCGTTTGTCGCTTTTTGACGATTCGTTCATTTCATCCGAATAACCGGCGGCCAGGCCCATTCCCGAGGCCGCACGGTAGACATTCAATATCCCGGCGGCAGCGCCGAGAAAGAAGAACACCACCAGAAACCATGGTGTGGTGTCAAGCCATCTGTCAAGCAGAAGGCCAATTCCAACGCCGACGGCCAAGGCTGCCACCAGTTCGACCCCGATGCGAAACGCCATGCCGAAACCGGATGCCTGGCCGCGCAGGATCGGTCCTTTGCCTTTTGCCGCCGCTTCTCCTTCTTCCCTGGCGCGCTTGATCCGGGCGTCCAAATCATCCAGCGATCTGCGGGAATCTTCGTCGCTCATCGGGTCTCCGCCAGCCAGTCACGTCTGTAGGCGGACGTTAATGGCGCGCACCCCACCTGTCAAGAACGAAAGGACGCATCAACTCGTTGAATATATTGAAAAAAAATGGAAATCGCGTGACTTGTTATCAGGCCGATTCACGAAGTTCCACGGCCCGCTGAAGATCGACCGAGACAAGCTGCGAAATGCCGCGTTCGGACATGGTGACGCCGAACAGCCGGTCCATGCGCGCCATGGTCATGCGGTGATGGGTAATGACCAGGAAATTGGTTTTTCCGGCGCGCGCCATTTCCTCGACCAGCGTGCAGAAGCGATCCACGTTGGCGTCATCCAGCGGCGCGTCGACTTCGTCCAGCACGCATATGGGCGCCGGGTTGGTCAGGAACACCGCAAACATCAGGGCCAGCGCGGTTAGCGCCTGTTCGCCGCCCGACAGCAGTGAAAGAATTTGCAACCGCTTCCCGGGGGGGCTGGCCATGATTTCCAAGCCGGCTTCAAGGGGATCGTCCGATTCGGTCAGCGCCAGATGGGCGCGGCCGCCGCCGAACAGGCGCACGAACAAGGCACGGAAGTGTCCATCGACTTCTTCGAACGACGCCACCAGCCGTTGCCGGCCTTCGCGGTTCAATTCGGAAATGCCGCGCCGCAGTTTCTCGATGGCGCGGGTAAGGTCGCCCTTCTCGGTTTCCAGGCCTTCGATCTGTTCGTAGAGTTCGGTGGCTTCGTGTTCGGCCCGCAGGTTCACCGGCCCCATGGTGTCGCGTTCGCGCTGCAGCCGCTCGACCCGTTTTTCGATGGCTTCCAGATCGGGCAGTTCCACCTCTTCCTTAAGTTCGGCCACCGCGGCCAGATTTTCGGGCCGGCAGTCAAGGCGTTCCATCACCCGTTCACGCAGACTTTGCGTGGCCTGCTGCGCTTGCTCGACCGCGCCTTCCGCCCGCACCCGGTCTTCGCGCGCAGCCGCCAGGGAATTTTCGGCCTGACGCAAAACCTGATCGGCCTCTGTCAGTCGCAATTCGGCCTTCGCCAGATGGTCGGCGGCCGAATTGCGGTTTGTTTCGGCCCCTTCGATCAGGCTTAGCAGGGCCTGACGCTTTTCGTCGATCTCGGCGGGACGGACGGCCAGCTTTCCGGTTTCCGATTCGATTGCCTGTTTGCGTTCCGCCAGTTGTTCCAGACGGCGCGTCGCACCCTCGCCGCGATCGCGCCACGACGTCAGTTCACGTGAAATCGCCTCCTGCCTGTTGCGTCGGTCACGGGCCAGGCGCGCCAGCGAATCATGCGCACTTTGCCGTTCCACCTGTTCGGCGCGCCTTTCAGCCAGTTCGGCGCGCAGGGCGGAAATATCATCGCGGGCCTGGGTGGGGTCGGGCAGGGAGGCCAACGCGTCCGCGGCCTCCTTGGCATGTGTTTCGGCTTCGGCCAGATCCGCCGCGATGCGTTCGGCGGCTTCCGTCAATCCCGCCAGCCGCGAGTCGATCTGCGAGGCCTTTTCCCTGAGCTGCGACAAGGCATCACCCGCCTGCGTATTCGCGGCGTCGGCGGCCAGGGCATCGCGCCGGGCCACGGCTTCGCCCTCGGCGGCGGCGGCGGCCCGGGTTTCGGCTTCTTCGACGCGGGTTGCGGCCACCGATACGGCCGCTTCGGCATCGCTCATCTGGGCGCGGACTTCGGCCAGACGGTTGCGCTGCTCAAGACGCGCGGCGGCAGCCGTGGGCGCGCCCGCCGAAACCGTAAATCCATCCCAGCGCCACAAGGCGCCGTCGCGGCTGACCAACCGCTGGCCCGGTTTCAGGGACACGCGCAGGGCGGAACCCGCACTTTCGTCAACGACCACGCCGATCTGCGAGAGCCTGCGGGTCAATGCCGCAGGGCCTTTCACGAAACCGCTCAAAGGTTCGCACTTGCCGGGCAGGGGTTGGGGGTCGTTCAGCGCGTCAAGGGTATGCCAATGAACGGGAGCGGGCTCGTCGGCGGGAGCCGAAAGATCCTCGCCCAGCGCAGCACCCAACGCCACCTCGAACCCGTGTTCGACGGAAACCGAATCGATCAACGGCGGCCAGCTATCCGATTGCCCGGCCTCAAGCACATCGGCCAGGGCCTTGGCTTCGGCTTCAAGGCGTGCGAACGCCGATTGGGTTTCGTGAAGGCTGGCGACGATCTCGCGCACGTGGGCGTCGGCTTCGGCTCGGTGATTGCCGGCGGCCTCTGCGGCTTCGCGTCCCTTTTCCGCAGCTTCGCGCGCGTCGGCCAGCGTGCGTTCCGTGGCCTCCATCTGCCCCGGATCGACGGCGCCTGCTTCAATGGCCGAACGTTGGGATGCGTTTTCCTCGCGCTGTTGCGCCAGCATTTGCCGACGCTGGTTCTGTTCGTCCGCCCGGCGAACAAGGGCGTTTTTCCTAGCCTCGTCGGCAGCGATCCTGTCGGTCAATTCGGCGTGGCGGGTTTCAAGCTCGACAACCACCTGGCGGATCGCCTGAAGGTTGGCTTCGGCGTCCTTTTCGGCGGTTTCCTCGTCGGCGCGGGCCTTTTCAATCTCTTGCGCTTCGGCTTCCAGCGCGCCGATTGCGGCAACGGCGTCGGCGGCCAGCGAGCCCTCGCGTTCGATATCCGTTGCGATCTGGGCTAGACGCGCGCGGCACTCGGCCTGTGCTTCGGCGACCCGCTTTTCTTCGGCGTCCAGCCCTTCGCGCGCGATGGTGACCCGTTGCAATTCAGCCGCGGCCTCGGCCTCGGTCTGGCGCAGGGACGGCAATGCGGCGGCGAATTCCGCCTGAAGGCGTGACGCCTCGGCGGACGCCGCCGTCAGGCGTACGACAGCCGCTTCGGCTTCCTTGCGGTGTTCGCCGCTACGTTCCTGGGTTTCTTGCGCCGCGGCCCAGCGCATGTGGAAAAGGGTGGCTTCGGCGCGCCGGATATGGCCACTGAGATTGCTGTAGCGCGATGCCTGACGGGCCTGCTTTTTCAGGGTCTTGTGCTGGACTTCCATGGCCCCCAGCACATCTTCCAGCCGCACCAGATTGGTCTCGGCGGCGCGCAGGCGAAGTTCAGCCTCGTGGCGCCTGGAATGCAGTCCGGTAATGCCCGCCGCTTCCTCCAGCAAGACCCGCCGCGCCGTTGGTTTGGCGGCAATGATGTTACCGATTCGGCCCTGGCTGACCAGGGCGTTGGAACGCGGGCCGGTTGCGGCGTCGGCGAACAGAAGCTGTACGTCGCGGGCGCGCACCTCCTTGCCGTTGACGCGGTAGGTCGATCCGCTTCCGCGCTCGATGCGGCGGCTGACGTCCAGATCGTCCATGTGGTTGAAGACGGCCGGGGCGCTTCGATCGGCGTTGTCCATTCCAAGAATGACTTCCGCCATGTTCCGCGCCGGGCGGTCGCGCGTGCCGCCGAAAATAACGTCGTCCATTTCGCCGCCGCGCATCTGCTTGGCCGACGATTCGCCCATGACCCAGCGTAACGCTTCAACCAAATTCGACTTGCCGCAACCGTTGGGGCCGACGATTCCCGTCAGCCCCCGCTCGATCAAAAGCTCGGTCGGTTCAACGAAGGATTTGAACCCGGTAAGTCGAAGTCTGGTAAAGCGCAACGAACCCGATCTCCGCTATTTTGCCTTTTCCAGGGCCGCGTCGATGACCTTCTGGAATTCCTCGAACGGAAGGTTGCCCGAAATTGTTTTGCCGTCGATGACGAAGCTGGGCGTCGATTCGATGTCAAACTTCTCACCGTCTTCGGCGGCGCGTTTCTGGATGCTCTCAAACAAAGCCTGATTATTTAGGCACGCGTTGACTGTTTCCTCGGACATTCCGCCCATCCGCGCCATGCGGGTGAGTTCCAGCAGCGGATTGTTGCTTCCCGCCCAGGTCCGCTGGCTGCGGAACAGAACTTCAAGGAACCCGAAATAACGGTCCGGGCCCGCGCAATGGGGCAGCATCGAGGCGATCAGCGCCAGCTTGCCCAAGGGAAAATCACGAAACACCAGCCGCACCTTGCCGGTATCAATATAGGCTTTCTTGATCTTGGGCAGGGTTTCGGCGTGGAACGAGGCGCAATGTCCGCACGTCAGGGACGAATGCTCGGTAATGGTCAGGGGCGCGTCCGCGCTGCCCAGCGCCATTTCAACGAGGGCGCCGTCGGCATCGGCGGCGTCAACCACGCCTCCGACAAGGCTGATTCCCAGAACAAACACTAAACCTAGTAGGCTTTGCCTCAATTTGGTTCTCCCTTCCACAACATGTTGGCGACTATAGATTCGCATGGACTAATCCACAAGACAGGTTTTATGCACAGGGTTCAATCAGATGAAGGCTCTTTGGATCGGATTTTTACCGATTGTCCGAGGGACTGAAGCGCCGCGCGAAGTTCTTCGTCTTCGATGTCCGACAGCCGCTCAGCGATGGCTTTTTCATCCTGCGGATCAATTTCCTTCGGTGGTTTGACTTCGGCATCCCTGGCAACGGCGACAGGGGCCTGCTTCATGCTGAGGCGGGCCACCGCGCGATACCCGAAATACCCGTTAATTCGCTCCAGAATAAGGGGTTCGTCATGTTGGATTTGGGTGGCGATGGCGCCGCTTGCCACCCGTAAGTGCAAAGTACCCCCCGCCCGTTCCCCGGTGGGAAACGAGAGTTTCTCCGGCGCGGTCACCTTGGCAAAGGCGGTCCCGACGATGGCAGGCCAGTTGCGAACGATGGCGCCATCGGCAAGTCCGCGTTTTCCAAACAATGGTTTGGTGATTTTTTCGACCGCGACACCCAGCGCCTTGGGCGCGCCGGTGCGCTGCCGCGAGCGAAATTTTTCCCAGGCCTTATTTGCGTCCTTGGTCATACCGGCCAATATGGTACGAACAGGACCGATATGAAACAAGCAAGCCACATTACCGGAAGAAGAATGGGCCTCGCCGTGCTCGAGTGGTACGACGCCAACGGACGGGAATTGCCGTGGCGGGCCAAATCCGGACGCGTGCCCGATCCCTATTTCGTGTGGCTTAGCGAGATTATGCTGCAGCAAACAACGGTGGCCACGGTCGGCCCCTATTTTGCCTCGTTCATGGAAAAATGGCCGACGGTCTCTGACTTGGGTCGCGCTTCGCTGGATGACGTTTTGCATGCCTGGCAGGGGCTGGGGTATTACGCGCGGGCGCGCAATTTGCGTAAATGTGCGCGAATCGTGGCTGACGAATATGGCGGAAAGTTTCCGGGCGACGAAGCGGAATTGAGGAAGCTTCCCGGGATCGGTCCCTATACGGCGGCCGCCATTGCGGCGATTGCCTTTGGGCAGCACTCGATTCCCGTGGACGGAAATATCGAGCGGGTGGTGTCGCGGCTATTCATGATCGGCGAAAGCGGGCCTGCCCTGAAGGCGCGGGTGGCCGAGGCGGCCTCGCCCCTGGTGCCGGATCGTCCCGGTGATTTCTGGCAGGCGGTCATGGATTTGGGGGCAACCGTGTGCCGCCCCAAGGGGCCGATCTGCGAGGACTGCCCATTGGCGGCGTATTGCCGGGCCTTTGGGGAAGGAAATCCGGCAGGATTTCCCCGCAAAAAGAAAAAGGCCGCCAAGCCCACCCGATACGGCATCGCCTTTTTAGGGGTTGGCCCGGCCAACGAAATCATTTTACGGCGAAGGCCGCCTGCGGGTTTGCTGGGTGGGATGATCGAAGTCCCGTCCACCGACTGGCGCGAGCAGCCCTGGCGCATGGAGGAGGCGCTTCGGTTTGCGCCCGCGCCGTCTCATTGGAAGGAGATTGACGGCGTCGTGCGCCACACGTTTACCCATTTCCATTTGGAACTGAGCATCGCGCGGGGCGCCATCGACGCCGCGTCATCCATCGACGGTTTCTGGTGCCTGCCGAACGAACTGGACGGTCAGGCGCTGCCGACCGTCATGAAAAAAATTATTCGTCGTAGGACATCAGGGTCGTAATCGGAACGTCCACCTTCGAGCGCCCGTTCAGGAAGGTCAATTCGATGATGCAGGCGGCCGCCGTGACCTCGGCCCCGACTTTTTTGAAAAGCTCGACCGAGGCGGCCAAGGTTCCACCGGTGGCCAGCAGATCGTCCAATAGAACGACTTTCTGGCCCGGTTTAACCGCGTTATCCCGAATCTCGATAGTATCGGTTCCGTATTCCAGCGCGTATTCGTGCGAAATTGTTTTACCGGGAAGCTTGCCCTGTTTGCGGACCATGACGAAACCGCATCCGAGCTTGAGCGCCAACGGGGCCGCCACCAGGAAACCGCGCGATTCGACACCCGCCAGGATGTCCGGGCAATGGGGAGCCACGGCCTTGGCCATACGGCTCATGGCCACGCTCCAGGCGTCCGGATGGGCCAGCAGGGGCGAAATATCGTAAAAATTGATGCCCGGTTTGGGGAAGTCGGGGATCGATGCGATGTGATCTTTTAAATTCATTTTCCTACCAAAGCTCAGTTTCTCGGGTGCCGATTCGCGACGGTCATAACACAAAAAGGCGTTGATTGCCGCTATTGAAGATTACGAAATATCCGGAAAAACGCCCACAAGAAAACAAAATAATCGTGCGTGGTTGTGCGCTTCCCCCTATCAACGTTATAGTAGTTAACATGCGGGGTTGTTTCCGAGGATAACAATTCCGATATGGCAAGTGCTGGTTTTGGGTCTGCAAGGGGAGGCGGAAAACACAGTCAAAGCCGGTGCTGGGCGGAGGAATGGGATCAAATGAGACATTCCCGAAGGACCCCATTCACCGCAATTACCCAATTTGCATCTTTTTCTAACAGGGAGGCGTAAAGCCATGAAAAAACTGCTTCTAGCTGGTGTGGCGTTGGCGTTCGGCGTAACTGCGATGGCCATGGGCACGCAGCCGGCCGATGCGGCGAAGAAGACCTTCATCGCCATTGGCACGGGTGGTCCGACGGGGGTGTACTTCGTCACCGGTAACGCCATCTGCCGTATGATTCATAAGGCCGCCGCCGAAGGCCGCAAGACCGGCCGCAAACACGGCATCCGTTGCTCGGCTCCGTCAACCGGCGGATCGACATACAACATTGGGCAGATCCGCGAAAACGAGTTGGACTTCGGCGTCGCCCAGTCCGACTGGCAGTATCACGCTTATAACGGCTCCAGCAAATTTGAAGGCAACGCCTTCAAAAACCTGCGCGCCGTATTCTCGGTCCATCCCGAACCGATCCAGATCATTGTCGGCAAGGGTTCCAGCATCGACAGCTGGGAAGGCTTGAAAGGCCAGAAGGTCAATATCGGCAATCCGGGTTCGGGGCAGCGCGGCACCGCCGACTTCCTGATCAAGGAATCGGGCTGGACCAAGGCCGACTTCGCCTTGGCGGCTGAACTGACCTCGACCGAACAGTCCAAGGCCCTTTGTGACGGCAAGATCGATGCAATGTTCTACACCGTTGGTGTTCCCAATGCCGGTGTGGCTGTGGCCACCGACGGCTGCGGTGCCAAGATCGCCAACTTCGATGGCCCGCTGGCCAAGAAGATGGTGACGCCTGATCGTCCGTACTACGCCTGGGCGACCATTCCCAAGGGTACCTACAAGACGACCACTGCCGACGTGAAAACATGGGGCGTCAAGGCGACCTTCGTGACCAGCGCCACGGCTAGTGACGATGTGGTTTACGAAGTCGTGCGTGCGGTGTTTGAAAACCTCGACGATTTCCGCGCCCTGCATAAGGCCTTCACCAACCTTGATCCGAAAACCATGATCAAGGACGGCCTTTCGGCTCCGTTACATCCCGGCGCCATCAAGTACTACAAGGAAAAAGGCTGGATGTAGACCCTTAGGGGTTTAAACGACCGGCGCCTCCGCGAAAGAAACGCGGGGGCGCCGGAACTATATCATCGGGGAACGGGGGATCGGGCTTATGGCGGACGCAACAACTCCGGCGGCCGAACCGGCGGCGGAAGACTTGCAGGAAACCCTTGAAGACATCGAGTCCACGGGGCGCAAACACGGCGCACAGGCCGCAATGATTATCGGCCTTATCGCCGCCGCGTGGTCGATTTTTCAGCTTTGGATCGCCTCGCCCATACCGTTCTGGATAAATTTCGCCATTATCACCGACGTTCCCGCCCGCGGCATTCATTTGGGCTTCGGGCTTCTTCTCGTTTATCTGATTTTCCCGGCTTCGAAAAAATCGACCGATGGCCGCATTCCCAAGCGCGATATTCTATTTGCGCTGGTCGGCAGTTCGTGTGCGCTGTACATGTTTCTTGGGTGGGAGGGTATCGCCACCCGCGCTGGTACGCTGCTTTTCTATAACATCGATCTTTTCGGCTATTCCTTCAAATTTCCGTTCGAGGTGATCCTCGGTTGGACCGGAATTCTGCTGCTTTTGGAATCAACCCGGCGGGCCATTGGTTTGCCGCTGGTTGTCGTTTCCTCGATGTTTATTCTTTATTCCATTTTCGGCCAGTCCATGCCGGACATTATCTCGCATCGCGGCGTTTCGCTTTCGCGCCTTGCCGGATACCAATGGCTGGGTGGCGAGGCTATATTTGGCATTCCCATCGACGTGACGACCAGCTTTGTTTTCCTGTTCGTTCTGTTCGGCGCGATCCTGGATAAGGCGGGGGCGGGCAAGTATTTCCTTGATCTGTCATTTGCCCTGGTCGGCAAATATCGCGGCGGACCGGCCAAGGCGTCGATCCTGGCCTCGGGCATGACAGGGTTGATTTCGGGTTCCTCCATTGCCAACACGGTGACCACCGGCACGTTTACCATTCCGGTCATGATGCGCACCGGAATGCCTGCGGTGAAGGCGGGCGCTATTGAAGTGGCGGCGTCGGTCAATGGCCAGATCATGCCGCCGATCATGGGCGCAGCCGCGTTTATCATCGCCGAGCTGGTTGGCATCAGCTACTTCGAGGTCATCAAGCACGCCTTTGTTCCGGCGTTCATCTGCTATATCGCGCTGTTATACATATCGCATCTGGAAGCCTTGAAACTGGGCCTGCGCGGGTTGCCGCGAGACGAAATCCCGCGTCTTCGCAAGACCTTCCTAAGCGGCGTTCATTTCATCATTCCGATCCTCGTGCTGGTCTATCTCTTGATGGTCGAACGATGGACGCCGAGCAGTTCCGTTTTCTATGCAATCTTGCTGATGATGCTTATCGTGCTTGGCCAGAAGTTGATTGGTGTTTACAGGAACGGCGGAACTGATTTCGGCACCGCGTTCAAGGAAGGAATGGGCGATATTTACGCCGGTCTGGTCGGCGGCGCGCGCAACATGATCGCCATTTCCGTGGCCGTGGCGACGGCGGGAATTATCGTCGGCTCAGTCAGTTCAACCGGCCTGAACAATGCGCTGATCAGCGTGGTCGAGGCCGTTTCGGGCGGCAACGTCTATATCCTGCTGGGCATGACGTCGCTTCTTTGCCTGCTGCTGGGTATGGGCCTGCCGACCACGGTCAATTATCTGGTGGTGGCTTCTCTGCTGGCGGGCGTGGTGGTTGAACTGGGTGCGGCTTCCGGTCTGGTGCTGCCGCTTATCGCGGTTCATCTGTACGTGTTCTATTTCGGGCTGATGGCGGATGTGACGCCGCCGGTTGCCCTGGCCGCCTTCGCTGCGGCGGCCATATCGCGGGCCGATCCCATCAAGACCGGCGTTCAGGCGTTCTTCTATGAAATCCGCACGGCGATTTTGCCGGTGGTGTTTATCTTCAATCCGGAACTGCTGCTGATCGGGGTGACCAGTGTATGGCACGGGCTGACGATTTTCATCGTGTCGCTGATCGCGATCCTGTGTTTCAGTTCGATGACGCAGCACTACATGCTGGTCCGGAACAAGTGGTACGAGGGGATTTTGCTGGGCGTCGTCATGGTCGGCCTGTTCCGCCCGGACGTTTATCTAGACAGGGTCTATCCGGCGTTCTCGCCGCTTGATCTGGAGAAATTCGTGGCCGGCGAGGTGACCGGAAGGCCCGGTTACGACGTGCGTTTTCATGTTACCCGCGAAACCGAATATGGTGATCGGTACCGTTTGTACCGGATGGTGACACCCGAATTGGGTGCCGCCACCGAACAGGGGCTGTACGGAGCGAAAATCGTTGCCGAAGAAGATGACCGTTATGTGATCGCCGAACTTACCGAGCGTGGCATTGCTGAAAATTCAGGAATGAAGGTTGGTTTTGTCGTCACCGGAATCGACGTCGAGCAAAGCGGACGGCCGCCGAAGGAAATGGTCTATCCGATCATGCTGTTGCTCTTGGGGCTTGTGATCTTGCTTCAGGTGGGGCGGTTGCGCCGCCAAAAGGCTGCAGAAGCCGCGTAACCGAACGGATAAGGGGGAACGGCATGTTCAAGCATATCCTGCTGCCGATTGATCTGAATACCGAGCATTCGTGGAAGAAAGCGCTGCCGGTGGCCGTGGAGAATTGCAAGAATTTCGGGGCGACGCTGCATGTGATTACCGTGGTTCCCGATGTCGGTGCGAACGTTGCTGTCGCACAATTTTTTCCGGACGGCTACGAAGACAAAATGCTCGAACAGGCGCACGACGATCTTCACGCCTTTTCGGCGCGTGAAATCCCCGAGGGCGTCCGGGTCCAGCACATTATTTCCCACGGAACGATCTACAAGGAAATTCTGGAGGCGGCGGCCAAGGTAAAGGCCGACCTTGTGATTATGGCGGCGCATGGTCCCGGATTGGGGGACTATCTGATCGGCCCCAATGCGGCCCGGGTGGTGCGTCACGGCGAGTGCTCGGTGTTGGTGGTCCGCGACTGAAAACTCAAACGCCCCGGCGCGACCGGCCGGGGCGTCGAAATTCATTGTATTGGCAAGCGCTTAGTTGATCGTCACGATATAGGCGGTGACGTCCTGGCGTTCCGCTTCCTTCTTCAGCTTGAAAACCATCTTCGATTTGGCCTTCTTGTTGCCGGTAACTTTGCGCATGTATTTTTTCGGATTGGCCAGATATTCGATGATTTTTTCCTCGTCCCAGGTCAGGCCCGCTTCACCGGCTTCAATATAACTTTTCGAATATTTGAATTTCGGAACGGTTCCCGCCTGCCGATCGAGCACGCCGAAAAGCGACGGTCCGACACGGTTCTTGCCGGGCGCGATGGCATGGCACGCCTTGCACCGCTTCTTGTAAATCGATTCGCCGTTTGCGGCATCACCAGCCGTCGCCGGACCAGCTGCCACAAGGAGTGCGACAACACCGCTCAGGGCGAAAGAAATTGCCTTAATCATCGTGATCCTTTCCAAAAACAACCGTGTTTAACAAAACTGGGTGGCGATATTATCGACGTGTAGTATTTCCAGGCAACCGCCGTCGTCACCCATTTGCGATTACAGATGTGCGATTGATAGAAGGGTTTGGCAAGGTTTAGATACTTTTTTTGTCGCAGCATTGGAAGCCGACGATATATGGCACTATAATCGCCGCTTCGATTTCCTGGGGGAGCATTGTTAGCCCATGGTTTCCAACGTCCTTTCACATAGCGATGTGGCAGAATTACTTTCCGATCCGTCCGTTGTTAAGCGGGAGGAAACGGCGCGCAAAATTTCGTTGGACTTTGACCGAGGCTCTCTGACGGAAACGGAAAAAAATCTGGCCGAGGAAATCTTCCGTTTGATGGTCAAGGATGCCGAGGTGAGGGTGCGCGAAGCGCTTGCCAACAATCTCAAATCCAATCCGATGGTGCCGCGCGACGTGGCCGTTTCCCTGGCGATGGACGTCAATTCTGTGGCGTTGCCGATTCTGGAATCATCGGAAGTCCTGACCGACGAGGATTTGGTGGAGATCATCAGCGGGCATGATCCCGACAAGCAATCGGCAATCGCGAGCCGGCCCAATGTTTCGGAAGCGGTTTCCGAGGCGATTGTCGAATCATTGGACGAAGCGGCTGTGTCGCGGCTGGTCTCCAATCCGGGGGCCGAGATATCGGAAGGATCATTGGGCAAGGTCGTTGATGCTCTGGGGGACCGGGACGCGATACAAGACGCGATGGTGCGCCGTCCGCGCCTTCCGGTCACCGTGTCGGAACGATTGGTGAGCCTGGTTTCCGAAAACATGATGGCGCAGATTGAAAGCAAGGTCGACCTTTCGCCGACCGACATGACCGATCTGGTGTTGCAGATTCGCGAGCGCGCCATTCTTTCGTTGTCGTTTGAAAGCGGCGGCGACGAACTTGAACAGCTTGTGATGCAGCTGCGAAAGAAGAAAAGGCTGACGCCGTCAATTTTGGTGCGGTCCTTGTGCGTTGGGGATTTGGCATTTTTTGAAACCGCCATCGGCCAACTGGCGGGCGTATCTGCTCGCAATGCGCGCGAATTGATCCACGATGACGGCGGATTGGGGCTTCGCGCCATTTCCGAGCGTGCTGGAATTCAGAGACAGTATTTCCCCGCCATTCGTGCCGCCGTCGATGTGGCGCGTGAAACCGAGTACGATGGCGGCGATCACGACCGCGAACGCTTCTCGCGGCGGATGATTGAACGGATTCTGACCCAGTACGGCGATCTCGGCGTTGATCTGGAAGCCGATGATCTGGACTATCTTCTCAAGAAGATGGACGGGCTGCCCATCGATCCCATTGATGGGGGCTGAGCTTAAGGGCGGCCCAGTTCGCGCCAGATCGAGTAGTCCTCGCGAAAAGCCTGCAGCGATTTCCAAACGCGTTTGAAATCCTTGTCGTTTTTCGATTGTTCCGCAGCCACCTGAAGCCATGCCTTTTCCAGGGCCGCGATAATTTCCGCCGGCCAACGATGGATTTCAACCCCTGTCGCATAGATGTTTTTCAGCGCGGCGAACTGCGTCGCTTCGGCTTCGGCCAGGCCATGGCGGATGTTGTCGCCGCAGACGGCTTCAACCCGTGTTTTCGCCATTGGTGTCAGCGCTTCCCATTTTTCCAGGTTGATCATCAGCTCAAACAGGGTCGAAGGCTGATGCCATCCGGGGAAATAGTAGTGCTTCGCCATCTTGTGAAGGCCCAATTGAAAATCGACCGAGGGCAGGGAAAATTCGGCTGCGTCTATGGCGTTCGATTCCAGGGCCGGGAACACCTCGTCGTCGCTCAGATTGGCAATCTCAACGCCCAGTTTCTCCAGTACGCGTGCGCCCAGGCCGCGAAAGCGGGCTTTCAGTCCGCCCAGATCCTCGAGGGTCAGGATTTCGTCGCGGAACCATCCTGAGGCCTCCGGCGCAATAATGCCGCAGGCGACGCCGTGAACTCCTTTCCGATGATAGATTTCATCATAAAGTTCCCGGCCGCCGCCGAAATAGAACCAGGCCATGAATTCCGGGGGGTCCGGCCCGAAGGGGACGGAAGAGAACAGGTGCATGGCAGATACGTCGTCTTTCCACCGCCCCGGCGAGGCGAAGGCAGCCTCTACGGCGCCTGATTTCACCGCGTCGAACAACTCTGCACTCGGCACCAGTGTGTCGGGCTCGTGGAACTTGATCTCCATTTCGCCGCCCGATATGCGCCAAATTTCACTGCTGACACGGGAGGCCAGGGTTCCCAGCTGCGGCAACGAGCCCGCATAGGCGCTGGCCATGCGCCAGGAGATATCAGGCGCGCTGGTTTCCACGGATACGGCCTTTGCCGACGGCGGCGAAAGGTGCTCTATGCGCTCGCCGGAGACGGACGTTGAAAGATTGTGCAGTCTTGGGGCAAGAAACGTCGCGCCGATGACGACGCCGACAACCGTTCCAATGATAATCCCGATAATCGCATTGCGCATGCGATTGCTCCCTCGTTGATACCGCCTGTTTTTTCTTCCGGCCTATTCTTAGGTTTAGGGAGACTGACAAAAAAACCCCTTGCAATGCAAGGGGGTAATCATCGTTCGCAACGGTTTAGTTGGTCGGGGCGATAGGATTTGAACCTACGGCCTCTGCGTCCCGAACACAGCGCTCTACCAGGCTGAGCTACGCCCCGATCCGTCGCGGAGACGGTTTATAGCGCCCCGCGAAGCGAAGGGCAAGAACCGTTTGGAAGATGTTTCTGAATGGCGTGGCGTCAGTGGGCGCGCTGAATGCAAAAGTCGATCAGGTCGGTCAACGCGGCCTTTTCGGGGCAATCGCGGAAAATGCCCAGAGCGTCCCGCGCGATGGAGCCGTAGTGGCGGGCGCGTTCGACGGTATCGTCCAGTGCGCCGTACTTTTCCATTAGCCGGGTCGCGTTTTCGAGGTCGCCATCCTGCTGGTTCAGGTCCTCCAGCGTGCGCCGCCAGAAGGCGCGCTCGTCCTCGTTTCCGCGGCGGAATGCGAGAACAATCGGCAGGGTGATCTTGCCCTCGGCGAAATCGTCGCCGACGGTTTTGCCCAAGGTTGCCTGCTTGGCCGAGAAGTCCAGCACGTCGTCAATCAGCTGGAAAGCGATGCCAAGGTTTTGCCCGTAGGATTGAAGCGCTTCGCATTCCACCTTGGGCCGCTCGGCGACGACGGCGCCAATTTGGCAGGCGGCGGCAAAAAGCTCGGCGGTCTTGGCCTTGATCACTTCCATGTAAGCCGATTCGCTGGTTTGCGTATCGTTGGCGGTTACCAGTTGCGCCACTTCGCCTTCGGCAATAACCGATGACGCGCGCGAAAGAATGGCCAGCACTTCAAGCGATCCGTCCTCGATCATCAACTCGAACGATCTGGCAAACAGAAAGTCCCCAACCAGAACGCTGGTCTTGTTTCCCCAGACGGCGTTGGCTGAGGCCAGTCCGCGGCGCAATTCGCTATGATCAACCACATCGTCGTGCAGCAAAGTGGCGGTATGGATGAATTCCACGCAGGTTGCCAGCGCGGTATGGCGCATGCCCGAATAGCCGCACATGCGGGCCGACGCCAGTGTCAGGATCGGGCGAAGCCGCTTGCCGCCGGCCGCTACGATATGCCCGGCCAGTTGCGGAATTAGCGCTACGGGGCTGTGCATGCGCTGCACGATCAGGGCGTTGACCGCCTTCAGGTCGTCGGCCACAAGCGCGGTCAGCGCTTCCAGTGACGGCTTTCTTTCGCGTTCGCCATTAAGATCGACAACGATACCCAACACATTTCTCCCGCAAGACTTGACCTTTTCGCGTAGTCTCAAGAGCATATGGATGCTCAGGCATGCGGGTCAAGCCTGTGAGATAGGGTGACGGACGTGAATGAACCAATTGTGAGCAATGATACGGTCCTGGGCGGACGCGTTAGGGTGTTCCAGCCCGTCACCGGTTATCGGGCGGCGATTGATCCCGTTCTTCTCGCTGCCTCAATACAGGCCGGTGCGGGCGAAAAGGTGCTCGATGTGGGTTGCGGGGTGGGCGCGGCCGCCTTGAGCCTTGCCGCGCGCCTTGTCGACATTCGCGTTTGGGGCATTGAGGTTCAGCGCGAACTGGTTCGGCTGGCCTTGCAAAACGTCACCGCCAACGAGATGACGGGACGTGTTGATTTGATGGGCGGCGATTTGCTTTCCCCGCCGCCGCGTCTGGGCCCCGGAGGGTTTGACCATGTCATGGCCAATCCGCCCTTCGAGGTGGCGGGAACCGGCAACGCGCCACCCGATGCCGGCAAGGCGGTGGCCTCGGTCGAGGGCGAAGCACGGCTCGTGGACTGGGTTTCTTTCTGTCAGCGCATGGTGCGCCATAAGGGCAGCGTCACGTTCATTCATCGCGCCGACAGGCTGGACGAACTGCTGGCGGCCATGCGCGGCGGTCTGGGCGATCTGGTTATGTTTCCGCTTTGGCCGGGAAATTCGGGCAAGGCGGCAAAAAGGGTATTGGTGCGCGGTCGCAAGGGCGTTGCCGCGCCGCTCAGAATCTTGCCGGGACTGGTTTTACATGGCGAAGGCGGGGCGTACACGGCCGAGGCGGACGCCGTGCTGCGAGATGCAGGACCGTTGGTTTTTTAGTCATTTTTTATGCAGGAGCGCCGTTAATGGATTTCACTTCGCTGATCAGCAAATTTCGCAAACGGGCCCCGGTGGTTGCCGTTCTGCCGTTATCGGGCGTGATCGGGCAGGCGGGGTCTGCGCGCAAGGGCTTGAACATGGCGTCGCTGGCCGGACCCATCGAGCGCGCATTCAAGATGCGAAACCTGAAAGCCGTGGCGCTGGCCGTCAACTCGCCCGGTGGATCGCCCGTACAGTCGGCGCTGATCGCCAAGCGAATCCGGGCGCTGGCAACTGAAAAGGAAATTCCGGTCGTCGCCTTCGCCGAAGATGTGGCCGCGTCGGGCGGTTATTGGCTGGCATGCGCCGCCGACGAGATTTTTGCCGACCCGAACTCCATTATCGGCTCCATTGG
Organism: Rhodospirillales bacterium; assembly: GCA_016776725.1. Taxonomy (GTDB): domain Bacteria; phylum Pseudomonadota; class Alphaproteobacteria; order Rhodospirillales; family Shumkoniaceae; genus JABGRG01. Next base: position 41,904 of record JADHSV010000006.1, read on the forward strand.
CGTGGTCTCCGGCGGCTTCGGTTTTCCCGAGCTTTTGAAGCGCCTGGGCGTGGAACGGCGATTGCGCACGGCGGGCGACAGCAAAGCCATGCTGGACCCGTTTTCCCGCGAAAAGGCGGAAGACACGGAGCATTTGCAGGGCATTCTCTCCGAGATGCATGAGAATTTTAAGGAAATGGTCCGTGCGCACCGCGGCGACAAGCTGAAGAAGAAAGGCGAAGACCCGTTCAGCGGCGCCATTTGGACCGGAAACAAGGCGCTGGAAATGGGCCTTATCGACGGCATCGGTGATTTGCGTAGCGTCATGCGCGAACGTTTCGGCGAGAAGGTCAAGCTGCGTCTGGTCCGCGTCGAGAAGGGCGGCTGGCTGCGCCGTAAGCTGGGCCTGTCCGCCGGTACATGGGCCGACGAATTGCTGGGCGCCATCGAGGATCGCATGAGGTGGGGGCGCTTCGGCCTGTGATCCTTGACCGGGCGGCGGGCGGCATCTAAAAGAACAACATGCTTGGGCTCAGCATCGGAAAGATATTACTGACGGCGGCCGTTATTGCGGCCGTCTTTTATGGCTGGAAGTGGCTTAGCCGGGTCCAGCAGCTTGGCGCCGCGACCCGGAAAAAGGTAAATAAGAAGACCGGCAACGGCGCACCGCCTCCGGCAAACGAAGCGGTGGATATGGTCCAGTGTCCGGCCTGCGGCGATTTCATTGCCGCCCATGGCGCGCGAAGCTGCGGCCGCGACGATTGCCCTTATCCGGGGTAATTCGGTCTCTTAGGTCCAAGTATTCTTGACCGGCTGGCGACAGCGCATTATGTTCCGCGCCGGAAATTCCACCGGAAAATCAGAAATCACATGCCAGATAAGAAGCCCAGCTTCCAGTCCATGATTCTTGCTTTGCAGTCCTTTTGGGCCGAGCGCGGATGTGTGTTGTTGCAGCCCTACGATATGGAAGTAGGCGCCGGCACGTTCCATCCGGCGACAACCCTAAGAGCGCTTGGCCCGGACAACTGGAAAGCCGCATACGTGCAGCCTTCGCGCCGTCCCACCGACGGACGCTACGGCGAAAACCCCAACCGCTTGCAGCATTATTACCAGTATCAGGTGGTTCTGAAACCGTCGCCCGACGACGTTCAGCAGCTTTATCTGGACAGCCTGCGATGTCTGGGTGTCGATCCCGAGTTGCACGATATCCGATTCGTTGAAGATGACTGGGAAAGCCCGACGCTGGGTGCCTGGGGCCTGGGCTGGGAAGTCTGGTGCGACGGCATGGAGGTGACGCAGTTCACCTACTTCCAGCAAGTTGGTGGCATCGAATGCGCGCCGGTCACCGCCGAAATCACCTACGGCATCGAACGTCTGGCCATGTTCATCCAGGAAGTCGAGAACGTTTACGACCTGGACTGGAACGGCGAGGGCGTCACCTACGGCGATGTCTTCCTGCGGTCTGAGAAGGAATTCTCGGCCTATAACTTCGAGCACGCCAACACGGCCGTATTGTTCCAGCATTTCAAGGACGCCGAGGCCGAGTGCAAGGCGCTGCTGGACCAGTCGCTGGCGCTTCCGGCCTACGATCAGTGCATCAAGGCCAGCCACACGTTTAATCTGCTGGACGCGCGCAACGTGATCAGCGTAACCGAACGCGCCGCCTACATCGGGCGCGTCCGCGCGCTGGCCAAGGGTTGCTGCGAAACATGGCTATCCGGCCAGAAGGCGGGGGACTGATCCATGGCCGAACTACTGCTTGAATTGTTCTCCGAAGAAATCCCCGCGCGCATGCAGGCCCGCGCCGCCGACGATCTGAAACGTCTGGTCACGGCGGGGCTGAAAGACGCCGGACTTACCTTCGACAAGGCCGAAGCCTTTGTCACGCCGCGCAGGCTGACCCTCGTGGTCGACGGCCTGCCACTGGCCCAGCCTGACGTAAAGGACGAGCGCAAAGGCCCGCGCGTCGGTTCGCCCGAGCGCGCCATTGAGGGCTTCCTGAAAGCCGCCGGGCTTGCCAGCCTTGATGATTGCGAAACCCGCGAAGACCCCAAGAAGGGCGCCTATTTCGTGGCCGTGATCGAACGCAAGGGGCAGGCCACCGCGCGCGTACTTCCCGAGATCGTGTCGGCGGCCATGACAGCGCTACCCTGGCCCAAGTCCATGCGCTGGGGAAATTACGGGGTGCGCTGGGTGCGCCCGCTGCACAGCATCTTGTGCCTGTTTGACGGCGCTGTCGTTTCGGTCGAGTTCAATCACGTGACGGCAGGCAGTTCCACGTTCGGCCACCGCTTCCTGGCCCCCGACGCGTTCGCAGTCACCGACTTTGCCGACTATCAGGCCAAATTGCGTACAGCCAAGGTCATGCTGGATGCCGCCGAGCGGCGCGAGTTTATTCTGGCCGAAGCCGAGAAACTGGCCAAGGACGCCGGACTTAGGTTAAAGGCTGATCAAGGTCTTTTGAACGAGGTCGCCGGATTGGTCGAATGGCCGGTGGTTCGCATGGGACGTATTGACGAGGCTTTCATGGACCTGCCCGCGGAAGTGCTGGCCACCTCCATGCGCGCCCATCAGAAGTATTTCTCTGTTCTGGACGGCAAGGGCGATCTTGCGCCCCGGTTTATCTTCGTTGCCAATAACGAGGCCCGCGACGGCGGCGCTGAAATTATCAAGGGCAACGAGCGCGTTCTGCGCGCCCGCCTGGCCGATGCCAAGTTCTTCTGGGATCAGGACCGCAAGGCGCCGCTCGAGGCGCTGGTCGATACCCTGGGCGACCGGGTTTTCCACGCCAGGCTGGGCAGCGATCTGGCGCGTGTTAAACGAATCCGCGAACTGGCCAAAACCATTTCGGCCCATGTGGACGGCGCAAACGAGGCCGACGCCGATCGCGCGGCGCTTCTGTGCAAGGCCGACCTGACCAGCGAAATGGTTTACGAGTTCCCCGAACTTCAGGGGATCATGGGCCGCTACTACGCGCTGAATGACGGCGAGAAGGCGGATGTGGCCGAGGCCATCGCCGAACATTATTCGCCGCAAGGACCGGGCGATGACTGTCCGGCCAATCCCGTCAGCGTGGCCGTGGCATTGGCCGACAAGATCGACATGCTGGTCGGCTTCTTCGCCATCGACGAAAAGCCGACGGGGTCGAAAGACCCGTTTGCGCTGCGCCGGGCGGCGCTGGGCGCCATTCGCCTGATCGTCGAAAACGGCTTGCGGGTTCCGTTGTTCGAGGTGTTCGAGCGCGCGCGTACGCTTTATGCCGGAGACGGGATTTCGTCGGCGGAAACCCTGAACGTGAAAGAGTTGCTTGACTTTTTCGCCGATAGGATGAAAGTGCACCTCCGCGAGAAAGGCGTACGGCACGATTTGATTGCCGCCGTCTTCGCCCTTGGCGGCGAAGACGATCTAGTTCGCCTGCTTGCCAGGGTCGACGCCCTGGCGGCGTTCCTGGATACCGAGGACGGAGCCGATCTGCTGACGGCCTTCCGGCGCGCCGCCAACATCGTCCGTATTGAAGAAAAAAAGGACGGTGAAAGCTACGCGGTCGAGGCGGATGCGAAGTTGCTTCGCCAGGACGAAGAAAAGGATTTGAGCGGGAAGCTTGGGGAAATCATGCCCCAGGTCGCCCAACATATTCGTGACGAAAAGTTCGATACGGCCATGAGTACACTGGCGCGCCTGCGCAAGCCGGTGGATGCCTTCTTCGACGACGTCACGGTTAATTGTGAGGAACCGGATCTTAGAAAGAACCGGTTGTGTCTGTTATCAACAATCCGGTCGGCGCTGTCACAAGTAGCCGACTTCTCAACGATAGAAGGGTAGGAACGATGGCTAAATGGGTTTACAGCTTTGGTGGCGGCACCGCAGATGGTGGTTCTGAACTGCGCAATCTGCTGGGTGGCAAGGGCGCCAACCTGGGCGAAATGTGCAAAATCGGCACGCCGGTACCTCCGGGATTCACCGTGACGACGGAAGTCTGCACGTACTACTACGAAAACGGCGAAACCTACCCCGGCGAATTGAAGGATCAGGTCCGCTCGGCCGTCACCAAGCTTGAAGACATCATGGAATGCAAGTTCAACAGCACGGAAATGCCGTTGCTGCTGTCGGTCCGTTCCGGCGCGCGCGCTTCCATGCCGGGCATGATGGATACGGTTCTGAACCTGGGCCTTAACGCCGAAACCGTCGAGGCCATTGCCAAGGCGACCGGCGACGAACGCTTCGCCTATGACAGCTATCGCCGCTTCATCCAGATGTATTGCAACGTGGTGCTGGACATCGATCACCACAACTTCGAAGCCATTCTTGAAGCCCACAAGGCCAAGCACGGCTACAAGCTCGACACCGAAATGACCGGCGACGATCTCAAGATCATGGTCAAGGACTACGAAGCCAAGGTCGTCGAGATGGCCGGCGCACCCTTCCCGCAGGATCCGTGGGAGCAGCTTTGGGGCTCCATCGGCGCCGTCTTCGGCAGCTGGATGAACCCGCGTGCCTGCACGTATCGTCGACTGCACTCCCTGCCCGACCATTGGGGCACGGCGGTCAACGTTCAGGCCATGGTGTTTGGTAACATGGGCGAAGATTGCGCCACCGGCGTTTGCTTCACCCGTAACCCGGCCACCGGCGAAAACGCCTACTACGGCGAATACCTGATCAACGCCCAGGGCGAAGACGTAGTTGCCGGTATCCGTACCCCGCAGCCGCTCAGCCTCGCCGAAAAGGAAACGGCGCAGACCGATCTTCCCAGCCTGGAAGAGGTCATGCCCAGCCTTTACAAGGAACTGTGCGACATTCGCGAACATCTCGAAGAGCACTACACCGACATGCAGGACATGGAGTTCACCATCCAGCAGAACAAGCTGTGGATGCTTCAGACCCGTACCGGCAAGCGCACCGCCGCCGCCGCCCTGCGCATCGCCGTCGAGATGAAGGAAGAAGGCCTGATCGACGAGAAAGAGGCCGTGCGCCGGGTTGATCCGGGCGCGCTTGATCAGCTTCTGCACCCAACCCTGGATCCCAAGGCCGAACGCACGACACTGACCAAGGGCCTGGCCGCGTCGCCGGGTGCTGCCACGGGCAAGGCCGTTTTCAGCGCGTCTGACGCGGAAAGCTGGGTCGAGCGTGGCGAAAAAGTCATGCTGTGCCGCATTGAAACCAGCCCTGACGACATCGGCGGCATGCACGTTGCCGAGGGCATTCTGACCTCGCGCGGCGGTATGACCAGCCACGCTGCCGTGGTTGCCCGCGGCATGGGCACCCCTTGCGTTTCGGGCGCCGGTGATCTGGAAATCGATTACGCCGCCAAGACCATGAAGATTGCCGGCGAAACCATTTCCGAAGGTGACGTCATCACCATCGACGGTTCCAGCGGCGAATTGTTCCTGGGCTCGGTTGCCACCATTCAGCCCGAGCTGACCGGTGACTTCGGCAAGCTGATGACGTGGGTTGACGGCATTCGCACCATGAAAGTGCGCACCAACGCCGAAACCCCGTTGGACGCCGCCACGGCCATCAAGTTCGGCGCCGAAGGCATTGGCCTGTGCCGTACCGAGCACATGTTCTTCGATCCCAAGCGCATCATTCACGTGCGCGAAATGATCGTCGCCAAAACCGAAGAAAAGCGCCGTGCGGCCCTCGACAAGCTGCTGCCCTACCAGCGCGAGGACTTCGCCGAGCTGTTCCGCATCATGGACGGCCTGCCGGTGACCATCCGCCTGCTCGACCCGCCGCTGCACGAGTTCCTGCCGCATACGGACGCGGACTATCAGGAAGTCGCCGAAGCTGCCGGTATCACGGTTGACGAAATCAAGACCCGTGCGGCTTCCCTGCACGAGTTCAACCCGATGCTTGGTCATCGCGGTTGCCGTCTGGGCGTTGCCTATCCGGAAATCACCGAAATGCAGGCCCGCGCCATCTTCGAAGCGGCTTGCATCGTTGCCGGTGAAGGCAAAAAGGTTCTGCCGGAAGTCATGATCCCGCTGGTCGCGCTGACCGCCGAGTACGACATGCTCAAAATCGTCGTTGACGACGCCGCCAAGGCGGTCTTCGCCGAGAAGGGCAGCGAAGTCGAGTACATGGTCGGGACCATGATCGAAGTGCCGCGCGCGGCCTTCGTTGCCGACAAGATCGCCGAAGGGGCCGAGTTCTTCAGCTTCGGCACCAACGACCTGACGCAGATGGGCCTGGGGCTGTCGCGCGATGACGCCGGCAACTTCCTCAAGATCTATCTGGACAAGGGCGTCATGGAAGTTGACCCGTTTGTCAGCATCGATGAAGAAGGCGTTGGCGAACTGGTTCGCATCGCCGCCGAGAAAGGCCGTTCCACCCGCCCCGATATCAAGCTTGGTATCTGCGGCGAACACGGTGGCGACCCGGCATCCATCCATTTCTGCCAGAGCGTTGGCCTGACCTACGTTTCGTGCTCGCCCTACCGTGTGCCGATTGCACGGCTGGCGGCGGCGCAGGCGGCCTTGGGCGTCAAGGGCGAACAAAACGCCTAAGCTCAATACCGTTAAAAAGTCGAAAAGAAGCGGAGGCCTTCCGGGGCCTCCGTTTTTTTTGTATACGGGGAGGAAGTGATGTGAAGCAACCGCGAGGAAGCCAAACGATGAACGCCAAATCAGATGCAAGCGCCCCCACAACCACCGAAGCCATGGGCATTTTCGAACGTTACCTGACGGTGTGGATTGCGCTGTGTATCGTGGGCGGAATAGCGCTGGGCAAGGTTGCGCCCGACGTGGCCGTTTATCTGGACGGCCTGACCCTGAATATCGACGGCGCGCCGGTTGTTTCCATTCCCATCGCCATATGCCTGTTTTTCATGATGTATCCGATCATGGTGAAGATCGACTTCGCCCGCGTGGTCAAGGCGGGCCGCACCGTCAAACCGGTGGGCCTGACGCTGTTCATCAACTGGGCCGTCAAGCCCTTCACCATGTACGCCATCTCGTTTTTGTTCCTGGGCATTCTGTTTCGCGGCTTCATCGGCGCCGACGCCATGGACCTTGTGAAGCTGCCGCTGGGCGTGGATTTGCCCGCCGGGGCCGAATACGGCGCGGGCAAGGTGATGCTGGTGGATGGCGTGAAAATGCTGCAGGTGCCCCTGTGGCGCAGCTATCTGGCGGGCTGCATCCTGCTGGGCGTTGCGCCGTGTACGGCCATGGTTCTGGTCTGGGGCTACCTTTCGAAGGGCAACGACGGGCATACCCTTGTCATGGTCGCCATCAACTCCCTGACCATGCTGGTGCTGTACGGCGTGCTGGGCGGTTTTTTGCTGGGTGTGGGCAGGCTGCCGGTGCCGTGGGAAGCCTTGCTGCTGTCCATCGGTATCTACGTGGCTTTGCCCCTGGTCGCGGGCTATTTCTCGCGCCAGTGGATCATCGCGGCGAAAGGCGAAACCTGGTTCAAGGAGAAGTTCCTCCACGTCCTGACCCCCATCACCATCATCGCCCTGCTGATCACGCTGGTTTTGCTTTTCTCGTTCAAGGGCGAGGTGATCACCGCCAACCCCCTGACAATAGTATGGATCGCCGTCCCCCTCTTCCTGCAAACCGTCCTCATCTTCGCGCTCGGCTACTGGCTCGCCAAAAAAATGGGCCTCACCTACGACAACGCCGCCCCGACAGCCCTAATCGGCGCCTCCAACCACTTCGAGGTGGCGATTGCAACGTCGGTAACGCTGTTCGGCCTGTCGTCGGGCGCGGCGCTGGCCACAGTCGTCGGCGTGCTGATAGAGGTGCCGGTGATGCTGATGCTGGTTAGGGTGTGCCTAAGGACGCAGGGGTGGTTCGCGAAATAACGGGGCTACTTGATGCGGAAGTGGTTGCGGACTGCGAGAAGGAACAGGAAGATTAGCGCCGTCGAGAATAGCGTTTGGCCGAGACCAGCATATGCTACCGCGTCTGGAAACACTCCGTCGCCGTACAAGCATTCATAGGTTAGGCGTAGTTTTTCAGTATCGGCCAGTCCCGCAAAGATCAAACCCTTGCGAACAGATAAATAAAGCGCGGAGGCCCATGGATCGCAGTCCGTGATTTGGTTGCTTTTGTAAATTAGCGCGAATGCAAAAGTTGAGGCGCACCACCATAGAATCGGCAACATCATCGAACGTCCAAAATTTGAAAAAACCTGATAAAACCATCCCGCCCAATAACGCGTGCCTCCGGGCCAAACGGCTTTTTCCTTGTGAAACAGGTTGCGCAGGTTCGGAAACGCTCGATCTCGCACACCGCGTTGCGCCTTGATCTCCTCGGCGAAGAATTTCTGTTCGCGTTCGTGGTCGTGGGCCTGAACGGCAAGGCGCTTTAACGCTCGCCATTTTCCAGTGTCGTCCCTTTGCTTGGATATCGGTAATCGTCGGCTTCTGGGGATGCGAGCTATATCAAGTCTTGGCGCTTCGACAAAATGCGCTTGCTCGAAATCGGGCACTTGGCTGAACTTGGTGTGTTCAAGCCTGAAATGGCTTTCGCTATTAATTGCGACGAAATTTGCCTGCTTCTGAAATTTGGAAAAGTCAAAGATAGTTTGGTCCGCGAAAAAGGCCCTTCTAAAGGTCGCTACCGTATCGAAATTTACATCGAAGAACGACGCGGCGGCGGAGAACTTCGCCCCGTGGAATAGCGCGTCTTCAAGGAACTTTGTTTGATTGAACGACACGATTCCAGAAAACTCGACGTCGATGAACCACGCACTCGTGGAAAATGTGGTGTTATCGAATGCCGCATTCCCCGAGAATGTTGCAGAAACGAATTGTGCGTCCTTGAAGAATTGCACCTTGTGAAAATTGGCAGCGCCCGGAAATACAAAGTCGTTAAAATCGGCGATTTCCTCAAAAGTATGATTGAAGAAAATGGCATTTGTGGTGCGAATCCAGGTATCCCTTTCCTTTGCCCACTCCCCACGCTCTTTGAAATACGTCCGCTCGGCCAGCATCCTTTCGGCCCAGGCGTTCCACGCTTTCCGGCCCTGTTCGTAAAGTGCGAGGCTTTCTTCCTTATTCATAGCCGCCCCAACCCAACAATTACTTCAAACAATATCCACGGCCACAACCGTGACATGTCCGGGGTGGAGCGTCAACGATGGGGGAGGGATGAGCGGGAACGGCGATCCGACGGGCTATCACCCCGCAATCGCCCTTGCCCCGTGGCGTTCAAGCATGGTCAGGAGTTTGGCGGCGGGGCCGCTGGGGTGTTTGGGTTTTTTGGCTTCCCAGGATTGCACGGTTTTCAGGCTGACGTTGAGCAGTCGCGCCATTTGGCTTTGGGTCAGTTCTTCGCGGGCGCGGACGAACTTCACGCGCTCGGGGGTGTATTCGGGGATGGTTTCCAGACACGCGTCATCGAAGTATTGCATTTCGGTGTCGGGCATCAGGCCGATTTTATGCAGATCACTTGCGCTTTCGTGAAGCGCTACGTAGGCGTCCGATTTATAGGTTTTCTTCATGGCAATTCACCTCGAATAAAACGTTCTCGTCCATTGCCAGCGCCAGTTGCGCGTTGTTCAGGGCGATGTACGCTTTCGCCAGTTTCTTGTAGTCGCGCTCTTCGTCTTTCGCGATGTTATCCTTGGCGCTTTTCTCGAACGCATACATGAAGAACGTCTTGTTGCCCTTCACATAAGCCAGAATAGCTCGATGCCCGCCGGACTTGCCGCCCCCTTTTCTCGGGATGCGTTTTTTGAAGAGGTTGCCGCCGTAATCGGCATCGACCAAGCCACTTTGAATCTCCGCCACCGCCTTGCACAATTGGGCGTCGGAGATGTCCTGCTTCCTAGCGTATCTGTTAAAGAACTTGTTTTTGAAAATACGCACGGTCGCCCTCGTTACCTACTTAATAGTACACCTACTCGGTAGGTATCGTCAATGCCGTCCCCCTCACCGATGCACATAAATCGTCCATTCATCGAGCGGGTAGTTGCGCATGACGGTGACTTGGGGGGAGAGTTCTTGGGTGCAGAAGTCGCGGAATTCTTGCCAGTCGGCGTAGTAGAGGTCGCTTTCCTTGCGGTTTTTGGTGCGCCGGCAGAGCATGTTGAAGGCCAAGCCCTTGCGGGTCATGGACCATAGCTGTCTGAGGCTGCCCTCCACGTAGGCGGACCAGTCGCGGTCGTGCTGATCCAGCTTCATGTTGTAGGAGCCGGACACGAAGGAATAGTCGGCGACTTCAGTGGCGATCATGCTTTGGGTGAAGGTGGCGCGCGCATCCTTGATGCGGGCTTTTGCTTCAAGAAGCATTTCGTCGCAAATGTCATAGCCGATAAAGCGGCTGCCCCGCATGACCGGCCGATCGGCCAGATAATCGAAAAAAGCCCCGTAGCCGCAGCCCAGGTCATTGATGGTGATGCCACCCTTATCGTCTCGCAAATCAACAACGCCCAGCAGAACTTCGAAGCGAAGGTACTGGCCTTCCAGGGTTTTCCAATAGACGCCGCGCGGGCTCGATCCGCATTCGCGCAGGCGCAAGGTATATTGCGAGGCGATGGGGCCAAGCCGCCGGGCGGCGTCTCTGATAAATTCCGGGTCCACGTATCGCTCCTAAAAGTCGGCCCAATCGGGTTTGATCGGAACAACGACGGTGTCGCCCGCCACACATTCCGCCGCGCCGTCCATGGCGTCAATCCTAATGACCGCCATGCCCAAATCGGCCATGCCGGACCGCATTTCGCCCACGTCGCGGCCCTCGCGCAGAATTGGTGTTCCAGGGGCGGGCAGGGGGCCCGTTACCTTAACCGGAACCAGCCTGCGTTTTACCAATCCCCGGTATTTCATTCGCGCCGTCAATTCCTGGCCCAGGAAGCAGCCCTTGTCCCAGTCGATGCCATTGAGCTCGGCAAACCCCGCCTCCAAAAGAAGGGTTTTTTCCACGATCATGTCGCGGCTGCCGTCGGGCAGGCCCAGACGCAGGCGCATCTCGTCATAGGCGGCAACGTCGGCGGCGACGCATCCGGCAACGTCCCGGCCTACCGGAAGAACGGCGCGCGCGCCCGCTTCGGCGAGCCTTGGATCGACAAACGCGACCCCGCCATTTAGGGATGTTGCGTTTCCGGCCACGTCTTCCAGACCCAGGCACTGGGCCGCACCGTCACCAAATATGGCAGCGATGGTGAAGTCGTCGGTTCGTTCGGTGATCTCGACCTTGGCCCGCAGCTTGTACATGGACAGGCGGCGCACGAAATCGCCGGCGCGCGCGGCCTCGCAATCCAGGAACAGGGTTCCGTCCATCTCAAACACGAAGAAGTCAAACAGGAATTTTCCCTGCGCCGTCAGAAAGGCGGCGTATATGGCGCGATTCGGCCCGACCTTGGTGACATCGTTGGAAACGAGGCCCTGCAGAAAGCTGCGCGCGTCCTCGCCGCCGACGGCGATCAGCGCGCGCTCATTCAGTATCGTGAAACTCGGCATGTTCCCCCGTTTATTCTCGTGGCATCATAGGTTGCTATTTGGCGCGGGTTCGGGCCTATGCAAGTATGAATTCTGAACGTATAACACGCGCGGATGACAATGCACGCGAACCACCGTTTGAACAACTGCCGACTTGCCGCGCCATGAGGATTCTGTTCATCACCGCGACCCGCATCGGCGATGCCGTTCTATCGACGGGAATCCTGGATCACCTGATCGGGCGCTATCCGGGCGCGCGCATTACGGTGGCCTGCGGTCCGGCGGCGGCGCCGTTGTTCGAAGCCGTTCCCAATTTGGAACGCATCATCGTTCTGCGCAAAAAGAAATGGTCCCTTCACTGGCTGGGTCTGTGGACCTCGTGCGTGGGGCAATTCTGGGATGTGATGATAGATTTGCGCCGCGCGCCGCTATCGTATTTGCTGGCCGGGCGCGACACGCGCCATCTGCCGCGCAACAGCGCGGACGCGCACCGCGTGGTCGATCTGGCCGGATTGCTAGGGCTGGCCAACGATCCCCCGGCGCCGCGACTGTGGGCCAGCGAAGCCCACGAAGGGCGCGTCGGTGAATTGATCGGCGAAGGCCCGCCGGTTCTGGCCATCGGTCCCACAGCCAACTGGGAGGCCAAGACCTGGCGGCCCGGATCATTTGCCGAATTGATAGCGCGGCTAACCGCGCCGGACGGCATCTTGCCGGGTGCGCGTGTTGCCTTTTTCGGTCACGCAGATGAACGCGCGGGCGTGGCGGAACTGATCGATACGGTGCCGGTGGATCGATGCATCGATCTGATGGGCGGACCGCATCTTCTGGAGGTGTTCGCGTGTCTGAAACGCTGCGCGCTTTATGTGGGCAACGATTCGGGGTTGATGCATATTTCGGCGGCTGCCGCAATTCCGACCCTGGGCCTTTTCGGCCCCAGTCGCGAAGAGCTTTACGCGCCTTGGGGGGCGCGGTGTGCCGTCGTCCGAGGTCCCAAGGAGTTTTTCGATATATTCCCCGAAAATTTCGACCATCGCGACACGGCGTCATTGATGGACGGTCTGAGCGTGGACGCGGTGGAAGAAGCGGCCAACGGCCTGTGGCGGGCATCGAAGGAGGCGCAGGCATGAGCGCACCCAAACTGAGCGCCGTAATCTCGGTTCACAACGAAGCGCACCAGCTTGCCGATTGTCTGGAACGGCTGAAGTTTGCCAATGAAATTGTTGTGGCGCTGGATAAATGCACGGATGCATCCGGGGACATCGCTAAAACGTTCACCGATCGCATCATCGAGGGAAGCTGGCCCACCGAAGGCCAGCGCCGCAATGCCGCCATCGCGGCTTGTCATGGCGACTGGATTTTCGAGATTGACGCCGATGAGCGCGTGCCCGACGCGCTGGCCGATGAAATCCGCCGGACCATCGAAACCACGGCCTTCGACTGGCACGAAATCCTGGTCGATAACTATATCGGCCAACGTCTGGTGCGCTGGGGTTGGGGGGCGTCGTTCGGCAAGGCAGCCTATCCGGGCCTGTTTCGCAAAGGCGTAAAGGTATGGGGCGATCAGCGGGTCCATCCGCGCCTTGAATGGTCGGGGCGCAAGGGACCCATGTTGAAGGCGCGGCTCGATCATTATGTGGATCGCAACATCTCCGACATGATCCGCAGGCTCGATAACTACTCGACGGCACGGGCGGCGGATTTGCGGCAATCGGGCGATATCGGGTCGTTGCCCAACAACGTCAGGCGTCTGTTTTCGCGTTTCATCAAATGCTATGTCATGCGCAAGGGGTATCGCGAGGGCGGTTACGGTTTGTTGATCGCGCTCTTTGCCGGACTTTTTCCGCTGATCTCCCACCTCAAGGCGCGGCTGGAGAAAGGCTAGAGCATGGCTCGTATCGTTTTCGCCGACGACGGTATCCAATTCGATGGCCGCACCATTGAAGAACGTCCGCTCGGCGGCGTCGAAACCTCCGTCGTGTTTTTGCTGGAGGAATTGGCCAAGCGCGGACACGAGGTCATCGCGCGCAACAAATGCGCCGCTCCACTTGTTCACAACGGCGTTGATTGGGCCCCCATCGGCGGCAATATGCCCGATGAAGCCGATCTCTATATCGCCAATCGCGGCGATAAGCTGTTGCCGCTGATGCCGCGCGCCAAACGAACGGTTTTCTGGATACACAATCCGGCCCAGTATTTGCTGAAGTGGCGGTATTTGTCGAAGCTGTGGCGCATCAAGCCGGCCATTGTGTTTATCGGCGATTATCACGAAACCACCTATCCGCGCTGGGCTCCGGCGGGGGATCGCATCGTGATCCCGTACGGCCTGCCGGACGTTTTCCGCAAGGCTGAAACGGCCAGTGAACCGCCACCGCCACGCGCCGTCTTCACATCCAATCCGCTACGTTCGCTGGATTGGTTGCTGGATCTGTGGGTCGGCGAAATCCGCCCCAAGGTTCCGGGTGCGGAATTGCATGTTTTTTCGGGCCCCCGAACCTACGGCAGCGCGGGCGAGGCCAAGGCCGACCCCATGAAAACGGTGCTGGATAAGGCGCGCGCGCTGGCGGGAGAGGGCGTCGTTTTGCGCGATCCGCTGCCCAAAAAAGAACTGGCCGGCGAATTGCGCGCTTCTCGCGTCATGCTTTATCGTGGCGATCTGAACGAAACGTTTTGTCTGGCCCTTGGCGAGGCGCAGGCGGTCGGGGTTCCCGCCGTGGTGCAAAAGCTGGGTTCCGTGGTCGAGCGGGTCGTTGACGGGGAAACCGGCTTCGTCGCCGATGATGACGCCGCTTTCGCCGATGCTGCCATTCGCCTGCTGGGCGATGACGATCTTTGGTCCCGGTGCCACGATGGCGCTTTGGCAAAACAAAGACGGTGGGGGTGGCCCGAAGCGGCTGCAGCTTTTGAGGGGTTGATTCCATAATGCGCGTTCTTCAAGCCATGGCCGGAGCAAAACACGGCGGTGCGGAAGCCTTTTTCATGCGGCTTGTTCCGGCTATTCATCGGGCAGGCGTCGAGCAGTTAGTGATGATCCGCAGGAACGCCGAACGGGCTGCGGCATTGCGCGAAGCGGGCATCGAACCGGTGGAAGTTCCCTTTGGCGGGGCGCTGGATATGGTCACGCCCCTGGCGTTCAGGCGTGAAATCAAGGGGTTCAAGCCCGATGTGGTGCTGACCTGGATGAACCGTGCGACGAAATTCTGTCCGGCCGGTGATTTCGTACACGTCAGCCGCCTGGGCGGTTATTACGATTTGAAATACCATCAGGCTTGCGACCATCTGGTCGGCAACACGCCGGACATTCGCGATTATCTTATTGGCGAGGGCTGGCCCGCCGAAAAGGCGCACTATCTTCCCAATTTCGTCGATCAGGCGTCCGCCGAGCCGTTTGATCGAAAAGAACTGTACACGCCCTATAACGCCCGTGTGATTTTCGCCATGGGCCGCCTTCACGAAAACAAGGCGTTCGACGTGCTTCTGGACGCCATGGCGCGCATGCCGGATGTTTACCTGTGGATCGCGGGCGACGGACCGTTGCGCGAAGAACTTGATACCCAGGCCGAAAGCACCGGCGTCAAACCCCGGATACGCTTTCTGGGTTGGCGCGAAGATACGGCAGCACTTCTGGCGGCGTGCGACATATTTGTTTGTCCGTCGCGGCATGAGCCGCTGGGCAATGTGGTGCTTGAAGCCTGGGCGGCCCGTAAACCCGTCGTCGCGGCTGACAGCGCCGGGCCGGGCATGCTGATCGATCATATGAAAAGCGGGGTTTTGATCCCGGTCGACGATTCGGAAAGTCTGGCCAACGCAATTCTGGCCGTGTTCGAGGACGACGACCTGCGAGGCCAGATTGCCCATGGCGGCCGGGCCGCGTTTGAAGCGAATTACACGGAACCCATTGTCGTTGGCAAGTACATCAAACTGTTCGAGCGTCTGATGGCTGAGAAGTCTCATAATTCCAAGGACCCTGGATAATGTGCGGCATCGCCGGATTAATGACTGCTGACGGCCAGGCGCCGGACCAGCGGGTGTTAAAGATCCTGGCGGATGCGTTGGCGCATCGCGGACCCGATGGCCGGGGAATGCACGTGGTGGGATCGGTGGGCCTTGTGCAGACCCGTCTGGCCATCATCGATCTGGAAACCGGCGATCAACCGCTGTTTGCGCAATCCGCGCAAGGGAACAGCGCGGCGCTTGTCGCCAATGGCGAGATTTACAATTTCATCGAACTGCGCGCCGGGATGGGCGAGGTTGGTTTCACGACCAAATCGGATTGCGAACCGCCGTTGCATCTGTATCTGCGACACGGGATCGAATATACGCGCCATCTGCGCGGCATGTATTCCATCGCCATTCATGATGCGGACCGCGACCGCCTGGTTCTCTCGCGCGACCCCTTCGGAATAAAGCCGATCTACTACATTGAAAACGAGACCGGCTTCGCGTTTGCTTCCGAACCCCAGGCCCTGATAGCCGCGGGATTGGCGGCGCCGGTGTTGCGCAAGGGTCCGCCGGACGAACTGCTGCAGCTGCAGTTCACGACCGGCCGCGCAACTGTTTTCGACGGCATTGAACGGGTTTTGCCCGGCGAAACCATCGTTGTCGAAAAGGCTCGTATCATTGAACGAAGCCAGGCCGGCGCGTTGCCCGCGGAAGCGCCGGTCCCGCGCGGGGCCGCCGACGCTCTGGACGAGTTGGATCGGGTTCTCAATGACAGTGTCGGCGTCCATCAGCGATCGGACGTGCCGTTCGCCATGTTTCTTTCGGGCGGCGTCGATTCGTCCGTTCTGCTGGCCATGATGGCGCGCCTTAACGAACGGCCTGTGCGGGCCTATACAGCCGGTTTCCCCGGCACAAGCGCGCGGGATGAACGCGACCACGCCCGCGCGGTGGCCAAGGCCACAGGGACCGATCATGTGGAAGTGGCCTTTGATGAGGGTGACTTTTGGAATCTGCTTCCTGAAATTGCCGCCGCCATGGACGACCCGGCCGCCGATTACGCGGTGCTGCCCACCTACAAGCTGGCCCAGGCCGTTCATGCCGATGGCCTGAAGGTGGTTCTGAGCGGCGAGGGTGGCGACGAACTATTCGCCGGGTATGGACGGTACCGTACCGCGACCCGAAACTGGCCATTGGCGAAGCCCATGCGCCGCAAGGGCATCTTCAATGGTCTCGGCGTTTTGCGCGATGCGGATAAGGCGCGATCCTGGCGTGCCGGGATTGCGGCCGCCGAGCGCACCTTTGACCGGACAGCGCTGACCGGTCTGCAGATGATGCAGGCCATCGACTGTGTTGACTGGCTTCCCCATGATCTTCTGACGAAACTGGACCGGTGCCTGATGGCCCATGGCGTCGAGGGGCGGGTTCCGTTTCTTGATGCACGGGTGGCTGAATTCGCTTTCCGTTTGCCAGATACCCTTAAGGTCAAGCGCGGGCTTGGCAAATGGATTTTGCGCCGCTGGTTGGAAACGGGCTTGCCCGTATCCAAACCGTTTGCCAAAAAACGTGGCTTCACGGTGCCGGTCGGTGAATGGATTGCCTCGCGAGGGAGCCAGTTGGGGCAATTGGTCGCCGTCCAGCCGGGGATTATTGAGGTTTGCCAGGCGGGCGCGGTGGAAAAGCTGTTTGCGGCGGGCGGGAAGAAACAGGGAAAGGCGGCCTGGACGCTGCTTTTCTATGCGTTGTGGCATCGGCGGCACATTCTGGGCAAGATCCCGGCGGGCGATGTGTTTGAGACGTTGGCGGAGTAGAGATCGGTGGCAAGAAAAGTAAGTTGTTCGGTGCGCTGCCTGTCGGAAATCGAGGTCGAAAAGGCGCGGCGCTCACTTGGTGACGCCGATGCGATCATGGTGCCCTATACCTGCAAGGTCTCCGGAAAAACCGAGGAAATCCTGATGGTTTCCGAAGCCGCGGCCGAAATTCTGGCGGCGACACTGGGCAAGTTCGGCGGCGTTATGGCGGTGAAGATTTTTGCCGCTGTCGTTTCAACCGAGCTTTGCGCATGTGATATCGCCACCCTGATGGGCGAAGATGAAGAGGATGTTCTGGCCGAAATCGACCGCTTGACCGAAGGCGGTTTTTTGTTCGGCCACGAAATCGACGGCATGAATTATTTTGGCGCGGGAAATCCGCCGTTAAGGCGCTTTTTCCTGAGCCGTTTCGCCGCGTTGAAAATCGGGCCGGACAAGGCTGGGAGTTAGGTGCATGAAAACCATCGTTATCAACATCGACAAGATTTATGTTCCGGTCAAATCGGTGAAGAACGCCGATGATGCACGCGTCGACGCCTTGGCTGAAGAATTCATGGAGACTGGCAAGATCACGCCTATTCGTGTGCGGGATGACGGAAAACGATATGTTCTCGTCAACGGGGTTAACCGGCTGGCGGCGATGAAGGCGCTGGGCGAGGAAACCATTGTCGCCTTTCTGGTCCGCGCGGTTCAGCATTAGTTCCAACAGGAGAAACAAAAAAATGACGAACAATTCCGGCTTCGACACACAGGAAATCCTTGGCGGTATCCGCGAATGGGTTGAAATCGAATCACCCACGGATACGCCCGAAGCAACCAATCGCATGGCCGATAAGGTCGAGGCCGACTTTGCAGCCCATGGCGGCAAGATTGACCGCATTGCCGGAACGCAGGGGTTCGGCGATTGCTTAAAGGTTCGCACGCCCTGGGGCGGTGATGGCAAGGGCATTCTGGTTCTGTCGCACATTGATACGGTTCACCCCATTGGCACCCTTGAGCGCCTGCCGTTCAGGGTCGAAGGGGATATCGCCTACGGGCCGGGTATTTTCGATATGAAGGGTGGGGCTTATCTGGGTTTCCACGCGTTTCGCAACTACTGCCGTCAGGGCAAGGAAACGCCGCTGCCCATCACTTTTCTTTTCAATACCGACGAGGAAATGTGCAGCCGCTCGTCGCGCGACCTGATTATCGCCGAAGCGCACAAGCACAAGTACGTTCTGGTTCTGGAACCGGCGCGGGACGGCGGCAACGTGGTCGGCGCGCGAAAGGGAACGGCGCGCTTCGTGCTCGACATTCAGGGTCGGCCCGCGCATTCGGGGTCGCGTCACGCCGATGGCCGCAGCGCGATTAAGGAACTGGCCCGGCAAATCATAGATATCGAAAGCATGACCGATTACGAGCGTGAATTGACCGTCAACGTCGGCGTCATTTCGGGCGGCTCGCGGCCCAACGTGATACCGGAGTTCGCTTCCGCCGAGGTCGATATGCGTCTTCCCACCAAGGCCCTTGCCGACGAAATGATCCCCAAGGTCGCCGGTCTCAAATCCTACGATCCGGACGTTACAATCAAAGTCAGTGGCGGGGCCGAACGCCCGCCGTTTGAACAGACCGAAGCCGGTGTGGCGCTATTTGAACATGCCCGCAAGGTGGGCGCGGAACTGGGAATGAATCTGGAAGCGGTGAAAGCCGGCGGCGCATCGGACGCCAACTTCGCCGGGCCGATCACGCCGGCGCTGGATGGCCTGGGCGTCAACGGCGACGGCGCCCACACCATGAACGAACAAATTACCGTTTCACTGCTGGCGCAGCGCGCGGAACTGTTTTACCGCCTGCTCGGATCGCTGGAGTAAGGGGGCTCTTCGACGCAGCGGGTGCCATATGTTAGATTTTATCCACTAGCAACGCCTTGGCGTTTTTCAGGTCGGCGGTGTCAAACCCTTCGGTGAACCAGCCGTATATTGGCTGGACCAGTTCGCGGGCTTCCTTGGATTTTCCTTGCGCTTGAAAGAGCCGCGCGAGGCTTATTGCAGCGCGCAGTTCCAGGGACTTCGCGCTCTGTCTCCGCGCGACCGCTATGGCCCGGCTGAAACAGGCTTCGGCCTGTCCTTGGTTGTCTGCGGATCGGGACAGCAGGAGCTCACCCTTGAGCCGATGAAGTTCTGCTTCCCAGGTTTTCTCGCCGCTCTGCTCCACTGACTCTAGCGCTTCTGCGAGTTCAACCAGTCCTCGGTCAGCCTGCCCGGCCTTTCCAAAGGTCTCGGCAAGAAGCGCCAGGAGATAGGATTTGCGTTGTTCCGTTCCGGTCGCTCGCAGCGCCTGGAGACCCTCTTGAATATCCTTAATCCCTTCGTCGGTCCGCCCTTGAGCCGCCACCGCCCATCCTCGCAAAGCCTTTGTTGCCGCCGCGAACTGCGGGCCAATACCGTGCTCGGCACACATCGCCAGTGTTGCCTCTGCGTGTTCCTGTGCCAGCCGGGCTTCCCGGCGGAACTGCCTGAGAAAGGCTGAGAAGCTGAGCGCCAGAACGAGGCTGAAGGGGTGCGACAGCGTTTCGGCCAAGGCCATTGCCTTGCGCGCCATTTTCTGAGCCTGATCCGCATAGCCAAGGAACCACAGGGTCAAAGCCGCATGGTTCAGGCAACAGACCCCAGGGTCATGGCCACCATAGATAAAGGCGTGGGAGCCGTGTTCGTCCAGACTGTAGAGGGCCAGACCCTGGTCCAGGTGCTCTCGGCATGCCGGAAGGTCCGGAAGGCGAAAATAATTTGTCCAGGCTGCGTGGTGAGCCTGCAAGAGGAGCCCCGAGTCCGGCTGTTGTTTGGCCAGTGCCAGCGCTTCATCCGCCAAGTCTTGCGCCTGCTTGAGCTGACCGCGCTGTTGGCAGACCAACCACAATCCCCAGGTAACGGTGAAAAGCTGAGAGACTTCCCCTATTTGGTGGCAAAGTTCACGGCTGCGGAAGTACGTCTGCTCCACTTCCGGCGCCGCCCAACCCTTTGTGGACAGCAATGCGGTTGCCAGAGTGAGCCGCATGCCCAGTTCTTTCTTTGAGCGCTCCCGATTTTCGGGAAGGTCGTCCACGAGCTCGAGCCCCTTGGTAAGGTGAGCGATGGCTTCGAGGTTTGCCGAGCGCTCGACGGCGCGCTGTCCGGCCCGGTGCCAATAGGCGACCGCCGGTTCGATCTGCCCGGCCACGGTGTAGTGCTGGGCCAATAGCTCCGGTTGGGTCTCGACGGTCTCCGGGAACCGTTGCTCCAGCGCCTCGGCGATCCGCTGGTGGAATTGCCGCCGGGTGCCCTTCAACAATGACTGATAGGCCACGTCCTGCACCAGGGCATGCTTGAACTCGTATGTGACGTCGGGCGGCAGGTTATGGCGGTAGATGAGGCCCGCGTCCAGCAGTTGGGAGAGCGCGTCGTCAAGCGCTTCCCCCTCGAGCGGCGATACGGCGGCCAACAGCTCAAGGCTGAACGTCCGGCCCAGGGTGGCCGCCAGTTGCGCCACCTCCTTGACCTGTGCCAGACGATCCAGCCGGGCCATCAGCGAGTCCTGCAACGAAGCCGGAATGGCAAGCGGCGGCAAGGGCCCCGACAGGACATACTGGTCCCCGTCGTCGTCCAGGAGGTCCGATTCCAGCACCGTCTTGGTCAGTTCCTCGACGAACAGCGGCACGCCGTCGGTCTTGGCGGCGATCTCGTCGACAATCTCCTCGGGCATGGCCTTGCCCCCTGCGACCTTGGAGATCATCGCGAGGCTCTCCCTGCGGCCGAGGCGGTTAAGGGTGAGTCCGGTGATGTGAGTACGGTCGCGCCAGGGCGGATCGAACTCGGGCCGGTAGGTGAGTAAAAGAACAACGCGGGACGAGCGCAGATGCTCGATCAACAGGCTCACCAACTCCAGCGTCGAGGGATCGATCCAGTGCAAATCCTCGATCAACATCAGCACCGGGTCCCGGGAAGCTATCGCTTCGATCACCGCGACCAGCGCTTCGAAAATCTTCTTTTTCATCTCGTCGGCGTTCAAGGGCGGCGCTGGATACCTCTCGCCCGTCGGCAGTGACAGAAGGGACGCCAGCAGGGGCTCAATTTCCGGGACCGGGAGGCCAAGCTCGTCCAGCACCGCCTCCAGCTTGTCCAGCTTCGCCGCCGCGTCGTCTTCTTTGCCAAAGCGCAGGGCGCGCTCGAGGTGGTCGATGGCAGGGTAAAAGGCGGTGTTCTTGTGAAAGGGCGAGCAATAGTACAGCACCCGGTGGTGAAGCTCGCCCTCCAGTCGTTCGCGGAAACTCCTGACAATTCGCGATTTGCCGACCCCGGCTTCGCCCGAAAGCAGGACCACCTGGCCCACGCCGTCCTTCACCTGATCCCACCGTTTGACCAGCAGCCCGATTTCCTCCTCGCGTCCGACGAGGGGGGTCATGCCCGCCGCGTGAGCCGCGTCAAAGCGGCTTTCCGCAGCGGCTTCGCCGACCACCCGCCAAGCTCGAACCGGGGTGGAAAACCCCTTCAAATCACGACTTCCCAGGTCTTTATGCTCGAACAGGCCGCTTACCAGGTGATGGGTTGCAGGGGCGATCAGCACCGTGTTGGGCTCGGCAAGCCCCTGCAGGCGCGCGGCAAGATTCGGCGTCTCGCCCAGAACCGCGCTTTCCTCGGATGCGCCCTCGCCGATCATGTCGCCGACGACCACCAGACCGGTGGCGATGCCGATGCGAACCTGCAGCGCAAGGTCGTCCAGGGGGCGCAGTTCGCGCACCGCCTCGACGATGCCGAGGCCGGCCCGTATGGCTCGCTCGGCGTCGTCCTCGTGGGCCTGGGGATAGCCGAAATAGACCAGGATACCGTCGCCCATGTAGCGGGCGATGAAGCCCCCGAAGCGCGCAATCACTCCGGCGCAGCAGTCTTGGTAGGTGTGGATCACCTCACGCAGGTCTTCCGGATCAAGCCTCTCGGAAAGCGCCGTCGAACCGACCAGATCGCAGAACATCACCGTCAGCTGGCGGCGTTCGGCGTCTTCGGTCGGCCTCGCTTGCGCGGTGGCCAATGCCTTCAGGAAGCGCTTGCGGTCCCCCATGGACAAGCCAAGTTCTTTGAGATCGGACTCGGACAGTTCGGGTAGGACGTCCAATCCGAGGTCGTTCTCGACAAAGGCCTCGGCGTACTTGCCTAACCCGATGCTATCGAGCCAACCCTGAAGGTCGGTCATCCCGGTCCTCCGATGGGGCATGCGAGGACGTTAACGGCGCCATGCCACCGAATGTTACCCGGTTGCGATGAGCGATTACGCTAAGACTAACAAATAGCAGCACCCGTGGCTAAAGAAGATATTCGGAATAAAACGGTTTTGCCGGCTGCTGGGCTCGCTGGAGCAAGTGGAAAGGGAGCGAATTGGGGTCAGTCCGGATCCCACGGGTGTTCCGAATACATATCGACAAATCGGCGACCGGAGGCCAGGGACGCGATGGCGGCCCGGTCATCGGGCGCCAGCGAGAAGTCAAACACGTTCAGATTCGCCCGGCAATGATCGGGATTGGCGGTCATGGGAATGGCCGAAACCATGTCCTGATGCAGAAGCCAGCGAAGGGCTACCTCGGCGGCTGATCTATCGTACTTTGCGCCGATGCGGCGCAGGGTGTTGTCCCTGGCGGCGCGCCCCTCGGCCACCGGGCAATAGGCCGTCAGCGTGATGCCCGCGCGCCGGCAAAAATCCAGCACCCGGTTCTGTGACAGATAGGGATGGTACTCCACCTGATTGGCAATGATGGGGACGTTCAGGGTTTCGATGGCCTCACGCATGAGGGCTACGTTGAAATTGCTGACCCCGAAATGGCGGATTTTGCCGCTGATCTGAAGCTTGCTCATGGCGTCCATGGTTTCGGCCAGCGGAACCGAGCGTGACGGCCAATGAATGAGGAAAAGGTCGATATAGCCGGATCGCAAGCGTTTCAAGCTTTCGTCCGCTGCGTGCAGAACCGCATTGTGCGACAGGTTGCTGGACCAGACCTTGGTTACCAGGAAAATTTCTTCGCGGGCCACGCCGGAGGCGGCTATTCCTTTGCCTACCTCTTCTTCATTGCCGTAGATGGCCGCGGTGTCGATGTGGCGGTAGCCGATTTCCAGGGCATAGCGAACCATGTCGCGGCAGGTGCGGCCCCGCAGTCGCCAGGTTCCCAAACCCAAGGCCGGTATTTTTGCGCCGTGGACGTCGAGAATTCGCATCACCTTCCCCCCGTTCGCCGACATCACGAATGATACGATGCCGGGGGGCGCCTGTCATTCGCCTTTAAACGAAAGGGCCGCGCCGTTGATGCAATAGCGCTGGCCGGTCGGTTGGGGGCCATCGTTAAAAACATGGCCCAGATGGCCACCGCACTTGGCGCAATGGGTTTCGGTTCTGGGATAGATCAGCTTGTAGTCCGTCGACGTGCCGATGGTCTGCTCCAATGGCTGGAAAAAACTGGGCCAGCCGCATCCGGCATCGAATTTGTGATCGGAGGAAAACAGCGCCGTGCCGCATCCGGCGCAGTGATAGGTTCCGGGCGCGGCCTCCTTATCCAACGGGCTGGATCCCGGATGCTCCGTCCCGTGCTGACGCAGGATGCCGAATTGCGTTTCGCTAAGGCATTGTTGCCATTCGGCGTCGCTTTTCTCGATTTCGAATTTTTGCTTCTTGCTCATAAGTGTTATGAGTGAACCGGCGTTCGAATTTTCAATGGTGGGCGGGAATAAAATGTCCGATAGCTTCGATCTGATCATCCGGCGCGGCAAGGCCGTGACCCCGGTAGGCGTGGTGAAAACCGATATCGGCGTTCGCGGCGGGCGTATCGCCGCCATCGGCGATCTTGGGTCGGCGGCGGGCGAGAACGTGCTGGACGCCAAGGGGCTTCATGTGCTGCCCGGCGTCATCGACACCCAGGTTCATTTCCGCGAACCCGGCGGCGAAGCCAAAGAGGACCTGGGAACCGGCACGGCAGCGGCCGCATTGGGCGGGGTTTGCGCCGTTTTCGATATGCCCAACAACAATCCCCTGATTACCGACACCGATGCCTAT
Organism: Rhodospirillales bacterium; assembly: GCA_016776725.1. GTDB lineage: Bacteria > Pseudomonadota > Alphaproteobacteria > Rhodospirillales > Shumkoniaceae > JABGRG01. Next base: position 66,057 of record JADHSV010000006.1, read on the forward strand.
TCGGCCAAATGGCGCAATGCGCGCGGGCGGCTGTGGTGCGATGCCGCGTTTTACGTGGGCGCGACGGCGGCTAACGTTAATGAACTGGCTGAGTTGGAGCGGCTTCCGGGCTGTTGCGGCGTCAAGATCTTCATGGGGAGTTCCACGGGCAATCTTTTGGTGGACGACGACGCGACCCTGGCACAGGTTCTGGCGCAGGGTGCACGGCGCTGTTCGGTCCATTCCGAGGACGAGGCGCGGTTGAAAGAGCGTTTCCATATCGCCGAAGAAGCGGGCGACGTTTCCGCCCACCCCGAATGGCGCGATGTGGAATGCGCCGTCAAATCGACCAGGCGGCTGCTGAAATTGGCCCATGCGGCGCGTCGGCGCGTTCACGTGCTGCATATCAGCACGGCCGAGGAGCTGGACATCCTGCGCGGGCGTGAAGACACCATTTCGGTCGAGGCCACGCCCCAGCACCTGACATTGGCCGCGCCCGAGGTCTACGAGAAGCTTGGCGCGTTCGGCCAAATGAACCCGCCGATCCGCGACGCCCGCCATCGCAAGGCCCTGTGGAAGGCCGTGAACGACGGCCTGATCGATTGCCTGGGGTCGGACCATGCACCGCACCTGATAGCCGAAAAAGAGGCTCCGTACCCGAAATCGCCATCGGGCATGCCGGGTGTGCAAACCCTGGTTCCGGTGATGCTGGATCACGTCAATGCGGAACGGTTGTCGCTGGAACGCTTTGTCGATCTGACCGCTTCGGGTCCGGCACGCCTGTTCGGGATCGCCGGAAAAGGGCGCATTGCGCCGGGTTATGACGGTGATTTCACCATTGTCGACCTCAAGGCCAAGCGCACCATCACCAATTCGTGGATCGCCAGCCGTTGCGGCTGGACACCCTATGACGGCATGAAGGTCAAGGGCTGGCCGATCACCACGGTGCTGCGCGGCCAGATCATCATGCACGAAGGCGGCCTTGTGGGCGAACCGCAAGGCGACATGATGCGGTTTTTGGAAACGTATTAGAGCGCTCTAGCCATGCACGACGAAGGCGGTGGCGTACATAACGGCGACACCGCATGAAAACCCTGCAAGGCCGACCGTGGAATATTGCGGCTGGCCTGTTTCACGCGCGCGGCGCAGGAACAGTCCTCCCACCTCGATCATGACCTGAAGGATGGCGCCCGCGCCGACGGCGAAGGCGGCGGCGGTCCAGATGGGGGCGACGGCCAGACCGCCCGCAGTCGTGCCGACAATGGCCGGTCCGCCCGCAATCAGCGCCAAGCGGCCCAGCCGCGTCATGGATGCGGCCTTGCGGCGCAGCGGCGCGCTGATGGCGATGCCCTCGGTTACGTTGTGCAGGGCGAAACCAAGAACCAGGAATGACGCCAGCGCAACCTCGCCCGCCGCGAACGACGCCCCGATAACAAGGCCCTCGCCCAGATTATGCACGCCGATACCCAGCGCGATGAACATGGCCAGCTGCGGCCCCTGGGGCGGGCGGCCACTACGCCTGCCGATCACCAGCAGGACAAGGCAGGTGAGGACCGCCCCCAGCCAGACAATCAGGTCCGCTTTCAGGCCGTCGGCCACAGCCTGGGCGGCCTCCAGTCCTTCAATGAGCGTATCGACCAGCAGGAAGGCAAGCAGACCCACCGTCAGGGCCATGGCGAACTGCCGCCCGTTCTCGCCAAAGGCGATGAGCGCCGGATAGAAGCCAAACCCGAACACAATGGGCACGACGCCGACCAATAGCCCGACCAGCGCCAGACCCCATAAATCGGCTGCCGTCGTTGCCGGTGATTGCACGGCGACCTCGATGGAATGCTCGAAGGTGGTCCCGCTTGCGCTGAGGAAAACCAGATGGTGGCTCTCTCCGGCAACCCACGGGTAGGGAATGTGGAATTCAGCCGTGCCGAGATATCCGATGGGGCCGCCGGGGGTTTGCATAAATGTGCGGTAGGCGCCATCGACCTGAATTTGCGCGATGCTCATGGGTTCGGAACCCGAAGCCCGCACGCCCACAAAAATGCCCGCATCTTCAAGGCGCACCGTTTCGATGTTCAATGCCTCACCCGGCGGCGCGCCCCGGCTCAACTCATCGAAGGGGCGGGCGGCCAGAAAAGCTGCGGCCAGGCCGACGATCAGCAAAAGCGGCACAATAATCAGGGTGCGTTTCATTACACCACCTCGAAATGCGCCATCCAGCCCAGTTCGGCAAACTCCGTCTGGTGGGCGTGGAACATGTAGAGGCCCGGCTCGTGATCGGCGAACGAAAATTCGATGATGCCGCGCTGGGCCTGACACTGCATGACCGTGTCGACGGTTTGCAAGGTCGGGGTCAGGGTCGTTCCATGATCGTAGTAATTGAAGAAATTGGCGTGCAGATGAAACGAATTGATGGCGTCGAATTCGGTCACATTGACCAGATAAATGCGCGCCGGTTTATCGCGCAAAATGCGGATCGGTTTGGCGAAATAGGCGAATGCAATGGTGTTGACGGCATAGAACTCGTTTTCATCATCGAAATTGGTGTCGAAGCCGTTCATGACCATGACCATTTCCTGCCAGCCGGCGTTCTCGGCGCTGCCCAGCAGGCGCGAATTTGCAATGGTCGCATGGTCGGCGTGTTTGGCGGGGTCGGGATCGACGATGAAAGCGCCATACAGCCCCTTGTGAATATGCCGCTTAAGCGGAATCGAATGGCAATGGTACAGGTGGCAACCGAACGGAGCGGCGGTGAATTCGTAGGTAAATTCTTCGCCGGGATCAACCTGACCCGCGCCCGGAACGCCGTCCATGCGGGCCGAATGGATGCCATGGAAATGAAGGGTGTGGGGGTGGCTGCCGGCGTTGAAAAAACGAATGCGGATAAGATCTCCCTCGGTGGCGCGCAGGGTCGGCCCCGGAATGCGCCCATTGTAGACCCAGGCGGCGAACATAACGCCGGGCGCGATCTCGATATCCATATCGGCGGCAATGATTTCGTATTTGCGCAGGGTCCGCCCATCGGCAAGCGTTGAAACCTCGCCCGTATCCCAGTCGGTCAGAACGGCGTGGGGATCGAAGCCGTTGCGGTCATGATCGACGGTTCCTACAACGGTATTCTCGCCCGAATGCGCGTGCACCTTGCTTTGGGGTTGCGAAGCGGCCCCGGCCTTCCGGAAAAGCGCCGCCCCCATCCCAACAAGGGCCGTCCCACCAAGAAATCGCCGCCGTGAAAACATGCAGCTCCAATCCACCAGCAGGGTCGGGACGCTTAAAGTGCCCTCGGAAAAGCGCCCCATCCAAATTCACCGTTAAGCAACAATGCCGCGCATCGCCTCGATACAAACCCGAACAACCCGCAACTCTCCCTCAATACGAACCCCACGACACAAACAAATTCCGCGACGTAAACAAATTCCGCGACGTAAACGAACTCCGCGACGTAAACGAACCCCGCGACGTAAACGAACCCCGCGCCATAACCACATTTAAGAACGAAGTGCTGTTAAATCAATTGCGAATAAGTCGCAGTCGCAACTAAGGAGGAAGGAAAGGAGGATGGAAGAAGGGTGAGGCTAAGGGAGGGAAGCCAGGAAGCCAGGAAGCCAGGAAGCCAGGAAGCAAGGAAGGCCGGACGGTAGGCGGGACGGCAGGCGGGAAGGAAGGCGGGAAGGCGGGAAGGAAGGCGGGAAGGCGGGAAGGTAGGCGGGAAGGCGGGAAGGTAGGCGGGAAGGCGGGATGCAAGTGGGCGGGGGGAAAACGGTCTGAAAAATCCGCTTTCCCCATCCTCCCCACAGGCATTCCGCTTTTTGGTTGTTTCGGCGTATACTTTGGGTGGCGTGGGTGTAGCCATTTGGTGATAGCGGAGGGCGTGGGATGCGTTGGGCCGATGTCGATGTGGTGCAGAAGGCTCGGGAACTGAGGGCTTTTCTGAAGTTCGCCGTAGCCCGGTTTCAAGAAGACCGTGGGCTGAGAATGGCGGCGTCCCTTAGCTACACGTCGCTTTTGGCTGTGGTTCCGTTGTCGGCAATCGCTTTTTCCATGTTGGCGGCGTTCCCGGTGTTTGAGGGCATTCGCGAAGATTTCCAGGGCGCGTTATTCAGCAACTTCCTGCCGCAATCGGCGCAGGCCATGCGCGAGTATTTCGACCAGTTCATCAAAAACACGGCCGGGTTGACGGCGGTGGGCATTATTGGTCTGGCGGCGACAGCCGTTCTGCTGCTGGGAACCATTGAAGCCGATCTGAACGCCATCTTCCGCGTGGCCCGGGCGCGCGCCATGGTTCCTCGCCTGCTGGTGTTCTGGGCGTTGCTGACGCTGGGACCGCTGCTGCTGGGCGCAAGTTTTTCCCTGAGCACGTATTTCTTCGCGCTGACGCGCTGGGCTGGTGTGGACGGTGTGCAAAGCAAGCTGGTCAATTTCACGCAATATCTGCCCACGTTGATGGTCATTGTCGCCCTGACCCTTTGCTATGTCATTGTCCCCAATCGCCGCATTAATACGGTGAACGCGCTGGTCGGCGGCATTGTGGCGGGGCTGCTTTTTGCCCTGCTGCGCAAGGGGTTCGGTCTTTACGTTACGAAATTCCCGACCTATCAGACGATCTACGGCGCGGTGTCCGTGGTGCCGATTTTCCTGGTCTGGATGTACATGTCGTGGGCGGTGGTGATTTTCGGCGCGGTCATTACGGCTTCATTGGGGGAATGGCGCGCCGGCATTCGCGAACGAAACAAAATTCTGGAGCCCGAAGACCGATTGGTCGCCGCACTGCAAATCCTCGATTGTCTGTTTATCGGCAGCCGCAGCGGCGAAGGAACGTCCCGCGCGGCGATCATGCAGGAGACCGGCCTGGGTGGCGAGGTGGTGGACGGCACCCTTGTCATGTTGGAAAAATCCGGGTTTACGGACCAAACGACAAAACGCGGATGGGTACTGGTGCGCGATCTGGTTTCGGTCAGTCTGTATGATCTGATGCGGCTTCTTGGCCTGGCCCTGGAGCCTGGCGAAGGCGGCTCGGACGGGGTGGCGTGGCGGTCGCAACTGACGGGCAGGCTGGTTGATCTTTCCGAATTGCAGAAAAGCGCGGCGGCCGTTTCGCTGCGTGATCTGTTGGATTCTCCGGACGAAGCCGCGCCCCAACCGGTTGAAACGCGAAAAACGGCTTAATTAACGATTTGCCAGGAACCGTCGGCTTGCTGGCAGGCTGTGCCGTAGGCCTCCTGGCGCACGCCTTCTACAACGATGATGGACTTGAACTCGCGGCAAAAAGCGCCGGATGCTGCGTCGGGCCCACCGTGTCCGGGCTGAACGGTCCCGTAGTTTTTGGTGTCGGGGTTGTTCCAGCGCATGGTCTGGCCGCTGACAAACGCTTGCTCGTGGGCTTGCGAGGCATAGCGGCGGTCATCTTCATCGAGGGACCGGCCGGCCTCGCTTCCCGCCCATGCGCCGAGAATGCCGCCCAGCGCGCCAGCGACAATCTGTCCGGTTCCACCGCCGAATTGCGAGCCGATCAGGCCACCGGCGACGGCGCCCAGAATTCCGCCCGCCGTTTCGTTGGGTCGGTCCCGTATTTCGCTGCACGCCGTCATCAGAAAGGCGGCCAGCGTCACCATCACAATTGCTCTCGCTGCCATAATGGGTCCTTTCCGTCTTCGATGCGCAATAATAAGCGCAATAGTATTTCTCAATGCTTACCTGCGCTCCATTAAATATGGTAGGAACTAAGCCGATTTGGAAGCGCACCCTACGCTTGCTATAGGATACGAAAGGGCCCCCGCGCCGTGACAGACGATCCCATCGCCCTTTTCAGGGACTGGCTTGCCGAGGCAGAAAAGTCGGAACCCGACATTCCAACTGCCTGCGCCGTGGCGACCGCCGGGCCGCGCGGCACGCCCAGCGTGCGCATGGTCTTGCTGAAGGGGCTCGATGAGCGGGGGTTTGTTTTCTACACCAATCTGGGCAGCCGCAAGGCGCAGCAAATCAGCGGCAACCCGCGTGCCGCCCTTTGTTTCCATTGGAAGTCGTTGGCCCGGCAGGTCAATGTGGAAGGGCCGGTTGCGCTTATTGACGATGCCGAGGCCGATGCCTATTTCGCCACGCGGGACCGCGGCAGCAAAATCGGGGCGTGGGCGTCGAAGCAATCGCAACCCCTGGAAGGGCGGTTTGAATTGGAAAAGCGGGTCGCAAAGTTTGCCGCCAAGTTCCATGTAGGTAGTGTGCCGAGGCCGGATTTCTGGTCGGGTTATCGCGTAACCCCCGATAGAATTGAGTTTTGGCAGGATCGAAAATCACGCCTTCACGATCGCTTGCTGTTCACCCGGACGTCCGACGGTTGGAAAACGGACAAACTGTTTCCGTAAAGAGGACTATGGCGGATTTGGCACCAAACGAAGGACCGCGAGGGCAGTTTGACCCTGAGCGCGCCGGCCGTCTTATGCGGGCTGCGACCTATGCGTCCGTTACGGTCGCGGGGACGCTGGTTATCGCCAAAATGGCTGCGTGGGTGGCTACCGATTCGGTCAGCTTGTTGTCGACCCTGGTTGACAGTTTGCTGGACGTGGGCGCGTCGCTGGTCAGCTTTTTCGCGGTTCGGCAGGCCCTTCAACCGGCCGATCACGATCACCGTTTCGGTCATGGCAAGGCGGAATCCCTGGGTGGACTGGCCGAAGCTGCATTCGTTTTGGGGTCGGGGATTTTCGTCTTCGGTCAGGCGATTCACCGCCTCTTTTTTCCGCACGAACTGAGCAACACCGACATCGGATACGCAGTGATGGTGCTGGGCATGGTGATGAGCGCCTGTCTGGTCGTTTTTCAGAAATACGTCGTTCGCAAAACCGGTTCGCTGGCCATTGGCGCGGAATCCCTGAATTATCAGAATGACATTCTGGTCAACGCCAGCGTCATTGTGTCTCTGTTCGTTACGACGCATTTCGGATGGATGGCCGCCGACCCGCTGTTTGCCATCGGCATTGCTTCGTTTATCTGCTGGGGGGCGTGGCGGATCGGCCGTCAGGCCCTGGATGTTCTGATGGATCGCGAATTGCCGGACGACCAGCGCGAAGAAATCCGCGAAATCGTGCTGGGTTGTGACGGAGTGCTGGGTGTTCACGACATACGCACCCGCTCCTCGGGGACCAGCGTCTTTATTCAGCTTCATCTCGTGCTGGCCGATGATTTGGGGCTCATGCTGGCCCATGAACTGGTCGACCGGGTCGAAAAAGAGGTGGCTGAAGCCTTCCCCAAAGCGGAAGTCCTGATCCATCCCGATCCGATAAGCGTTGTTCCCGACGAAATCAGGCGGACGCGCCAACCCTGATCGTGATTATTTCAGCACCTTGTGTTCGGCGACCGGAATGCGCGCGCGCACGGTGTCCACATATCCCATGTCCAGCCGGGCCGTGGCGAAGCCGTCACCCTCGGGGATGCGCGAAATGACGTTTCCCCACGGATCGACAATCATGGAATGGCCGAAGCTGGCGCCCTTGCCGCCCGGATACGGGCCCCACTGGGCCGGCGCGACCACATAGGTTTCGGTTTCGATGGCGCGGGCGCGTAACAGGACCTCCCAGTGGTCCTTGCCGGTCATCAGCGTGAAGGCGGCCGGAACCATAATGACCTTGCAACCGGCCGCGGCCAGGCCCTGGTAGAGTTCGGGGAAGCGCAGGTCATAGCAGATGGAACAGCCGATGCGCCCCTCAATGCCTTCATAGGTGACCAGATCTTCGCCCCGCGAGAATACCGCCGATTCCTTGTATTCCTTGCCGTCCTGCGTGGTGACGTCGAACAGATGGATCTTGCGGTAGCGCGCCAGCTCTTCACCGTTCGGTCCGAAGACGACGGTCGTGTTAAAAAAGCTGTCGCCCGCCTTTTCGATATAGCTGCCGCCATGCACGAAAATTCCGTGTTCGACCGCCAGCGACTTCAGAAAGTCATAGGTTTCGCCATCGGGGATGGTTTCGGCGGCGGCGCGGCGGCCTTCGCTGTCCATGCCGTGAAAGGCGAACATTTCAGGCAGAACCACCATGTCCGTGCGGTCTGTAGCGACCGCGCGGGCAATGAGCGATGCCGCGCATTCATGGTTGGCGGCCTTGTCGGCCCCGGCATTCATCTGGATGATGGAAACGCGCATGGATAACTCCTTGAAGAAGGTGACCTAAATTTAGCGCGTTTTACGAGCGGGGCTCAAGGGTCAGGAAAATGCCTTGCCGGGGGCCGCACCCAGCATTTTCAGGATAATCGCCAGCGGGCAAAAGCCGGTGAAGGCCGCCTGAAACAGATTGGCGCCCACGAAGGCCGTCAGCCAAAGCCAATTGGGATCGTGATACACGGAAAGGCCCGAGCTGGCCAAAATCACAATGCCGGCGAAGGCCATAACAATTCTGTCGATTGACATGTTTTTCTCCATAGAGTGGGATTGCAAACCATAACTCGTCACCTAAATATATAAACCATTGCTAAATTAGCAAGCGCTAATATAATGAATTTCATCAGCTGATGCGTTCAAGGAAGACAGATCATGAAAAGCGTTCATTTGGTTCGCGCCGTTTTGCCGCTTCTTTTCGGTATGGCGACTTTGCTTCAGGCGGGGGTTGCCGGGGCCGCGGATAACGAATTCACGGTACGAAAATCGGTCGTGGTGGACCGCAAGGCGGTGTTTGCAACGGTTGAAAGCGTTGATACCGCAGCGGCCCGTACGCGCATCGGCGGCACCATTTCGGGCCTTCAGGTGGATGAAGGCAGCCGGGTAAAGAAGGGCCAGCGTTTGGCGCGGGTTGACGATCCCAAGCTTCGCCTTGGAATGAGGGCGCTGGACGCTCGCATAAAGTCTGTTGTCGCCCAGAAGGATCTGGCCAAGACTGCCTTCGACCGTATTGCCCGATTGCGAAAGAGCGGGACCGTCAGTCAGGTCCGCCTGGATGAGGCCCAGACCAATCTGGATGTCGCCGAACAGCAACTGGCGGCCATGAAAGCGGAAAAGGCCGTTATCTCGCAACGCAGAAGCGAAGGCGCCGTGCTGGCGCCGGCTGACGGGCGGGTGCTTAAAGTCCATGTCACGGAAGGGACCAACGTTCAGCCCGGCGAGTTGGTGGCGACCATCGCCGCCGACGCTTTCATCCTGCGCATGCACCTTCCCGAGCGCCACGCGCGCTTCATTCGCCGGGGCGAAGCCGTATCGATTGGCGGCCAAAGCCTGAAGGCGCGCAGCGGAAACATCAGGCAGGTTTATCCAGAGTTGAAGCAGGGCCGTGTGGTCGCCGATGTCGAGGTGGACGGCCTGGGCGATTATTTCGTCGGCGAGAGGGTGCCGGTGTACGTTTCAGCCGGGTCGCGCGAAACTTTCGTGGTTCCCGAAGATTTTCTGATGGAACGCTTCGGCGTGACCTACGCGCGCATCAAGGGTGTGGGTGAAAGCGTGGTGCAAACCGGTCTGACCCTGGAGGCCGGAACCGAAATTCTTTCGGGCCTTCGTGACGGTGACGTGCTGCAAACGCCGGAGGCCGCGAAATGAAGTTGGGTATTTCCGGCGTTCTGACGCGTTCCTTCATCGGCTCGGCGTTGACGCCGCTGCTTCTTTTGGCGTCGCTGGCTCTTGGCGCCATGGCGCTGGTGGTGTTGCCGCGCGAGGAAGAACCGCAAATCAGCGTTCCCATGATCGACGTTCTGGTTCGCGCCGACGGCCTCAAGGCCGAGGACGCGGTCGAACTGGTGACCAAGCCCTTGGAAGATATCGTCAAGGGCATTGACGAGGTCGAGCACGTCTATTCGCAAACGCTGGATGACCGCGTCATGGTGACGGCGCGCTTTTTGGTCGGCGCCGACGAGGACCGGGCCGTTTTGCGCGTTCACGAGGAACTGCGCGCCAATATGGACCGCATCCCCCTGGGCATTCCCGAACCCCTGATTGTGGGCCGTGGCATCAACGATGTGCCCATCGTGACCCTCACACTGTCGCCCAAGTCCGAAAACGCCGCGCGCTGGACCGACAACGCGCTTTTTAACATCGCCGAGGAACTTCAGCACGAATTGATCAAGATCGACGATGTCGGCCTGACCTTCGTCGTCGGCGGGCGGCCGGACCAAATTCGCGTCGAACCCGATCCGGAACGATTGTCCCTGTACGGCGTGACGCTCAACCAATTGGTCGAGAAGGTGCGAAACGCCAACCGATCCTTCGTCGTTGGCAATTTGCGTGAGGCCGGCCGGTCGATCCAGACGGTGGTCGGGCAAACGCTAAAGGGCATTCCCGATATCGGGCTGCTGCTGATCACGACCCGCGACGGCCGTCCCGTTTATGTAAACGACGTGGCCGATGTGGTGGTTGGCGCGCGCCCTGCCGAACATCAGGTCTGGCATATGCAAAGGGGAGAAGACGGCAATCTGGTCACGCGGCCCGCCGTCACCCTGGCCGTGGCCAAACGCAAAGGAGCCAATGCCGTCATCGTTGCCGACGAAATTCTCAAGCGTCTGGAACTGGTGCGCGGCCGGCTTATTCCTGCCGATGTCGAGGTGACGACGACGCGCGATTACGGTGAAACGGCCCTGGAAAAGGCTGACGAATTGCTGTTCCATTTGGGACTGGCGACCGTTTCCATCGTGTTTCTGGTGGCGCTGGTGCTGGGCTGGCGTGCGGGCGCGGTGGTCATGGTGGTGGTTCCGACGACCATCCTGCTGACGCTATTCGCGTCGTGGCTGATGGGCTACACCATCAACAGGGTCAGCCTGTTCGCGCTTATTTTTTCCATTGGTATTCTGGTCGACGACGCCATTGTCGTGGTTGAAAACATCGTGCGTCATTGGCGCATGGGCGGGCCGCGTAGCGCGGTTCAGGCGGCCATCGACGGTGTGGCCGAGGTGGGCAATCCGACCATCGTGGCGACGCTGACCATCGTCGCCGCCCTTCTTCCCATGATGTTCGTTTCGGGCCTGATGGGGCCGTATATGAGCCCCATTCCCGCCAATGCATCCGCCGCCATGGTGTTTTCCTTCTTCGTCGCGGTGGTGATCACACCATGGCTGCTAATGAAGGTGCGCAAGAAGGCCTCGGAGAGCCCTTCTGATGACCACGACGAAGGGGCAATGGGCCGCTTTTATCGAAAGATTGCCACACCGGTGCTTAAGGGGCGTGCGCGCTCCATCGTGTTTCTGATTCTGACCGCCGTTGCCACGGCAGGCGTTTGCGTAGCGTTCCTGACCAGGGACGTGACCGTCAAGCTGCTGCCCTTCGACAATAAGTCCGAACTTCAGGTGGTGGTCGATCTGCCGGAAGGGTCAAGTCTGGAAGCCACGCAGCGCGTCCTTTTCGGGGCGGCTCGGCGCATTGCGGATTTGCCCGAACTGACCAGCCTGCAGGCTTATGCGGGAACATCCATGCCGTTTAACTTCAATGGCCTGGTGCGGCACTACTATCTTCGCGCAGGCGCCGAACAGGGAGATATCCAAATCAACCTGTCGCCCAAGAAGATGCGCGAACGGGCCAGCCACGATATCGCACTGGATGTTCGTGAACGCCTTCGCGGCCTTTCGGTTCCGCAAGGCACGTCTGTGAAGGTGGTCGAAGTGCCGCCCGGGCCACCGGTTCTGTCCACCCTTCTGGCCGAAATTTACGGCCCCGATGCGGCCACCCGCCGGGCCACCGCTGCCAAGGTTCGCGAAGCATTTGAAGCCGTCGATTTCGTTGTGGATGTGGATGATTCCTTTGGCGCGCCGCCCGAGCGCCTGCGTATCGAGGTCGATCAGGAAAACCTGGAGTATCATGGCGTTCAGGAACAGGCCGTATACGACACCCTGGCCGTTCTTATGGGCGGCGTGCAGGTCGGTTATTCCCATCGTGGGGCGGGGCGAAACCCCGTTGAAATCGCCGTCAGGCTGCCGAAATCGGGCCTCGTGCCCAGCGAACGCATCCTGTCCACACCGCTGCCCGCACCCGGCCCCGCAGCCGACACCGGCGCCAATGTTGAACTGGGCGATGTGGTGAGGCTGAAACGCGAGATGGCAAGCTATCCGCTTTTCCGCCACAACGGCCATTTCACCGAGATGGTGATGGGCGAACTGGCGGGCCGGTATGAGGCTCCCATTTACGGGATGCTCGCGGTGGAAGAGGCGTTGGATGACCTGGATTGGGGCGAGGGCGGCAAGCCGATCGTCAAATATCATGGTCAACCGGCCGACGAGTCCGCCCCCACCATGCTGTGGGACGGCGAGTGGGAAATCACCTATGTCACCTTCCGCGACATGGGGGCAGCCTTTGCGGTGGCCATTCTGGGCATTTATCTGCTGGTGGTGGGGCAATTCGGCAGTTTCAAGCTGCCGCTTGTGATCCTGGCCCCGGTGCCCCTGACGCTGATTGGCATCGTTTTCGGACACTGGCTTTTTGCAGCACCCTTTACGGCCACGTCGATGATTGGCTTTATCGCGCTGGCCGGGATCATCGTGCGCAATTCGATCCTGCTGGTCGATTTTATCCGCAGCCGCCAGGGCGACGGCGAGCCGTTGCGCGACGTCTTGCTGGAGGCCGGCGCGATCCGCTTCAAACCGATCTTCCTGACCGCCATGGCGGCCATGATCGGCGCCGCCTTTATCCTGGCGGACCCGATTTTTCAGGGCCTGGCGATTTCGCTGGTGTTTGGGCTGGCGTCATCAACGGCGCTGACGCTTCTGGTGATCCCGGCGCTATACGTATGGCTGCGCGACGACCACCGTTCGATGACGTCGAAATAGGTAGGTATTGGCGAGCGGGGAGGGGACGAAAAAGCCGGTTTTTTCTCTATTCGGCAAATTTGATCTGAAATACGTCCTCGATCACGTAGCCTTCGGTTGGCGGGTAACGCGACGCCATCTTGCGCCGGGCATCGTTTTCATCATTGGCCCTGATTTCAAAATAATTGACTTCTGCCCACGAGTCGGCGAGGTCGGGGTGATGCCCACCCATTTCCACCGCTCTGCTGACGTCTTTGTTAACAATAGCGACCTCAAAGGTCGATCTCGCAATCATGGCTCGTGTCCTCTGCTGCCCGCTCCCACGGTAAACAGCTATAGTACGCCTATTTTTTTGATTCTGAAACTGTGAAACATCACCTCAAATTTTCTCAGGGTTGCTGCGACAGGTAGGCGTTGACGCGTTTTTCGATGCGGCTCCAGCCCCACAGGAAGCAATACGTGATCGCCACATAGATGAGGCCGGCGACCAGGAATACGTCAATGGACGTAAAGGTTCGGGCAATTACCGTGCGCGCGACGCCGGTCAGATCGAGAAGCGTAATGGTGCTGGCCAGGGCGGTTCCCTTGAGCATGAAGATGATTTCGTTGCCATAGGCGGGCATGGCGATGCGAAAGGCGCGCGGCAGGATCACCCGGCGATACGCCGTCCATTTGCTCATGCCGAAAGCCCGGGCGGCCTCGATCTCGCCGGCCGGAACCGCCTGAATGGCGCCGCGCAGGATTTCAGCCGAATACGCGCCGGTATTAAGTACGAAAGTGAAAAGCGCGCACCAGTAAGCCTGCTTGAATATGGGCCAAAGGAACGTCTCGCGCACGATATCCGTCTGCGCGAAGCCGTAGTAGACGAAAAACATCTGTATCAGCAGCGGCGTGCCGCGGAAAAAATAAATGAACGTATGGGCCGGATAGCGCAGCAGCGGATTTGGCGACAGACGCATTAGCGCGGTCGGCAGGGCGACGAAAAAACCCAGAATGACGGCAATCGTCACCAATTCCAATGTTATGACCGCGCCGCCCAGAACCTTGCCGAAATACTTGAAAATGACCCCGTAGTTGAGGATCGAAAGACCGTAAATGATGGCGGCGACGACCAACGCCGTGAGGACATAGAAGCTGCGCCAAGCGATTCGGATCAGAAGATCTTTGGTTTCCGCTTGCATATCGCCCTAACCCCTGGCCTGGGCGATGCCCCGGTTGGCCTTAATTTCAAGCCGTTTTTGAATGGCCGTCACGATGAAGGTCAGCAACAGGAACAACAGCGCACCGACGAAATAAAACAGCGTCGTGTTTTTCGTTGTCTGCGCGCCGATACCCGCCACCCGGATGATTTCATTCAGTCCGATCATGGACAGCAGCGCCGAATCCTTCATCAGAACAAGGGTCAGGTTGCCTAGTCCCGGCAGGGCCAGCCGCCATACCTGAGGAAGGGTGATCCGCCGGAAGGTCAGCCAGCCGCTCATGCCGAAGGCCCGCGCCGCCTCGGCTTGCCCCTTGGGGATGGCAAGGATGGCGCCGCGGAAAATTTCGGTCGCGTATGCGCCGAACATAAAGGCCAGCGCCAGTGTGCCCGCTGCGAACGGATTGAAATCGACGAAATCGTCGTAGCCGACCATATCGACAATCGCGTTGACGGCGTGCTGCCCGCCCATGAAAAAGATAAGAATGACCAGGAATTCCGGCAGGCCGCGCACCACCGTTGTATAGAAATTGGCGTAGGCCATGGCGACCGGATCGCCCGACAGCTTCGCCGCCGCGCCGAGCAATCCCAGACAAATGCCGATGGGCAGCACCGCCAGGGTGACCAGAAGGGTGATCGCCGTACCTGTCGCGAAAAGGCCGGCGTAGGGAAGGACGGTTTCCATGCGTTAAGCTACGAAAGGAAAGGGTCCGGACCCATAAAATCCGGACCCCAAATCCCTTAGTAGATCGAGAACGGGAAGTATTTCGCGTTAATTTTCGCGTAGGTCCCGTCGGCAATGATGGCCTTGATGGCTCCATTCAGCTTCTTGCGCAGATCGTCGCTACCCTTGCGGATGGCGATGCCGATAATGTCGCTGCGGTTGAAGGAGTCGCCGACGAATTCGAAGCCCTTGCCCGCGTCCGATTGCAGCCATTCATAGTTGACCAGCATGTCGGCCAAGATGGCGTCGGTGCGCCCGGCGGCCAGATCGATATAAGCGTTTTCCTGGGTGTCGTAGAGTTTGATGTCGACCTTGTCGGCCATGTTGTCTTCAAGGTATTGGCCGGCGATGGTGGCGCGCTGCGCACCTACGGCCTTGCCCTTGAGCTTGGTCACGTCCAGACCCGAACCCTTTTTGGCGACATAACGAAGACTGTTGGAATAGTAGCGTTCGGTGAAATCGACGGCCTGTTTGCGCTCGTCCGTGATCGACATGCTGGCGATGATGGTGTCGTATTTTTTCGCCAGCAGACCCGGAATAATGCCGTCCCAGTCTTGCGTCACCCACGTGCAGTCGGCTTTCATTTGTTCGCAAAGCGCGTCGCCGATTTCGACGTCGAAGCCGGTCAGTTTGCCGCTGGGGTCGATCTGGTTGAACGGAGGGTAGGCGCCCTCGGTGCCCATCCTGATTTTGTCGCCCGCCACGGCCGCGCCCGAAACGAGCATCGCCGCCGCCACAATAATCGCAAATTTCTTCATGAGTTCTTCCCTGTGATCTGTGTCGTTGCAACGACGGAACTGCGACCGGCACCCAAACGGGCCTCCCCCCGAAGTTCCGAATTCATTTAAGGGACGTGTTGTCTTGCCGCCCCCGATTAGCCGCGTAGTTTCGGGCTTCATGCGTGGCCAAGTCAAGGCGAACGTCGTTTTTTCGGCTCTTGACGCTGCCAGGGCGGCGACCCAAGATGCTGCCCAACTCGAACCAAGAAGAATTTCAGCCGTGATTTCATCTGTTTTGCCCGCCATTTTACACGGGGCCGTTTTGGCCCTGGGCCTGATATTGCCGCTTGGGCCGCAGAACACGTTTGTGTTGGCGCAGGGGGCGGGACAGCCAAGCCTATGGCGGGCGCTGCCTGCGGTGGCCGCCGCCGGACTGTGCGACACCTTTCTGATTTTGCTTGCGGTGTTCGGCGTTTCGGTCGCGGTTCTGGGAATTCCGTGGCTGAAAACGGCGCTGATCGTCGGTGGCGTTGTGTTCCTGCTGGTTGTCGGCGTTTTGTTGTGGCGCAACGGCGGTGGCCAGGAGAACGGCGGGCCCGGCAATGGTGCTTGGTCGGCGCGCAGGCAGTTTGCGTTCACGGCTTCGGTTTCCTTGCTAAACCCGCACGCCATTCTCGATACCATCGGCGTGATCGGCCCCAGTTCGCTGGCTTACGACGGTCCGGAACGTATTGCTTTCACCGTGGCCTGCATCGCCGTTTCGTGGGTGTTTTTCCTGTTTCTGGCGGTGCTGGGGCGCAGCGTGTCCAGCATCGGCGGGGTGCGTACGGTGCTCAATCGCGGATCGGCCTTGATCATGTGGGGCACGGCTGTTTATCTGGCTTCAACCTTGTATGGGGGAATGCCGTCATGAAAACCATCGGACTGCTGGGCGGAATGAGCTGGGAATCGACCGCCGAATACTACCGTATCATCAACGAAACCGTGCGCAGCCGTTTGGGTGGCGTCAACTCGGCCCGTATTATTATGTATTCGGTGGAGTTCGACGAGATTGGCAGGTTGCAGCATGCGGGCCGGTGGGATGATCTGGCCGAACTTTTATCCAACGCAGCGCAGGGGATTGAAGGGGCGGGCGCGGATTTTCTGCTGATCTGCACCAAC